>JAXJXP010000029.1:0-68836 GCA_036307445.1 Clostridia bacterium
AGTTTATATAGTCCGCATTATGTGTATCTCTGGTAAAAATAACTCTTCCATTAAAATTTCTGATCTTATCGAAAACTTTTGAAACAATATTTTCAGCATCCTTACTTCCTAGACTTCCTGATATAAAATCATTCTGCATATCTACTACTACTAAAATTTTCATAAATACCACCTCATTTGTACAGCTTTAACTGTTCTAACGGTACAACAACATCGATAACTCCCATTGCATACGGTGCAATCTCATACGGATTAAGATAAAAATGTACACCATCATCAGCCAAGAACCATTTCAGCTGATTGAGAGCCTCATCAAGACACTCAACAGAATCTTCGTAGAAAGACTCAGGGGTATCATTTATACTCTCTACAAAGAGATTATATACATCCTGGCGAATAACATTCTCATTATTCGGTAATATATCCGTAATTTCCACCATTTTTCCAGTTTCAAGGTTATATGTCATAGAATACATTGAGTAGTTTGGATGAAATCCTCCTGAAAAATTACAGTCAGAACAAATAATAGATATGAGGTTATAGTCATTATAAGTAATATCAAAAGTATGTTCTGCCATATAAGGTACAAACTCAGTTCCTGACGAAACAGAATTAATATACGCATCTTTTGCAGCAGGAAGACACTCCATTACTCCTCTCTGGCATGCATCATCCGCGTCGCCTCTGATAAACTCATTGAACGCAACACAAACACTGTCGTCTGATAAAATTTCAGGATATGCAGCACGATACGTCATTACAACCGTCCCGTCATCAGCAGTTTCTGCACCATTTATATAGCAATCCTTAATTATACGTTCTCCCTGTGGAAGTGTTATCAGAACCTTATTTTCATCCTTGTTCCATAAAACATCCGCGCCAAGAGCCTCACTTACCGCACGTACAGGTATAAGTGTTCTGTTATTTAAGGAAAATGCCGGTGTTTCAAGTTTCTTTTCCTCACCATTAATATAATACTTATCTTCTCCCAGTGTAAGCATCAACGAAGAAAACCTCTTTGAAGCATATACAGTGTTTGTTTCAGGAATCCAGTCCACACTTGCACCAAGCTCTTCAAATATTTTTCGCAATGGCACAAAAGTACGATTATCGACTACAACAGGCGGCTGGTCGTCAAATACCACTTCTCTTTCATCAACAAATACAGAAACCTCTGCATAAGCAACAGACATCAAAAGAAGAAACGATAATGTATATATCATTATCCTTATTAACTTCATACAACCACCCCCTGCTTAGTTTTAAGAAATGCTGCGGAAAAGATCTTCGTTCTTTACAACATTAAATCGTGCTTGAAGCTTCCACTCATTCATAGCAGCATCAAGCTTCTCGCGTGCTGCAACACTTTCAATCCTATCAGAAACATCTTCTCTATTAATCGGCAAACGTTTTATTATATGAAAACCAAGACTGCTTTCAACCAAAGTTACACCGTTATATTCAAGAGATGCAGTACCTTGCTCAAATTCAGGTACCATTTCTCCGCTTGCAAAAACATAGCCATTCGGATTCGTCTGAAGTCCCGGATCCTCCGAAAGCTCGTTCATCAGCATATCATAATCTTCGCCGGATAAAATTCTTTGATATGTTGCTTCTGCAAGGGCTTTTTTCTTAAGCTTCACTTCTTCAGAAAGCGGAAGTCTTGTTGAAGTATCAACCGTGGCAAAAAGAATATGCTTCGCATTATAATACTCCTCGGACACCTTACTAAATGCAGCATCTCTGTCACTTTCTGTAATTGGCGATTGTTTTACTGCCAGCTCCGCAAGTTTTTCAGAATATATTTGTGATTCGCATAACATTTCGATAAAATCATCATCTATACCAAGCTGTGTTAAAACAGTGTTATAATTGTTTTTACCGCCATATTGCATTATGAAATTTTGCTCTAATCTATCGGCATTTGCTTCTTCTGCATCGGTCAAATCAATGTCAAGAAAGTCAGCTATTTCGATATAAGCGATATTTTCAGCAGCAAGCTCCAAGGCACGTTCTTTGGCGACGTCAATCGCTTTCATACCCTCAATTTCCTGAGTTTGCCAATCCTCATCCGTTGCAAGTTCCGTTCCGCTCATTTGAGATTTTATGCTATTTAAGTAAAACTCAAACTCTCCCTTTGTAATCTTTTCATTACCTGCTGTTGCAACATAATCCAGACCGCAAGAGGATAGTGCGAGAACAACTGATAAAATTACTAATATCTTTTTCATATCTGTATTCTCCTGTATTGCAGATTTATATTATAATTATAACCTATTTACCTTCGTTCTTCAATGATAAAATAGTCTGTAACACAAATTTAACATTGTTAAGCTTACTCTTTGGCTCCTTTTCAAAGTAAGTTATCTGAGGTATTTGCGATGTTCCTACCTTAATATTCATAGGGAACTTACCGATAAGTGCTATTACCGTTTCTGGTTCAAGCGCTCCCTCGTTAAAGGTGAATACAAAACGTCCTCCCTGTTTCTCGCTTATTTCAACTACACCGCACTCAGATGCTACAGTCTTGATTTCAGAAATCTTTATAAGATTCATTACCGCTTTTGGCACATCACCAAATCTGTCAATAATTTCATCAATTACTTCTGCAGAATCTTCATCAGAAGCAATTGCAGCAATTTGTTTGTAGGCGTCAATACGTTGATTCTGATTTTTAATATACTTTTCAGGAATATATGCATCAACAGAAATATCAATCAATACCTCAGCATCTCCTTGTATCTTTTCGCCCTTTACCTCTCTGACACTTTCAGAAAGAAGTCTGCAGTACATATCATAGCCAACAGAATCCATATGCCCGTGTTGCTGTGCTCCCAAAATATTGCCTGCACCTCGTATTTCCAAATCACGCATTGCTATTTTGAAGCCTGAGCCAAACTCAATAAACTCTCTTATAGCACTAAGACGCTTTTGTGCCGTTTCTGAAAGCACCTTATCACGCTTATAGGTCATATACGCATATGCACTTCTTGTCGAGCGACCAACTCTTCCTCTAAGCTGATAAAGCTGCGATAATCCCATTCTGTCTGCGTTTTCTATGATAATTGTGTTAGCGTTGGGGATATCAAGTCCTGTTTCGATAATGGTAGTACATACAAGAATATCGGTATCACCGTTTACCATACTGTACATAATATCCTCAAGCTCATCTTCCTTCATTCTTCCGTGAGCCACTGCAACTCTTGCATCCGGAATAAGCTTTCTGATATTCTCAGCGACAGTAAATATACCTTGTATTCTGTTATATAAATAGAACACCTGTCCTCCTCTTGCAATCTCCTTTTTCATTGCATCAGCAAGAACAATCGGATTATGCTCCATTACATACGTTTCAACTGGATATCTGTTTTCAGGCGGCGTCTCAAGAAGGCTCATATCACGAACCGACAGCATTGCCATATGCAAAGTTCTTGGTATCGGTGTGGCTGTCATAGAAAGAACATCAATGTTCTTCTTAAGTTCCTTAATCCGTTCCTTATCCGCAACACCAAACCTCTGTTCTTCATCTATAATCAGCAGTCCTGCGTCTTTAAATTCAATATCTTTCTGCAATAATCTGTGTGTGCCGATAATAATATCTATCTCACCTGTTTTAACCTTTTTTATAATATTCTTCTGTTCCTTTTCTGTGCGGAAACGTGATAACATTTCTATTGTGATAGGAAAATCAGCCATTCTTTTTCTGAAGGTTTCAAAATGCTGCATCGCCAGAATAGTTGTAGGACAAAGGTATATTACCTGTTTCGAATCGGTTGCAGCCTTAAATGCCGCACGAAGCGCTATCTCTGTTTTTCCGTATCCGACATCACCGCAAAGCAGTCTGTCCATCGGTCTGTCATTTTCCATATCAGCCTTAACTTCTTCAATTGATCTTAATTGGTCAGGAGTTTCAGAAAAGGCAAATGTATCCTCAAAATCTCTCTGCCACGGAGTATCTCCGGAAAATGCAAAGCCTTTTGTATGTTCTCTTTCCGCATACAATTCAACAAGCTGCTTCGCCATATCTGCAGTTGCAGTTTTAACTCTTTGTTTTGCCTTGTTCCATTCACTGCCGCCAAGCTTATTAAGCTTAATCGTCTTTTCGCCACTGCCGACATATTTATAAAGCATATCCATCTGGTCAACTGGTACGTATAAAGTATCAGTACCATGATATTTAATATGAAAATAGTCCTTTGTTACACCGCCAACCTCCATCTTCTTAATGCCACAGTATTCACCGATACCATGCGCTCGATGGACAACATAATCTCCTACATTTATATCGGTATATGCTTTGATTCTTCTTGCTTTATCAATCTTTTTGGCTCTTCTGCTTTTTTCTGCGGCAAAAATATCTTGTTCAGAAATAAGAACAAAAGAAAGCTCAGGATATTCAAACCCCTTCTTGCTATTGCCTTTAATAACAGTTATTTCGCCTTTATTAAATTCAGCACCGTCTTCGAGGTATGTTGCCAAAAAGCCCTTTTCATTAAGCGTACCGGCAAGATTTTTTCCCTTCGAACCGCTTGCAGTAAGTATTACAACAGTAGCACCTGCTTTTTTCCACCCGGTCAAATCATCATAAAGATACTCTATTTTACCATGCAGGGAAACAGTACTCTTGGTTACAAAATCAACTATCAACGTATATTTGAAATCAAGTGATGTGTGAGCCAGCAAATTTAGTGATATTCTATTATGCGATGATAGCATTTCACAAAAAGCTCTGTATGCAATCCACGGAAGTGGCGTTTTGGGTATCATAACCTTACCCAAAAGTTCAGATATTCTTTCCCCTTCTTCCCATTCAAGCGTCTTAGCTCTTTCATTAAGACGTTTAGGCTCAGCAACAAATACAAGAGTGTCCTTTTCAAGATGATCACATATGCACGGTATATTTTCAAAGAGGTATCCAATATATTTGTCAATAGCAGGAAATCTTTCATCCTCAGAATGCAATTCTTGTTCGTGTTCCAATACTTGTAATAATTCTTCTGATGTGCTTTTTCTTCTTATAGCTTTATCAATATAATCTGAAAGCTTATTATTCTCTTCTTCTGTAAGGCACAGCTCAGATACCGGTATTATACGACATTTGTCTACGTTTAGTTTAGACCTCTGGTCAACAGGATCAAAAAAACGAACAGAGTCAATCTCGTTATCAAAGAACTCAATTCTGACAGGCTCTTCATTATTAGGCGAAAAGATATCCAGAATACCTCCACGAACAGAAAACTGCCCCTGAACCTCAGTCATATCACATCTTTTATATCCCATTGTAACAAGATTTTTTGTTAGTGACTCAATATCATAGCACTCGCCAACAGACACATCAAAGGCAAGCTTATCGAATCTATCCTTAGAAATAGTATAAGATAGACAAGCAGCAACTGATGCTACAACAACTGCACCGTCTTTTATACGATCAAGTGCAAAAAGCCTTTGCAGTTCCCTTTCGTGATTTCTCACATCAATGTTATGAAATACGTATTCTTTATCAGGAAACAGTACCGCTTTATCTGTATAAAGCTCAAGCTCTCTTACCATTGCACGTGCTTCATTTTCGCTGTACACGACAACAAGCGCACCTCTCTTATGAGACAGTGCGCCAATGAGTTGAACCTGTGCGGCCTCGGAGATACCGGAAACTGACACAGCTCCATTAGTCTTTGAAATTTCCTTTTTTAACTGTTCATACGGCTTATAACCGTCTAAAATGTTAAGCAAATTCATATAAATTCACCTATTTGTTTTTTGAATTAAATAAGTTCATAGCATCGTTAGGTTTTCCCGATATAATAAGCTCGCAAGCTTTTGCCGCTCTTGTTATAGAATCCTCAAGTACTTGAATTTCACTTTTAGAAAACCTGCCAAGCACGTGATCTGCAAGATCTGCACCATCTGCCTTTGCACCCACACCAATTTTTATTCTGAAAAATTCATCAGAACATAATCTGTAAATAATTGATTTAAGACCATTATGTCCGCCGGCAGAGCCTTTCGGTCTTATTCTGATATTTCCGCAATTAAGGCTTACATCATCATTTATGATAATAACATTTTCGGGCGGAATTTTATAAAAATCACAAAAATCCCCGACACAGTTTCCAGACAGGTTCATATATGTCTGAGGTTTTATCAAAAGCACCTTTTCACCGCCAATAAATGTTTCGCCGAAAAGTCCTTTAAATTTGAGTTTGGTCACCTTAACACTATGCTTATCTGCAAAATAGTCTATGAAATGAAAACCAATGTTATGCCTTGTCATATCATATTCCCGTCCAGGATTACCAAGACCAGCTACTATATACATTATTTACCGTCCCTCCAAGATATAACATACTCTCTGTCAAGCATTATCTGCTTTGATAGTTCGTCAATAGTATCAAATTTTATCTCACCGCGTATGCGTTTATAAATATCAACATCAATCTTCTTGCCGTAAAGCTCGCCATCATAATCGAGTATATGAACCTCAACTGTTCTTTTCTCTGCATTAAAGGTAGGATTCTTGCCAATATTTAAAACAGCAGCAGAAGTTATATCAAGATATTTACATATGCAGCAATAAACGCCATCTTTAGGTAAAAGCTGTTCATCACAGATTTTAATATTTGCAGTTGGAAAACCAAGCTTTCTGCCATTTTGCAAGCCCTTTACAACAGTACCGGAAATTCTCATCGGTCTTGTCATAAGCTTGTTTGCAGTTTCTATATATCCCTCAGTAATCAAGTCTCTGATAAAGCTACTTTTTACTGCGTTGTTACCAACATATACAGCCTCAGTGATAGCAGTATCAATACTAAACTTATCAAGCCCTGTTTTTAGTTCTTCTGCATTCGCAGACGCACCTCTTCCGCAACGATAGTCATATCCAACAGAGACAGCCTTTACACCTATTCTGTTCAGATATTGGCAAAATTCGGCACAAGACATACTCTTAAATTCTTCATCAAAATCAACTACATAAGCAAAATGAATACCAAGTGAAGATAATATACGAAGCTTTTCCTCAAGAGTTGTTATTACTTTAATGCCGCTTTGTGAATGATGCCTGAACAAAAGTACACCAAAACTTTTCCCTGTTATCCTTGCGTTTTTGATTACTTCCAAGTGCCCGAGATGAATACCGTCGAAATTACCAAGAGCAATCGCAGGAAAAGGTTGTTCAATTTTTTCGTTAGAATAATAAATCTTCACCTGTTTTCAACTCCAAAATGATTTTTTAAGTACAAGCTCAGAGCCATTATAGTATGATACTGACAAAAAATTGCTTTCTGTGTCATATACACGATACAGCTTGTTTTCTGCAAGACCTGATATTCTTATTTTTATACCGTTCTTGTGCATAGACGCCAAACGATTATTTAACACAACTTTATCATACTCTCCAAATACCATATCCGGCCGTATAACCACAGAACTAAGTTGCTCGTTAATTTTTAATTCCTCCAGCTCTGAAAGTGTATGGCAATCAGATATCTCAAAACCGCCACTTTCTGTTCTTCTTAAGCTTTCCATATATCCGCCGCAACCAAGCCTGTTTCCAATGTCCTCGCAAAGAGTGCGGATATATGTACCCTTTGAGCATTTAACATCTATCGTAACTCTGTCATTCTTTAAGTCAACATCTAAAATATCAATAGAATATATTTTAATCTTTCTTGGCTCACGCTCAACGGTTATGCCTTTTCGTGCTAACTCATAGAGCTTTTTTCCGTCCTTTTTTATAGCAGAAAACATAGGCGGAATCTGTTCGATTTCGCCTATAAATTCACTTATTATGTTTTCTATATCCTCTTTGGTTACATTGACTTCTTTTTCTGTAAGAACGTTCCCTGATGCATCCTGAGTATCAGTTGTTTTACCAAGAACGAGTGTTGCGGTATATCTTTTATTGGAAGATGTCAGCATATCACATACCTTTGTGGCCTTGCCGATACAGACGGGTAATACACCGCTTGCATCAGGGTCCAGAGTACCTGTATGTCCCACCTTTTTAATACCTGTAAGCCGTCTTACAAAATAGACCATATCGTGCGATGTTTTACCAAGAGGTTTGTCTATCAGGATAATTCCGTCCATCATTTAACCTGAGCAGTAACAATTGCTTCAACAGCAGCCAAAGCTTCGTCTGTCCTAGAGGCGTCTTTTCCGCCGCCTTGAGCCATATCAGGCTTACCGCCGCCAGAACCGCCCGCAAGCTTTGTAACCTCTTTTATAATATTGCCTGCGTGTACACCCTTTTCAACAGCACTCTTAGTGGCAGTAGCAAGGAACATAAGCTTATCACCGGAAAGTGATGCCAAAACAGCAACACCGCAATCCATTGAATCTTTAATCTTATCGCCCATTGTTCTCAAATCAGGAACAGAAAGACCGTCTGCACGTCCAACGGCAACCTTAACACCGTCTATCTCCTTCGCATTTGCCAAAACATCATCAGCCTTGCCGCCTGCAAGCTTTGCATTAAGTGATTCAAGCTTTCTTGAAGTTTCTTTAGCTTCTGCAACTACAGCCTCTGCCTTCTTGTCAATTTCGTTGAGGAGGTTTGTTTTAAGTGCAGCTGCAGTTCTTGCTATAAGCTCGTCGTTGTTTTTAATATACTCAAGAACGCCTTCACCTGTTACAGCTTCAATTCTTCTCGTTCCTGCCGCAACGCCCGACTCGGACAAAATCTTAAACAAGCCTGCTTCAGCAGTGTTAGTAAGATGCGTTCCACCGCAGAACTCAACAGAATAATCGCCCATAGATACAACTCGTACAACATCACCGTATTTTTCGCCAAACTGAGCTGTTGCACCAAGTTTTTTAGCCTCATCTATTGGCATTTCCTTCACAACAATAGGCATTGCACTAAGGATTGCTTCATTTACCTTAGCCTCAACCTCTGTAAGCTGCTCCGCCGTCATTGCCTCGAAGTGAGAGAAGTCAAATCTCAAATGCTTTGAGTTAACAAGCGAGCCTGCCTGTGCAACGTGCGAGCCGAGAGTATCTTTAAGAGCTTTGTGGAGAAGATGAGTTGTTGAATGGTTTCTGCAAATCGCCATTCTGTTCTTCTTGCAAACCTTCATTTCAACCCTGTCACCTGTTGAAATATCCTCTAATGTATCTATCTCGTGAAGGTATATTCCATCACCGTTTTTGGTTGTGTTTTTTACTACAGCAACCTTTTTACTATTCACGAAAATAGAGCCGATATCGCCTGCCTGACCGCCCATTTCTGCGTAGAACGGAGTTTCTTTTGTAACAAGAACAGCCTTCTTGCCTGCTAAAACAGTTGCACACACTTCGCCGTCTGCTGCAAGACCAGCAACAGTCGTTTCGTGTGTAAGCTTATCATAGCCTACAAAAGCAGTTGACGAAACACCCTCAAAGCTATAGCTTGTCTCAGCATCCCAGCTTGAGCCGTCTTTTCTTGCTGCTCTTGCTGTTGTTTTTTGATTTTCCATTTCAGCCTTGTATCCGTCTAAATCTACACTAAGACCTTTTTCTTCGCAAATCTCAACTGTAAGGTCAATCGGAAAACCGTAGGTATCATTGAGCTTAAACGCTTCTTTTCCGCCAAGCATCGTCTTTCCCTCTGCTTTAGCTGCGTCTATATACTCATTCAGAATTGAAAGACCGTTGTCGATAGTGGCAGCAAATCTTTCTTCCTCAATCTTGATAATTTTTTTGATATAATCTCTCTTTTCCGAAAGCTCCGGATATCCCTGAGCAGATTCGTCGATAACAGTATCAGCAACCTTATACAAGAAGGCATCCCTAACATTAAGAAGCTTGCCATGGCGTGCAGCACGTCTTAAGAGTCGTCTTAAAACGTAACCTCTTCCCTCATTGGACGGAATAACACCATCTGATACCATCATTACAGTGCTTCTGATATGGTCTGTTATTACACGTAGTGAAACGTCTTTGTTTTCATCATCATGATAGTTGATACCTGCAAATTCAGAAATCTTTCTCATAATATTTGTTACAGTATCAACCTCAAAAAGATTGTTTACACCCTGAACAACTGCAGCAAGTCTTTCAAGTCCCATACCGGTGTCGATGTTCGGGTTAGGAAGTCTGTTATAATTGCCCTCCTCGTCCTTATCAAACTGTGTAAATACAAGATTCCAAACTTCCATAAAGCGGTCGCAATCACAGCCGAGCTTGCAATCGGGCTTGCCGCAACCACACTCTACACCTCTGTCAACGTGTATTTCAGAACAGGGACCGCAAGGACCTGTACCATGCTCCCAGAAGTTTTCAGCCTTACCCATCTTAACGACTCTTTCCGGTGCGACTCCAATTTCATTTACCCAGATATCTCTCGCCTCGTCATCTTCTTCGTACACAGTAATCCAAAGTACATCAGGTGAAAGACCTATTTCCTTAGTCAAAAATTCCCATGCCCACGAGATTGCCTCTCTCTTGAAATAATCACCGAATGAAAAGTTTCCAAGCATTTCAAAGAAAGTGCCGTGTCTTGCCGTTTTACCGACATTTTCAATATCAGGAGTTCTGATACATTTCTGACAGGTTGCAACTCTTCTTCTCGGAGGTGTCTCAGCACCTGTAAACCATGGTTTCATCGGCGCCATACCTGAATTTATCAAAAGAAGACTGGCATCGTTTTTTGGAACTAACGAAAAGCTGTCCAATCTCAAACAGCCCTTGCTTTCAAAAAAGCTTAAAAATTTCTCTCTGATTTCGTTTACACCGTATTTTTCCATTGTATCTCTGCTCCTTACGCATAAATATTGCATTATATCTTATATATTATACCTAAATTACATTAACTTGTCAAGTTTAAAGAGAGTTTATATTGAGTACTAAAATAATATTAAATTTTATCATACAAAAAACGACCTCTTTTTTTACATTTTATATTGAAATTTCTGTTTAAATCTGTTACAATAGATTATATATGTACGAAAGGATGGGTTTTGATATGGACGAGAGAACAGTTCTTATTGTCGAAGACGACCCCAACATTGTTGATATACTTAAATTTAACTTTGAAAAGGAAGGCTATAACATACTTATTGCAACCGATGGCGCATCAGGCTTGGAGCAGGCTCAGACATCTAATCCCGATTTGATTTTGCTTGACGTTATGCTTCCCAAGATGGACGGTTTTGAGGTTTGCCGCAAGGTGAGAGAAAAATCAAACGTGCCTATAATTATGCTTACTGCCCGCGAAGAAGAGGTTGACAAGGTATTGGGTCTTGAGCTTGGTGCTGATGACTATATAACAAAGCCTTTTTCGATTCGTGAGCTGACCGCCCGAGTTAAAGCAAACCTTAGAAGAATGTCGATAGATATGTCTTCCGCTTCTCAGGATCCGTCAAGCACAATTACATCAGGAGAGCTTGTAATCAACATTGAGCGTTACGAGGTTCAAAAGCGTGGCAAGGTTATCGACATTACCTTAAGAGAGTTCGAGCTTTTGAAATTCTTAGCACAACAGCCTGAAAAGATTTTTTCAAGAGAAAATCTTCTCGAAAATGTTTGGGGATATGAATACTATGGCGATGTACGTACAGTTGACGTAACAGTCAGACGCCTTCGCGAGAAGATTGAAGATGACCCAAGCCTTCCACGCTATATTGTTACAAAGCGCGGTGTAGGATATTACTTTAATAAGGCGTAAACAGATATGTTCAAAAGTATTCAATATAAAATAGTCGCCATTTTTGTAATCCTGATTTTAACGGTTACAATTGTAATGGGTGCATTTTTGACTACAAATATTGTCAGTTTTTATCACAGCGATTTTTCTGTTATGATGGAGCAGGTCTTCACAGACAGCTTTATCAGCGAAATGTCAAAAACTGCATTACAGGAAAACGGCGCAGACAAACTTGACAAGGTTGTAAGGTCGTATATCGGTCAGCTCGGCATTGATACATACCGTTTTTACTGCATAATGAATGCTTCTGACGCATCGGTATTATATACCTCCGATTATGAACTTAGCAAAAATCTTGATATGAGCGACAATATCATTGCAGCAATGTCAGGCGCAAGAGGTAACAGCGTCAACTCAGAACGTTCATATATGGACTATGCAATCAGCGTCGGAGAAGATAACAGCAGATATATCATATATGTACGAGATACAAAAGATGAATTAAATGGTATTACAAAGAATATTATTTATGTTATAATTCAATCACTTCTTGTTGCGTTGGTGATAACCATACTTCTTGCCTATCTTTTAAGCAGAACTATTACATCTCCAATTATTACTCTGACAAAAAGAGCCGAACGAATTGCAGGCGGAAACTTTGAAAGTATACCCGTTTCAGATTCTAATGATGAGATTGGAAGGCTTTCCAATACATTCAGGTATATGTCCTCTGCTCTGTCTTCAACCATTGACGAAGTAAACACTGAGAAAAATAAGGTTGAAACAATTCTTCAGAATATGACAGATGGTATACTCGCTTTTAATTTATCCGGTGAGCTTATCCACATAAATCCTGAAGCACAAAAGCTTTTAGGTGCCAGCTACATAGGCGGAGTAAGCTTTGATGAATTATTTAAAGAGCTTGATATAGATGTCAGAATAGGTGATCTCTTATACATAAAACAAGAAGACCCTATCGAACAGATTTCTTCGCTCGGAAGCAAGTATATACGTTTTAATTTTGCAACCGTTATGAAGGATAATAAGCCGGACGGTGTTTTGGTTGTACTTCACGATATTACAAATCAGGAAAAACTCGAGCTTTCACGAAGAGAGTTTGTCGCAAATGTTTCGCATGAGCTGAGAACACCGCTTACTACAGTTAAGTCTTATGCTGAAACGCTTATAGATACGCCATTCGATGACGTAAAAGTACAAAATAGATTTTTGGGTGTGATTGCTCAGGAAGCTGATAGAATGACAAGAATTGTTAGAGACCTTCTTACACTTTCAAGACTTGACGAAAAGCGTCCTGACCCTGTTGCGCCCGAAGTAATTAACCTTAAGGCTTTTGTAAGCGACATTGTTGAGAGAATGAGTATCTCCGCAAAAGAAAAAAATCAAACTATAAAATATAAGCAAATGAATTCCGCCGGCGAATTCTTTGCTAACCGGGATAAGCTTGAGCAGGTTATTATAAATATAATTTCAAACGCTATCAAGTATACACCAGATGGCGGCAAAATTGAAGTTTTTACAGGTAAAATTTACAGCGATATATATATTAAGGTAGCCGATAACGGAATCGGTATTCCAAAAGAAAACCTGCCACGCATTTTTGAAAGGTTTTACCGTGTAGACAAGGCACGTTCCCGTGATACCGGCGGTACAGGTCTTGGATTGGCAATCGCAAAACAAATTATGGAGGAAATGGGCGGCGGCATTTCTATTACCAGCGAAGTTAACCAAGGTACCGAGGTTACAATTACCGTTTCGACTGCTTAAATGTTGTTTCATTTTAATGATAGTGTAATTGTTTTGTAACAGTATTTATGTTATAATCTATTTACGAAGATTATATGATTAAGGAGGGATAAATAGTGAAAATTAGATTGATAAAGCTCGTACTTAGTATGCTTTTGGCATTTACTATGCTACTTCCCTCTGTTTGTTATGCTGATTATGGCAATACAATTCCCGTTTCTGCCATTGGAACAAAAGCTGACATAATCACAATTAAGAGACCCGAATCATTATCAGCCAGCACATCTGATAAGACCTATACAATTTCTGCAACAGGTACTCAAGGAACAAAGATTAAAGTTTACAAGCTTGATGTTTCTGAAAATATAGGTAAGATTGTTACAGCAGAACGTGCAATTGGTGCCAGTGGTCTTTACAGTACCGTTGTTGATTTAAATAATGATAGCAATACATTTATTATCTATGCTGAAAACAGCACAGGCTCACAGATAGTTAATATCAGTATTAACAAAATCAAAAAAAGTACAATAGACAGGCTAAAGAGCCTGACAGTAACAATTAAGAACTTTTTAAGCTAATCACATATGAAAGGTTTCATTTATGAAAGAAAGATTTAAAAGTCTTGTTCTTGTTGTTTTGGTTATTTTGAATTTTATATTGGGCAGCAGAGTACTGTCAACTGAAAAATTATGGTCGGGAGACGGCTATAATTTTTTTGTTAGCGGAACAAATAATCCTATAACCGAATTCTTCAGGAACATAAAACTAAGAATACAAGGCAAATCCTCGGCTGAAACACGCCTTGAAGCACCTGAGCTAATAATCATAAACACCGGAGACCAAACAAGCAGAATTGCATTCACAAGCGTTGATACAGAGTTTGCAACATTACTCGAAATTGCAGACTTGTTTTTACGCAGTGCTTTTTCGGTCTCTCAACAATATACAACCGTTTCAACAGAAGACTTCTATTCAGCACTTACTTCAAAATCTATATATTTATCTTATCCTACCGACTATGATGCGGGACTGTTTTCGCACCTTCTGGGTGCAACAAGGGCAGATTTCTCCGGTATATTTTCACAGCTGAAGAATATCGTAATATCTGCTGATGGTTATATTTATATAGAAGATTCTGCATCAGACATTGTATATTGTTGTCATCCTAATGTCGATACAACCGGGCTTAATGAAATAATTGATTCACAAACGGAAACAGTTGATACCGATAAACCTATTATTAACTATGCTTTCGACTTAGGATTTGATAAGGCCTTCGCTACTCAAAAGACTGTTCTTTCTCCAATGATTCCTATATATTCAAGCGGCTTTGAATTAGAAACAGTTTCTGTGTCAAGACCACTTTCGATGTTAGATGGCACGTTTAATGAAACAGTTGTATCAGGTATTCTTCCTATGTTTAATATGAACCCAAACAGCTTTAGACGTTATACAGAGGTTGATGGCACAATCGTTTTTGTTGAGAATAACGCAACGCTTAAAATTTCACCTGACGGTTGTCTTGAATACACAGCAAAGGATAATGGTATGTCATTATCAAATACTACTCTTCCTTCGTCATATGATACAGTGGCTGCTGTTGCTGATTTTGTTGACACAATAAATTATTCTGCTAAATCTGACAGCACTATGCAGCTTTCATCAAAGCTTACATCAACCGAATTGTCTGAAAGTAGCTTTAGTATAACACTTGATTACTTAGCTAACGGCAGACGCGTTGTACTTAATCCAGGTAATATTGAACCGGCTGTTTCTGCAACAGTTACAAATAATAGACTCGTTCACTATAAACAACATATGCGAAGCTTTTCTACTACTGTAAATTTTATGAGTGTCGATAATTACATCTATGCGCTTGATGATACAATTACAAAGTTTCAAAACCAGATTACTGATATAGAAATCAACGAACTTGATATTATATATGAGGACAACTTTATTGATGAAATACTTACACCTCATTGGAATGTTTCTGTTAAAGAAATAGTGATTGACTAAAAGGAGATATTTATGAACTGGAACAAAGCAAAAAACATTCTCATACTCTTTTTACTATTCACATCCATATTGCTTTCAGCAATGCTTTTTAGCTCTGAGAAAAAGAGTAAGCAGGTTGAACCGCAAACTGTAACCTATGCACTTAAACTCCTTAAAGACAAAGGTGTTAAAGTCTCTCCCGAACTGATACCAATAACGCTTGGCACAGTTCCTGTTTTTGAAAGCGAGAATGCAGTTACTGATTATGATGAATTTGCTAAACGTATATTCCCTATCAACACAAAAATCACAGACAACTTATTTACATCACAAGATGGCAGTATTGTATTTAATGGCGACAGTTTTTCTATCAATTTTAATAATGGAATTGATACGGATACAAAGCTCAAATCACCCTCCGAAAAAGCAAAATCATATCTATCAACCATTGGAATAGATGTTTTTAATGCAGAAGTTAATACCTCCAACAACGCGCAAGGTCTGTTCACCGTATCATTTACCGAAATTTTAGATAATAAGCGTTTCTTTGACAGTCAGATTTCAGTGAACTTACTTGGTAAAAAAATTATATCAGTTAACGGTACTTGGTTTACAAAAAAGAGCACATTATCAAATAATGCATCACTCGATTCAGCTCCAGGCTTATTAATAAAATTTGCTTCTGAAAACAATGATTTTACTAATCTTGAAATCTCAAGTCTTGAGCTTGGATATGCAATAAATGAACAAGGCGTTTTCCACAAACAATCAACAATTCTTCCTGTATATCAAATAATTACCACTGACGGACGAAAATTCTTTATAGATGCAAGACGAAAATAAATAAGCTTCTGATAGAAGCACCGCCTGCGGGCGTAGGAATGTAGTAATTTAGTACATAATAAAAAGAAAGCGGTTATTCAATAGAATAACCGCTTTATCTATTTATTTAATTTATTTAATAATTCTAACCTTTAATACACCATCAATTGCAGCAATCTTTTCTGCAAAATCAGCAGGGATTGCGCTGTCAGAATTAATAATTGTTGCTGCGTTGTCTTTCTTGCTCTTGTTAATCATATCAGCAATATTAAGACCAGCTTCAGCAAACATATTAGTAAACTGGCTAATCATATTAGGTACATTTTTATGAAGAATAGAAACTCTGCCGCCATCACCCATCGGAAGTGAGCAATTCGGGAAGTTTACTGAATTAAGGATATCGCCTGTTTCAAGATATGATGCAAGCTCCTGTGCGGCCATCATAGCACAGTTATCCTCTGACTCTTCTGTCGATGCACCAAGATGCGGAATTGCAATTATACCCTTTTGGTTAATTGTTTCTGCATTTGGAAAATCAACAACATATTTTGACACTTTACCGCTTTCAATTGCAGCCTTTATATCATCATTATTAACAAGCTCGCCTCTTGCGAAGTTCAAAACTTTAACTCCGTCCTTCATCTTAGCAATAGTTTCCTTGTTAATCATATGCTTTGTATCAGGCATAAACGGAACATGGATAGTGATGTAATCTGACTTTTCATAAACCTCATCAGCACTCTTAGCCTTAATGATATGACTTGAAAGCTTCCATGCAGCATCTACTGAAAGGTATGGGTCATAACCCACAACATTCATACCAAGATGTCTTGCAGCATTTGCCACAAGAATACCGATAGCTCCAAGACCGATTACACCAAGAGTTTTGCCTTGTACTTCACAGCCTGCAAAACCGCTCTTGCCCTTCTCGACCTGTTTTGCTATATCGTCGCCGCTAAGACCTGCTGCCCATTTGATACCGCCATCAATATCTCTTGAAGCCATAAACATACCTGCAAGCACAAGCTCTTTTACGGCATTTGCATTAGCACCGGGAGTATTAAATACAACAATACCCTTGTCTGTGCACTTATCAATAGGAATATTATTAGTTCCTGCACCAGCTCTTGCAACAGCTAAAAGCTTTTCAGGCAACTCCATATCATGCATAGCAAAACTTCTTAAAATTATACCATCAGCATTTGAAGCTGCATCATCCGTAACAGTGTACATAGCAGAATCAAGCTGGTCTAAGCCACATTTTGCAATTTTGTTAAGTGTCAATATATCAAACATTCTTCTTTTCGCACCTTTCAAGACTTATAAATTCTCTGCTTCAAACTTCTTCATAAATTCAACAAGCTTTTCAACGCCCTCAACAGGCATAGCATTGTAGATACTTGCTCTCATACCGCCAACACTTCTGTGTCCCTTAAGGTTTACAAATCCAGCCTTTTTAGCCTCAGCAACAAACTTAGCATCAAGCTCCTCGTTACCTGTTACAAACGGGACATTCATAAGCGAGCGATCCTCAGGAACAACAGTTCCCTTAAAAAGCTTTGAATTATCAAGGAAATTATAGAGAATCTCTGCTTTCTTTTCATTAATCTTCTGAACAGCAGCCACTCCACCCTGTTCCTTAATCCACTCGAGAACGAGCTTCATAACGTAAATACCATAAGTAGGCGGTGTGTTATAAAGTGAATCGTTATCAACGTGAATCTGATAGTTAAACATAGTAGGAGTAATATCCATAGCATCGCCAACTAAATCTTCACGAACAATAACAAGTGTAACACCCGCAGGACCCAAATTCTTCTGAGCACCTGCAAAAAGAAGACCAAACTTTGATACGTCAAGCTCTTCACTCATAATCATTGAAGAAATATCGGCAACAAGAGGAACATCTCCTGTTTCAGGAAGCTGGTTATACTTTGTACCATAGATAGTATTGTTAAGACAGATATAGAAATAATCAGCATCCTTTGAGAATGTACTCTTATCAAGCTTAGGAATATACGAAAAGGTCTTATCTGCAGAAGATGCTACTTCGTTAACAGTAATGTAGCGCTTAGCCTCCTGAGCAGCCTTCTTTGCCCACTGACCTGTAATAACAATATCAATCTTCTTATTCTTAGTAGCAAGATTCATAGGAATCATTGTAAACTGACTCGAACCGCCGCCCTGTAAGAAGAGAACCTTATAGTTATCAGGAACGTGCATAAGCTCACGAACAAGCTTTTCACAACCTTTTATAATATCATCGTAGTCTTTTGAACGATGGCTCATTTCCATTACAGACATACCCGCATTAGGATATTCGCACATCTCGTCCTGTGCTTTTTTCAGTACCTCAAGCGGAAGCATTGAAGGTCCTGCAGAAAAATTATAAACTCTGTTCATTGGTAAACACCCCTCCAAAATTATATACTACTATTATATACCTTTTTTTCTATTTGTCAACATCTTTATACCTCTTTTTGACAAATATTTGTCAATTAGTTGTAAAGTTATCTACTACATAAATCCAAATAATGCTTTGCAATGGTATCTGCAATAGCCCAGGCAATTTTCGCCCTATATTCTTCGTCATTTAACTTCTTTTCTTCACTTGGATTTGATAGGAACCCGCACTCAATCAAAATCGCCGGCATTGGTGGTGATTTCATCAAAAACAAACTCTTGTCTGCGGCTCTTACTGCTGTTACTTTGGCACCGGTAATGTCAGCCATTTTTGATTGAATATTCTCTCCCAACGTCTTGATTTCCTTATGATTTGCTGCATAAAAAAGTCTCAAACCGTTTACATCCTTGGTAGGAAAGTGATTCATATGTATAGATATAAAAAGGTCCGCATCCGATTCTTTTACTGTCTTAAGTCTGAGTCTCATATCGTCCACCTTATTCCACGACTCTTTCTCTTTTTCTTTTATACCGTCATTCTCCGTGCGTGTCATTATAACAGTAATACCTTTATTTTCAAGAATCTCAGATACTTTTTTGGCAATATCGAGATTTAGTTCTGCTTCAACACTGCCGTTTACACCAACGGCACCGCCATCCGGCAGTCCGTGCCCTGCATCAACTACAACCTTTAGCTCCCCACCTTCAATTCCAAAAGTTTTTTTGTCAGGTATTATACCCACTACCCCGCCAAAAAACAATCCAACTGCTAAAAATATTGTACATATAATCAAGCACTTTTTCCTGTTTATGACCAAATACATTTTCATCACTCCTGTGTTCAATTATATGAACACAAAATAGAAATAATACCAACGTATAGAACACAAAAAGAAGCACTAATTGTGTGCTTCTTTTCTAAAATTATCAATTCAAAGAATTAAATTAGCAATAGTTATCCTTATACGATGCAATACATTCTCTGATTATATCCATAGCAGCATCTGCACCAAGAACATCAGAAACATCGGTTTCCTTATTTTCAAGAGATTTATAAACCCTGAAAAAGTGTCTGATTTCATCAAATGTATGTTGAGGAAGCTCCGATATATCCTTATACATATTCATAGATGGGTCATTAAAAGGTATTGCAATTATCTTTTCATCTACCTCGTCATTGTCTATCATTTTGACAACACCTATCGGATAACATTGTACAAGTGTCATAGGTACAATAGATTCCTGGCAAAGCACAAGCACATCCAGTGGGTCATTATCTGCCGCATACGTTCTCGGTATAAAACCATAATTTGCTGGATAGTGTGTTGATGTATAAAGAACCCTGTCAAGTCTTAAAAGTCCTGTTTCCTTATCCATTTCATACTTATTCTTTCCGCCCTTAGGTATTTCAATCACTGCTATGAAATCCTCTGCAGAAATTCTTTTTGGACTTATATCGTGCCATATATTAGACATTTACCCCGCTCCTTAAATTAGTCTTCTTTCTTTTCGATAATTGAGATTGAAAGCTCCTCAAGCTGTTCCTTATCAACGCTTCCCGGAGCCTCGCTCATAAGCTCTGATGCATTTTGTACCTTCGGGAATGCTGTAACATCTCTTAAGCTTTCAGCACCTGACATTACCATTGCAAGCCTGTCAAGACCAATACCCATACCGCCGTGAGGTGCAGCACCATACTTATAAGCTTCAACAAGAAAACCGAATTTCGCTTCAATTTCTTCGTCGCTAAGTCCTAACGACTTAAACATTCTCTGCTGCAGCTCGTAATCTGTGATTCTGATTGAGCCGCTTGACATTTCCACTCCGTTTAAAACAAGGTCATATGCCTTGGCTTTAACTTTCTCAGGATTGGAATCGAGATATTCTATACACTCATCCATCGGCATTGTGAACGGATGGTGCATAGCAAGGTATTTTCCGCTCTCGTCATCATATTCAAAGAATGGGAACTCTGTAATCCAGAGGAAGTTAAACATTCCCTCAGGAATCATATCTAGCTGCTTTGCAACCTTACATCTTAGGTTACCGAGAGTAGGAAGCGTTACTCTGTTCTTGTCAGCAACGATAAGCATTACATCTCCCTTTTCCATATCGCCCTTTGCAAGAATTGCTTTCATTTCGTCTTCGGTCATAAACTTAGCAAAAGAGCATGCAGGCTCTTCCTCAAACCATCTGATAAACGCAAGACCCTTTGCACCAATGCCACGTACATATTCCGTCAGCTTATCAATCTCTTTTCTCGTAAGCTTGTCAGCACCGCCCTTGACTGTAATTGCTCTTACCGAGCCGCCGGCCTCAATAGCAGATGTAAATACACCAAAACCACATTCTTTTACAATATCAGAAAGGTCATAGATTTCCATACCAAATCTTGTATCCGGCTTATCACTTCCAAAACGCTCCATAGCCTCGGCATAAGTAAGGCGAGGAAGCGGCATTGTAATCTCTCTTTCGAGAACATCTTTAAATACACGGCTAATGAAGCCCTCAATCATATCAAGCACATCATCAACGTCAACAAAGGACATTTCAAGGTCAATCTGAGTAAATTCAGGCTGACGGTCTGCTCTTAAATCCTCGTCTCTAAAGCATCTTGCAAGCTGAATGTATCTGTCAAAGCCCGAAATCATCAAAAGCTGCTTATAAATCTGCGGAGACTGCGGAAGAGCATAAAACTTACCATGATGAATTCTCGACGGTACGAGATAGTCTCTTGCCCCCTCAGGTGTAGACTTCATCATCATCGGAGTTTCTATTTCAATAAAGCCGTTTTCATAGAAATAATCTCTTGCAGATTTTGCAATCTTAGAACGCATTACGATATTATCCTGTAATGGCTTTCTTCGTAAATCAAGATATCTGTATTTTAAACGAAGCTCTTCGTTTACATTCGAGTTTTCTACAATTTCAAACGGAGTTGTCTGTGCTTTTGCAAGTATTCTCAAATCGTCTACAAAGATTTCTACATTACCGGTTTTGATTGTGTCATTCTTGCTTTCACGCTCTCTTACAATGCCTTTCGCCATCAAAACAAATTCACTGCGGCAGGAAGCTGCTTTTTCAAAAATCTCTCTATCTGTTGTTTCATCAAATGCAAGCTGGACAATTCCGCTTCTGTCTCTTAAATCAATAAATATGAGTGTACCCATATCACGGATTTTCTGTACATAACCGCCTACGACAGCAGTTGTTCCAACACCGCCGATATCAGCACAATAGCTTGTTCTTTTAAGTCCCTTCATTGTATCCATCGCTTATTTCCTCCCAAAAAATTCTGACAGATTATCTAATTTGATTTCTGTCTGCTCACCTGTTAGCATATCCTTGATTTTAGCATTACCGCTCTCAATTTCATTATCACCCAGAACTATCGTATACTTAGCACCAAGCTTGTCGGCATATTTCATCTGCGCTTTAAGACTTCTTGACATATGGTCAAACTCAGCACTAATGCATTTACTTCTTAGGTCAAATACAAGCTTTTGAGCTGTAATTGCAGCGGTATCTCCCATAGATGCAATATAAAGCTCCGGTTTATCTTGGTCAGTAATTTCAACGCCAAGCTCATCAAGTCTTAAAAGCAGTCTCTCTATTCCCAGGCCAAATCCAACAGCAGGAGTAGAATCGCCGCCAAACTCTTCAACAAGACCGTCATATCTTCCTCCGCCACATACCGTAAAGCCTCCTGAAATTATCTCAAAAACCGTCTTGGTATAATAATCAAGTCCTCTTACAATGCCGTCATCAATCTTGTACTCTATACCTGCAGTTTCGAGCGACTTTTTAAATCCTTCAAAGTGCTCACGGCAGTCATCACAAATATAATCCAGAAGTCTTGGTGCGCCTTCACAAAGCTTATTACAGATTTCAGACTTACAATCAAGTATTCTTAAAGGATTTCTGTCAAATCTACTCTTGCAGGTATCACAAAGCTCTTCAGTTTTAGGTTTTAAAAACTCCTTTAGCGCCTCATTATACTTAGCACGGCACTCAGGACAACCGATACTGTTAATATTAACAGAGATGTCATTCAGTCCCACAGATTTTAAAAAGCTTACTGCAAAGGATACTACCTCAGCATCAATCACAGGGCCTTTTGCACCGAACACTTCAACACCAAACTGATGGAATTCACGGAGTCTTCCCTTCTGGCTTTTTTCATATCTGAAGCAAGGTACATTATAAAACATCTTAAGAGGCATTGGAAGCTGAAACAGACCATTTTCTATAAAGCTTCTTGCAACCGACGCAGTACCCTCAGGGCGAAGTGTAATACTTCTGTCTCCCTTATCATTAAATGTGTACATTTGCTTTTGAACAACGTCAGTTGTATCACCTACACCGCGTAAAAACAGCTCTGTATGCTCAAATGTAGGAAAACGTACCTCTTTATAACCGTATACCTTTGCTGTATTATTGAATTTTTCTTCTACATACTGCCAACGGTAGCTGTCTTGAGGTAACAAGTCCTGCGTACCCTTGGGGGCTTTTGTAATCAGCATAATCATATTCCCTTCTTTATCATATATTAAAATCCGTATTCACAAAATCCTTTTATTAATTGAATTGACGCATCCAAATCCTTCCTGTTAATCATTTCGCTCGGTGAATGAATGTATCTTGTTGGAATGGAAACACCGCCAGCTTTAACACCGTCTCGACTTGTGTGGATTGCGCCAGCATCTGTACCGCCGTCTGTCATTACTTCAAGCTGATAGGGTATTTTATTCTTTTTAGCAAGCTCAATTAATGTACTTCTTACTTCACTATTACAGATAATACTTCTGTCCATAACCTTAACAGCTGCACCCTTACCAAGCTCAACTGCCATTTTGGAACAATTGGGCGTATCACCTGTATCGGTTACGTCAACTGCAAGCGCATAGTCTGGATTAACAGAAAAAGCCGCAGCTCTTGCACCTCTTAGTCCAACCTCTTCCTGTGCAGTAAAGCAAAAATACAAATCATTATCACTCTTTACACTCTCTAATACTTTTATAAGTGAATAACAGCCTGCTCTGTTATCAAGTGCCTTGGATATAACAACGCTGTTCGTTTCTTTATATTCACCCTCAAAAACCGCCATATCACCAACATTGACATATTTTTCAGCCTCTTCCTTAGATTCAGCTCCAATATCAATATACATCTTAGACATTTTGAGTTCTTTGTTATCCTCTTCTGTATCAATTACACCAATTGTACCATTTTGAAATCTTACCCTGCGGTTTAGAAGTCTTTTAACATAAACTCCGCCTATATTGGAAAACCGCAGAAATCCCTTTTCATCTATAAAAGTTACTGCAACGCCTATCTCGTCCATATGTGCTGCTAGCATTATTTTCTTTCCGTCGCCCTTTTTGTGAGCAATTAAATTGCCGAGCGCATCAGTATAAACTTCATCGGCAAGTCCGTTTACAGCATCATATATAACTTGAGTTATATCGCTTTCACGTCCTGACGGGCCAAAGCTTTGTGTAAGCTTTTCCAAAAGCATTTCAATTACCAGCCTTTCAATCTATAAATTCATCTATTCTTCTTAAAAACGCACTCGCTAATTCCTTAACTGCGTTTATATCGTCTTTTGATGCTATGCCTGCAGGAGAGTGAATGTATCTGCAGGGAACAGAAACAGTGGCACACTTAATTCCGCCTTGTGCAAGATGGATTGCTCCTGCATTATTACCTCCTGTTATTGCGGCCTTGGTCTGTACTTTTATGTTTTCTTCATTGGCAACAGATATGAGTTTTTTATAAAATTTTTCATTAGCAATGGTTGTTCCGTCCGCAAAGGATACTGCAGCACCGCCACCAAGTCTTATAACATAATCCTTTTCTTCGCTTGGAGCAACATCCGAACAGGTAGTGGCCTCTATTACAAGTCCAATATCAGGCTTTACCCTGTTGACTGCAATTTTTGCACCTCTGAGGCTTGTCTCTTCCTGAGCAGTAAAGCAAAAATAGGTGTCATAAACCGGCTTTTCTTTTATAAGCTCTATCAATACACTGCAGCCTGCACGGTCATCCAACGCTTTTGCTTTAATTGCATTATCCGAAAGCTCATCATATTCGGTATCAAACGCAGCATAATCTCCAAGCTCTACATATTCTTCCGCTTCTTCCTTTGATTTGGCACCAATATCAATATACAGAGATTTTACCTTAGGTACTTCGCTACGTTCACTCTTTTCCAGAAGATGTATTGCTTTCATCCCAATAACACCGGGAATTTTATCCTTTCCAACCTTAACTCTCTTGGAAATCATTACCCTCGTATCTATGCCGCCAACCGTCTTGAATTCAAGAAAACCTTTTTCGGTAATTCCTGAAACAATTAAACCTACTTCATCTGTATGCGCATCAAGCATTACAATCCTTTTACCGCTCATACCATTTCTCTTTGCAATAATATTCCCTATCGAGTCAATTTGAATTTCATCAGCATACGGTTTTATCTTGTCTATTATATAATCTCTGACAGCTTTTTCGTTACCGCTTACACCGTCAAGCTCGCATAGCTCTCTTAAAAGCACAACCATTCCTCCATGTTATCATCTATTCCTGCACAAAATCCCGTAATCAAATCGCACAAGTCCTCAACATCAGCAACATCAAGCGTTTCTACTGTTGTGTGCATATATCTTAACGGAATTGACAAAAGTGCAGTAGCAATTCCTGTGTCAACAACCTGAAGTATCCATGCATCAGTACCAGTATCCCCGCCTTCAACTTCAATGGTATATTTGATTTCCCGTTCTTTTGCTGTATCAATCAGTCTGTTTGTAACATTGGGGTGTAAATTCGGTCCCTTTGCAATCGCAACACCACTGCCAAGCTCGAAGCCATTTTTTGAATTATCAGGTGTTAATCCGTGTGTAACATCAATAACAATTGCAACATCCGGCATAATACTGTATCCTGCAACTGCTGCGCCTCTGCCGCCAACTTCTTCACACACCGCTGCAACTGCATAGATATCACAATTGAGCTTTTTGTTCTTAAGTGATTCAAGCACCTTTATTAAAGCTGCAACTCCCGCTCTGTCATCAAGCGATTTCCCCGCAATTCTACCTGATAAAAGTGAGCAAAAATCGCCTCTTACCGTAATAGCATCACCCACAGAAACAAGCTCTTTTACCTCCTTGGTTTTTAATCCTGTGTCAATCACCATATCTGTCATAGGTAGTGCCTTTTTAGCTTCCTCAGCAGTTTGCAGATGAGGAGGCTTTGCACCTATTACACCTTTTATATCCCTTGTTCCGTGAACAATCACCTCTCCGCCGGGTAGTATTCTGCTGTCAACTCCGCCGATATTCACAAAACCGATAAAACCATTTTCGTTTATATCTCGCACCATAAGACCTATTTCGTCCATATGTGCCTCTATCATAATCTTAGGAGCATCACTCTTCCCGCACTTTTTAACGGCTATTACATTTCCAAGCTTATCGGTATATACTTCATCTGCATACGGCTGAAGCATATCCGAAATCACGTTTGAAATTTTATATTCGTTTCCTGAAATACCTCTAAGAGCTGAAAGCTTCTCTAATAGTTCCTTCATTATTTCCTCCACGTCAGAGACTTAAAACAATTTCTTTAAAAAGATTTCCTCTTTCTTCAAAGTTATTGAACATATCAAAGCTGGTAGATGCAGGAGATAAAATAACTACGTCTCCTTTTGCAGCTTCATTTTTGGCAAGATTAACTGCCTCAGGATAGGTGTTGGCATGAAGTATCCTCACCTTATCACCTCTATCAGCTTTTTTTACTGCAGCTTCTATTTTATCTGCAGTTTTACCAATCAAAACAAGCGACTTTACGTGTTCAACAACACAGGGGCCTATTTCGTCATACGGTATTCCCTTGTCTTTACCGCCTGCTATCATAATTACATTATTACCAAAAACACGAAGTGTATTAATCGAGCGGTTAGGACTTGAATCAATTGAGCTGTTATAATACTTTACTCCGTCAAGAATTCTGACAAGCTCAATTCTGTGCTCAACTCCGCCAAAGCTATTTGCAACTTCGCAAAAAACCGACTTTGGCACAAGGTCACACACAGCTGCAATTGCTGTCATATAATTTTCAACATTGTGCATACCCGGTATTTTAATTTCGGCTATATCCAAAAGCTTTTCGTTTTCATTATATATCGAGCCATCTTTAATATAGATATCAGCATTACGATATGCAGAAAAGGTTATAACCTCTCCATTTGCGTTTCCTATAAGCTTGGCAGTTTCTTCATTATTGCTGTTTAGTACAACCTTACAGTTTTCCGACTGATAACGCATAATGTTCTTTTTTGCCTCAATATACTCGTTATAATCAGTATGCCAGTCAAGATGGTTAGGCGTAATATTGGTTATCACTGCAATATCAGGCGATTTGCGCATTGTGTGAAGCTGAAAGCTTGAAAGCTCAAGTACAATCCACTCATCAGAAGTTATCTCATCAATCTCACCAATTAAAGGTCTTCCAATATTACCTCCGAGCCTTGTTTTATATCCAGCAGCTACTAAAAATTTATTTATAAGTGTGGTAGTAGTTGTTTTTCCGTCGCTGCCGGTTACTGCAATTATTTTTGCAGGACAGACGTCAAAGAATACTTCCATTTCAGATGTTATCCACGCACCGCGCTCTCTTGCTTTTAGAAGTGCAGGATTGTCATAGCGCATACCAGGCGTCTTAAATATAATGTCTTCGTTAATTTCGTCAAGATAGCTTTCACCAAGGTTAAAACATACACCCAGCTCTGAAAGCTCTGTGTAAATTTGTCCGAGCTGTTCTTTTTCTTTTTTATCATATGCCCAAATTTTAGCACCTTGTTTAATCAAAAATTTAATAAGCGGTACATTGGAAATTCCGATTCCGATTACGGCAATCTTTTTTCCCTTTACCCTTTCTGAAAATCGAACAAGCTTTTTATTCATTAACTAATTACCTCTTTCAGTTATTGCTTATAATATCAATCAATATATTATATCACACCGCGTGAAACAGTTCAACCAATTTAGCAGAAATTTACAAAATAAATTTAATTTCTTTTTAGGAATAAATTTATTCAATAAAATAATTCCAGAATGTAGAATTTTATATACTTTTAGTGTATAATAAATATTTGATATAATAATGTTAGGAGTGGATTATTATGGATAGCAAAGCAAAAATTTTAGATATATTGGACAAGAACGGCGAACGAGCCAATTTGCAGAAGATTGCACAGATGATCGGTAAAAGCGAAGAAGACGTAGAAAATATAGTAAAAGGTCTTGAAAAGGAAAATGTAATAGTTGGATACAAGACATTAATTAACTGGGACCTTACCGATGCTGAAATAGTTGATGCACTAATCGAACTTAAAATAACACCTCAACGAGGCGAAGGCTTTGACCGAGTTGCAGAAAAGATTTATAAGTACCCACAGGTAAAGTCGCTTTATCTTATGTCTGGTGCATACGACCTTGCGGTTATGATTCAGGGTACTACTATGAAAGACGTTGCGCTTTTTGTTGCAGAGAAGCTTGCGCCTATGGATCATATTCTCTCAACAGCAACACACTTTGTACTGAAAAAATATAAGGAAGACGGATTAATCTTCTACAATAATGAAGAAGATACCAGGCAGGTAATTACGCTATGATAAATTATGATAATATATTAAATGAAACAGTAAAACAGGTGCCGCCATCAGGAATCAGAAAGTTCTTTGACCTTGCAGCATCAATGGATGATGTTATTTCGTTAGGTGTCGGTGAGCCTGACTTTGCTACTCCCTGGGCAATCAGAGAAGCAGGTATATACTCTTTGGAGCGGGGCAGAACATTCTATACTGCAAACGCAGGTCTTCAGGAGTTAAGAGAAGAAATCTGCCGTTGGACAAACCGTAAGTATTCGGTAAAATACACACCCGATGAGGTTTTGGTAACTGTCGGTGGTTCAGAAGCAATTGACCTTATGATTCGTTCGGTTGTAAACCCGGGCGACGAGGTGATTGTACCCGAACCAAGCTTTGTATGCTACAAGCCGATAGCTAAGCTCGCAGGCGGTGTTCCTGTTGTAATCGAAACCTTGGAAAAGGATAACTTCCGTTTGATGCCGGAGCAACTCAAAGCTGCTATTACGCCAAAAACAAAGCTTCTCATTCTCCCTTTCCCAAACAACCCAACAGGCGGAGTAATGTCAAAATCGGATTTGGAAGCGATTGCCGAGGTACTTAAGGGCACTGATATTTTAGTCCTTTCAGACGAAATATATTCAGAGCTAAGATACGATGACGAAAGTCATACAACCTTCTCTGCAATAAAGGATATGAAAGAAAGAACAGTTGTAGTAAACGGCTTTTCAAAAGCATTTGCTATGACCGGCTGGAGACTCGGTTATGCTATGGGACCTGAGCCTATCATCTCTATGATGAAAAAGGTGCATCAATATGGTATTATGTCCAGCCCGACCACAAGCCAGTTTGCTGCCATTGAAGCAATGAAGTCGTGCGACAACGACGTTGAAATGATGCGACGCGAATACAACTACCGCAGAAGATATATAGTAGACGGTTTTAGAAATATGGGATTCTCCTGTTTCGAGCCTTATGGTGCTTTCTACATCTTCCCCTGTATTAAGAAGACAGGAATGACCAGCGAAGAGTTCTGCGAAAGACTTCTTGAAGAAGAAAAGGTTGCATGCGTTCCAGGAAATGCTTTCGGTCAAAGCGGTGAAGGATATATAAGAGTATCCTACGCATATTCTATTGACAACATAGAAAAGGCATTAGAACGAATTGGTCGTTTTGCAAAAAAGTATATTAAAGAATGACAAAAGAGGGTGTATATTACACCCTCTTTGATTTATTCCTATTCGGTAAGTATTTTTCTCAAGGTCAACGAAGAATTACCATTTTCACCATCAGCAACAGAATAAGAAACAGAATTATCAGAAGTTTTTTTCTCGTCATTTAACAACAGTAACGGAATGTCCAGTGCATTGCAGAGCATTATCCCAACATCATTTCTTGTCGCGGCCGTGTTTACTCCCAGCATCATATCTTTTGTAACTCCAAGCTGTGTTGCATAAAATGTATATCCTGCAGGAAAACCGCCTCTCATTTCTGCTCCAATATCATAACCGAGTAAACAGACAATCATTTTTATGATTTCTTCATTTGTGATTTCATTTTCAGGGTTAAATAATCCTCTTTCATCACCAACTACAATTCCTTCTCTTTTTAATGCACAAATGTACTTATACCCCCAGAAGTCTTTTTTAACATCGGGAAACGCTTCTTCCTCAACATACGTTTCCTCGACCTGTATATTTCCGGCAACACAAATCATTTTTGCTGACTCCGCTCTTGTTATAGTATCACCAAGCCTAAGGTTTCCATTCTCATCACCTACCATTATACCGTAATTATACAATTCCTCTTTTTGTTTTTCATTTAACGGCATTACCTGAGCAAAAGCTACGTTTAATATAATATTAAATACTGCCAGAATCGCACAAATCAACTTTTTCATAATACCCCTCATTTCAATATATAATATATTTTCCTTCTACCTTCCAGTCATCCTGCGTTTTGCTCTTTATCTCAACTGTATATGCACGGTCAGTGTCAAAGCCTAAAAATGTATATACGTTTTTGTTATTCGCAAGTACGGTATATTCTCCTACTGCTTCGTTTGTTTCGCTGTCATAAATATTAACATCCGTCAAATTATTACTGCTCACAGAAAAGTATACCGATATATTTCCATTCTCATCGCACTTTATCCGTTTATCAGTTCTATTAGGTTCGTTATGATAGCTGTAATCACCAACAGTATAATTATATGACAAATCAACTGCATCCGAATTCGACATAGTTATACCATATTTTAATAGCTCACTCTCTATCCTCTGCATATCAGCATTGTCAATAACTGTTTGCTCAAATCCAATGTATGCCTCGTCTGCAACTGTTGTAGATTTTATTGCAATGTCAGCAGGTGTACTTGTCTTTTCCCCTGATTTCACAAAGTCAGCTTGCGGCAAAAGAAGCTCAGGATTATAAAATTTATCATTCATTTCTATTTCAAAATGAAGTGCAATACCAGTTATTTCACCGGTATTCCCCACCTTCCCAATAATCTCATTTTGCAACACATTATCTCCTATTGAAACTTCAATGTCGGACAAATGACAACAATTCACCTTTACGCCTTGTTCATTTTCTATAACCACATAATTTCCTTTTTGTTTGTCGAATCCGGTCTCGGTCACCACACCGTCAATCGAAGAATATACCTCCGCATTCTCCGGTGCTACGATATCTATACCATTATGAGTTTTTTCTTCAAAGGTTATGGGATGAATTCTGGTCCCGAACTTACCGCTTACCGTTCTTACATCAGTAGGCCATACGAAATAATATGGAGTATCAACATTATCATCTTCATCTATTGCCGCAATCAGCACAGCATTTGCAGTAAGTGCCGTAACAGCAATCACAGAAGCTACAATGCCTGAAACAAACCTCAAAACTCTCCCAACTCTGTCTCCCTGCTTAATCATAATAAATCTCTTTTTAATCAAAGCCTTTTTACCTGTCATTCCGGTTGAGTAAGAAGCAGCCTCTCTCTTACAATCAGACATTAGAGACAGAATTGTATTTAGATATTCATTCTTTTGTTGCTCGTTCATCAGCTTGGTCGCTGTCAAATCACACGAAATCTCGCAATAGGTGCTTATTTGTCTGCTGATATAATAAACAGCAGGATTAAACCAGTGAACACATTTAACCAACAGCAAAAACCATTTATAGAGAATATCATGTCTGTTGAGATGCGTCATTTCATGAGCAAGTATATTCCCTAGCTCTGTTTGTGTCATTTCTGAATTAGGCAGGATAAGCATAGGTCTTATCATACCAATTATAAACGGTGATGAAATTTTATCACTCACCCTTGTCCTAATACTTCTTACTGTATATAATTTAAGCTCAGAACATTCAATTTCTTTTGAGTTTCTTTTTATTTTTACAAGAAATGCTATGTATCCTGCAATATTTACGAAAATAAGTATTATTGCAACAGCAAGCCAGATGCGTGTTACAATTCCTCTGTTATCAATCAATACTGTCTTAATCTGCTGTAGCACAGGAGTTATTTCCTCATTAGATATTTTACTATGTTGCGATTTGACAGGTATGTTATTTTTAATAACTTCCGGCGCAGTCTCCGTAACAGTCATACTCTCTTTTACCGATGACTTTATATAAGTATCGTTTATACTTATTCTGACAGGAAGCATCATTATCAAAAGGACAACGAGCCATATATAATACTGCCAACTGACAGAAAATATTTTTCTTGTTAATGGCTTTATCAATGTCAACAATACTGCAATAGCTGTACCAACAGTAGAAGTAAGAAGTAATGATATAAAAATCTGCTCCACGCACTATTCCCCCTTATCTTCGATAATTGCTCTTAATTCCTCTATTTCCTTTTCATTTAATTTTTGTTCTTCAAAAAACGAAACAGCAAAATCTCGAACAGAGCCGTTATACAATGTTTTTATCAAATTTTTAGTCTGGAGCCTTTTATACTCCTTCTCGGTTATCAATGGTGTGTAGTAATATAGCTTACCGCGCTTTGTAGCCGAAAGAGCACCCTTATCAACAAGTCTTGTCAAAAAGGTAGCAATAGTTGTCTTTTTCCACCCCTTATCTTCCACCTCTTTTCCAATATCAAGAGAAGTAATTTCTCCTTTTGTTCTCCAGACAACCTTCATAATTTCAAGTTCTGCATCTCCAATAGAGATATTCTTCATAATTCCACCTCAATTCTTCGTTCTACAATTGTAGTTTATTATATTCTACCACAGTAGAATATGTTTGTCAATAGATATACAATAAAAAAGTTCGTATATAATTTATACGAACTTTTTTCACTATACATTTTATCAATAATTATCTCTGATTTTCTTTACAATATAGTTGTAAAGCATTATCGCTGCGAGTAAAAGTACTATACTAAGACTTGTAACATATACCCACGGCTCAACGGAATTTTCTATTTTCAGTGTTTCCCATAGTACATTTTGGAGCATTAAAGTTTCAGGTTCAAGATTTTCAAAATACTGCGTTATTATACCCAGATTTTCCGGATAAAGAATTTCCATAACATCCTCGTTCCAGTCGGTCATATCGCTTATATAAACCTCACTCTCACGCACATTATCCAGCGGTGATGAGTACGCAATATATTCAGCATTAGCAATTGCAATATCATCCGATAGCATAAAGTTTATATATAACTCTGCAAGCTCTTTGTTTCTTGCACAGGAAGGAATACACATCGAGTCAACAAAGACATTTGTTCCCTCTTTGGGAAAGTAGAATTTAAGACTTTCGTTACTATCGTGCATTGTGAGATAGTCGCCTGCATAGTACGGTGCAGCAGCAGCCGATCCGTTTTTCATTTTGTTGAAAATCTCGTCCATCACATAGCTTTGTACAAGCGGTTTTTGAGCCTTTAGCTTCTCTGCAGCATTCTCCCAAACAGCAGTATCGGTCGTGTTTACGTCCTGCCCTTCAGAATATATCGCAGTACCGAAAGCATCTCTTGGGTTATTAAACTGCAGAATTTGCCCTTTGTACTTTTCGTTCCACAGAAGCTCCCAGCTTCCGATATCCTCTTCATCAACCATCTCTTCGTTATAGATAATTCCTACCATACCGTATGTATAAGGCACAGAATACTCATTTTCAGGGTCAAAGAAAAGGTCTTTATAGTTTTCATTTACATACTCATAATTCGGAATATTACTAAAATCAAGCTTTAAAAGCATATCTTCTGCTATCATTTTCTCAATCATATAATCTGATGGGATTATAACATCATAGGATGCAGAGCCGCTTTTAATCTTGTTATACATATCCTCATTGCTTGCGTATGTAGTGTAATTAACCTTAACCTCTTTTCCAAGCTCTTCAATACAGTATTTTTCAAACTCCTCATTGACATTTACCGTACCCTCTGAGCCATCGGAAATATACTCACCCCAGTTATAGACATTAAGAGTAAGGCTTTCCTCGCCTGCGCCGCAGCTACTTAGCATCAAGACGGTAAAAATCATCAAAACCAGTTTTCTCATTTTAATGCCGCCTTTCTGTCCGCTGTCTTTTCCTTTGATGAGATATTAGACATTACCATCAAAATTGTAACAGTAAGTATCATAAGTGTAGAAAGTGCGTATATATCAGGCTTTACCTCTTTTTTAGTCATAGAATAAATCAAAAGCGGCAAGGTCTGAAAATCATTCCCTGTTGTGAAATAACTTATCACAAAATCATCAAGCGAAAGCGTAAATGCAAGAATAAATCCCGAAACCACACCTGACATAATATTAGGAAGCTCCACCTTAAAGAATGACTGTATCGGTGTACATCCCAAATCCATCGCAGCTTCCGGAAGTGCTTTGTTCATTTGCAACAGCTTAGGTCTTACCGACAAAATCACATACGGCAGACAAAAGCTTACGTGTGCAATCAGCAGTGTACCAAACCCAAGCTTGTCCTCACTCCCCAAAATTGTACCGATAAACACAAACAACAGCATCATTGATATACCGGTCACAATATCAGGATTCATCATAGGGATATTGGTAACAGAAAGAAGCGAGCTTTTTGTAATTTTTGTTTTAAACTTAGTTATACCAACTGCTGCAGCAGTACCAATCACAGTAGAAATGACAGATGCACTTATCGCAAGGACGAGAGTGTTTTTAAGTGCATTAAAGGTATCGGGGCTGTTAAATAGCTCCTTATACCAGTAGAAAGAAAGCCCTGTAAGCGTTCCGGTATTTGCCGTACTGTTAAAGGAAAAGAGCATAAGCACAAGAATTGGTATATACAAAATTGTAAATACGAGCGCAACATATATTTTAGAAACTGTCTTCAATTCTCGTCCCCTCCCTCTTTGTCAGCAAATCTATTCATTATTGCCAGGGAAATAAGCACCAGAACCATCATCACAAGCGAAATTGCAGCACCGACATTGTATGTACTGCTGTTCTGGAACTGTCTTTCTATTGTATCACCTATCAGTTCAAACGTGCCTCCGCCGAGCTTTTGTGAAATATAGAAGGTGCTGATAGACGGTACAAACACCATTGTAACACCTGATATAATTCCTGAAGATGAAAGTGGCAGTACAACCCTTGTAAGTGTTCTAAAATAATTACAGCCCAAATCACCAGCCGCCTCAATAAGAGAGTTGTCAAGCTTTGCGATCGTTGTATAAATAGGCAGCACCATATACGGCAGAAAATCATATACCATTCCGAATATAACAGCACCCTTTGTTCCTATAAGATGCACTTTCCCAAGGTCAAGATAACCTAAAATAGTATTCAAAAATCCGCCATCGTCCATAATTGCCATCATTGAATATGTTCTTATAAGAAGGTTTGTCCACATCGGGAGCATAACAAGTGTTATCATAATTTTCTGAGCACGTTCCCCGCTTTTAGCTATTATGTACGCCAAGGGATAACCTACCAGAAAACATATGAAAGTAGCAATTACAGAAAGACTTATCGAAAGCATAAAAGTGTTTATATGTTCATTTAGTGCGGAGATATTATCAAACGTAAATGCACCTTCGGGAGTTGTAAATGTGTAATATACAACAAACAACAGTGGAGCAACTATAAAAAGTATTGCCCAAACAATATGCGGTGCAGCAGCAAGTCTGCCAAGTCCGCCTTTTACCTTATCCATACTTACTCCTCCACTGTTTCTGTATTTGATAGTTCTTCTATTTCATCACTAAATGTCGAATAGTCGCCATACTGACCGGAGTAATCGGATTTTTTCATAATATGAATTGCATCAGGCTCAATATAAATGCCTATTTCGGCATTAACTCCAACATAATCGGTAGACTGAATCATCCACTTAAAGCCGTCTATATCGACAATTATCTCATAATGAACGCCTTTAAAGGTTACTGACGTTACAGTACCTGTAAGCATACCCTTATCCTTCTCAACTACATCTACATCCTCAGGCCTTACTACAACGTCTACGAGCTCATTTTTAGCAAAGCCCTTGTCTACACAATCAAATGTATGACCAGAGAAAGTAACCTTATAGTCTTCGTTCATAATTCCGTCAACTATATTACTTTCACCAATAAAGTCTGCTACAAAGGCATTTACCGGCTCATTATATATGTCAATAGGTGTTCCAACCTGTTGAATTTGTCCGTCAGCCATTACAACTACTACATCTGACATAGAAAGTGCCTCTTCCTGATCGTGTGTAACGTAGATAAAGGTAATACCTGTCTGCTTTTGAATTTTCTTAAGCTCGTTTTGCATATCCTTACGGAGCTTCAAATCAAGTGCACCGAGCGGTTCGTCCAAAAGAAGAATTCTCGGGTGGCTTATAAGTGCTCTCGCAATTGCAACTCTCTGCTGCTGTCCGCCCGAAAGCTTAGTAACATTCTTTCTCTCAAAGCCTTTTAGCGCCACAAGCTCAAGCATTTCTTTTACTCTCTTTGTTATCTCGGCATTAGAGAGCTTTTGCAGCCTTAGAGAAAAAGCAATATTTTCAAAAACATTAAGGTGCGGAAAGAGGGCGTATTTTTGGAAAACTGTGTTTATATGTCTTTTATGCGGAGGAAGATTATTGATTTTCTTACCCTCAAATAAAAGCTCACCTTCGTCCGGAGTTTCAAAGCCACCAACAATTCTGAGTGTTGTCGTTTTACCGCAACCTGAAGGTCCTAAAAATGTAACAAACTGTTTATCATATATATCAAGATTTATGCTGTCTAAAACCTTTTCTCCATCAAACTCTTTTGATATATTCTTAAGCTCAATTATCTTTTTCATATTTTTGTTCACCCCATCCAAAAATTAAAAAAACGGTAAGCAATGCAAAACATCGCTTACCGTGAAAATCAGACATCATAATCCTTATGTACCAGAAAGATATTATCGGATAGGTTATAGAGCTTAAGTAAAGATTGCTTACGCGTACTCTTATTGACCGTTTCACAAGTCGATGTGTGCATCGTATATGGTTATAAAGTAACCAACTTATAAAATTTGAGCTTTTAACTCAATCAATAAGGCAGGTTATCCCTGCCAACCGATTAACTCGGCGTTCGGCGTTCGACCCGGCTGTCCGTGTGGCCTTAGCTTGAAAAAAACACAAGCGGTCGTACATTCTCACTCTTGGAAAACCTATCTAAATATCAGCTTGCTTCCAATTGTTTGATGATGAGAAAAGTATATCACAATTTTATTTTTATGTCAACAGAAAATTGTCGAATATATTGTAAATATTATGCTAAAGGTGTTATGCTGCTCTTATACCCAGTAATTGATATTATCTCGTCCTCAGTTATACTTTTTGGAAGCTCAACTGTAAAGATATAATTTTTTGTCCTATCATCATTCATTTTAACTGAAGTTGTATGAATTTTTACAGATTTTTCATTGAAAATATTTATCATTTTATGTTGGAAATCACTTTCGTCAACTCCTGTTATAGAAAGCACCTTCATTCTCGCATTTTTGCTTCTGTGAAAATCAAGATGCAATAGTAGCTGTGCTAAAAGAATTACAAACGTTGCTCCAACGCCGATAAAATACATTCCGGCACCAATTGCCATACCAATACCTGATGTTGCCCATATTCCTGCAGCAGTGGTGAGTCCGGTAATAGTGTTTTTGTGTACAAATATCATCCCCGCTCCAAGAAAACCTATACCGCTCGCAATAGTAGAAGCAACTCTGGAAGGGTCAAGTCTTATTTCTCCTTCAAAACCAACCGAGTTTGCGATTTCAGTAACGTCAAAGAATGCGTATTTTGATACAATCATTATAATAGCCGCACCGCAGGCAACGACAAAATGCGTTCTGATCCCTGCCTCCTTTGAGCGATTTTTACGCTCCAATCCTACAATCATTCCGCATACTCCTGCAAGAATTATTCTAAAAATATAAACAAGCTCCAGCTGATTTATCATATAACATTCTCCCCTCAATACAAACATAGGTCTATTGTTTGATCTTTTTTTGTAATATTCCAATTATTTGTCCTGACAAAAATACTGTCAGCAAAGAAAAAATAATTCTTTTGAAATCAAGATATGTGAGCGATAATGCCAATACTATAAAATCGAAGATAAGATAAGACCAGCGAATATCCATTTTAAATATCTTGCTTAAACTCATCGCTAATGCATCATCACCGCATGGTGCACCGTCTGCCGATACACATAGTCCTGTACCTATGCCGACAAATACCGCACCTGCGATTGCAGCCAAGAGCGGATACTCTGCAATTTGAGGAAACATAGGTCCTATCCATTCAAAAATGCCATAAAATGCCGAAAATCCCAATCCTGCTATAATAGAATATGCAACAAACCTCTTACCTAATACCGCAATTCCTATAATATACCCGCAGGCATTCAATACAAATCCGGAAACGGCAGGTGAAATATTAAACCAATACCTCAAAAGAAGGGTTAATCCAAGAAATCCCCCCTCAGTTACTCCCGAAAGTGAATGCACATTAAAGAGTCCGAACGATAAAATCGCACTTCCTGCTATATTAAGTAATATTTTATATTCTTTCCTCATTGTTTTAAACCTGCTTTTTATATTTTTATACGGCAAAGCGACACCGATGCCGACAACAATTTACCTAAACCATTCTCCATTGTATCACATTTTTGATATATTCTTAATTTCAAAATTTTATAATTTGAGTATATAACAACAAATATATTTTGTCAACCAAAAGACAATACATCACGGTGAAAACGGGAATAAATATCAAAATGTGAAATGAAGTCAATGAAAGAACTAAAAAATTATTGTCAAAAATAGAGTGCAGTTCAAAATCCGCACTCTAAAAAACAAAATTTACATCATAATTTTCTCTGTAATACTTATTACCTCATTATCAGCTATATCAAAGAAAAATGGCATTTTCGGCTGAGAATTTTCGTAAGCATTTAGATATTTAATAAAATCTTCCTTATTTGTAGTAGAAAACTCTCTACTATTACCGTCTTCTACAAAATCATTTTTCCAATCAATAAAATTGTAAACAGTTTCTTGGGTTAATGTGTACTCTTCTAATACAACTTCAGTATTATTTATGTAATATCCATTTACCATATCAAAGTCTGTTAACTTGAGTTCAGCTATTCTTTCTGTGTCCTCAGCAGTAACACATTCAGCGATATCAACAACAATTACATTATCTTTAATCTCTTTTACAAAAGCACAAATTTCAGTCTTATTCTCTACTGCTGTATCGTTATTACAAGCACAAACTGAAAACATACATATCATAACTAAAATCGACAACAGAACCTTCTTCATACCAATTCCTCCTATATTCAATTATTGCACATTCATATTATATCATATAAAACACCTTAAGTAAATATGTATAAGCAATAATATTAAAATTTATTTGTCTCCTAAATTAAAAAACTGTTTTCTTTTATTTTTTTGGACAATATAACAAAAACAGATAACTAAGTATCTGTCTTTGATTAAAATATTATAAGAATTTTCTAATATCTACTGCAAGCTTTTCTTCAAGGTTAATAAGACGCTTGCATATGTCTTTTGACACCTCGTCAGCAGCCTCATATTCATTTAAATATTTGTTAAGAGATTTAACACCCATATTACATCCATCTGTCATCAAATCAGCAATTGTATTATCAGAATCATTCATTGCAAGTTTGATGTTGGTTTTCATCCAAGACATACTTTTAGCGATGGCTGCAGGCTCTTTGCCTTCATCCTGATACTTATCCAGAAGCTCCTGAATTTCGCTGTCGAGCTTTTCGTGTTCATTTTTACAATCGGTCAAAAGCTTTTCAAACTCTCCGCTTTCAACATTCCCTAATACATCCTCAATTGAAGAAATGCCCATTTTCACTCCTGCGTCGCATTCACGCAAAAGCCTTATTGAATCCTGCTCTATCATAACAACTACTCCTTTATACTGTTTTATATTAATTATTTCCAAATCTATTTGTAATATACCTCAGTTAATATAAAGGATTTGTTCACCTGTTACGAGCGGATAACTTATCAATGCATCAGATTCAAGATTTTCTTTATTCATATCAACGGCAGAAATCCGGTGATTTTCATATGTTTTGTAATAATATATACCCTTGTCAAGATTACAGCAAGAAGAATACACAGTAATTTCATATTTGCCATCAAGATATACACTGCCTCTTTGCTGTTCTACTGATGAAAGTATATGAAAGCATTGACTTATACTTTCTTTCTCACTAACACCTGACGTTGAGTTCAATTTAACAAAAGAAGCTCTTACAAACCTTGACGCAGATGATAAATCTCCAGGCAAACCAATCCCTCCCATACCATTGCTGTAAGGCTCAAGTGAAATACTTTCGCAAAAACGGTTATTAGCTTCATTGCTTGTAACATTAAGATAGTTATTAAGCCAAAACAACTGATATTTAAATGACGGGTTGTTAGTCAGTATGCCAACAGGATTGTCGTAAACCTTCAGCCCACTTTTTTCCTGCTCAACTACTATCGACTTATTATTGTGACAAATCATCCAATGCAGTGGTGTTGGTAGTAATTCTTTACTGAAAGCTTCATTAGTTATTACAACATTCTCTATCAGTTCTTTTACCTCGGTCAAATTTTTGCATCTGCCAAGCACCCATGGTATAAACTCAAATGAAGAAATATTGTCTTTACCATTAGTTATCTCTTTGTAGTCTGCATTATCAGGGAAATTAAGTCCTGCTATTCCAACACCTTTTTCATTAATAGCATCATAATATAAAGGATAGTCATTTACCACATATGCCATTCCGATAATTGCGTAATGATTTACCATCGTCTGATTATGCCTAAACTTTAGCGGAAAGTTTCTCGGTGTGATAGTAACAGTTTCATTATACGAGTACTCTAAATCAAGATTTCTTCCAAAATAGTTTTCTTCTGTTTTATAAGTAATAGCTGTACACATATTCTCTCCTCCATATTGTTAAATATATTATGTACAGTTATTTGTTTATTATATAAATCAGGTGTAGAAACAACAAAAAAAACTGAAAGACACCTTCGGTATCTTTCAGTTTTTGGTACGCGATCAGGGGCTACGACTCGGACTTTGTCCTCGCTTGTATGCTCCGCCTTTTCCAATCACACTTCGCTTCGCTCGTCTTCTTGGTGGCTCCGCGATCTCACCCTTCGGGTTCTCGCCCTTTCGCAATAAAAAAACTGAAAGACACCTTCGGTATCTTTCAGTTTTTGGTACGCGATCAGGGGCTCGAACCCTGGACACCCTGATTAAGAGTCAGGTGCTCTACCAACTGAGCTAATCACGCATATCTCACTGACAACTTCTATATAATACCACATTTATTATGTGTTGTCAACACTTTTTTATAACTTTTTTAAAAAAATTTCTTATTTTTTTGCGGTATGAGGATGTTTTTTCCTCATACCGCATAATTTTTAAATATTACTTGCTCTTTCAAGAGCCTCATCAATATTAGAGCAGAAGTTTTCTGCACCAATTGTTTCATACATACCCGACTTGACAAATGCTTTCATCGGCTGCTCATTTACGTGGGACATAATGAGTGTAATACCCTTTTTCTTACACGACTTAATAATTCTGTTAAAGCTATGAAGTCCTGTAGCGTCAATCGCAGGTACACTTCTCATTCTGACAATAACAGCGCCCTTTTTGGCATCATTTATAAGCTCTGCAATCTTGTCGGCAGCACCAAAGAAAAGCGGTCCTGTAATTTCGTAAACATATGTATTCTCAGGAATTTTCTTAAATCTGATATCCCTTGCTTCTTCCTCGCTTATCCATCCGTGAACATCTGTTACATCAGCCATTCTCTTCATAAAGAGTACGGTAGCAAGCACAAATCCAACAATAATCGCAACAACCAAGTCAAAGACAACTGTCAATATGAAGGTTACAACAAGCACAAATATATCACTCTTAGGCATTGTCTTTACAATTGCTGCAAACTCACGCCACTCGCTCATATTATACGCAACAATAAATAATATTGCCGCAATAACCGGCATCGGAATAATCGACGCATACGGCATCAGCGAAACAAGCACAACGAGCAATACAACAGCGTGCACCATACCCGCAATCGGTGTTCTACCGCCGTTTTTAATATTAGCAGCAGTTCTTGCAATAGCACCTGTCGCAGGAATACCGCCGAAAAGTGCTGAACAAATATTACCTGCACCCTGTGCAACAAGCTCCATATTAGAGTTATGTCTGCTTCCTATCATACCATCAGCAACCACACAAGATAGAAGCGACTCTACTGCAGCAAGAACAGCAATTGTGAACGCATCGGGAAGAACCGCCGTTACAGTACCAAGCGAAATAGCAGGCATCGAAAATTTCGGCAACGCACTTGAAATCTGATATAAGTCTCCGATTGTGAGGACATTCAAATTACCGAGCTTTACAACAGCCGAACAGACAACTATAGCAATAATTGACGGTGGTACCTTCTTAAGAAACTTTGGCACTACAATCATAATAGCAAGAGCCAAAAGTCCAATCAAGGCTGCCTGCCAGTTAAGTGTATCAATGGTGTTTACAACCTCAGCCGCCTTTTCCATAGTTTCTACAGGTGAGTGCGTAAAGGTAAGGCCTAAAAAGTCTTTTATCTGCCCTATCGCAATAGTAACTGCAATACCTGACGTAAAACCAACAGTAATAGTTCTCGGTATAAACTTTATAAGATTACCAAAGCCCAAAAATCCCATTACAATTAGTATTATACCTGCCAGCACGGTTGCAACAATTAATCCATCAAATCCGTTTGCTGCAATAATTCCGGCTACTATCGATGCAAAAGCTGCCGTAGGACCTGCAATCTGGACACGGCTACCGCCTAAAAATGATATAACAAAGCCCGCAACTATTGCTGTATATAATCCCTGCTCAGGACCAACTCCCGATGCAAGTGCAAGTGCAATAGATAAAGGCAGAGCAATTATTGCGACAATTATACCAGATATAATATCCTTTATACACTGTTCCTTTGAATATGTTTTCATACACGAAAACAGTTTGGGCTGTAATTTGTTTAATTTCATTATGTATATCCCCCTTTTCCAAAAATCAATTTTACCACCAAACATATGTAATGTCAAGGTTTGAAAGGTTAAAAAAACGTAGTGGTCGATGCCCACATCGACCGCTACAAACAATTTAGTATTTTTATTCTTCAATATTTTCTTCGTTCACAAACTTTTCTTCCATTTGAAGCTGTACATTTCTCAACTCCTCAATCACGTCTGTTACCTTATTAAAAAGCTCAAGATACATTTCCTTGTAGTCTGCCATAATGTTTCTCCTTTCAAAAAAGCACACACAATTAAAAAAGCGTGGCACAAATCTGCACCACGCCAAAAAACGAGGCTCAGATTAAATTCACCACAAATCTCATCCGAATACGACTGTTCCTTACATTCTAGTAACTAGCACATATTTTAGCCTACGTTTTTTACAAACACATTATGCTAATTACTAAAAAGCCACAAAAATAAGAACCTATTAAAAAATTAAGGAACATAAAAATCGTATAAGATTTGTGGTTGTTTACATTATAACACAGGAAATATCTTAAATCAACACAAAAATAGACACATTATAAAATTTTCATTAAATAATGTGTCATATTTTGTCGAAATATCATAGTGTGACGTTCACGAACGTCCCGCGATTAACGGACCGTCCAGGAGTCCGGTCCCTACAATTATTAAATTGATATTATTTATTAAGTGCTTCTTCAACTGCAACCGCAATAGCAACAGTCATACCAACCATCGGGTTGTTACCTGCGCCGATAAGTCCCATCATTTCAACGTGAGCGGGAACTGATGAAGAACCTGCAAACTGTGCGTCTGAGTGCATTCTTCCCATTGTATCTGTCATACCGTAAGAAGCCGGACCTGCAGCCATATTATCGGGGTGAAGTGTACGTCCTGTACCGCCGCCTGATGCAACTGAGAAGTACTTCTTACCCTGCTCGATACATTCCTTCTTGTATGTACCTGCAACAGGATGCTGGAAACGTGTCGGGTTTGTTGAGTTACCTGTGATAGAAACGTCAACGCCCTCAAGATGCATTATTGCAACACCCTCACGAACATCGTCAGCACCGTAGCAACGAACCTTTGCTCTCTCACCATTTGAGTATGCTGTTTCCTTAACTACTGAAACCTTACCTGTTGAATAGTCAAACTGTGTCTGAACATAGGTAAAGCCGTTAATTCTTGAGATAATCTGAGCAGCATCCTTACCAAGACCGTTAAGAATAACTCTCAAATCTTCTTTTCTTGCTTTGTTAGCTGAACGTGCAAGACCGATAGCGCCCTCTGCAGCAGCAAATGACTCGTGACCTGCAAGGAATGCAAAGCACTTTGTTTCTTCTCTTAGAAGCATTGCGCCGAGGTTACCGTGGCCGATACCAACCTTTCTGTCGTCAGCAACCGAGCCGGGGATACAGAAGGACTGAAGTCCCAAACCAATTTTCTCAGCAGCGTCAGCAGCCTTCTTGCAATTTTCCTTAATAGCAATAGCTGCACCTACAGTGTAAGCCCAGCAAGCATTCTCGAAACAAATCGGCTGAATGCTCTTTACGATACCATAAGCATCTACTCCTGCGTCATCGCAGATTTTCTTAGCCTCTTCAATGGAGGAAATGCCGTGTTTAGCAAGCTCCGCATTGATTTGGTCTATTCTTCTTTCATAACTTTCAAACAGTGCCATTATGCGTTACCTCCTTATTCATGTCTGGGGTCTAAGAGCTTTGCAGCATCGTCAACCCTACCGTACTGACCGCTTGCCTTCTCGAGTGCCTCGTTTGCGTCCATACCCTTAGCAATCATTTCCATCATCTTGCCGAGGTGAACAAACTTGTAGCCGATAATCTCGTCATTATCGTCAACAGCAATCTTTGTAATATAACCTTCAGCAAGCTCAAGGTAACGGGGACCCTTTTCAAGTGTTGCATATGTAGTACCAACCTGTGAACGAAGTCCTTTGCCAAGGTCTTCAAGTCCTGCACCGATGGGCAGACCGTCCTCTGAGAATGCAGTCTGTGTACGACCGTAAACAATCTGAAGGAACAATTCTCTCATAGCTGTGTTGATAGCATCACATACAAGGTCTGTATTAAGTGCCTCTAAAAGTGTCTTTCCAATAAGAATTTCTGCAGCCATTGCAGCTGAGTGTGTCATACCTGAACATCCAACAGTCTCAACAAGAGCCTCCTGAATAACACCCTCTTTAACATTAAGTGTAAGCTTACATGTACCCTGCTGCGGTGCACACCAGCCTATACCGTGTGTAAGACCGGATATATCGCTGATAACCTTTGCTTGTGTCCATCTTCCCTCCTGAGGGATGGGAGCCGGACCGTGATATGCGCCCTTTTTAAGCGGACACATTGCTTCGACTTCGCTTGAATATTTCATTCAAATTCTCCTTTCGTTATATACATAGCAATCTTTAGACTTCTATGCAAATTCCTACATTGTTAATTATACCACAAATTTTCCAATAATCAATACCTACGAAAAAAAATCGTAAATTACGACAATTTTTTTATAAATTTAGGCATATATTTTATTATATAATATTGTAAGAAAAATTTTATAAGATTTTTTTAAAAAAAGTATTGACAACTCAATTATTTATGTTATAATAAAATCATAAATGATAATGATTATCATTTACGAATGCAAGGGAGGTGATGTGATGAATAATCACTCACGGCACTCCAGGCAAAGAGAGGCGATTCTCGCTCTTCTGCAGTCAACGAAGCTGCATCCGACGGCCGACTGGCTATTCTCAGAGCTAAAAAAAGATTTTCCCAACATAGGTCTGGCGACAATCTATAGGAATTTGAAGCTTTTTGAGGAACAGGGATTAGTTGTCAGAATAGATGTCGGCGACGGCTTCGACCACTATGACGCAGATACCAGCGACCATTACCATTTCTTCTGCGACTCTTGCAGAAAGGTTATCGACCTTGATATGCCGCCGTTGCAATTTGACGAGGTAATCCCTGATGGGTTCTCTTCCGAGCATCATCAGTTGGTTTTCTTCGGCAAATGCAAAAATTGTAAACCAGAGCTATGCTCATAAAAAAATATTTAATTTTGGAGGAAAAGATTATGAAAAAGTTTGTATGTCCTGTTTGCGGTTATGTTCACGAGGGTGATTCTGCACCCGAGAAATGTCCACTTTGCGGTGTTCCCGGTGCTAAGTTCACTGTTATGGAAGAGGGCGCTGCTCTAGCTGCCCAGCACGAGTACGGAGTTTACGGCAAGACTGTAAAGAACAACCCCGATATCAGCGATGAAGATAAGAAGTTTATATTTGACCAGCTTATGGCTAACTTCAATGGCGAGTGTGCAGAGGTAGGTATGTATCTCTGTATGGCAAGAATTGCTCACAGAGAGGGCTATCCGGAAATCGGTCTTTACTGGGAAAAGGCAGCCTACGAAGAAGCAGAACACGCAGCTAAGTTTGCAGAGCTTTTAGGTGAGGATTTAGAGCCGAATATGAAGGCTACAACAAAGGATAATCTCAGATGGAGAGTTGACTGCGAATATGGTGCTACAAAGGGTAAGTTTGACCTCGCTGTTTGCGCTAAGAAAAACGGCTTGGATGCAATCCACGATACAGTTCACGAAATGGCAAGAGACGAAGCTCGTCACGGCAAAGGCTTAGAGGGACTTTTGAAGAGATATTTCTAATTAAATATATTTGAGGCGGTTTATCAAAACCGCCTCAATCTAAATGAGGTGATTTTATGTTAGATAAAAAGGTAGCAAAACTAATTAACGAACAAGTCAACAAAGAGCTATATTCTGCTTATTTATATCTTGATTTCTCGATTTTCTACGAGGCTCAAGGACTTGATGGTTTCTCAAACTGGTATATGATTCAGGCTCAAGAAGAAAGAGACCATGCAATGCTGTTTCTCAAATATCTGCAGAATAACGGCGAAAGTGTAACTTTAGATACCGTTGCAAAGCCTGATAAAGAATTGAAAATCCTTATGGATCCATTAAAATTCGGTTTTGAACACGAGCAGTATGTAACCAGCCTTATAAACGATATTTACGCTGCAGCATATGACGTTAAGGATTTCAGAACAATGCAGTTTTTGGACTGGTTCGTAAAAGAGCAGCTTGAAGAGGAAAAGAACGCAGATGATATGATTAAAAAGATGGAGCTTTTCGGCAACGATTCAAAAGGATTATATTCTCTCGACAGCGAATATGCCGCAAGAATGTATACTCCACCTTCATTAGTGTTATAATTATATAAAAGGAGATGTTTATATATGAAAAAATATGTATGTCCGTGCGGATATGTTTATGACCCCGAAAAGGGCGAGCCGGAAAACGGTATCGCAGCAGGTACTGCTTGGGAAGACGTCCCTGAAGGTTATGTTTGTCCCGTATGCGGTCTTGGCAAAGATGCCTTTGAAGAGGAATAACGCAAAAGAACACTTCACATCAAGTGAAGTGTTCTTATTTTTATAATCCAAGTTGTTTCTTTACATCTGCAAGAACATCATCAATCATCTTATCTGCGTATTCATAACTGTCAGCAGAAGTGCCAAGATAAATTTTGATTTTCGGCTCTGTACCTGACGGTCTTACAATGAAATATGTCTTTCCGTCAGATAAGCGATAGCTTAATACGTCTGATTTAGGAAGTCCTGTGTCATCGTTCTGGTAATCTGTAACAGAGGTTACATCCATACCAAAAGCAGAAGTAATCGGAGTTTTGCGGAGATTTGCAAGAAGCTCTGCCATCTTTTCCATTCCGTCCTTACCCGGCATCGTTATAGAAATTGTTCTTTCTACAAAATAGCCGTACTTCTTATATATATTCTGCAATGCTTCATACGGAGACATACCCTTGGTTTTATAATATGCTGCCATTTCGGCAATAAGCATAGTTGCAACTACACCGTCTTTATCCCTTGTGTGTGTTCCGACAAGATAGCCGTAGCTTTCCTCAAAGCCGATAAGGTATGTGTGTGAGCCTGTTTCTTCAAAGGCTGTCATCTTTTCACCAATATACTTGAAGCCTGTCAAAACATTCATTATTTCGGTGTTATAAGCCTTTGCAATAGCAGCGGCAAGCTCTGTTGTAACAATAGTCTTTATAACTACACCATTTGCAGGAAGTGTGCCGTTTTCCTCTTTTGCACGTAGAATATACTCGACAAGAAGTGCTCCAGTCTGGTTTCCGGTAAGCGTTCTGTATTCACCCTCAGCATCTCGAACAACTATTCCCACTCTGTCGCAATCGGGGTCGGTGCCGATAATCAAATCAACATCATTTTCCTTTGCAAGCTCAATCGCTCTTGTAAAGCCTTCTTTATTTTCAGGATTAGGCGATTTTACCGTCGGGAAGTTGCCGTCCTCTGTGTCCTGCTCTTCTACAACAATAACATTTTTAAATCCAATTCTCTTTAAAACCTCTTTAATCGGCCTTGAGCCTGTTCCGTGGAACGGAGTGTAAACAAGGCGCATTGTGTCAGCAACCTGATGAATAGCATCAGGTTTAATCTGCTGTTTCATTACGGTTGTGATAAACTTTTCATCAAGTGCATCGTCTGTATATGTAAGTAGTCCTGACTCAAATGCTTCATCAAGTGTTACTATCTTCACTCCGTCAAACACATCACAAGCGGATATTGCATCAATAACAGTCTTAGCTGCCTCAGGCGGAAGCTGTCCGCCATCAGGACCGTAAACCTTATATCCGTTATATTCCTTAGGATTATGGCTTGCTGTTATCATTACGCCCGCTGCGCAACCAAGCTCTCTTATACCAAAGGATACCTCGGGTACCGAATGTACTTTAGGGAACAAATATGTTCTTATTCCGTTGGCACAAAGCACTCTGGCAGTTTCTTCAGCAAATACTCTTGAAAAGTTTCTTGTGTCATAACCAATAAGTACGCCTGCTTTTTTAGCCTCTTCACCTTCGACATTGACGTATTGAGCAACTCCCTGACTCGCCTGACGAACGTTATATATGTTTATTCTGTTAGTACCCATACCGAGTATACCGCGCATACCCGCAGTACCAAACTCAAGCTCACGGTAAAATCTTTCTTCAATCTCTTTTTCATCATCTGCAATTGCCATAAGCTCAGCTTTTTCCTCAGCGCTTAGCTCTTCCCTGTTTATCCATCTTTCATAATTTTCTTTATAACCCATTACTTTTTCCTCCTATTCATATATTTAAATATATTATACACCATTTTTTTCCATATTTCAATCGGTTTTTAAATTATATATAAAATAGACGGTACGGGAATGTCCGTACCGTCTATTTTATATATTAGCATGAAATGTTCTTGAAATAACATCATCCTGCTGCTCTTTTGTAAGCTTTATAAAGTTCACAGCATAACCCGACACACGAACTGTAAGCTGCGGATATTTTTCCGGATGTTTCTGTGCATCAAGAAGTGTTTCTCTTGTGAACACATTAACATTCAGATGATGTCCGCCCTGTTTTGCATATCCGTCAAGCAATGATACAAGATTATCAACCTGCTGAGTTGCCATAAAAAAACCATCCTTTCGTTATTTATCATCAATATCCTTATGCAATGTCGGCACACTGCACGCACCGCCCTCTAACGAGCAAGAGGCGCAGTTTTCTACATTACTGATTTCTCCTGTCTTTACATTGATATGACCGCTGCCCTTTTTTATGCAATTATCAATCATATCAACAAGCTTTTCATAATCCTTTTCCATAATTATTCTTCCTTAAGCTTGTCAAGGTCAAACTCTCCCGAAAATGTCGTATCATCCTTACCGAGCGCACCGGGAATAATTGAGAAAGTATTTGAAATACCGTCCTGTGCATCGTCAAACGGCAGCTTTGCAACTGATGCAAGAGATGCTACTGCACCGTGCGTATCACGACCATGCATCGGATTTGCTCCCGGAGCAAGAGGCACGCCTTCCTTTCTGCCGTCAGGAGTGTTACCCGTCTTTTTGCCATATACAACATTTGATGTAATAGTAAGTATGGACATTGTAGGTACACCGTCGCGGTAGGTATGATGCTTACGTATTTTATCCATAAAGCGTTCAACTATATCGACAGCAAGCTCGTCAACTCTATCATCATTATTGCCGTACTTCGGAAAATCTCCTTCAATATCGTAATCAATAACAATGCCGTTTTCATCACGGACACATTTAACCTTTGCATACTTAATTGCACTCAAACTGTCAGCAACAACCGACAAGCCTGCAATACCTGTTGCAAAATATCTCTTAACATCACGGTCATGGAGCGCCATCTGAATACGTTCATAAGCATACTTATCGTGCATATAGTGAATGACATTGAGCGTATTTACATACAAACCTGCAAGCCATTCCATCATAGCATCGTATTTTTCCATAACATCGTCAAAGTGGAGATAATCACCCTGAACAGCACGGTATTTAGGTCCAACCTGAATTTTTAGTCTTTCATCAACACCGCCGTTGATAGCATACAAGAGACACTTGGCAAGATTTGCTCTTGCTCCGAAGAACTGCATCTCTTTTCCCACTCTCATAGAAGAAACACAGCAAGCAATTGCATAGTCATCACCATGCGTAACCCTCATCAAGTCGTCATTTTCATATTGTATAGATGATGTCTTAATTGACATCTTAGCGCAGTATTCTTTAAACTTTCTCGGTAAATTCACTGACCACAATACAGTCATATTGGGTTCTGGTGCTGTGCCAAGATTTTCAAGAGTATGAAGATATCTAAAGGAGTTCTTTGTTACAAGAGGTCTGCCGTCGATACCTACACCTGCTATTGACTCTGTTACCCAGGTCGGGTCGCCTGAGAAAAGCTCATTATACTCAGGAGTTCTTGCAAATTTGATAAGACGCAGCTTCATAATAAAGTGGTCGATATACTCCTGAGCCTGCTGTTCGGTAATAATACCATTCTTTAAATCTCGTTCAATGTAAATATCAAGGAAAGTAGATGTTCTTCCCAAGCTCATCGCTGCTCCGTTTTGCTCTTTAACTGCAGCAAGGTAGCCAAAATAGAGCCACTGAATTGCTTCCTGTGCAGTTTGAGCAGGACGGGAAATATCATAGCCGTAAATCCTGCCAAGCTCACAAAGCTCGTCCAAAGCTCTGAGCTGCTCTGTAAGCTCCTCACGAAGTTGCATATTCTTCGCTGTCATACGCACAAGCGATGTATCAAGCTGATGCTTCTTATCCTCTTTAAGTCTGTCAACACCATAAAGAGCAACTCGGCGATAATCGCCAATAATTCTGCCTCTGCCATATGCATCAGGCAGGCCCGTTATAATTGCTGACTTTCTGGCAAGACGCATTTCAGGTGTATAAACATCAAATACTCCCTGATTATGTGTTTTTCTGTATTTAGTAAAAATTTCTACTATTTCAGGATCTACCTCGTAACCGTTTTCCTTGCAAGCATTTTGTGCCATTCTTATTCCGCCAAAAGGTTGCAACGAACGTTTAAAAGGCTTATCTGTCTGAAAACCAACTATTTTTTCAAGTGATTTATCAAGATACCCTGCTTTGTGAGATGTAATAGTCGAAACAATATCTGTGTCCATATCAAGAACACCGCCAGCTTCACGTTCCTTCTTTGACAGCTCAGTAACCATTCCCCAAAGCTTTGTGGTAGCTTCGGTGGGCTGAGCAAGAAACTCCTCACCACCATCATACTGTGTATAGTTTGTGAGAATAAAATCTCTGACATTTATATCATCACACCATGCACCGGGCACAAAGCCTTGCCATTCGTGTGCCATATCTCTTCTCATACTTCCTGCCCCTCTCTGTGTGTTATACATTTACCGATATACTCGGTACATATATAATATCATTACATCTGTTTTTTGTCAATATATTGTGTTAAGATTTATAGCAATTCGTTTCAAATGTCAAAATATTGTATACTTAATCAATGTAAATTATTCATTTTGACATATAAGACAAAAAAACAGCACAACAAACACTAAAATAAGCGAATGTTGTGCTGTAATTCGTTATACGATTACGCCTGAGGAGCACCTACCGGACAAACACCTGCACATGCACCGCAATCGATGCAAGTACCCTCATCAATAACGTATTTTGCATCTCCTTCGCTGATTGCGCCTACGGGACAAGCACCCGCACATGCACCACAGTTGATGCAATCATCACTGATTTTGTATGCCATTCGGAAACACCTCCTTATCAATACCACGCTGCCCGAACAGTTTCGTTAAACGCGTTTAATCCTAAAAACATATAATAGCAGCTATGCTGCATAATTATATTCAAACTCTATTGTAACACAAATACATTTATTCTTCAAGGTTTTTTAGCAATTCTTCGTCATTTTTTTCAGAAACACGGTCAATCTTAGGCTTTTTAATGACCTTGACTTCATCTACAGAATAATCTCTGTGAATTTTTTCCTTATCATTTTCTATACCAACCTTAAGCTGACCTTTAAGAAGACTGACATATTCTACTGTACCGACCCCCTCGGGCGTTTCAACAACAGCGCCCTGACGAGGTGTAACCTTCAAAAGCTCTTCATAAGTGTCCTGTTCAAACTTAAGACAGCACATAAGTCTGCCACAAGAGCCTGAAATCTTGGTAGGATTAAGGGACAGTCCCTGTTCCTTTGCCATCTTAATTGAAACAGGCTCAAACTCACCCAAAAACTGTGCACAGCAAAGACCTCTTCCGCAAATACCAATACTTCCCAAGGTCTTGGATTCATCTCGTGCACCTATCTGGCGAAGCTCTATTCGCGTACGGTAAACATTTGCAAGCTCTTTTACAAGTTCACGAAAATCTATACGTCCGTCTGCAGTAAAGTAGAACAAAATTTTAGAATTATCAAATGTGTACTCAACTTCGACAAGCTTCATTTCAAGCCCGTGCTTTGCAATCTTTTCGTTACAGAGCTTAAAAGCCTCTGCCTCTTTCTTCTTGTTTTCTTCAACAATACGAAAATCTTCCTCAGTAGCTATACGAATAACCGGTCTTAACGGTTTTTTAATCACACTGTCATCAGCATTATGTTCTCCGACAACAACCTCACCCATTTCAACACCGCGAGAGGTTTCAACTATTACCGAATCACCTACATTAACCTCAACTCCCGCAGGGTCAAAGTGATATACCTTACCCACCTTCTTAAATCTGACACCTATTATTTTATACATCTATTAACTCCTTAGTTGTTTACAATTTATAAATCAATACATAAATTATATTACAATTCAATTTTATTGTCAAGTTAATAGATAAAAATCACCCAACAAAAAAAGGCCACAAATGTGGTCCTTTCAATTTCAACTTCGTGCTTTTGGTTTAAATATAATTGCTGACAGAAGCCCGAGAATAACCGCAGCGCCAAGTCCTGTTCCACATGCTTCAAAGCCGCCGCAAAGTACACCCATCAGACCTTTATCCGAAACCGCACGAAATACTCCTTTGCAAAGATTATATCCAAAACCTGTAAGAGGTACAGTCGCTCCTGCTCCGGCAAAATCAACAATATATTCATAAACTCCGATAAGTTCGAGAAAGACTCCAGCCACAACGTAAGATACAAGTATTCGTGCAGGAGTAAGCTTTGTTTTGTCAATTAGAATCTGTCCTATTACACATATAAGACCACCCACTATAAAGGCCTTTAAAAAATTCATATTATTTTACTCCTTCTAATATTAATGCGTGCGCAACAGATGGAATTGACTCTCCCTGATTTATTGCCTGCGTATTCATAAGAGCGCCGGTTGCCATCAAAATCATCTTTTTAATCTTTCCAGCTTGCAGCTTTTTAATAGTATCTGCACAAAAAACGCTTGCAATACAACCGCATCCGCTGCCGCCGGCGTGCACGTCCTGCTCTTTAATATTAAATATCAGACAACCGCAATCTTTGTGTTTTTTCTTTATATCAAAGCCGTTTTCAAGCATTAAATCACAGAGAATATCCGAGCCAACCACCCCCAAATCACCGCTCAGGATTAAGTCATAGTCATCAGGATTTGTGCCCGTATCCTTGAATAGCGCCGTTAGAGTATCAGCAGCCGCAGGTGCCATTGCAGTACCCATATTTGATGCATCCGAAATTCCCATATCAACAATTCTGCCCGGTGTAGCTCCCAAAATCCTAACTCCGTCACCCTCTTCAACAAGACAGGCACCGGATGCTGTAACTGTCCACTGAGCTGTCGGAGAACGCTGACCACCATAATTGAGCGGCAGTCGAAACTGTTTTTCAGCCGAACAATAATGACTTGATGTTACAAATATACTCCGCTCGCTACAGCCCGAGTCAACCGACATTGCGGCCATTATCATTCCCTCGCAGAATGTCGAGCAAGCACCAAACAGGCCAAAAAACGGCACTCTCATATCCTTCAAGCCATAGTGTGCACCGACACACTGATTAAGCAAATCTCCCGCAAATATACAGTTAATATCGCTTTCGCATATTCCCCTTTTGTCAATCACAAGCTTAACACATTCTCTTTGTAGCTTGCTCTCACTTCTCTCCCAGCTCTTTTCTCCCCATGTGTCATCCGTTAATGTAACATCAAACAAATTCCCAAGCGGCCCTTCTCCTTCCTTTTTACCGGCAATTGACGCATATGACGTAATTGCAGGCCGTCTGTCAAATACAAAGGTTTGTTTTCCCTTTCTGCTGCTCATAAAATCACCTCTTAGGTATTTTCACCACAAGATACATTTTTATACAGAAAAAGGACCGATTTATAATCAGTCCTCTTCTCCATCTATCTTTTTTCTTATATCCATCATTTTAAGGTCTGTTTCTGATATTGTATCAGCACAGACTTTCAGTTCAGCAAAAATTTCTTTTGCATTTTCCACATTCTTTTTATACTTCATACCATGCTCAAGACTTGCCCAAAAATCCATTGCTATTGTTCGGAACTGCACTTCAACACGTATCTGCTGTTTTCTGTCCGAAAAGAAAACAGGGACTTCAATTATCATATGATAACTTCTGTATCCGTTAGGCTTAGGATTTTTAATGTAATCCTTTATCTCTATAAGTGTTATGTCATCCTGACGAAGAAGCATATCTGCAACAACATAAATATCGTCCAGAAATGCACATATAATTCTTACTCCAGCAACATCATTAAGGTTATTTACAATTGAGTCTATTGTAACATCAAGGCCTCTTCTTCTAAGTTTTTCCGAAATGCTCTCCGGGCTCTTAATCCTCGTCTTAATCATTTCTATCGGATTTCTGCTGTATCTTACACTCAGGTCATCATTCAAAACCTCGAACTTTGTCTGCACCTCACGGATTGCACAATTGTACATAGTCATTAGCTGTTCAAACATCTTGACCTTTTTAAACAACTCAATTCCGTCTTTAGGGAGGTTTCGTTCAGGTATTATCAGATTTAGTTCATTTTCCATTTGTTCCTCCACCTTAAACCATATCAGGTTTTCTTTACAAACTCATATCTGCAATGTGGACAACTAATTGCTATTTTCCCCTTTTTCTTCGGCACCTTTGTAACCTTACGGCAATTAGGGCATTTGAAATAGCGATAGTATCTTCTGTCTCTTTTCAGATATGCTTTGATTTTGAACATCAATTCCATATACTTTCTGTTTTCATTCATACGGTAAACCGTGTTTTTTGACAGTATTCTGAAAATGCACCAGAAAAGCAAAGTATACGCAAGTGCAATGCATACACTTCCAAAAAAACCGCTCAGTATCATAAGAACAGCCGATGTAATTGCAAGTGCCTGACCAAGCTTATCAAAGCCATATCTTCCTATCATAAATTTTCTTATTGAATCAAACATTGAAATTCTCCTTAAGCTTCTTTAACAACATTTTATACGAGCTTGGAAAATAAATCAATAGAGTTTACTCTTTGTTTACATTAAATTAACAAAAAACGGACTGTTTCGGGGTGGGTTATCCGAAACAGTCCGGCGGGTTTTGTTTGTGAGTAAATATCAAATGTGTGTCTGTGGAAAGATACCTGCTCACTCACATCATTATAATACAAGATTTGGAATTTTGCAAGAACAATTTTATTTAATCTTTATTCTCTTGCCAATCACACATTGACAGAAATTCAAAAATTTGCTAATATAAATAGGAACTTTAGTTAAAAATACACTTAAAATTATATTACAAAGGCAGGGCACAATAATGGTACAAATTATTACAGATTCAGCAGCAGATTTTGAGCCGCACGAGCTTGAAAAATTAAATATAATTTGCGTTCCTATGAGCATAACCTTTGGTGAAAAGGATTACCGAGAAAACGAAAATATTACCAAAGCTGAGTTTTATGAGCTTTTAGTGTCAAGTGAAGAATTCCCAAAAACATCACAGCCATCGCCTATGGAGTTAGAGGAGCACTTATGCAAATTCAAAGCATTGGGCGACGAATGTGTTATTATAACAATCTCTTCGGCATTAAGCGGAACTTATCAATCAACCGTTCTTGTAAAGGATATGGTAGAATACGACTCGTGCTATGTTATAGACAGTCTTAACGCAACTGCAGGACAGCGTATACTTGTAGAGCACGCCGCAAAACTCAGAGACGAGGGTAAATCAGCAAAGGAAATTGCAAATTGTCTTGAACAATTAAAGGGGAAAATCAGGCTAATGGCGTGCGTGGACACCTTAGAGTATCTGTACAAGGGCGGCAGACTTTCCAAAGCCGCATACACAGTTGGCTCTATGGTTAATATCAAACCTATAATCCAAGTATCAGACAAGGGAAAGGTAGAGGTTTGTTCGAAAGCTCTCAGCATTCGCCAAGGTATACGCAGTATTTGCGACACCTTCACCAAAATCAATCTTGATACTTCCTACCCCATCTATGTTGTCTATTCACAAAACAGAAAGAATGCAGAAATTTTAGTAAAACATCTTCTAAGCAAAGGGTACGAAGTCCCGGAAGAAAGAATCGTAAACATAGGAGCAACAATTGGTGCACACGTCGGCACAAACGCCTGCGGCTATATCTGCATCGAAAAGGAGAATTAAGTAATGGCACTTGACAGTATTGCTGTTTCAGCTCTTATAAAAGAATTAAATGCTGCTCTCATCGATGGCAGAATTGATAAAATTCATCAGCCGGAGCGTGATGAGCTTACTGTTTCTGTCCGCACTTTTTCCGACAGCTTTAAGCTTGTAATAAGCGCAAGTCCGTCAAATGCGAGAGTTCATTTTACAGATACAGGAAAGGAAAATCCCAAAACAGCACCGATGTTTTGTATGCTGCTTAGAAAGCATATTCAGGGCGGCAAAATTATATCTGTTTCACAGCCAGATTTTGAACGTATTATCGATATAACAGTTCAAACAAGAAACGAGCTTGGGGATATTGTATTAAGGCATCTGATTGTTGAGCTTACAGGCAGAAATGCAAATATAATTCTGACCGATGAAAATAGCCGGATCATCGAGGCGGCAAGGCACATAGACTTTACTCAAAGTTCAGTAAGACAGATTTTACCCGGTCTTACCTATCTTTCTCCGCCTCCGCAGAATAAAATACCATTCCTTGACTCAAAGAGAGATTTTGATTTAAGCTTTGACGATATCACTATAACAGCACAATCTGCTCTTATGGCAGAAATGTCAGGTATAAGTCCTATTTTTGCAAGAGAGGTAATATATCGTGTTACAAACCGTACTGATACAATGGCGTCAACCCTATCAATTGATGACAAAAATCAAATAATTACTCTTTTGAACCATTATCGGTTAAAAGCATCAAATGGCGAGTTTTCTCCTGTTGTTATAACAGAAAAAGAAACAGGAAGAATTATTGACTTTTCACCATTTGATATTTCACAATATGAGAGCGCATGCGAAATTACATCATTTTCTAAAATGGCCGATGCAATTGAGTGCTTTTACAGCACACGAGCATCAAAGGAAAGACTAAAGCAGCGTTCAGCAGACCTTTTGAAGCTTGTCAATTCTAACTTAGAGCGTTTATCAAAAAAGCTGATTATTCAGCAAAAGACATTAAAGGATGCCGAAAACAAAGAAAAATACAGGCGTTTCGGGGACCTTATCACTTCTTCATTATATATGATTAAGCCTGGAATGACAGAGGCTCAGGTACCCGATTATTTTGAGTCTGACGCACCTACTGTCAAAATACCTCTTTCACCACAGCTTTCTCCTGCAGAAAACGCACAAAAGTATTATAAAAGATATACAAAAGCAAAAAATGCAGAAATCGAGGTAAACAAACAGCTTGAAAGCACCTTGACTGAAACCGAGTACCTGCAAAGTACACTTTCCTTTATAGAAAACTGCACAACCTTATCTGATATCAACGCTATAAGGTTAGAACTTTTACAGGAAGGGTATATAAAATCACATACAAACAACAGAAAAAAGCAGAAAGAGTCAGGTTCAATCCCCTATCACTTTATATCCAGCGACGGCTTTGACATATATGTCGGCAAGAATAATCTGCAAAATGATTTACTTACACTCAAGTTTGCAAACAATCAGGACATATGGTTTCATACAAAAAAAATTCACGGCTCACATACTGTCATAAAGCTTGGTCTTGATAAGCAAGTACCTAAGAACACACTTATTGAAGCGGCACAGCTTGCCGCATATTACTCAAAAGCACGCGAATCAGGTCAGGTACCGGTTGACTATACAACCATTAAAAATGTCAAAAAACCAAACGGTGCTAAACCCGGAATGGTCATCTACGACAACTACAACACAATATATGCTACTCCAAAGTCTCCAGAGGAACTAAATCTTAAGATGATGGATAAGTAATCTTCGTTAAATTCCACAAATTCCGACAGTATGTACTGTTGTTTTTGTGGAATTTGCTTATCAGAGTATTGACAAATTATTATGATAATGGTATGATATAAATATCATATTATGAGTATTCGGAGCTGAAGAATGGATAAGCTTAATGAACAGGAACTCTGCAGACTTTCTGACGAGGAAGTAGCAACACTTGCAGCAAATGGCAGTAAAGTCGCAGCAGACCACCTTATCGCACGTTACCGCAATTATGTTTATAAATGTGCATCATCTTACTTTGTAAACGGTGGAGATAAAGAGGACATTGTTCAGGAGGGTATGATTGGCCTTTACAAAGCTATCCGAGATTTCAACTCCGACATTTCGTGCTGTTTTTCTGTTTTTGCGGCAACCTGTATTAAAAGGCAGATTATATCTGCTGTCAAAGCATCTACCCGTAAAAAGCACCTGCCACTTAATTCCTATATATCTCTTTCGGACACGGAATCGGAACACGAAAGTGCAGCACCTGAGATTAACGAGCCGTTATCGGTTATACTCGATAAAGAGTACAAAAGACGTGTTTCTGTTAAAATCAGCAAAAAGCTCAGCAAGCTGGAGTTAAAGGTTCTTTATTGCTATTTGGACGGAATGAGTTATCAAGATATAGCCAATTTAATTGGTAAAAATACCAAGGCTGTTGATAACGCAATATCAAGGATCAAAAAGAAGCTGTTATTCCTTCTTGGCAAGGATGACGAATAAATCTGTCTGTAGCTTAAGTAAAGCAGGTGGTACGATATGGGTGCAAGTCCCATCAGGCAGGAAGAAAATATTATAAATAAATCAAAGTGAGGGAAAAATATGTACGAAGATAAGACACTTGTTTGTAAAGATTGCGGAAACGAATTTGTCTTTACAGCAGGCGAACAGGAGTTCTATGCAGAGAAAGGTTTCCAGAATGAACCAATGCGTTGTAAAGATTGCCGCCAGGCTCGCAAGAACTCACAAAGACAAAGAGAATTTTATGAAATTGTTTGCGCTGATTGCGGAAAGGTTGACAAGGTTCCGTTCTTACCCAAGAATGATAAGCCTGTATACTGCAGTGAGTGCTTTGAAAACCATAAGTAATATCCCTGCTTTGATTTGAGAATGGGATAGGTATTATATCTTTAGTACCACCGGATAATAGTACATAGCTTTTATATTAAAAGGCAGAACGACGTGTGCGTTCTGCCTTTTAGTTTTACATTGTAGGAATTATAAGCCTTTTGCCCTTTTCCACAGGAAGACCTTCATCAATATTATTAAGCTCTGCTACCATCGTTGGATCTGTTTTATATTCCTTTGCAATTTCCCATACACTTTCTCCGCCCTTTGCAAAAAAGATTATTAGCTGATTTGTTCCGGTTTCTTCTCCTCGTTCGATTTCTCTTATCATATTTATATCCTTTTCCATCCTGTTACTTGTATTAAATTCAACAGCAGCACGGATTTCAACATCTCCGGCACCTGTTAGAGTATAGCTTATATGTTCGCACTCAGCGGTTATCATTAGCTCCCCCGCTTCCTTTATATCAAAGGTATGCATAACAGGTATCTCTGCTTTTCTGCAGCAAACAGGGTTTTCGCTGTTGTCTGAAAGGTAAAGCACAGATACATCCAAGACACTGTTTGCTGTTACAGTGTTGTCATTCTTTTCGGTAGATACAATACGCGGTTTAGCAACAACATTATATACTGTCGCAATTTGCGGCATACGCGAATCGGCTGTTATAACCTCTCTAATGCTTTTTACAGCTGACGGCAATGTAATAATTCTTTCTGTTTTAATCACATCGCTGTTGCACTTAGTTTCTGCACCAAAGCAGTAGCAATCGCAAAGACAGCAAATCCTTTCATCACGTCTTACCATAATTTCTGCACGGACAAGAATTTCTATGTTAATATAATTTTCTCCGTTAGAGCCAGTTCCTTTCTGGCAACTTTTTTCTACAATTACGCAGCCTACCTCAACACTATCTGTTTCCTCAATCCCTGAAACCTCAAATACCTCTGTAAAAGGAAACCTTGCATCAGTATTCTTTATACTATTATTTTCATCACAGTAAAGTACTGTTACCGCGACTATTCCCTTTACAATTACTTTATTTCCGGCAATACGCACTTCTTTGTCAGTAACAGATGCGTCACACTTTATTACCTCAAGATTTTGACAATTCCCCAATTCAAGCTGTTCTTTTATTAAAAATTCACATTCGTCGTTTGTCAGCATTCGATAAAGATTGACTTCGTTACATTTATACGCAGCATCTGTAGAATTTACCGAAGTTATGTACTCAATTTCTCTGTTTTCAAATAACTCACAGTCCACAGAAACTATTGCCTTTAATGAAATCTTTCTTGAATTTATAAGATTTATATCAAGTTGTTCAATATCGCACATTAACTTAATACACATATCATCCTTTATCTCAGGAGAATCAATAATGTCATTAAATTCAAAAACTGTCGGTAAAGTTTTAACACCACTATCTTCCCCGTCAGGCAGGTATATTACATCAGCAAAAACCTTACCCTCAAAGCTTATTCTGCCGTTTGTCAGAGTTTTTTTGACAATCGAACAGGTTGCATCAACATGCAGTATTTTCAAAATGTCCGGATTTCTATCCGGTACTATCACATTACATTCACTGTTACATCTCATACTCCGCTCAAGCACACGAGCCGATGCAGTAATCTGCTCTCTAACCACTTCCATTTTCTCTTCAATCCTCCAAATTTGTATATTAAGAAAAGCTCTCTCACAGTAATACTATGAGAGAGCCTAAAAAATTATTCTATATTATTTTATTATTTCAAGCCACTTTGCATAAGCATTATCCCATGCTTGTGAATCCTCTGGCTCATACCTTGCAATATCAAAGGAATTTTTAACAACCTTTCTTCCTTCATTAAGATCTGAAATTGCACCGACTGCCATTGCCTGAACAAGAACATTGCCTATACTTGTCGCCTCAACCGGACCTGCTTCAACAACTCGCTTAGTAGCATTTGCGGTAAAGCGGCAAATCATCTTGTCCTTAATGCCACCGCCAACAATATGAACACTGTTGTACTTTTTACCATTAACAGCCTCCATACCCTCAATTGTCTGACGGTACTTAAATGCAAGGCTTTCTGCGATACAACGAACAATTTCGCCCTTTGTTTCAGGAACCTTCTGTCCTGTCTTTTCGCAGTATTCACGGATTCTTCTGGGCATATTACCAGGTGTCTGAAATGCCGGATAGTCAGGGTCAATAAGACTTGCAAACGGTGTAGCCTCATTAGCCTGTTTTTCTAGCTCGTCAAAGCTCAAAAGCTCGCCTTCTCTATCCCACTGTCTGCGTGATTCCTGAATGAGCCACAAGCCCATTATGCTCTTAAGGAAACGGATTGTCTTATTAACTCCACCCTCATTTGTATAGTTGTAGTTAAGCGCATCCTCCGAAACATTAGGTGTGTCAAGCTCTACACCCATCAATGACCATGTTCCGCTCGAAATATAGATAAAATCCTTTTCATCAAGAACAGGTACAGATGCAACTGCTGAGCCTGTATCGTGTGATGCAACCGCAATTACAGGCACTTCTGCAATGCCAAGCTCTTCTGCAAGCTCTGGCTTAACAGTACCGACAACCTCTCCAGGATATACCATTTCAGGAAAAATATCAGTAGGTATGTCAAATTTTTCAAGCAAATCCTTTGCCCAAGTATGTGTTCTCGAATCGAACATCTGTGATGTCGATGCAATTGTGTACTCAACCTTTTTCTTACCTGTCAAGAAGAAATTGAAAAGGTCCGGCATAAAGAGCATTGTTTTAGCATTTTCCAAAGTTACATCATTAGAAATCTTAGCAGACAAAAGCTGGAACAGAGTATTGAACCAGTTAAATGCAATTCCTGTTTCTGCATAAATCTCTTCTTTTGGTACAACTGCAAATGCTTTATCGTACATTCCGTCTGTACGTGTATCACGATAGTGATAAGGATTACCTAAAAGCTTGTCATTAGCATCTAAAAGACCGTAATCAACACCCCATGTATCAATGCCGATACAGTCGATATCTCTGTCGCCCGAATTTGCACATTTTAATATTCCCTGCTTAATCTCAAAGAAAAGACGAAGAACGTCCCAATGCAATGAACCGTTAATATCAACAGGGTCATTGGAAAATCTATGCTTCTCCTCAAGTGTTATTTTTTCTCCGTCAAACGTTGCAAGCATTGCTCTGCCGCTTGATGCACCAAAGTCAAACGCCAAAAACTTATAATTCTTTTTCATAGCATAAGCTCCTTTATGTATATTACTATAATTATACAAAACTTAGTTTGTTCTGTCAATAATGACTTGAAAAATTATCCGAAATAATATATAATAAAATCAAAAAAGAAATTATAAGGGACGGATTAGATTTATGGCAAAGTTTTCATTTACACCAAGAGGTGTTTGTTCGGCACAAATTGATTTTGAAATTGAGGATGGAATTGTTCACAACGTGCAATTTACCCGCGGTTGCAGCGGCAATACACAAGGCGTTGCCAAGCTATGTGAAGGCAGAGAAGCTAAAGAGCTGATTTCTCTTTTAAAAGGAACTGATTGTAATATGCGCGGCACCTCCTGCCCCGACCAGCTTGCTAAGGCTTTGGAATTAGGTTTAGCTGAGCTGAATAAATAATATAAAAGGAGTATTTCTTTAACGCACTCGTTTTTCCGCCTGAACAATTATTAATAAATTTTATTTCTTTTTCCAAAATTTATATTGAATACAAATATCAAAACAGCACAAAATACCTGTGTAGTCGACAGAAATCGATTATAAATAAGCACGGCGAAAGTGCAAAAATTTTGGAGGAAGAAAAATGAGTAAGTCAAAGATTGTTGTCCCCGAGGCAAAGAAGGCAATGGAAAATTTCAAAATGGAAGCCGCTAATGAAGTTGGGGTAAATTTGAAGCAGGGTTATAACGGAGACCTCACTTCAAGACAGGCAGGTTCAATCGGCGGACAGATGGTTAAGAAGATGATTGAAGATTACGAAAACAAGATTAAATAAGTAATCCTTTCGTAATCGGCGCATATTTTCTGTTAAGCTCACTGTAATAGATGATACTACAAGCTTGATATCAAGAAAATAGCCAGCAACGAAGACAGACACTTTGAAAATATTCTTTTCAAAGCGTCTGTCTTTTTGTATTTATTCATAATCTACTACATTTACCCATGAAAGTAAGAATTCTCTTTCTTCAGGCTTGCCCTTGACTGACTGAGATGCAGCTACAATTGGCATCCATTTCTGTACATACTGTTTTGCAGTATCACTCTTTTTACAGAACAAATCAAGATACTTTTTTGCCACGTCTTCCTTGCCTTCAAGGCAGAAGAGAAGATATGTTCTTGCAACATCGGCTGATGCATTACCTCTTGTAACGTGCGACCAGTCGAGAATAAACATCTCTCCGTCGTTATTTATTATAATGTTACTTGGGTTAAAGTCACCGTGGCAAACCTTGTTATGCTTAGGCATCGCATTGAGTCTTGTATGAAGCTCGTAGCGCGTTGTGGCATCAAGATCGGTCTGTGAAATCTTAGCATCCATCTTCGCCTTAAGGCTGTTAAGAGAAGGAGCGGTCATTGAATGTACCTTCATCTGCAAATCTACAAACAGCTCAAGATATTCGTCGTACTTACCGGGATTTTCTTCCATTAGTGTAGCAAGTGTCTTACCGCTTATATAGTCAGACACAATCGCCCACTTGCCGTCAATAGTCGTTACTGCGTGAATTTTGGGAGTATTAAGACCTATTCCCTCTATTCTCGCCTGATTTAGTGCTTCATTTAAGACGTCTGCCTTAGAAAAGTCCGAGTCAAATACCTTTACAACAGTATCACCATCACGATAAATTGTCTTATTCTTTCTCTTTGCAATAATATTATCAAGTTTCATAGCAATTTCCTCTCTCTCACAGATTTTCAGGTGTGCCGTAATAAGCGTTAATATACATCTTTTTAATCTCGCTCATTAAGGGATATCTCGGATTTGCGCCTGTGCACTGGTCATCAAACGCCTGCTCGGTCATTTCGTCAAGTCTTGCCATAAAGTCAGCTTCATCTACGCCGTAGTCCTTAATAGATGCTTTAATTCCAACCTTTGCCTTGAGGTCATTTATTGCTTTTATAAGGTTTTCCACCTTTTCATTATCCGATTTACCGCCAAGACCGAGGTAGTCTGCAACCTCTGCATAACGTGCAAGAGTGTGCGGGTGGTCATACTGCGAGAATGTTCCCATCTTCACAGGTGCCTCAGATGCATTGAATCTTATAACACTTTCAATCATAAGTGCATTGGCAACGCCGTGCGGCAAATGGTGGAAAGCTCCAAGCTTATGCGCCATCGAATGACACACACCAAGGAACGCATTCGCAAATGCCATACCTGCTAAAGTAGCCGCATTTGCCATCTTTTCCCTTGCTTCAATATCTGTAAGACCATTATCATATGCTTTCGGAAGATATTCAAATACCATCTTAAGCGAACGAAGTGCCAACCCGTCTGTATAATCGGTCGCAAGCATTGAAGCATATGCTTCAAGAGCGTGAGTTACCGCATCAATACCGGATGCAGCTGTAAGCCCTCTTGGTGCAGACATATGCAAATCTGTATCAATAATCGCCATATTCGGTAAAAGTTCATAATCAGCAAGTGGGTATTTAACACCTGTTTCCTCGTCTGTTATAACCGCAAAAGGTGTAACCTCCGAACCGGTACCTGCAGATGTCGGAATTGCAATAAAGTATGCCTTTTCGCCCATCTTTGGGAATGTATAAATACGCTTTCTTATATCAACAAAGCGCATTGCCATATCCATAAAGTCTGCATCAGGATGCTCATAGAGTACCCACATAATCTTTGCTGCGTCCATTGCAGAGCCGCCGCCGAGTGCAATTATGCAGTCAGGTGCAAACGCTGTCATTTGAGCTGCACCCTCTTTTGCACATTTTAGTGTCGGGTCAGGCTCAACATTAAAGAATGTAGTGTGCATAATGCCCATTTCGTCAAGCTTATCTGTTATAGCCTTTGTATATCCATTCTGGTAGAGGAAGTTATCTGTTACGATAAATGCTCTCTTCTTGCCCATAACTGTTTTAAGCTCATCAAGTGCAACAGGCAGACAGCCTTTCTTTATATAAATCTTTTCGGGACTTCTGAACCAAAGCATATTCTCTCTCCTCTCAGCAACCGTTTTGATATTTAACAGGTGCTTTACACCAACATTTTCAGAAACTGAGTTACCTCCCCACGAGCCACAGCCGAGCGTCAAAGATGGCGCAAGCTTAAAGTTGTAAAGGTCGCCAATACCGCCCTGCGATGATGGTGTGTTTATAAGAATACGGCAGGTCTTCATTTTAGCCTCAAAGAGAGCGATTTTCTCGTCCTCTGTTGCATTGTTAATATAAAGTGACGATGTATGACCGTATCCGCCATCTGCAATAAGATGCTCAGCTTTTTCTACTGCATCCTCAAACGTCTTTGCTTTGTACATTGCAAGTACAGGTGAAAGCTTTTCGTGTGCAAATTCCTCTGAAAGCTCTACCGACTCAACCTCGCCGATAAGGATTTTGGTATTTTCAGGCACATCGACATCTGCAAGCTTCGCAATCTTATAAGCTGGTTGACCAACAATCTTTGCATTCAAAGCTCCATTTATAATAATAGTCTTTCTTACCTTCTCTGTTTCATCAGCAGTCAGGAAGTAGCAGCCTCGTGCAGCAAATTCCTTTTTAACTTTATTATAAACCTTATCAAGCACGATAACCGACTGCTCAGATGCACATATCATACCATTGTCAAAGGTCTTTGAATGGATAATAGAATTTACAGCAAGAAGTATATCTGCTGTATCATCTATAATTGCAGGTGTATTACCTGCACCAACACCTAAAGCAGGCTTTCCGCTCGAATATGCAGCCTTAACCATTCCCGGTCCTCCGGTTGCAAGAATAATATCCGCCTCAGCCATTATTGTGTTTGTCATCTCCAAGCTCGGCACATCAATCCAGCCGATAATTCCCTCAGGAGCACCAGCTTTTACTGCAGCTTCAAGCACAATTCTTGATGCCTCAATAGTGCTGTTCTTTGCTCTGGGATGCGGGCTGATGATAATACCGTTTCTTGTCTTTAAAGCAATTAGTGTTTTGAAAATAGCTGTTGATGTAGGATTGGTTGTAGGAATAACTGCAGCAACCAGTCCTATCGGCTCTGCAATCCTTCTAATTCCGTATGCCTTATCCTCTTCAAGAACACCGCAGGTTTTAGTTTCACGATATGTGTTATAGATATATTCTGAAGCATAATGGTTTTTGATTACTTTGTCTTCAACTACACCCATACCTGTTTCTTCAACTGCCATCTTTGCAAGTGAAATTCTTGCTTTGTTAGCAGCGGTTGCAGCAGCAAGAAAAATTTTATCAACCTGCTCCTGTGTAAAGGTTGCAAAAATTTTCTGTGCTTCTTTTACGCTTGCAATCTTTTGGTGAAGCTTGTCTACGCTGTCAACTATTTCGTAATTTTTCTTTTCCATATTGACACCCTCCATATGCTGTTTTCTTTTATAATTTAAACAATCTTTATTGTTTGTTAAAATTTTAACACACTTGTTATATTTTTGTCAATCTATTTTTTTTATATTCTTTTCTTTTCTATGTTTTGTACAATAAGTTAATCTTTTTCTTGTAATTACTCATATATAATGTTATAATTATCAGGAAATGGAGATGATAATTATGCTACCTAAGGACCCTTTTATACTTATGAGTTACCTAAATACAAAATTAAGGGATTCGTATAATTCTTTAGATGAGCTTGCAAAAAGCGAGGACGCTGATATAGACGAGATATTGTCTGTTATGAATTCAATCGGCTTTTCATATAATGAGCATACAAACTCTTTTACGAGGTAAGGGGACTTTTTTGTGCAACTATCTAAACTATAGGAATTATTTTCCCCACCAGTCAGTAATATATTACAAAATTTAATTATTTATTGAAATTTGGTACATTTTGTGATATAATTAAATGAAATTTTTTATGCGGAGGTTACCCGATGAAATCTTATTTGGAAATGACCGCAGCAGAGCTTGCTGCTGAAAAAAATAAATTAGATGCTGAATTTGCCGAAATCAAGGCAAAAAACCTTTCCCTTGATATGTCCAGAGGTAAGCCTGCAGCTGACCAGCTTGATATATCAATGGGTATGATGGATGTTTTGTCAAGCAAATCAGAGCTTAAGTGCGATGGTGTTGACTGCAGAAACTATGGTGTTCTCTGCGGTATCAGCGATGCAAAGGCGCTTCTTGCCGATATGATTGAGGTTCCGGTTGACAATGTAATTATCTATGGAAACTCAAGCCTTAACATTATGTATGATACAATTTCACGTTCATTCACTCACGGTGTTTTAGGCTCTACTCCCTGGTGCAAGCTCGACAAGGTTAAGTTCCTTTGCCCCGTACCCGGATATGACAGACATTTTGCTATTACAGAATTCTTCGGTATTGAAATGATTAACGTACCTATGCTTGAAACAGGTCCAGATATGGATATGGTAGAAGAGCTTGTATCTTCCGACCCCGCAATTAAGGGTATCTGGTGTGTTCCTAAATACTCCAACCCGCAGGGTATCACATATTCCGATGAAACTGTAAGACGTTTTGCAGCATTAAAACCCGCCGCAAAAGACTTTAGAATTTACTGGGATAACGCATACGGCGTTCATCACCTCTACGACGACGATCAGGATTATCTTGTAGAAATTCTTGACGCTTGTACAAAGGCTGGAAATCCTGATATGGTTTACAAGTTCTGTTCAACATCAAAAATCAGCTTCCCCGGCTCCGGAGTTGCTGCAATAGCAGCTTCAACTGCAAACATCGAAGAAATTAAGAAACAGCTTACGATACAGACTATTGGACACGACAAATTAAATCAGCTCCGCCACGTGAGGTTCTACGGCGATATGGACGGTGTTGTTAAATATATGAAAAAGCATGCAGATATACTCCGTCCCAAATTTGAGATGGTTTGTAATACTTTGGAAAACAAACTCGGCTCACTCGAAATCGGAAAATGGATTAGACCCAAAGGCGGCTATTTTGTTTCCTTTGATTCACTTCCCGGCTGCGCGAAAGCAATTGTTGCAAAGTGTAAAGAGGCGGGAATTACACTCACCAATGC
>JAXJXP010000030.1:0-2468 GCA_036307445.1 Clostridia bacterium
CCTATTTCATAGCGTTTAATATTAATATTCTCTTGGTCTCTTGGAGTCCACACAAGTCTGCCGATTTCGCCGTTTTCTGCAGGCTCGTCGCAGTCAAGTTTAAGAATCTCGAGGTGCTTGCTTGCGACTACATGATGAATACTGCCCTCACAATATTCGCAGGCGTATCCCATAGAGCCGATTTCGTTACAACCGTATGCAAGAGAGCCTATACGCTCTATACCGAAGTGTTCTTTTAAGTATTTAATCTGGGTAGGATCAAAATGCTCACCGCCATACAGTAGCTTTTGAATTTTGCCGTAAGCCTTCAGTGCTTCTTCCTGTTCACGGAAAAGTCTTAAAAGATATGTAGGCATACCCACCAGCACATTTACATTGTTTGCGATAATCTCATCAGCTACATATTTCATATCCATTTCGGCGGTCATAGGTAGCTGAACAATATCCGCTTTTTTCAGTGCCTCATAAATACTTATAAACCCACCGTACAAATCTCCCGAATAGAAAAGATTCATACAAATGTCGTTTTTAGGGTCAAGACCTGCCGCTATAATGAAACGGGAGGTTTCGTCGTAGGTAACCTGTGCGTCCTCATAGGAGTGAGGTGCATATTTGGCTTTGCCAGAGCTTCCGCCGCTCTTTAAAAGGAGATATCCCGTGTCTTTAATTTCGCGTTTTAGAGGGAAGTCATCTTTTTTCAGCAAAGGTGTACCCTTCTCAAAAGGTTCTGTCTGAGGTAAAACCATTTCGCTTAAAGACATACTGCCTTTGGGGAGATGATGATTTATGAGGCTAACTCTCTTAACATAATTTGTCATTGCATAAACACCATCGTGAGGTTCGCCTGTATAACCTGACATCATAAGGCCGGGCTGGGTTATTCTGTTGACACCGCCTGAAACAAGCAGTGATGTAAGAGGGGCGATTTCGTCAGTTGAGCAAGCAAGGCCTACACTCTGCAAATAAGAGCGGAAGGGTCTTAAGGATTTAATAAGCTCTTTTCGGGATATTGCCTTTACAATAACCGTACGATAAAGAGGAGAAGCACAAAGCTCACTGTCAAATTTAACGAACAAACGGCAATCTCTATTGTCATAAAGCTTGCCTTCACCCATAATCTCGTCAAGATAGCACAGCTGAGTCTGAGTGGTAAGCTCGGCTTCTTCTGCCTGAGTCATTGGATGCAAAGGAAAAGTAGCAGAAACCTCTTTAAGAGCACTAAAAAGCTTTTCAGAAAATTCTATAAGCTCTTCTTTGCTTTCTGTTTCAAAATATACGAGCTGAGGTGCACTGCAAGCCTGTTGGTCATTGACACAAACATCAAGTGCAAGACCATCAAGACTTTCTTTGTTAACGCCGTTTTTTGTAAAATATGCAAAGCTTATGCGGTTGCCCCACTCAATAATTTTAACTCCGTTTGGTGCAAGCTTTCTTACTCCTTGAGTGGCAGAATCAGAACCCCAGACTGCAATAGCATTGCAAAGAGAAAACATATCGCTAAGCATATCGCTGTCTTTGGAAGAAAGAGGAAATATGTAGAAGTAAGGACATAGGCTTTCATCAATTTCGCAAAGCTTTTCTACCATAGCCATTGCTACTTTGTGGGCACCTCTGGCGGTTTTTATAACATTTATGTTGCCTGTAAGAATACCTTCAACAGAGCTGAAGAAAGGCAGCATAGCGTCATTGGAGCTTGTAACGTGACCAAGAACACCCAGTGGCATCCAACCTTCAAACTGCTCTTCTCTAGAGTTCAGGCGATTAAGCTCAAAGGGAAACTCCTTGAGCTCACGCTTAATTTTTCTGAAAAGCTCGTCAGCACATAAAACGCCAATAGACTCCTTCTTGATATCAAGAGCTTCTTTTCTGGAAAAGCCAAGCTCCATAAGCTCAGGCAAAAGGAATTCTTCTTCAGATACAATAAATTTTCCAAGTTTATCCAGAGAATCAATAACCTTTCTTGTGTCTGGGATGCCAAGGCTAAGGGTTTCTATAATGCTTTCTTGCACTCCATAGAGGCAGCTCTCTTTAGGAACATCAATACGTTTTCCTTTAAAAATTATTTCCATCTCATAAACCTCCCTTTATCGCTTCAGAAGTTCGCTGGCGGTAATCGCACAGCTTTTGCCTTTGCTTGTCCCTGCACGTCCGATAATTTCCATAAACGGTGTTTTAATACCGCAACCACATTCCTCGGGAGCGTGAAGCACCGCCATATCACCCATAAGCACAGATACCGCAGGTACACTTAAAAGATGAGGTGTAACAAAGTTTGCAAACCCTGCCTGACCATAGGGCAAAGGCTCAAGAGTTTTAACATCACGGATAAACATTCTGCTGTAAACGGGGATGTGAAAGTGGTGATTGGGGCATTCAAAATAAGGCACAGAGTGTTCGGTAGAGCCATAGCCGTCACGGCAATTTTCGGCAGGAATACCCAGCATTTCTTCCACCATAGCATACAGTTC
>JAXJXP010000031.1:0-54339 GCA_036307445.1 Clostridia bacterium
GATGACGGCATAGACGGCGAAAGCAACAGTATATCAAACCAAAAAGAAATCCTGATGCAGCATGCAAGGCAACACAAATTACCGAATCCTCGTTTCTTCGTTGACGATGGTATATCGGGAACTACATTTGAAAGAAGTGGCTTCAAGGAAATGCAAACACTCGCAGAAGCAGGTCAGGTTGCAACAATCGTTGTAAAAGACTTATCCCGTTTCGGCAGAAACTACCTTGAAGTTGGTAAATATCTTGAAATCACATATCCGACACTTGGTATAAGGTTTATTGCTATTCAGGAAAATGTAGATACATCTCAAAGCGGTGGTACGGAAATGATGCCATTCCACAACATCTTTAATGAATGGTATGCTGCACAGACGAGTAAAAAAGTTCGTGCAGTATGGAAATCAAAGTCTGATAAAGGTGAAAGAGTTTCGCCCTCAGTACCATACGGATATATGAAATCCCCGGATGATCCTAAACAATGGATTATAGATGAACCTGCCGCAGAGGTTGTAAGGTACATATATAAGTTGTGTATTGAAGGACTTGGACCAACCAAAATTGCAAAGCGCTTAACAAAGGAAAAGATTTTGATACCAACTGCGTATTGGATTTCAATGGGTAAAGCTGTTTCAAACAAAAATATAACCGATCCGTACAGATGGGTAACCGAAACGATTAAAAACATATTGGCGAATCGTCAATATACAGGGTGCACAGTAAATTTTAAATCTACAATTTTGAGTTACAAGGTTCATAAAAAGATTGAAAATGACGAAAGCAAGTGGCAAATCATTCCGAACACTCAAGAAGCTATTATTGATGAAGATACCTTTAACAGAGTTCAGGAGTTAAGAAATAGCCGAAGAAGAAATAGTGCTACGGGCAGAACAAGTCTTTTTTCAGGTCTTACATACTGTGCAGATTGTGGTTCAAAGCTTTACTTTTGTGCATCTAAAAGCATACCTGAAGATAAAGAATTCTTCCGTTGTTCTGCATATAAAGACAATACCGGGAGTTGCACCATTCACTTTATCAGAAATTTGGTGCTTGAAGAGATAGTTCTTGAAACAATACAAAAAGTAGCAGAATATATTTCGCAGTTTGAACCCGTATTTCTTTACTTGTTTGCAAAAAAGCATAAATTAACCAAAGCAAAAGATTTAAAAAATGCTAAATTCAAACTTGAACAATCGAAAGCAAGAGTTGATGAAATTGATCGTGTGCTTACAAAATTATACGAAGATAATGCACTTGGCAAAATCACCGACGAACGTTTTGAAAGGTTATCTGCTACCTACGAAAAGGAACAACGGGAGCTTGCTGATTGCATAATCGAATCCGAAACTGAAATCACAGAAGCAGAACAAGATAATGTTGATTTGAAACACTTTTTGAAAGCCATCAGAGCTTGTACTGATTTGAAGGAACTGACACCCGAAATTGTAAATACTCTTATAAAGAGAATCAATGTTCACAATGCGGAAAAAGTAGATGGTCGTAAAAAAGTTAAAATTGATATTGAATTTATTGCTGTTGGTTTGATAAGCATACCTGATGAAAAAGAATTGCTAACTTTAATTGAAGAAATACGAAATGAAAAAGTTGCGTAAAATGGGCAGAAGCGGTGCAACCGCTGTGGTTACACCGCTTCTTTTAAATTTTGTCCTTTAGAACACTCGCCCAATAAGCGACTTTTTTTATTAATAGTTGGTAGAAACCATAAATATTGTCAAATTCTAACCTTATGTATTACATACAAAATAAATATGCGATTGTTTTCGTCATTTTATGTCATTTACAAGCTTTTCAATAGGTTCGTCATTCCTGAAAAATTCGTGCGTTCCATCAAATACCGCAAACTCAACCCAATTAGTACCAACCTCAGAGCATAGCTCCTTTAATCTTTCAAAGGATTCTTGTGAATATTTATAATCAAACAATTCATCCTTATCGCCCATTCTTATGCAAAGCTTTCTCGGATATACAAGGCAGGCAATTTCCGCATCGTCAAATTTTATAGCGGAGTTTTGCCACTCCCAATCCGACCAACCGACAGAATCGCGTTTGTTAAAGAAGGAGCAGGAAACTGCCGACTTAATTCTTTTTTCAACCGCCGTTGTAAAAAGGGTATAAAAACCGCCGTACGACAGACCCAACATTCCAAAATTAGAAACGTAGCTCTCCTTTTCAAAGTAATCGAGTATTCTTTGTATTGCAAAAACTTCAATGGCTGTGATTGAGCCGCCAACACTTTTTAACTGTCCGTCGATATTCTTGCGGTCAAAGCAAATCTCATATTTTGCCTGCTCCCACAGTAAAAGCTGAGGTGCAAATGCGTGTACTCCATACTTTATAACACGCTGGAGCATATCGTTATAGTTTGCGCTGTCACCGTAAACTCCCGAAATAAGCTCGGGTGTACCCTCACCTCCGTGCTGAACAATTACCAACGGCTTTGCTTCGTTGCTTTCCTGCTTGAAGAACAGACCGCTCACTTTTAAACCGCCCAAAATTTCAAACTGCATTCTCCAAACAGAGTAGCCATCCTCGTCAGAAAGCTTTTCACTGCTTACAAGCTCTATACGGTTGTCCGTTTCGTCAACCAACGGCCAGCCCAGCATTTTCTTGAAATCCTCACGGTACTTTTCTCCGTTCGCAATTATGTCCTTTGTATATTCTTTTCTCACAGCAAAAGCATCCTTCTGTTTTTTAGAAATCAGCTCATTGAGCGAGGATAAATATTCTTCTTTATTCTTTTTTGATACGGCTACTTCTTCTCTGTAATTCATCTTAATTCTCCTGTATTACCTTTTAGGTTTATTTGATTTCCGCCTCTGCAACTCTTACGAAAAGGGATATGCCGTAGGGCTGTTTGGTAAGCTTTACTGCAAGCACTTCCCCTTTTTCTGAACATATACAATGTCATTAGCCTTATTATACCACAATTTCTAAATATGTCAACATTCTCAAGTTCAAATAACTTTACCCATAATTTATGTTATCATATATTTTATATTTCTACCGCAACGAAAACAGAAAGCAACAATAATGTTGCTTTCTGCTTTCTACTTATAATCCGTACTTATTGTCAATGGTATCATTAGCGCTTTTTACTGCGTTAATATAAGCAGCATTTTCTTCTGCCGTGTTTTGACTGCCCGCCAAATAATCATACGAATATACCCAATATCCCATAGAGTTTTCTGCAGCCTCAACAGCTTTTGCCGCAAAGCTTTCAGGTGCAATATAGGAAGTAGTATTAGTATTCTTTGTTGACCACAAACCAGTTGCATAAACTGCCGGCAAATCCATATATCTGATTTTTGCCTGATCAAAATATAGATATCCCATATCGCCTCTATACGCATGCTCGTCAAATACCATAAGCGGCATCCTCTTAGTACCTAACCCCTCGGTAGTTCCGGTAATCCACTCATATGTAGGCATACAACCAATTATAAAATCAGGATTTATTGCGTGAATTACTTCTCTAACCTCTGTGGTAATCTGAGTGATCTCACTCTTGTGCCAAGCATCATATTTGTTGTACAACTTATTATCAATTAAATATTGTTTTCTTGCAGTTAAATTCTGTTGTAGAACATTCGTACCATATGCCTTGTCAAAATCCGACGCACATCTATCGCATTTACAAGATGCACCATAGCTTGTGCTATAGCCGCCGTACATCTCAAAATCGATCACACCTCCCGGGAGCTTTTTATGCTTAGCTATTACAGAAAGAACATCTGTAACCTGTTCGTCCCAATATTCTCTTGCTCTCGGGCACGGCAACTTTGATGTGATGTTTGTAACAACATTATTTGTTGTTCGTGTTAGCTGATATCCCGGAGAAAACTCACCATGCTTTGTATTTGATATCGTAGCACCTGCACCATATGATATTTTAGGGAATATTTTCACACCCATATCATCAGAATACACCTCAGCATCATCAAGAAATTTACTAAGAGCATTCATATTTGTGGATATGTTCTCTCCATCGTAATCACCAATGATATTAAATATAATTGTATTTATACCCTTGTCTTGTATAAGCGATTTAGCACTATCATCATAAAAGAATGCACTTCCACCATAGAGACCACGCATTCTGTTAATCTCAAAGAAGTTATACGCCTCACTTCGTTGTGTTTTTTCCAGAAAAGTTCTTTTGTTTTCATACGGGTTCATGGTAGTAATGCCATCCCAATTCATAACACCAACAGTTGACTTTTCATTCAGCTTTGATAAATCAATCAAATCGGTTATTATTTCTGCTTCACCTGTAACTGGGGTGCTCTTATAGTCTACAAGCTTTTCATCTTCATAAACTGCTACAATAAGCTCAGAAGCATTACTTACCTTTGGGTTATAATAAATACTTGCAGTAGTAAGTGGTGCATCCTTAACAACAGAATTAAGAGCCAGACCATCACTGAAAAGTCGAACCTCTGTTATATCCTTCTGCTTGGTTATTACTACATCATCGTAATAAACCGCACCCTTACCATTCATTCTTAGAAGAAGACCTACTTCTGTAGTTCCCTTTGGAATAACAAAATCAACACACACACGTTTCCATCCATTAGTTACTTCATTATGTGTAACTGAAGCAATACCATCTATTTCCGAGCTTTCCAGTTCTATAAATGCAAAAGAATCTGGTTCAAGGCTATCTATTTTTAGCATATAGCTCAAGGTGTATAACGTATCTGTTTCAAAAGATTTAATCGATGTAGATACATATGATTTTTCGGTTAATTTCAAACATCCAGCAGAGCCGTTAGCACCACCACTTACCCTTTTCGCATCTGCAGTGTCGTACGAATCGCCTACCCAACCGTACAGCGAGTAATCAAATCCCGAATTAGTAATGCTGATAGCCTTCTTACTGCTATCAAAAGCAACAACCTCTACACCGCAACTTGCGGAAACATTATTTTCTCCTGTTGCGGTTATAATAGCACTGCCTTCGCTTACACCCGTTACAACACCACTTTGAGAAACCTTAGCAATGTTTTCATTATTGGATGACCACGTTACATTACCTACCGTGCTATATGCCGGGACGGAATATGTAAGTCTAAAGCTTTCATCTGTATATATAACCCTATCTGCTTGGTCAATTGTCATTTTATCTGACTGACATACAACCTTTACATCATATTTGAAATCCACATTATAAAATGCACTTGTAGCTGAAATTTCAGCATAGCCCGGCTTATATGTAGTAATCAATCCTGTACTGGTGACCGTTGCTACTGAGGTATCAGAGCTTGACCACACCATATCAGCCATTGTTGTGCCTGCTGGTGCGTATACTATTCCTGCCTGCTGAGTGCTGTCTACATTCATTGTGTAAAGAGTTTCTGTCTGTGTTGCTTCTACCTTCTTATAAACTCTGACATTATCGAGGGTAGTTTGACCACGAGCTAAGGAAATAGTAAGTTGTGCAGCATCACTTGCCCCTGATGCAATAAATGGGAAATCGCCTCCAACTTTTCCGGATGCAGTATCCTCCTTAAGCCATTTAAGCTGATTCATATTGCCGTTATAACCTTGATAAAATCTCCACACGTCATTATCAAAATCAACCTCAACCTTTATATTAAAGTCTTGAACTCCAGATCCACCCCAGTTAAAGTTTGTCGTCTGAGTATTTAAAGCAGCATCTTCAACATATTTTTTTTCGTTTACATATGTGCCGTTAGCGCCTCTTCCGTCAGCATATGCCGCAAAAAGCTTTTTACCGTCAGAACCATTCATTGAAATAAAATCAACATTTCCTAAAGCCACAATGTGCATATCTGCTTCAAACACAAGAACTCCGGTGTTAACCGGCGAAAAATCAAGCACAAGCTTACGATTATTATCATTATTCTCCCAAACATCTTCAACTTTAACCTTACCGTCTGTTACACTAAGGTTATCTCCTGATGCTGTCCATCCTCTGTCTGCAGATATTGAGCCTCCCGAAAAATCTTCAAGATACGGTAGACTTTGCACGGTTGCTGCGTTAACACTTAGACCTGCAAAAACAGATATAGTAAGCACAATTGCTAAGACTAATGATATATTTTTCGATATATGTTTCATAACTATATCCTTTCATTACTATTGCAAAAACGGAGAAGACAAACAAGACGTCTTCTCCGCAGATGCATTATTATAAATTATACATTGAAAGATAACTTTTCGTATTTTCAATCATTGCATCGAAGAGTTCCTTCGCCTGCTCCTGCGGAATTGTAACAAGCGAGTCGCTCACGAACGCATCGAATGCAAGGTCTAAGTTTCTCTCCTTAACAGCCTTTGCAACAGCTTCCTGTTCTGCCGCAGCTCTGCTTATCAAGGGTAGTATCTCCTCAGGTATCTCTCCTGCAAATACCGGCTTCATCATACCAGATGTCAGCGATGCATTGGTCTCTACGATTGTACCCAAGGGAAGATTTGGTATCTGACCTACGTTAGGCATATTCACGTTGGTTGTGAAGTCTCCCAAGCCAAGTAGTGCTTTTATCTGCTTTACACCCTCTTCGCCAGAATCCTTTATCTCAAATTCCTGCTCTCCGCTTATCAATCTGTCACTCTCTTGGAAGAGCTTCTTCTGATTGTCCTTTCTCCACGATACAGGTGTTAAGCCAAAGCCCCATTCCTCAACTCTGTCAGGATTTGCAATGTACCAGTAGGACGGGCAGAACTCTGCCAAGTGTCTGTCACCTGCTGCTGCTATATAGCCAAAGCGCTTAAAGAGGTCCATTTTAACTCTCTCACCTGTCTGGAAGAACTTATTCATCCAGTTCTCGTCATCCTTAAGCTCGAAACCGCTCTCACTGTATTTATTACAGAATCTCTTATATACAGGGAACAAGTCAATATCCTTATAATATGCCTCGGTAAGCCATGTAAAGTGGTTTACTCCCAATACATTTACCTTTATATCCTTAAAGTGTACATCCTTTATTCCCTCTATATCTTCCAAAGCTTTACTCAAAAGCTTCTGTGTTCCGAATACCTCATGACAGCAGCCATAGGCCTTAATCTCGGGGAAGGTCATATAAAGAGCCTTTAAGCAAAGTGCCATCGGGTTTGTATAGTTTATAACCCACGCATCAGGAGAATACTCTTTAACCGCAAGTGCTATCTCCTCAAACATCGGCATTGTACGAAGTGCTCTTACTATTCCTCCCGGACCTGCTGTGTCGCCAACAGACTGGTATATACCGTACTTTTCAGGTAAGTGTACATCACTTTCCATCTCGTCAAAGGTACCAGGAAGAATTGATATTACTACAAAGTTTACATCTGTTAAAGCCTCTTTCAGTGTTGGCACTGCCTTGCAGCTCCACTTTGCTTTACAGTCGTCAAGCTTCTCTACCTTTTTCCATATTATTTCATTCTTTTTTGCAGCATCAAAGTCAATGTCATACAATCTTATTTCACCTGAGAGCTGTTCCTCTCGCGCAAGGTCGCTCATAAGCTTCCATGCCCATCCTCTTGAACCTCCGCCAATATAGGCTATCTTGACATTTTCCGCTCTGTTGTTTGTATCTGTCATATTAATTGTCTCCATCCTTTACTTTGTAGGGTTCGGCGATTTTTGGCTAACTGAAATATCAAATATTACATCTCATCATAAACGCTGTGCCCTACAACATCTCATACATCAAATGTATCTTTGCAGACGGTGCTATTTCGCACCGTCTGCAAATAATGTCAAATATTACTGTTCGTAAATGATTACCGCCTGCAGTGATACCCATGAAGTATAAATAACAGCCTTACTGTTACCATTTACCGACGGAGCAATAGCTTCCAATGAGCTAATTTCATACTCTGATGAGTTACCATTAACGCTAATCTTGTAAACTCTTGTTTGAGTAGCATGTTTCTTATAATATTTAAGATTATCTCTGTTGGCAGTTGCAAACGTATCAGTTGGCAAGCTTGATGTTATAAGATAATCAGCACCTGAGGCAACAGGATATCCCTCATAGAACTTACCGCCGGAGTAGAAGCTATTTGAAACAGGGTTATAAGTACCGTTATTTCCGCAGAAGTCTAAATTACCAATTCGAGTCTTACCTGCAACAAAGCAAGCGTCTGAATAGTCATATGATTTAAAAATAGTACCTATTTCACCGAGACCATTCTCTTTCATATGGAAGAGGTCGCCAGGCTTAAGGTCCTTAGAGCCCCTACCTGAATTGAAGCTTGCAATAGTTCCGTTCTCAGAAGTCCAGTTTGCATTATCTGCGACTATCTTCTTAGAAACAGCACCACTGTTAATATTTACATATTCTACTACATCAAAGCCAACGCCGTAATCCTCATGATACTCGTGTGTAACCTTTGTTACCATCATCAATGGGTCATTTGCAAGGTCAACATCAGGACCCGGACCTCCACACATACCAGGATCGACAGTTCCTACTGACTTTTTAACAACAACCACATCTGCAACTGGAGCATTATACTCAAAGTTATATGCAACTATATCGTTAGGCTGACGCGTTACAAGACCCTTACCAGCTGTAAAGTTATAGTCATTTTCATCAGCAGGATTAGCCGGAACACTAAAGAGAACTGTCTTTTCTGAGTCGAATAAAAGCTTCTGATTAAATGAACTGTTATCATAAAGTACAGAACCTACCATACTCTCATGGAGCTTATAGTCGCCATAATGTACTTCTGAAGAAACTCGATTGTTCTGAGTATCATATGGAAGTGCAGTAGTAATCTTAGTGATTTTTCCGTCTTCGTTAGTTGTGTACTCAATTACCTGTCTGGTAACATTTGTATATTCCTCTGTATGCGGATTTGAGAGTGTTGCACCAAACAATGTTCTTACATCACCGGTAACTCTTGCTCTGTTTACCTTAACATTGTCTATTAGATCAAGGCTTTCTACAACGCCTTTCTCTGTAAGGATTTTAGCCCTATATACATCACCAGTATCACCCATTAACTTACGCATCTTAATAAGGTAACCGAACTGTGTGCTTGTAGTGCCTGAAGATTCCACTTCGCCTACAACAATGTTTGAAATCTCGCCCTTGAAGTTGAGAATGAATGTAGCTGAAACACCCACGCTCATATTGCCTCCGTTTACCACTGAGCTGGAAACCTTATATTCCTCACCATCAATCGAAACAGTAGTATTTCTCGAATCTGCATCATAAGATGTTACAGAACCCTTAACTTTGGCTGTTGAAAGATAAATTTCACGAACATCGTTATTGAGGTCAACAACGATAGTAGCATAGCTACCTGATTTTACTTTAGCTGCATCGACAATCTTACCATCAGAGTAAATTCTTAACGGTACATCTTTTGGAATATCATAAATTGTACCAGCTTTTGAAACAAGCTGTTCTCTTCCAGCATCAAATACCTGAACCTCAATCTCAGTATATGTTTTGATAAGAACAGTTTCGTACTTCTTGTTGCCATCAGCGTCAACGAGTACTACGTCAGCATTTGCCGGCCACATATCAATACTTGTTGACAAATTGTACTTATAGTTAGAAACAACGTATACATTATCATCAAGCTGATACTTTGTTTCCTTGCCGTTTACTTCGTAAAAATAAGTGTTTGATGTGAAGTTAGTGATATTTGAACCTCTCAAAACAACCTTGTTAGCCTTATTGGTCTTTTCAATTGCAACAATACGATCGTCCTGAGTATGATAGAAGTAATTTACTTCAAAGCCTACAAAATCATCTACAAGAGCATTCTTAAGTCTGTAGGTTCTACCGTCTATAACAATACCATTATCGCCGGGAAGCTCGCCGGGGTTAAGGCTCCAGAAGCCGTCAGCAGTAACAAAGCCTCTCTTTAATGTTACATCGAGGTATTCTGTAAGTACAGTGCAGTTTGCATCATATACATACTCCATCTTACCGCCGGAGGTTACTGTCTTTACAATACCCGGTGTGATACGCATAGCATTGTAAAGCATCTGAACAGCCATAGCATATGTAATCTTGTCATATTCCTGAACAGCTGCCAAACCGTGAGTAATACCCATACGGTCGCCAATTACAAAATATCCTGTGGGGTATGTGCCGTAATACTCAGCAAGAGCTACATTATCACTCATTTCGACAAGCATTTTAACAGCCTCACCCATTGTAATATCATCTTCAACAGGAGTTGAAGCAATAACATGTGTACCGCCGAAAGCATTGACAAATCCAGCAAAATCTTCACGTGTAACATTATCTTCATAACCAGTAACATCGTTGCTTGGAAGAATGCCTATGTCATACAGAGTCTGTACTGCGGTTTCAAACTTAACAGGATATTCACTTTCTTCCACATCTCCTGTGTAATAAGCAAAACCCGTGATATTAAGGGAAAGGAGCACTAGTGCAAGAAGTGTTACAATAAGTTTTTTAGTGATTTTCATAATTTATCTCCTCCTATCTCTTAGCGAATAGCTGTAATCTTTTCAGAGATAACAGCAGTTTCAGCGCGTGTTGTATTAGCAAGCGGGTCAAAGTTTCCGTTATTCTTACCAACCATAATATTCATCTTGCTAAGAACACGAACAGCCTTCTGTGCATATGTTGCGATAGAATCCTTATCATCAAAATCAAGTCTTCCCTCTGCTATGTCAACACCTGCAACCTCAAGTGCCTTGAATACAACAACTGCCAAATCCTGACGAGTTATATCGTCCTTCGGAGCAAAGCTTGTTTCATTGATACCCTCAATAATTCCAAGCTCAACAGCCTTCATAATCTCTGCGTAGTACGGATTGCTCTCATCAACATCGTCAAATGTCTTTACAACCGGCTCATCAGCAGTCTCATTTTCAAGCACAAGAGTCTTTATAACAACACTTACAAGCTCATCTCTGGTAATATTTCTCTTAGCACCAAAGAAATATTCGCTATCAGGAGTCATAATACCGCTTGCAGCAACATTCTGAATAGCAGACTGTGCCCAAGCCATATCAGCGATATCCGAGAAGCTACCCTTAACATCAGCAAACGAAATAAGACTAGTTCTGTTATCGTTGTCAACACCATTTACAGTGATAGAATAGCGTCCATATACATCACCTGACGAAAGGTAAATTTCTGTAGTTCCTGTACCAACAGCTGTAACAACACCACTGTCATTTACTTGCGCAACATAGTGGTTACCGCTTCTCCATTTCGTAGTAGCAACAACAGCGTCTGACGGAATTGGAGTATAAGACAGTGCGACACTATCACCAATGTCAAGCTCATTTGTTGCACCGCTTATTGTGAGTCCCGTAAGAGGAACAAAAACATTAACCGTGCAGGTATCGGTAAGAGACGGACCTGAAAGAACAGTAGCAGTTACTGTGATTGTCGCTGTGCCCATTACTGAACCTGCTGTTACTAGACCATTTTCATCTACAGTTGCAACACTTCCATCAGACGAAGCCCAAGTTACACCAGTAACAGTTCCGTCAGCAGGGGTTAATGTGTATCCAAGCTGCTGAGTCTGATTGGTATAAATGTTATAGCTATCGCCGGTAATAGTAATACCTGTAGCAGGTTCTAATACAGATATGTTGTAAGTAAAGGTCAATTCAGCGCATTCCTTGTGAGTAGCAGTAATAACCGTAGTACCTTTATTTACAATACTAATTTCACTATTGGTGTCAATTGTTGCAACGCTGCTATTACTTGATGTATAAGTAAAATCTGTGGCATTCATAATTGATGAATAAAGTAGTGCAGAAGAATCGGCATTGCTAAACAGTGTTACGTTAGAGCCACCAACTATAGTAGTATAACTATCAGCTGTCTGTGTAGCAGATAACTTCTTATAAATCTTTATATCATCAACTGCCTGACCGTTCTCAGAGTACACATACTTAAAATAGGAAGCATTTGCTCCACTTGGTAAATCAAACTCATTTTCGTGGCTTATTGTAGTTTGAAGCTGATTTCTTCCCTGGAAAACCTTATATTTTCCTGTTGAAAAATCAAGCTCATACTTGATTGTATTTGCATACATCCAGTTGACGTTATTCAAAAAATCAGGAGCAGAACCAGGAACACTAAGCCTATACCACGCACCATTTACCCATGGGCTTGCTCCATTCTGACCACGGCCAGCAGCTCTAATGTCAGCAATCTTAGTGTCACTCGATGAATAAATACCAAACATACCATCAGCATTCCATGCTTTTCCATTACCGATAGCAACATCTGCACGGTGAAGCTCTACTACAAGCACACCAGAATTTACGTCCGCAAAATCAACCATCAAAGTACCATTACCGTTTTGTGGTAAACTTGTTGTATTTCTTTGAACAAGCATTTTACTAGTGCCGACTGTTTCAACCTGTACTGTACCTGGTCCATTTGTAATATCGGTATAGACTAAGCCTCTTGTTGCGTCTCCAGGATTTTCAAAGTCATTTTCATACAACACTACGTCCTTTGAAATTGTGTTAGCCGCAGCATTCACCACAGTCAAGCCGGCAAAAGCCGAAGCTGCAAGTGTTACCGCAAGCATACCAGATAAAAATTTGTTAATCTTCATCAATAAAACCTTCCTTTCTTTCTTTCCATTAACCCTTGTCCCCGCCTGCTGCGAGTCCGCCTATAAAGTGTCTTTGTGCAAACATATATACGATAATGACAGGGATTATCATAATTAACGCACCTGCCATCTGTATCTCAGGTCTGCCTATCGCATCTGCTTTTAGTGCCGCCATAGCAAGTGAAACTGTGTACTTGCTCTTGGTTGTGATATACAAAAGCGGATTCATAAGATCATTCCAAAGCTGCATAAAGATACGAAGTATTACCGTTGCTATTATCGGTCTTACCAAAGGCATATATATCTTCCACCAGATATAAAGCGGATTGGCGCCGTCTATATACGCAGCCTCATAGAATGAGTTAGACAAATTTTTGAAATTCTGTCTTATTAGGAATATCCAGCCGATTGCGCCAAAATATGCAGCCAATGTGAGCGGGATATATGTATCCAAAGCTCCAAGCTTTGACCAGATAACATACATAGGAATCATCATTGCAACACTCGGTACATACATAGTACAAAGTCCAATGTTAAAGAGAGCATTTATTCCCTTTGAGCTGTCATACTTTGCAAAACCGAATGCTATCATTGAGTTGGATATTACTCCACCAACCATATATATTACAGTGATAAGCAATGTGTTTCCGAAATAACGTACGAAATCGTATTTAGTAAGCACCGTTGAGTAGTTACTCCACATAAACGGTGGCTTAAATAGTACCGGGGGTGATTTGTATGCAAGTCCCGGTCCCTGCAATGATATTGCAAATGCGTAGATAAAGGGGGCAATCATCGTTATTGCTATAAGGATGAATATTATATACTGTACTACACGCATTTTCTTGCTAGTATTACTCATAATATACCCACCTCTTTTCTGCCTTTTTCTGCACGATTGTAAGTATACCTACAATCACAAATGTTACCCAACCAATTGCTGTCGCTCTGCCTATCTTGGCTGTTGTTCCAAATGCTGCAGAGTAAACATATGTTGCAATAACAGGCAACTCTGCTCCCTCCTGAGTCATTGTTTTGAATATTTCAAAGGAGTTAAATGTGCCTATCATACCAACCATTACAAGATAAAAGATTGTCGGTGAAAGCATAGGTATAGTAATCTTAAAGAATTTAGTAACTGTACCTGCACCGTCAATATCAGCCGCTTCATAAATGTCATCGCTTACACCCTGAAGTGCAGCAAGAAGATAAATAGCCTCTGAGCCAACACCCTTCCAAATACAAAGTACAGCGATTGACACTATTACTACATACCATTTATCACTGAATACATATTTAAAGGGCCCCATTCCAAACAGTCCAAAGAATTGGTTAAAGATACCGCCGAAAGGGTTATATAGCATTACCCAGATAGCTGCAACCGCAACCATCGGAGCAACGACCGGTACAAAGTATATGCCTCTGAAAAGGGCTATACTTTTCATTTTCTGATTTAGTGCAACTGCAAGCACACAAGCTAAAAATATTTCTAACGGCAGGTATGCTATTACAAATGCAAAGGTGTTCCTGTAAGCCTCCAGTATTTCTGGATCGGTAAATACATCTATGTAGTTTTTAAGTCCGACCCACTCAGGAGCACTTATCATATTATACTCTGTGAAAGAGTAATACAATGATGATACTACCGGTACTAAGAAAAACATCAATAGTCCCAGTATATACGGGGTTACAAAGACCCAACCCCATTTTCTGTCTCTCTTAAGCAAGAGCTTCTCCTCCATTCCACCGTTGGATTTATGTAATATCAAATTTATCCGTAGTGACCGGCGTCCTCGACGGTCCGTTTTACTATTATTTGCGGACCGTCCGGGAGTCCGGTCCCTACGGATCTCATTCTCACGGATATATTAGCTAAACGCTATCAATCTGCCAATACTTCTGTTACTTCTGCGTGTACTGTTTCAACAACCTGTTCCGGTGTCATTCTTCCTTCTACCATTTCCAAGCAAGCCTTATCCATCTTGCCTCTCCACTCTGACCACAACGGGTTCTCCCAAAGGGTTGTACCTGTTGCATCGAGGTGCTTGAGCATCAATGCTCTTCCAGTAGGCGTTGTTTCAACGTTCTGACAATACTCAATCGCCTTCTTGTGAATCGGGAATCCACCTCTGATTTCCTCTGCAAGCTTAAGCTGTGTTTCTTCACTTAAGTAGAACTTGAGCCACTTCCAAGCAGCTTCCTGCTTTTCAGGTGCTGATGCCTTATTGATAATCCAGCAGTTAGGAACATAAACTGTATCTCTGCTACCGTCTGCACCAAGTGGCATAGATGTTACATTGTATCTAAAATCTTCACTTGCGCCAGAGTTGATAATCTTCATAGCCGCACTGTTCATAAATGCCATTGCAACCTTGCCATTAGCAAAAGCTGCTTCAAGACCGCCCTGTGTTGTGTACCAAGCAACAGGAGGTGCAACCTTAGCTTCAACGAACTCGTTCATAAGCTTAACACCTTCTAAAACCTTCGGGTCATTGAAGTTAGACTCTGTCTTAGCCTCGTTAAGCGGAGCGCCGCCTGTTGACATAATATACGGCAACCAGCCGAGTGTGATTGAGTAAACCAATCCGAAGCCGTATACGGGTGATGCGCCTGTTTCGTCTACCGGAGCAGTAAGCTTCTTAGCGGCCTCTAAAACATCATTCATTGTCCATGTTTCATCCGGGTATTCAAGACCTGCCTCATCGAAAAGTGCTTCGTTGTAGTAAAGACCTACTACGTTAAGTCCGTGAGGAACACCCCATACATTACCCTCTGCATCCTTTGCAGCATAAAGTGCGCTTATGTAGTCATCAGAATTTAAGTCTGATGCAATCTTATCTGACAGATTCATTGCCGCACCATTCGCACCAAAGGATACTGTCGCACCTGAATCGTGGATAAATACATCAGGAGCTGTGCCGCCTGCAATCTGTGTTGTAAGCTTAGTTGTAAAATCGCCCCACGGAGCTTCGTCAAGCTCTACATTGATATCGGGGTTAGCTGCCTTAAATTCCTCGATGATTGAAAACGGTGTAAGTGTATCACCGTTTGGAACACCAATTCTAAGTGTTACCTTGCCGTCTGCATCGCCGCTGCCACCGCAAGCTGCGAGAGAAACCGCCATTATTGACGCCAATGCTGTTGCAATAATCTTTTTGAATTTCATAGTTTTCCGCCTTTCGGTTTATTTACGGAACGACACATAGATCGTTCCATACGTTGTTTTACCTTGTATCCACAGTTTCGTAGGGACCGGCATCCCCGACGGTCCGCCTTTTGATTATCTGTTTTCGGACCGTCCGGGAGGCCGGTCCCTACATTATATGGAGTTTGCTGTCAAATTTCTTTCCTTATAAAGTCCTAAACAGCAGACGGCGTAACGCCGCCTGCTGCGTAGTGGTGTGTAATTATAATTGTTAAGGGATTTTACAATTAGTTATATCTTTCGCTTTCTAAAACAGGAGTCATTTCTCCATCCCAAAGATATACCTTGTAATATACGCCTGATTCTTCGCCATCAAAGCTGCCGAATGCGATATTCTTAACAACAGCATCGCCTGCCTTAAGATCAGCACCAACAGTCAGCATCTGAGCATCTACAAGCTCGTTTGTAGTCTTGTTATATCTTGCAGCATAGAATGTACGTGCAAGGTTGTCAGTATCCTGTACATACAGAATACTTGCATTTGCAGCACCCTCTGAAGCATTATCTGCTACAAACTCCTGCATACCGTAACGTGCTATTTCTGAACCTGTAAAGCCAATTTTTGTACCGCTTGTTACCTTCTGAACAGAAATATCATCATAGTACAAGTTTCCTGTCCATTCAACACCTTCCGGTGCAGCATACGGTCTCATAAGAATACTTATATTCACAATTCCATCGGAATAGTTTGCCATCTCAGGCACCTGGAAATATGCTGTGTATTCTGTCCACTGACCTTCAGTATGTGTCTTTTCGTTACAAGTTACAAAAAGGTTAAATGTATCGCTGGTGGGATAATTTTTAGGTGCAATCTGTACATAAGGAGCAGTATTAATACCCTCTGCAATGTTTTCATACGCATACTTGAACGAAAGCTTGTATACCTTACCTGATTCAACAAGTAAATGAGTATGTGGATACTGACTAGAAGCATTATATCCAGAAATAACTAAAGCCGGATTATTTGCTGTAGCAGGAGCAGCAGTTGTTGTGGGCTTTGCATATAACCATTGATCCACAAAATTAGCTGACATTGCATCCATATCAGTGTTAGGTACATATTCATTTGTTTTAACAAGCTTGACATCATCAAAACGAACTACGTTACCGTTTCCGAGTCCCAATGCAGACAATTCAACCTTAACAGCATTTGCATACGGCGGAAGTGTAAAATTGAATGATTTTATACCTGTACCGAATCGTTTAGTCCATGTGTTCGTAATTGAAGCGTTTGCATTCGAATCATTCAGTCGTCCGTTAATCAAAGTCTTGCCGTTTGCAGCAGCATAAGCAGCAAGATCTGTATATGTATCGTTTGCTGCATCATAGTACATATACTTAACATCCACTTGCGCTCTCAACTGGTTAAGGTCTGTATCGAATGACAGATTATACGGCTGACCTGCTTCCAGACCCTTTACATATTGAGATACCTTGAAAGAATGTCCTATGAATTGCATCTGATCATCAGTGCTTGCTGATCCTGGTGTTCTGCACTCAACTGTTGACGGTCTGCTTGAATTATCAATCAAGTTACCATCATCAGTAGTCAGCTCAATATCCCAATGCTTGGGGTAATATGCTCCGGCTGAATGTGTAACTGTTTCCCCTGCTGAGTTGGTGTATACCTTATCAGCTGTAAGCTGATAGCGCTCTTCAAAGCCACCGTTCTTGATAAGGTTTACCTTTGCATCAACAGGTATTTCTGCAACAGTTATCGCTTTAATTGATACATCATCAAAGAAAACCGAACCTGCCCAGTCTGCTTCATTTCTTGTTCCAAGTGTCAGCTTTGCAGTTATTGCCTTGTATGCATCACCATCAACTGCGGGTGCATAGAAATATGCTGCGCCTTCGTTATATACACCATCATTTGTAGCAGCCTCTGTTATAATAGTATCAATAGCTTCACCGTTAGGTGCGTTCAGATATTCAAGAAGGATGTACGGTGAAAGGTCAGCACCTGCCTGTCTGCCTGTCTGTGCGTACTTATAGCTTAGCTTGTAGTAGTTGTCAGGGATAAGCTTTACATTCTGACACATATCGGTTAAATTCTGAGCATTCAGTCCAATTGCATAGTTACCAGATGCAACATTATCTTTTGTGATTCTGGTACCCCATGTGAAAAGTCTTATATTGTTGTAAACGTTCTCCATATCACCGTCGTTTACAAGCTCACCGCCGTTGTTTGCATAGAAGGACACTGCCTCAACAGAACTCTCCTGGGTTGGTCCTGTTGAACCTGTATGCTTACCGAAGGTAATCTTAGCAGCATTGGCATAGGATGGTGCAACTGTATTATAGTAGTATCTTTTGAAAGAACCATATGTTCCGGCAGAGATGCTCTGCATTGTAATATAACTCTCTTCTGAAAGCTGGGTGTATTCATCCTTCGCTTCATCATAAGTGTACCATGTAATTGTTGCAAGTCCTCTTCCTACAATATAACTATCAAAAGCAAGTGTATACTGCGTACCGGGAACTATGCCGCTGTTTACCATCTGGCTTACATTGTAACCGCCACCAATAAATTGAACGAACTTGTTTCCGCCCATGATTTTCAGGTCATTCGCTGCAACAAGATCTGTTACAACTGAAATATCCCAGCCGGTCGGGAGCACTGTTCCGACTGCAATCGTATCTGTGTCCGTACCGTCAGAAAATTCCAAAGCTGTTTCCAACGTATAGGTTTCATCAAACGAGCCGTTTGTCAACAGATTTGTTGGCGCTGCGAAGCCTGTCATCGGCATAGCCGAAGCCAGCAGCGCTGCAGCCGTGAGAATCGCGCCGATTCTCGATTTTAATGAAAATAGGGTTTTCATAAAATTTGTACCTCCATTTATTTTATTATAAGTATGCCATTACATACTCTATTGTTGTAACACTATTATAACATTTGTAATATTGTTGTACCATAGATTTTCTTTAGACGTTTGGGGGATTATATTCTTTTTTTAAGTTATTTTGGGTAAGTTTTATACTTTTCTTCTATTTTTTGGTTAGATTTTTATGATTTGGTAACAAAAATCAAAAGGTATTACCGTTTTTTAGAATAAAACGCAGGTTTAACTACACGGGTGTTATAAACCGTATTCGCCGGGGACGTACTTTTACTTCTCCTCTTTACGCTGCGAAAACATCCAGTCGAATAGCTCTTTATCGGCATATGCATAATCCCATGCGTTATGTCCTACTCCCTTTAAGATTGTAAGCTTGGCATTTCCGCCCTTAATATTAACTGCACCTGTCATTTTCTTGCTTTCCTCACAGAAAACTATTGGGTCATCCTCGCCGTGAACTGCCCAAATCGGCACGTCCCTAAGTCTTAATGCATTCCAGTACATTCCACCGCCGCAAATGGGGACTATTGCCGCTAATTTCTCCGGCATACTAAGTCCTACCTGCCACGTCGCATATGCACCCATACTTGCGCCCATTACATATACTCTTGTTTTGTCTGCCCATAGGTTGTCTATGGCATAGTTTATGAAGTCTGTCAGCTGCTCAAATATCTCAAACCACGAGTCTGCAAAGCACTGCGGCATTACTACTACCGCATTCCTTATATACGGCTCACCGAGCTTAAAGAGCGGGTAGTTCATATGCAATGATATATCGTTCCCCCTCACCCCTGCTCCGTGCAGAAGTATTATCAGCGGATATTTCTCGTCTGGTGAGAATTTCTGTGGTTTCTTTAATATGTATTCAAAATTTTTGTATTTACAGATTTCTCTATCCATTATTTTTCCCCTTAATTATATTACGGACCGTCAAGGACACCGTTCCCTACAAGGGTTTGTTGTAAACCGCATTTGCAGGGGGGCGTTCACGGACGGTCCGTTTTATTCATTTACTTCAATCTAAACATCTTAGTTTCGCCGAAATACATATCAACCTTGATTGTGTCTGTATTTTCACCATAGTTCTTCTTCTCATAAACCTCGTATGGAGTGCATTTTCTCGGTAGATGGATTGTCTTCTCTCCGGCACTTGATGCGTGGATTGTTACATAGTTATCGTTCTGGAACAGTACATCATCTCCGTCCATCCAGATATGACAACCTGCATATCTTGCAACAGAACGGATAACCGCAGCTCTTACAACCTTTGTTCCGCAGAACACAGCTGTATATCCATCACACTTATTAACCGTCATTGCAGGCTTACCTGTTTCTCTGAACCTTGCCACAACCTCGCCTTCACCTTCCTTAGTCGAGAAGCAGGGTGCAAGATAGGCTCTTTCGTAGTTACCGATTTGCCAATCCTCACTTCCAACTATTGACAGGCGAATATGGCGGTCCAAATCGCCGTAGCTCCTGCCTCTTTCCATATCCTTAGTAAGAGCGTGGTCGCCTTCCTTTCTGAAAAGCGGTACTCTTACGTTGTTTTCCATCTCGATTTCCATACCCATAAGGTCTTTCATATTTTCGGGAGAAAATCTCTTATCACTGTCGGGGTTAATTACGCCATTTCCATACATAAACATAGCTACCGCATTATTTTTCTGTAATTTCTTTTTGATAGCTTCACGCTCTTCGTCTGTCAAAGAATACACATTAAAGAACACATACAGTTTGTAATCGGGCATATCGGGATTTGACATATCATTATGATAATACTGGTCCACACCTGCTCCGATATGTGCAACCTCATAATTACGCATATATTCAACCGTATCGTGAAGGCTCTTGGGTGCTATCATATGTACACTTTCCTCGTCATAGATAAATGCAATCTCGTGCTTTTTATCTCTGTTAAGAGAGTATGCCTCTTCTGCTATCTTTGACTGATCCTTAAACAGCTTATATGTTTCGTCATACTTATATCTGCCGCCACCCCAATGCTGATCAAACCACCAGCCCTGCAAATCGTCGCAGATATTTCGTCCGAAGTTTCGCTTTAGAACATCAAAGTCATCATCAATTCCGAACAGGTCATATACGTGGCAGTATTCGGTCTGTTCCGCGTGAGTTCTGGTATCATCTTCAACAACAAACATTGAGCCATTTATACGCATTGAGTCGTACATACATCTCTGTCCCTCAAAGCCGCCTCTCTGTCTGTTCTGATATACACCGGGGGCTGAGAATATATCAACCACGCCTGATTTTAATACATCATACACACACGAAATTGAAACGTACTGTGTAAAATGGCACGCACCGTAGTTTCCGTAGAATGCGCCTACAAGCATATTATTATCGGACATTTCCTTTACAAGTTGTCCAAGGTAGATTAAAGAACGTGCTGCGCCGTTGGAACGTGCACGGTAGAAATCGTAAACGGACATATACTTATCAACATTGAGGAATGAGCCGATATGAGTATCGTCCTCATAGAAGGATGGCAATACCTCGTGGTTTGGGTTCTTCCATCTCTTGTTTACGTCATAGTCAATACCGCAAAGGTCATATCTTGCATCCATTGCGTAATAACGCTCTTCCATATTCGGTATTCTCGGATTATCAAAGGTTGCTTCAGGATCGCACCATGCCTTTCGCAAATTCTCCTCTGTTGCGTACTTTTCACGAAGATAGAGTGAATACTCACGTCTTAATGCCTCGGAAAAGTCGCCGTAAACCCCATTTAACGGGTCTGTTATAGGTCCTAACTGGCGCCACTCTGATGTATTACCTGCCGCTATAAACATACCGGTAATTCTCTTTGCATATGGCTTCTGCATCAGGCGGTTATATGTATCCTTTAAGTACTCGCCGGCAGTTTTGCGCCATTTATCAGAGTATAGCGTATAGCAGGCAGGCATATCCTTATAGTACGACTCCGTCGCAAGAAATGCACCGGGATGTGAGCCGTCCTGCATTGTAAGACATTCGTCCAGGTTTTCCATTACCCATTCATTTGACGGGTGAAGTCCTATTCTAAGCATTATAAGAGCATCAGGTACTTCCTCTAAAAGAATCTTTACCTCCTCATCAAGCTTATCAAATGCATCCGGTCTTATCCACTCGGTATCACATATAAGGAAATATATCTTAATACCACTTTCACCGAGATTTCTTAAATACTCTCTGTCAATTTTATACTCTCCGTTATTTACGTTCGCAATTGTAGCCATCATCGGCGGATAGATTTTTCCATTATGGCTGATTGCCATACTGCCGTTATGCTTTACAAGTTTTCCCATATCCAGCTCCCCTTTTTATTTGCAAACTCCGTAAAGAATTTGTGCTACCTGTGAACGTGTAGCAGTTTTTTGCGGACCAAAGGTGCCGTCATCAAATCCGGCTACAATCTTCTTCTCTGCCGCCCAGGAAACTGCATCCTTCGCCCATACAGAAATAGTATCATTATCCAAAAATGCGGACGTAGCTGTAAATGATGTGTCTTCGCCCTTTTGTGCCATACTTCCCTTTAAAACAGTTACAAGCTCTTCTCTTGTGATAGGCTGATTTGGGTAGAACTTATCTCCATCAATAAAAGTAAGTATTCCCTTTGCTGCCGCTGCATTAACTGCTGCAGTATAGTAGCTGTTTTTGGGAACGTCTGTAAATGCTGCAGGAGCAACTACACTTGTGTCAATGTACATTCTGCCCATAAGTGCGAGGAACATTGACCTTGTTATCTCCATTTCAGGCTCAAAGCGGTTATTTCCTGTTCCGGCAAATATGCCGTTCTCGGCTGTGTACTTAACCGCAGGATAATACCACGCACTTGTCTTTACATCGGCAAAGATGGCTCCCTCTGCCTTTCCACCAAGTATTTTAAAAGCATTTTTAAGCTCTGCCAAAAATTCACTTGAACAGGCACGTGCCTTTTCAATATCGTCATAAGCCGATATTCTAATAGCCTCGTCCGCTTTTTCCTTTAACGATACCATCGCTGCACTTTCGCCCTTGCTTTCAAGTGCTGTTAAGATATCATTTTCTATCATTATAATTGCAGCCTCACCTGTCAGCAATTTGATATTCTCAGAAGATGACAGCTCTGCTGTAATTTCTGCCACTCTTTGTGCGGCATCATTATAGTCTGCCGAAGCTGTTATTGTAAGTGCTGCCAAAGCTACTGTTAATGCTAATATAAGTTTTTTCATAGACTATACCCTTTCCTTAGCCAAGCTTTACTGTTCCCCACAAAGACGGCGAGCCTAAATACGAGCCGTAGGTCGGTGCCCAGCAATGACTCGAAACCGCACCCTGTGCTGCGCTGGCCGGATGCGAGCGGTAAATCTGCATTCTTAAAACGTCGCCCCTTTTAGCCTTTTTAATTCCGTCTAATGTATTAGGAACTCTTATTGTCATTTCCCAACGGTCATCAAACAGTTTTGTCTCAGCATCATATCCGTCGAAGTTTACACTGCTGTCTATATTGCCGATACCTGTTGAATATCCGTCCCACAAAGATCCTGCAAGATCCGTTCTGAACTGTGCTGCGTTTGTAGTTCCCTCAAACCTCCAGAAGATACTTGCACGGTCAACATCACCGCCATCTGCATCTCGTACGTTCTTTGCCCCAACCGATACCTTGCTCATATCGTCATACGCAATAACACGAACATAGATATAATCATCGGTGTACATAACCTTTGCATTACTTCTTACAAGCACCTTGCCCTCTAATCCCTGCTGATAATGTACAAAATCCTCAGTTACCGGCATTTTGTTCCATTCATCTTCTGTCGGCTCATTGCCCGCAGCCTTCTTAGCAGTATATGAACGTATATCGTAGTCCGGTATGGCTGTTAGTTCACCGCTTGCTATCTCTTTATCAAGCTGTGCATTTGCTCTTTCAACCGCACCATAGTTTTCTTCAATTTCACTAAGTGTTGTTCCGCTGTACATCCAGTAACCTGCAGTTGTCGGTGCCACCTGCTTTATTTTTTCTTCGAGCTTTGAGGCCGAAAGCGCCGCCTTGCCCGGATAAAGCCCTGGGAGATAGATTGCAGGATAGTTTTCGTCTTTTATCTGTTTCATACGTGCCTTTGTATCGCCAAGCGAGCCCCAGTATTCGTTTTCCGAAAGAACTATAACAGGCTTTTCATCTGTTCCTAAGCCTCTCGTCATACCCTTAATCCAGTCGAATGATGGCATATATGCAAATATTGTATCAGGCTTTATTGCCCAGACCTTATCACGTACATTATTAAACAGCTTTGTTATCTTGGCAGTATGCCAATTATTATAATCGTCCTTTTTGTCCTTTTGGGTGATAAAATCGCTACGTTTCTCAGCATCAACTGCTGCCCATTCGCCACCGAGCTTTTTCTCTGTAACAAATTTTTCCCAACAGTCATCGCACATACAGGACGATGTATAGCTCGAGATTCCTCCCGAGTACATTTCAAAATCAAGTATTATTCCGTCAAACTCGGAATATTCCGCTATTATAAGTGCTCTTTCAAGCATTTGCTTTTCCCAGTATTTTTCCGAAAGCGGACACGGAATCGAAAAATATGAGTCTTTGTGTATACCGGGATGAAACTGCCCAAAAGCAGTGTTTCCTGCATAGCCGTTATCACCAAAGTTTATTTTGATAAAGCTATGTAGGTCATATTTTTTAAGATGTTCTGCCGTTTCATCTAATATTTTTCTTACACCCTCAGGTGTTTTGTAATCAATAGAACCGTGTATTATATTCATAAATACAGTATTTATACCTGCATTTTCAAGCTTTTTAAGATATCCGTTTTCCCCTCCGGTAACAGCAGCCACCGAATCATAAACGGCACGAATTTTCTCATTCTTAATCCAGTCATAGTGCTTGGCAACACCTGTCCAGTCTATCATATAATCAAGACCTGTCTGGACATTAAGACAGTTATACACAAGCTGTGCCATTACACCTCTTGTAATAGGCTTGCCTTTTGTTCCATCTATGCCGTTTAGCACATTGTAACTCTCTGCCACCTTTATGTAGCCATCAGGCCATCCGCCAAGCTTCTTTGCTTCTGTTTCTCCGCCCATAGCACAAACAAGCATCTTTACTGCCTGCTCGTATGTTACACTCATATCAGGAGCGAATGTGGTATCGGTTGTACCCGCAACAATACCCATCTGATATGCTGTTTCTACAAATTTGTATGCCCAGTGTTTAACCGGCACATCTATAAATTTTTCAATAGGCTCGACCTCCTCCGCGCCATATGCACGGAGGATAATCGAAACCATCTCTGCTCTTGTAAGCTCTTCATAAGGAGAATATCTTCCATCGCCTCTGCCACTTACTATTCCCTTTTCGGCAAGTGCATTCACCGCAGCTTCGTATGAGCTTCCGGAAATATCGGTAAATTTTGCAGCAGTCACAGGCATTACAAGCCCTGCAAGCATTGTTGACGTAGCCAAAATGATACTAAACAGCTTTTGCTTCATATTATATTCTCCTTATGTATAATTCATTAACCAAGCACTACTCTGCCCCAAAGTGATGGTGAGCCAAGGTATGAACCGTATGTAGGTGCCCAACAGTGATTGAATACATTCACCTTACCACGACTTGGGAAGTGATATCTGCCGATTTCGATACGGAGAACATCACCCTTTTCAATTTTGTTTACACCGTCAAGTGTACCGGGAACACGCATTGTCATTTCCCAGTGGTCATCAAACAGATTTGTCTCAGCTGAGAATCCTTCAAAATTGACACTTGAGTTCTTACTTGCAATACCTGTACAATATGCATCCCAATATGAACCGGCAAGGTCAGATACAAGCTGCGCCATATCTGTTGCACCGTCAAATCTCCAGAAGAACTCAACGCAATCACCTGCCCACGGATTTCCGTCTCTTGCCTGTTTCTCACCTATAACAACATCATCCATATTGTCATATGCATAAACTCTTACAAAGAAATCATTGTCGCTGTAAAGAATTTTAGCGCGGCTTTCTACAGGAGGTGTCCTTTCCTCACCCTTATACATTTCAAAATCCTCGGTAAATGCAGCTCTTTCCCATTCAGCCTCTGTCGGCACTTCTCCTGCTATCTTCTTTGCAGTATACTCACGGATTTCGTATACAGGAAGCTCGCTAAACTGTCCGCTTGCAAGCTGCTCGTCAAGATTCTTGTTTGCATTTTCAACAGCCTGATAGTTGTCTTCATACTTCTGCAAAAGGTGTGCAGAATACATCCAATAGCCTGCAGTTGTCGGTGCAGCCTGCTTTATTATTGCTTCAAGCTGGGCTGCTGTCAATGCCTGACCTGCGTCAGGGAAAAATCCCGGACAATAGAGTGCGTGCATATCCTTATTTTCTTTTACAGCAATCATAGTTTCCTTTGTAGATGCCAACGAACCCCAATATTCAACCTCTGATGCTATGATTACTGGCTTTTCCGGTGTTCCGAGACCTTCTGTCATACCGGGCAACCATTCAAAACCGGGGAAATATCCGAATATAATCTTGGGATTTACATTATGAGTCTCTTCACGAATATACTTAAGCATATCAACAATCTCATCTTCAAACCACTCTTTATATTCATCAACCTTGCCCTGCTTGTTAATGTACTCACTTCTGTTAATCGTTTCTACAGATTTCCATTCACCCTTGTAGCCCTTTGCCTCAAGGTACTTAGGCCAACACTGGTCGCACATACACGGTGATGTGTACTGAGAAATACCGCCCGAATACATCTCGAAGTCAAGAATGATACCCTCAACTGACGGGAATTCTGCCAAATACAGAGTTCTTTCCAGAATCTGATGATCCCAGTATTCCTTCGAAAGCGGACAGGGAGAGTTAAAGTAAGATTCCTTGAAAATACCCGGATGGAAGTTTCCGTATGCATTATTAGGTGTAACGCCGTTATCACCGAAGTTGATTTTTATAAAATCGTGGAGATTATATTTCTCATCAAGATTCTTAATGGATGCTGCAACGTCTTTCTTCCAACCTTCCATTGTACCACTTGATACTCCATCGTTGATATTCAGGAATACACAGTTAATTCCTGCATTTTCAAGACGCTTAAGAACTCCGTTTTCATCCTCATAAGTCATAGGAGAATGACCGTATGTACAACGGATTTTCTCATCACGAATCCAGTCGTAGTGATCTGCAACACCTGTCCAGTCAAACATATAATCATCTGGAGAATTATTGTTCAAACAGTTATATACAAGCTGTGCCATTGAGCCACGGCTAATAACCTGTCCCTTAGAGCTGTTTACACCGCCCAAAACCTCTGCTTCCTCTGCTACTGCAATGTAGCCGTCAGGCCAGCCTCCAAGCTTTTTAGCCTGGCTGTCCTTTTTCATTGCACTTACAAGCATTTTTACTGCCTGTTCGAATGTAACCTGTGCCTCCGGCTCAAATGTTACATCTGTTGTACCTGCTACAATTCCCATCTGGTATGCAGTTTCAATCTGCATATATGCCCAGTGTGTAGGCGGTACATCGTTAAACTTTTCAATGTCCTCAATCTCTGTTGAACCGTATGCTCTTAAGATAATTGAAACCATTTCTGCTCTCGAAAGACCCTCATCAGGTGAGTATCTTCCATCGCCTCTGCCGCTTACAATACCCTGCTCTACAAGCGAATTAACCGCTTCAGCATACGGACTTCCCGAAATATCGGTAAAGCCCTCTGCCGACACCGGCATTACAAGGCCTGCCAACATCGTTGATGCCGCAAGAATTGTGCTTAGTAATTTTGTTTTCATAGTGTTTTCTCCTTCTTTCTTATTACTTACTTTTTAAGTGCATCATTGCCCTTTTTTAGCGCCTCATAAAATTTTGCATCTTTGTCAAGTTCCTGAATTGCATATATCCAGTAACCGACATCATACGGTTCTGTGCCCTTTACCTTCGTTGCAAAGTTGTAGGTATTGATAGCACTGTTATTATTCGACCACAAGCCTACTGCAAAAACCGCATTCATATTATTTTTCTTAGCAAAGGCTTTCTTTACATTTGTGATAGGCAGAACACCTTTATATGTATCCTCCATAAATATCATCAAAGGCATTTCAGCCGTGCCGAGTCCATCTGCCATTCCGCCAAGCCACTCAATTGTAGGCATTACGCCGATAATCAAATTCGGATTTATTGAATGGATTTTTTCACGAAGCTTAGTTGTGATTTTTGTGATTTCGCCTGAGGACCACTCGCTGTATTCTTCAAATATGCAGTTATTGCGAAGATACAAAAGTCTTTCATTTAGCGGTGTAGACTTAAGCTTTTTCGAAACACTCCCGCTCGCAGAAAGTATAAATTTGTCAACACATTCATCGCACACACAGGGCCCTATGTAGTGTGAACTTCCACCCGAATACATTTCCATATCGAAAACGATACCTATTATCTTCGGATGCTTTGCTATAACCTCAAAGCGACTCATCATTTCCTTGTCCCAGTATTTCTCCGCCAGAGGACACGGAAGTGCCAAAGAATGTTCTGTTCCGGGTTGGTATGTACCATATTGAGTGTTACCTACAACCGAATTTGCTCCGTAGCTTGCCTTCATAAACACCATGTTTCCGGTTTTTTCAATGTAATTTTCAACATCTGTACATAATAAATCGAGCGCCCTTGTATCTTTATTCACATCTCCGTTTCCGAAATTGCCGATAAGGTTAAAGATGAAGGTGTTTATGCCCGCATCCTCAAGCTGCTGCATTTTTTCCTTATCATAGAAAACCGAAACCGCACCATACGCGCCTCGCATTTTGTCTGTCAAAAAGGTGTCAAATACACTGCTTCGCCCTTCTCTCGGTAAGATAACACTTTTCGTAACAGGCTCTGCCGTCTGACCATTTTTCCACAAATATGCAACAAGCTCCACGCTTTCTACCTCTTCAGGAACTGTCAGCGTCGTTTTTATCAAAGCTGAACGTTCAGCAATAAATGGTTTGATTTCAACGCCAACAAGCTTTCTCTCTGCCGTGTTATCATACATCGCAAAGATAATACTTCCGCTTTCTTTTTTCACCTTGGGTACATAATGCAACTTTGCCGTAACATCACCTATCCCCTTAGGCACAGAATAAAGCTCCATACCGTTCTTCTCTATCGTAAGCTTTGTTTCGTTATAGAAGTCGGTAATTTCGATGTCGTCATAATAAAGCTCTCCAACACCGTTTAAGCGCACCAACACAGACATAGAACCTGTTTCTTCAGGAACAATAAAATCTATACTCTTATACGCCCATTTTTCTCCGCTTATTTCTGAAAAAGCCCAGCTATCCTGGGTTATATGCTGTCCGGATTTATCACTGTATCCGAAGGTTATAACAGCACTTCCCCCATTACCAAAGCTGACTGTCTTTAGCTTGAATGAGAGGCAAAGCCTGTCTCCTTCAGCTATATTTGTAATCATTTGGCTTATATAGCATCTGCCATTATCGGTTTTCATATGAAGAACATTGTTACCGTCTTCTTTTACAGTCGCGATTGTACCATTTCCTGACTGCCAAGTCTGCTGCCAGTTGGTCAAACCATAATCAAAGTCGCCATTTTGCACATATGTTGGTTCATATACCTCTTCTGCATTTGCAATACCTGCCATAATATATGGCAGCACCAAAAGTATACAAAATAATCTTTTGATCAAATATCATCCCTCCTATTATGTCAGTTAAGTGTCACATAAACAAGCAATGACTTGCCACCGAGATGTGAAACGTAGATCGGTGTCCAAACTTCTTCATCTGCCGCTTACTATTCCTGGTTCTGCAAGTGAACTATCTGTATTTTCACAGGAGCTTCCGGAAATATCTTAAATATTATCTGACGAAATCAGTGTTACAAGTCCCGCCAGCGATGTTTATGCTGAAGAATTAAGCTTAGTAGTTTTGTTTTCATAGTGTGTTTCTCCTTTCTATGTTCATCAATCATACGATTGAAAACTTTACGTTAGTTGCCTGTCAATTATCTCACTTAGAAAGAGGACAAGACACATCGGGCGAATTTCCCTTACAGTAAAAGAACAGTAATTGAGGTATATTCATCTTTTCATACGACATCACCTTTTTAGTTACAACCATCGCCATTCAATCATATTTTACTTTACCTAATATTTTTTGACAAGTGCATAACTTTAGAACTTTTTCTCCACATATTCATTTCTTTAGATTTGTTGCAAATATTTCCTAATTAGTATATTGTTTCTCTTGACAATTATAAAATGAATAAATATAATATGCTTAAGTAAGGAGGTGCAGCACTGTGTCTATATTTGAAAAGTTCGAAAAAGACTTTGATGCACAAATTACCAACTATACAAAATGGCCAGTGTATCCACTTAGAACCAACCCTCATTTTCATAACGGATATGAGCTTTATTTTCTATTTTCAGGCAGTACAAAATATATTATTGAGAATAGCACATATGAAATTGATGAAGGCGATATTGTATGGATTCCCCCATATATCGACCACAAAACTCAGCCCAATAATACCGAGCGGCACAAACGTCTGTTGTTCTGGATTATTCCGCACTACCTTGAGGATTGTTTAAAGGATAATAAAGAATTATATGACTTTTATCATCATTATAGGGTCATCAAAACTACTACCCGTGATGTTAAATTGTTCAGGAAATTCTCCAACCTTTTACTCGAGGAACATTTTACCGAAGATGCCCCAATGTCCGAAGAAGTAATTAAAGGATTGCTTCTCTCTTTGTTGGTACATCTCAAAAGAATGTACGAGCGCAATATGCGCGACAACAACGACAAACCGTCAGGCTCCGAGGATAACGCAAGCTATAGCCTAAACCTTTTAATCTCATATATAAACACAAATTTCTCAGAGGATATAACTTTAGCATCGCTTGCAGAGCAGGTTAATATGAACCCTGTTTATATATCATCACTTTTCAAGAAAAATTTCGGATTTACCTTTAAAGAATACCTGCTTAAATTAAGAATTACAAAAGCTACTCAGCTCTTAAAAACCACGAGCTTAACGGTAGAGGCAATCGCATTTGAATGCGGTTTCCGTTCCAGTAACCATTTCTGTAAAACCTTTAAAAGACTGGTCGGAATATCGCCCTTGATGTTTAGAAATATTGATAACGAATAAAAACCGCTCAAATGAGCGGTTTTTTGTATGGATAGGATGACAGAAGACCGTTTGGTGTAAGTTATGTTTCTCACGCATTTGCTGAAAAAACACAAACTGTTTCTTTTAAGGAAACGGTGAGCGAGGGTGGAGTAACGATAAAAGAAATCGAACCTATAAGTAATATCGACAACTCAAATTTGCTTGTCAAAGTAATAAAAGTTACAGATGGCAAAGAATCTGTCATATATGAAGGTGTTCTTGGAGAGTATGATAACGGACAATGTGCATTTACTGATTTTAGCAATATTGACTTCTTAGTTATAGTTGAGTGGAAATCAATGAAGAATGAAGCAATATATATATAATTCCTGTATCAAAACTAGAGTACAACAAAGCCTCAGTAACAACCGAAATAAATAATACCGATGATATGAACTCAACAAGAATTGAAAATGTGGAACAGCCGTCATCAATAAGCACCACACAGCTTATTGAATATGATATAACTTACAATATTATATCTGGTGGCAGTTTAATTATGGATATTGATTATAATGTATATAATGGCACCTCAGAAAATGATAGCGTATCACTTATCGCAGCATTATACGAAAACGTCAGATTAAGTAATATTAAGATGCAAAGTTTAAGTGTTATGCATTGGATATTAACTCGGACAGTATTGTTCTTCCTCTCCCCAATAATCGTGAAGATTACTCTGTAAAGTTGATGGTTTGGGACGGAATGGGTACTATAAGACCAATCGGTAAAGAAGTGTTTTACAGCAAAGGACTTATACTTATAAGCGACATACCCGATATTTTGTACGAAACTTGGGATGCAGATATTGTTGATATGTTGATAGATTACTATTTTAAGTAAGATTATCTAAATTCTTGTGCAGCAGTAATTATTCTGCCGCATAGAATGTATCATAAAACAAAACTTGTCGAAGATTATCATTTTTTTGTTATATTCGCTATGATTTAGTAAAGAATCATATATAGGAGCCTTTCAATGATTTCAATTAACAATAGAATTTTGATAATAATGTCTACTACAGCCAATTTTTATCTCCACCCCGGTATCAAGCAAAAAGAGAAGGCACTAAATGTTATGAATGAACTGTTTTATTACGAAGCATAATTGGTGGAAAACTGGGTTTTGCTAATATGAAGAATTTAAATTCAAATATTTTCTGAAACAAAAAAATGACTCAAAACTCGTGGTTTTAAGCCATTTTTCGTGGTGCTCGAGGCCGGGGTCGAACCGGCACGGGTATTACTACCCACGGGATTTTAAGTCCCGGGCGTCTGCCAATTCCGCCACTCGAGCTTATTCGGTACGCAGTACATTATAACACACCCTAATAGTTAATGTCAAGACTTTTCCTTATGTAATTTTTAATTTTTTTAACTTTTTTATAAAAAAGTATTGAAAAGAGGAAAATAATGTGATAATATAATCAGGTATGACATTACACACATTCTGGGATTGCGGCAGTGTTGCCTTATTATATGAGGTTCTGACTGCAAAATGAACAGGATGGAGGAAAACAAAAAAACAAGGAGGAAAAACAAAATGTCAAACGTAATTTCTATGAAACAGCTTCTCGAAGCAGGCGTTCACTTCGGTCATCAGACAAGAAGATGGAACCCTAAGATGGCGGAGTATATCTTCACCGAAAGAAACGGCATCTACATTATCGACCTTCAGAAGACTGTAAAAAAGGTTGAGGAAGCTTACTACTTCATCAAAGATGTAGCTGCAGAAGGTAAAACAATTCTTTTTGTAGGTACAAAGAAGCAGGCTCAGGATTCCATCAAGGAAGAGGCCGAGAGAGTTGGAATGCACTATGTAAATGCAAGATGGCTCGGCGGTATGATGACAAACTTCAAGACAATTCAGAAGAGAATTGACCGCTTGGCTCAGATTAACAAGATGGAAGAAGAAGGAACATTCGACCTTCTCCCCAAGAAGGAAGTTATCAAGCTTAAGGCTCAGAGAGACAAGCTCGAGAAGTACCTCGGCGGTATCAAAGAGATGAAAAAGCTTCCGGGTGCACTTTTCGTTGTTGACCCGAGAAAAGAGAAGATTGCTATTGCAGAGGCTAAAAAGCTTGGTATCCCCGTTGTTGCTATCGTTGATACCAACTGTGATCCTGACGAGGTTGATTATGTAATCCCCGGTAACGATGATGCTATCCGTGCTGTTAAGCTTATTGCTTCAACAATGGCAAATGCAATCATTGAAGGCAGACAGGGTGTTGACGCAGTTGCAGCAGAGACTGAAGAAGCTGCCGAGACAGTTGAAGAATAATTTCTTACAAGGAGGATATACAAAATGGCATTTTCTGCACAGGACGTAAAAACTTTAAGAGAAATGACCGGTTGCGGTATGATGGACTGTAAAAAGGCTCTTACCGAAACAGATGGTGATATGGATAAAGCAGTAGAATTCCTTAGAGAAAAGGGTTTGGCTACTGCAGCTAAGAAAGCAGGCAGAATTGCATCAGAAGGAATCGTTAAGTCTTACATTGACGGTAAGATTGGTGTACTTGTTGAGGTTAACTCCGAAACAGACTTCGTTGCAAAGAATGATGAGTTCCTTGCTTTTGTTGAAAGCATTGCAAAGACTGTTGCTGCTAACAATCCTGCTGACGTTGAAGCTTTGAAAGCACTCCCCATCGTTGGCGGCGAAGGCACAGTAGGCGAAGAGCTTACAGCTAAGATTGCAAAAATCGGTGAAAATATGAACATCAGACGTTTCGTAAGAATTGAAACAACAGGTGCTGTTGTAGATTACATCCACGCAGCAGGTAAGATTGGTGTTCTTGTTGAAGCTGATGCTGAGGATAATGACACAACAAGAGAGTGCCTTAAGAACGTAGCAATGCAGGTTGCTGCTCTTAATCCTAAGTATCTCTCAAGTGCTGATATTCCTGACGATTACAAAGAGCACGAGAAGAACATTCTTATCGCTCAGCTCCAGAACGACCCGAAGAATGCAAACAAGCCTGCTAACATCATCGAGAAGATGATTGAGGGACGTCTTGCAAAAGAGTTCAAAGAGGTTTGTCTTTTAGAGCAGGAGTACGTTAAGGCTGAGAACAAGGAAAGCGTTGGCAAGTACGTTGCAAGCGTTGGCAACATCACAGTTAAGCAGTTTGCTCGTTTCGAGACTGGTGAAGGTCTTGAGAAGAAGGAAGAAAACTTTGCTGACGAAGTTGCTTCAATGATTAAATAAGATAATTGAATTAGAAATCCACCTTAGTATTGACTAAGGTGGATTTTTATGTACAAAAAAAGATTCCCTCTTTTGAAGGAACCTTTTATAATTTTATTTATTTGCTTCAATTCTTTCTGCAACCATCATATCCTTGATTTTCATAAGGCGTGTTATATTTGAACGTTCCGACTCATCGAGCTTCATTGTGATATACTTAATAGTATCCTGATAATCAGGAATCATAACATATTCAAGAGCATTTACTCTACGCCTTGTACGTTCAATCTCACCTGCAAGCATACCTGCAGCCTTTTCAAGCTCAGCAAGCTTTAGCATATCCTCGGATACATCAGACAGAGCAGAAATCGCATCATCTAAATCTCCGCCGGTATAAGCATAACCGTAGGAGAACATATCCCCCTCAGCCTTTGCTCTTGTGGTTGTCTTAAAAACAGGAATATCCACACTCATTATATTCCTTTCTCCGACCTCTAATGTAACCTCCTGCTTAGGAAGCAGAAGAGCAGAGTCTATAACCTCACGTTGCAAAACCGAGCCTGCAATAGCAAAGCTTTGATTTGCAGCCCTAAGTTTTTTCTCGGTATTTTCACGCAAAACTTTTGCCTCACGCACAATATCCAAAAACTGTCTCATAAGCTCGTCTCGCTTATCCTTCAAAAGCTTATGCCCGCGAAGTGCAACGGCAAGACTCTTTTTGAGCCGTGTAAGCTCCATTCTGGTCGGATTTACATTTAGCTGTGCCATATCTTCTCTCCTTTCTTACAGTACATTTTACTTACCGTAATAAAGGTCGAGATACTCGTCTTTAATTCTCTTTAGCTCGCTTCTCGGCAAGATAGAGAGCAGCTTCCAACCAATTTCAAGAGTTTCCTCAATCGTTCTGTTTGTTGTATATCCTTGAGAAACATACTGCTTTTCAAACTCATCAGCAAACTTTGCATAGAGCTTATCAACATCGGAAAGTGCGGCTTCACCGAGAATTACCATTAATTCCTTAGCCTCTTTACCTCGTGCATATGCCGCAAAAAGCTGGTTCATTGTATTAGCATGGTCCTCTCTTGTCTTACCCTTACCTATACCCTTATCCTTAAGACGCGAAAGGCTGGGAAGAACGTCGATTGGCGGTGCTATATTCTTTCTGTAAAGCTCACGGGAGAGGATTATCTGACCCTCGGTAATGTAGCCTGTAAGGTCGGGAATCGGATGAGTCTTATCGTCCTCAGGCATAGTGAGTATAGGAATAAGTGTGATTGAGCCGTCCTTACCCTTAAGTCTTCCTGCACGTTCATAAAGCGTTGCAAGGTCGGTGTACATATAACCGGGATAGCCACGTCTTCCGGGGACTTCCTTTCTTGCTGCGGATACCTCACGAAGTGCATCAGCATAGTTTGTAATATCGGTCATAATAACCAAAACATGCATACCGCACTCAAATGCAAGATATTCAGCTGCAGTAAGTGCCATACGCGGTGTTGCAATACGTTCAATTGCAGGGTCATTAGCAAGGTTTATAAAGAGAACAGTTCTCTCCATAGCGCCTGTTTTCTTAAAATCCTCTACGAAAAAATTTGCTTCCTCAAATGTAATACCAATAGCTGCAAAAACAACGGCGAATTTTTCGTTAGTACCACGAACCTTCGCCTGTCTTGCAATCTGTGCCGCAAGGTTTGCATGCGGCAGACCGCTACCTGAGAAAATAGGAAGCTTCTGACCTCTTACAAGAGTATTTAGTCCGTCAATCGCACTTACTCCCGTCTGGATAAACTCCTCAGGATAGTTTCTTGCGGCAGGATTCATCGGTGTTCCGTTTATATCCGCACGTTTTTCAGGGATGATTTCAGGCTTGCCATCCTTGGGATGACCAAGACCGTCAAAAACTCTGCCAAGCATCGCCTCAGACACACCAAGCTCTATTCCGTGTCCTAAAAATCTCACTTTTGAGTCGGACAAATTGATACCTGCACTGCTTTCGAAAAGCTGTACAAGTGCATCACTGCCGTTTACCTCCAAGACCTTACAACGACGGCGTTCGCCGCTTGCAAGCTCTATTTCACCAAGCTCGTTATAGGTAACGCCGCTGACATTCTTAATCAGCATAAGAGGGCCCGCTACCTCCTGTATGGTTCTATATTCCTTAGGCATTATTTCTCCTCCCTCTTTATAGCATCTATTTCTGATGAAAGCTCAGTTAAAATCGCATCATATTCTGCCGCAACCTCATTTTCTTCCACATACTTAATACGTCCTATTCGCTCACGGGCCGGGATTGCAACAAGCTTGTTAATGCTTGCACCATCCTTTAATGCCGCCTGTGTCATATCATAGAACTTAAGCAAAAGCCTCATCATTACGCACTGCTTTTCGAGTGATGCATAGGTATCAACCTCGTGGAATGCGTCCTGATGCAGATAGTCCTCACGGATTGACCTTGCAACCTCAAGCTTAAGTCTGTCAGATGCAACAAGTGCATCCATACCTACAAGCTTAACAATTTCGTCAAGCTCTGCCTCGTCCTGCAAGAGTGCCATAATTCTGTTTCTTTGCGGCATCCAGTCGGGTGATACATTATCAGAATACCACTTCTCCATCATATCGAGATAAAGCGAGTAGCTCTTAAGCCAGTTAATAGCCGGGAAATGTCTGCGGTATGCAAGTGAAGAATCCAGTCCCCAGAACACCTTAACAATTCTAAGTGTTGCCTGAGATACTGGCTCTGAAATATCTCCGCCCTGAGGTGATACTGCACCAACAATACTAAGTGCACCCACTCTGCCATCGCTGCCCTTTGAAACGACACGGCCTGCTCTTTCATAAAAGCCTGCTAGTCTACTAGCAAGATATGCAGGATAGCCTTCTTCGCCCGGCATTTCCTCTAATCGACCGCTCATTTCACGGAGTGCCTCTGCCCAACGTGATGTAGAGTCTGCAAGAAGAACTACCGAATATCCCATATCACGGAAATATTCCGCAATAGTGATACCTGTGTAAATACTTGCCTCACGTGCCGCAACCGGCATATCTGAGGTGTTTGCAATAAGAACAGTTCTCTCCATAAGTGTCTTGCCTGTTCTCGGGTCTTTGATTTCGGGGAATTCGTTTAGAACATCGGTCATTTCGTTACCACGTTCTCCGCAGCCAATATACACAACTATGTCCGCATCTGCCCATTTAGCAAGCTGATGCTGTACCACCGTTTTACCGCTGCCAAAAGGTCCCGGAACTGTTCCGACACCTCCCTTTGCAATCGGGAAAAGAGTGTCAATAACTCTCTGACCTGTAACAAGAGGTACGTCAGGCGAAAGCTTTTCTTTATACGGTCTGCCTACACGAACAGGCCATTTCTGCATAAGCTTTACTTCATAAATCTCGCCCTTGTCAGTTTTAATCTTACCAACAACCTCGTCTACTGTGTAACTGCCGCCGTTAAGCTCTAAAAGCTCACCGCTCACATTAGGAGGTACCATTATTTTATGCGATACAACGTCTGTTTCCTGAACAGTTCCCAAAACGTCGCCGCCCTCTACGCTGCCAAGTTTGGCTGTCGGTACAAAGTCCCATTTCTTCTCTCTGCTAAGTGCCGGAACATCGACACCGCGCTCCAAGTTAGTGCCTGCCTTTTCCATAATAGCGTCAAGAGGTCTTTGAATACCGTCGTAAATACTCTTTATAAGACCGGGTCCGAGCTCTACCGAAAGAGGTGCACCTGTTGATATTACCTCTTCGCCGGGGCCCATACCCGATGTTTCTTCATAAACCTGAATTGATGCGTCTTCGCCGTGCATTTCGATAATCTCGCCAACAAGACCGAGCTTACTTACACGGACAACGTCATACATATTTGCATCACGCATACCGCCTGCAATTACAAGCGGGCCTGATACCTTTTTGATTATTCCGCTTTTATCAGCCATCGTAATTATCCTTTCAATTTATTCTTCATTGAATATAATATCAGAGCCAACCGCCTGTTCTACATATCGCTTAAGCGCCGCTCTTCCCATACCGAGATTTTCTCTTACACTCGGTATGGCAATTATTGCCGGAATTTGCTTTTCACGGTATAAATCCTGTTCCTCCTGCATTCGGCTCAAATACTGCTCTGTTACATAGATTATGCCGTAACCTCTCTCTGCAAGACGAGTAAGAGAATCCTTTGCTTTCTCTATATCCTCAACCGGATATATGTCAAGTCCTAGTGCTGCAAACCCGCATATGCTGTCGTAATCACCAATAACACCGATTTTATACATACATATCACGCAGCCTTTCCCTGATTACTTCCTCTCCGACACCGTTTTCTTTGCAGAAAAGAATTATGCGTACAGTCTGTACCTCAAAGCTTTTTCCGATTAAAAATGCTATAATGGGACGAAAGCTAAGACACTCCGCCTTTGCACCCCTGACGTATGCCAAGCGCTTATTATCACACCAACGTTCAAAGCTACCCAAGGAGGTTACATCTGCATTGTCAAATACTGATTTTATAACGTCCTTAACCGCCTCGACATCCACAGCCTCGACTAATCTCGTGTATAAGCTGTTATCAGGCACAAGTGCATTCTCTGTAAATCCCCTTGACTTTGAGGATTTTTTGCATCTCCATGCAGTTTTCATATTATTGAGCTTTACCATAAGCTCTGCCCAACCCATTATAAAATCATCCTTTTCGGTCTTTGCACGTTTTAACAGAGCAAGCTGCTGCTCTCTATCTACATAGATCTCCATTAACTGTCCGTCCATAGTGGTCGTGAGAATTTTGTATGCTTCCTCCGCAACCTCTGCTATAAACTCCGGAAGCAGCGAAAAATCGCCGTCTGTCAGGCTGTCGGAAATTGTCTGAGGCTCAACCGTCGAAGGTGTTAAAACCATCTTAGCCCAGTCGGCCTTTGCCAGCTTCGATTTTAATATTGTTTTTAAATTGTGGAAATCATTTTCCCAGAGCAAAAGGTCGATAGGAGTCTGTTCATCACACACCTCATAAGCCGCATCCCATGCTCTTTTAAGTTCATTTTTTGTAAGCTCGTCAACCGTATCGCCTATCCAGCCTCGATCGGTCAGAATTCGTCTTGAAGCCGCCATATTCTCCGCTGCTATCAAAGCTTCGATATCGGTACGAGTCAGCATTTTATTCTCAATAGTTTTGATATATGCCACGGCATATGCGTACTCAACATCCTTCAAGTAATTCACTCCTTACAGCACCCTGATGCAATATCAGAAAATACATTATATTTATCCTCAAAAATTGCATCAAATGTACAATTAAGCTCAACTCTGCCGTAACGGACCACAAATCCCTTCTGTCCCAAATTCTCGTCGGATAATGTAAGCTTACCCTTGATTTTTGACAGACTGTCAATAAAGTCCTGCGGCATATTCTTCTTATCCTCGGCAGAAAGGAGAATTTCTCCCTCCATATCCTCGGCATTATTTTTATAAATTTCAGTCAACAACTTAAAATATTCGTCTGCTGAAAGGTTCATAATACGAGCCTTTGCCTCAGCAATTATTTCTGCTACTACATCATTTTCAGCGGCCAGAAGAGCTTCGCGTTCCTTTGCGTGAAGCAAAGCCTTTGCGCTGTCCTCCGCCTGCTGATTTATAGCGGCTATTTCTTCGGTTGCTTTTGCCTTTACCTTTTCTTCTTCGGCTCGGTATTCCGCTTTGATTCCCTCTATACATTCAAGAGCAGCAGCCTTTTTACTCTCTGCAGCCATTACTGCATCGGAGATTATTTTGCCTGTAATTAGTTCTAATCCTGCCATATTAGCTCATTCCCTTTCGTCGAGGTGTAACCACTTATATATTAATTACTACCAAGAATGATACTATAAATCCAAGAAGTGCATAAAGCTCGATAAGTGATGCAGATACAATTGCCTTTGAGCTTTCTTCGGGACGCTTTGCAACAAGGTTTACACCTGTTGTACAAACTCTTCCCTGTGCTCTTGCAGAAAAGAAGCCTGAAAGTGCAATTGGAAGACATCCCATCAAATACTGCAAACCTACAACTGTGTCAGTAACAGGCTCACCTCCAAGAATACCCACATTCAAAAGCACCATTACACCAACAATAAGACCATATAGTCCCTGTGTACCCGGAAGAAGCTGCAAAACAAGAAGCTTACCAAACTTACTCGGGTCATCAGCAATAACTGCTGCACCTGCTTCAGATGCCATACCGACGCCCTTTGAAGAACCCATACCTGACAGAACAACCGCTGCCGCTACTCCCAATAGTGCAAAAAACATACCTAAATTCATCATTTTAACCTATCCTTTCGTAATTGAAAATTTAATTTTTGAATATGAAATATTTTGTATTAAAGCCAAACGGCTTATATTTTCTACCGCCGCCCTCGTAGAACTTCTGATAAAATTCCACATACTGCAGACGATTTGTGTGGACATATGCACCGAGCATATTTATCGCAAAGTTGAGTGCGTGTCCAAAAATTGATATCACTATAAATGCTATAAGTCCGACAACGGAATCTCCGCCAAGTGAGCCTAAAACATTGATAACAGATGCTATAACACCTGTCGCAAGACCTAATGCCATAAGTCTTGAATAGGAGAGAATATCTCCGACATAGCTTGTAATATCATACAGGCTTAATATACCGCCAAACAGCTTCATTATCGGGTTTTTTTGATTTCTGCCCTGCGTTAGTATCAAGCCTGCCGCTGATGCAATAAGCATTACCACACCAACAGTTTCAAGTATCTGTATTCCCAAAGCCATTCCGCCAGCAAAAACCGCAACACCGAATAATAGCACAAACCAGAATCCCGAATCACATATCGCCGCAAATTTATCGCCGTCCCGCCATGTCATATAGAACTTTGTAGCAATTGCAGTCAATATATGAATAAGTCCAAATGCGACGCTCATTATAAGCAACTGCAAGGGCTTTTGTACAGGGTCCATCAAAATCGGCGTAAATGCAACCGAGCCGTCGCCAAAGGTTCTAGACACAGTAGCTATCATATCACCGAAGAAGCTACCGTACATTATTCCCCAAAAGGTTGTGGAAACTCCGCAGAAGAAGAACATCTTGTAAGCTCTTCTCTTTTCCTTCTCCATAAAGTTGCCAAATCCTAAAAGCCCACAGGCTATCATCAGCAAGAGGCCGTATCCTGCATCCGAGAACATCATTCCAAAGAAGAAATAATAGAAAAATGCCATTATCGGATTAGGGTCAACATCGTGCGATGACGGCATTGAATAATCTGAAGTAATACCCTCAACAGGCGATACAAAAGCGTTGTTTTCAAAAGCTTTCGGTACATCCTCCTCCGTGTCAGGTTCAATAAGCTCAGCCGATACACTGAATTGTTTCTCCAACTCAGGCAAAAGCCTTGCTCCTGCCTCTCCAGGAATATATCCCGAAACAAAGAACGCATTTTCCGTTATTCCCACTCTTGCAAGAGTATTGTACTTTTCACGTCTTAAGTAAAGCTTGTCATAAAATAATTCTATATTATCCTTATTTGCCGCAAGCTCTTTAAGCCGTTGTTCGCACTTTAAATCATTCTGCCTTAGTGACTCGGACTCGGCTTTTAAGTTTTCAATATACCTGTCAGGTGTTTCCCTGCCGCTATTTATCGGCGGCGAAAGTAGGTTTATATTCGCCAAAACCGCATCTACTCTTGGTGCTGCAACGCTGTGATACATCACAAACACCGCCGTCTGCTGATTGTCCTTAGAAAGTATTTCAAAGTAAACATCCTCTGTTTCGGCTTCATTAAACTTCTGCCACAGCCTTTCCTCGTCCCATTCACCCTCAAGGGTGCCTATACGAACATTTGCCTTGCCTGCCGTTTTCGTTCCGAGCGGTATATCAAGCATTTTGTATGGCTCAAGCGAACGGATTGTTGCCTCATATGAAGCAATATCCTCTCTGTTCTTCTCTATTTGCTTGCGTATCTTTATAATTTCAGATACCAGTGCAGTCATTTCAGCCATTTCACCGCTCGTAGCAGCATAGTTATCTGCACTGATTTCGGGTCTTTTGTAAAACAATCCGCCCTTAGCCTGCACATAAGGTCTTAATATTTCGAGTGCCTCGCTTGCCGAGGACATATACTGGTCAAGCTGTGAAATTACAGTAGCAGTTTCACGGCTCTCTAAGCCATCCTCTCTGCTGTCCGAAACGTCAACCACTCCGCATCGCTGCAGATATTCAATAAGCCGCTTACGTTCATTGTTTAGTCCGACTATCTCAAGCCGCTTCATTTTTGTAATTGCCAAACTATTCCCCCCTTTGTAGTTAACAAAAAAGAAAAGCAGAAACAAGAGCCGTAAAGCTTACTTCTTTACCGCATCTGTAATTCTGCTTATAATCATTTCCTTCTTATCAAGCATTTCTGCACGTTTTTTTGCGCACTTCTGCTCAATATCACTTTCTGCCGCACCAAGCAGATCAGCCTCACGTTTTTTGGCATCATCACGGGCATTTTGCACACTCAAAGCCACAGCAGCCTTAGCCTTTTCCAAGCCGCTTTGTGCTTCTTTGCCTGCTGATTCAACCATATAAGCTGCCTCTTGTTCGGCAGTTTTCAATATCTGTGATGCTCTTTCTTCAGCAAGTTTTACCTGTTCAATCGCTTCCTTTGCCATAAATGAAAACTCCTTTTCTATTACGGAAAAAACTTCTGTTTATACCACAATATATTTTTCTCAGTAGCCTGCGTATTTATTCAAAGACACACCATATTGAAGTACTTTTAAAAATATTTCCCATTATATAAATTATAATCCATTTATGCAAATCCAGTCAACGTATAATATGTTAAATTTTAGTCCCCTAAATTAGTCAATGTGCAAAATCTCGTTAATTATTTTACAAACCAAGCTGTTCCATTGCACTTAATATTATCTTTGCATTATCGGCAAAAAATTCATCAACCCTCTCCTCCGGTAGAGGATTTTTTCCGTGTCCCATCTCAACCGTAAAGCCACTTTTGCCAAATTCCTTAATAAACCAGTCCTTGCATCCACCAAAGGACGCACTTCCCTCAGGAGTTCTAACCGGATAACCGCTCGCTCTGCTAAGCCTTCGAGCAGCCTCTTTATCAGCCTCAGCTGCAAGTCCGTCAAAATCATAATAAATTTCACCACCCTGAGAATGAAATGCCATCAGCATATCAAAATCCATACTTCTAACAAAATCACATATTGCCTTTGTTTCAGGCTCGCTTTCAGCATAAGGTCCGCTGTATTTTGTGGGACCGGGCTTTTTTTCCACCACACTCCACCTTGCGTCATAGTTATGGTTTATGTCAACACCTTTTGCATTCGCCTGCCATACCTTATTAAAGCTATGTATTCCAACCATACTTATAAGATGCCTGTGGTAACGGTTTGTGAGGTCAAGTCCGTTTACCGCAATGTCTACTCCGTCAGGATTGACCATCGGAACAACAAATAGCCTTACACTCTCTGTAAGTCTTTTTACATTATATCCTAACATATCCTCGCCATTTTGGACAGCACATATCAGCTCACGAAGAAATTGCATCAAAAAAGCTGAAGTAATATACTCAAGTCCATGATGAGCACCGTTTACAAATAGCTTTTTCTTGCCCCTTCCATATGTAATGCAGTATATTTTCTTTTCCATAACACTTTCGCCTATCGAAAACATTTCTGCATCGTCCGCTCTTTTTAAAAGCTCATCTATTTCACTCATACATCTGTTATAATCGTAACCCATTTTTCCTTTTCCTCCCTTTAGATTTCTCATACAATTCTATGCCCGAAATTATTAAATATTCTTTAACTCAAAATTTCACATCATTTTCACTTATTTTACAAAACATTTACTATCCACATTTTCCACTCACTTATCCACTTGAAAAGATGTCGAATTTGCTGATATTTACTACATTCCACAGGTTTTTCAACAGGGTGTGGAAAACTTTTTCCATATATTCCACTACCGACTTTCTTCCTTTTATTATGTATTTTGCCGATTTTTGCTTATTAACCTTGACAAAAGGGCTATTTAAGGATAAACTATATAATGTGTTATTATGAGAGTTTTATAGCTTGCTATATTGAAAAGGAGAAGATAAAATGAAAAACACTGAAAAAACTATGGATAAAATTGTGGCTCTTTGCAAGGGCAGAGGCTATATATTCCCCGGAAGTGAAATCTACGGCGGACTTGCTAACACATGGGACTACGGCCCTCTCGGTGTTGAGTTTAAAAACAATGTTAAAAAGGCTTGGTGGAAGAAATTTGTTCAAGGCTCAAAGCTTAATGTCGGCGTTGATTGTGCTATTTTGATGAATCCGCAGACTTGGGTTGCATCAGGACACGTTGGCGGTTTTTCCGACCCTCTTATGGACTGTAAGGAGTGTAAAGCGCGTCATCGTGCAGACAAGCTCATTGAAGACTATGCATTCCAGAATGGCGAAAGCATTACAGTTGACGGCTGGAGCAACGAGAAGATGCTCGAGTACATCGATGAGCACAACATCTGCTGTCCCGAATGCGGAAAGCACAACTTTACAGATATCCGTCAGTTCAACCTTATGTTCAAAACATTTCAGGGTGTTACAGAGGACAGCTCATCAACAGTCTACCTTCGTCCTGAAACAGCTCAGGGTATCTTCGTAAACTTCAAGAGCGTTCAGCGTACAACCCGTAAAAAGCTTCCGTTCGGTATCGGACAGATTGGTAAGTCCTTCAGAAACGAAATCACACCGGGTAACTTTACTTTCCGTACCCGTGAGTTTGAGCAGATGGAGCTTGAGTTCTTCTGCGAGCCGGGCAAGGATATGGAATGGTTCTATTACTGGAAGGATTTCTGTATGAACTGGCTTCTCTCTTTGGGTATCAAGGAGGAAAACTTACGTTTCAGAGACCACTCACCCGAGGAGCTTTCTCACTATTCAAATGCAACTACCGACATCGAGTTCGTATTCCCGTTTGGTTGGGGCGAGCTTTGGGGTATTGCTGACAGAACAGACTTTGACTTAAAGCAGCATCAGGATCATTCAGGCGAGAGTATGGAGTACATCGACCAGGTTACAAACGAGAGATATATCCCCTACTGTATCGAGCCGTCCTTGGGTGCAGACCGTGTAACTCTAGCATTCCTCGTTGAAGCTTATGACGAAGAAGAGGTTGGCGATGGTGATACAAGAGTTGTAATGCATCTCCACCCCGCACTTGCTCCGGTAAAGGCTGCTGTTCTTCCTCTTTCAAAGAAGCTTTCTGAGGGTGCAGGAAAGGTTTACGATATGCTTTGCGAAAAGTACAATATGGAATATGATGAAGCTGGTTCTATCGGTAAGCGTTATCGCCGGCAGGACGAAATCGGCACACCTATCTGTATCACATATGACTTTGATTCTGAAACAGATGAGTCTGTAACAGTCAGAGACCGTGATACAATGGAGCAGCAGAGAATTAAAATCGCAGACCTTGATGCGTACATCGCATCAAAATTGGAGTTTTAATCCACGGAGGTAAATTATGAAGGTTTTAGTTGTAGGCGGCGGCGGAAGAGAGCATACTATTGTATGGAAAATTGCTATGTCCCCTAAGGTAGACAAAATATATTGTGCACCCGGAAACGGCGGTATTGCAGAGCTTGCCGAGTGCGTACCCATCAAAGCAACTGACATCGACGGAGTAGTTAAGTTTGCAAAGGAAAATAAAATTGACCTCGTTATGGTTGCACCTGATGACCCTCTTGTAATGGGTATGGTTGATGCCCTTGAAAAAGAGGGAATCCGAGCTTTCGGACCGAGAGCAAATGCTGCAATTATTGAAGGCAGCAAGGTTTTCTCAAAAGAGCTTATGAGAAAATACAATATACCAACTGCAGGCTATGAAGTCTTTAATAACCCGCAAGATGCACTCGAATACATCCAAAGCGGCAGCTTCCCAACAGTTATCAAAGCTGAGGGCTTAGCTCTTGGCAAGGGTGTTATAATCGCAAAAGACTTGGCCGAGGCAGAGGCAGGTATTCACGATATTATGGAGGATAAGGTGTTCGGCGAAAGCGGAAACCGTGTTGTAATCGAGGAGTTCCTAACAGGCCCGGAGGTTTCGGTTCTTGCTTTTTGCGACGGAAAAACTGTTGTTCCTATGGTATCAGCTCAGGACCACAAGAGAGCCTACGACAATGATGAAGGTCTTAACACAGGCGGTATGGGTACATTCTCACCCAGCAGACTTTATGACAAATCTAAGGCTGACGAGTGTATGGAAAATATCTTCCTCCCCACCGTTAAGGCAATGGCTGCCGAGGGCAGACCTTTTAAGGGTGTTTTGTACTTTGGTCTTATGATGACCGAAAAGGGTGTTAAGGTTATAGAATACAATGCACGCTTTGGCGACCCCGAAACTCAGGTTGTTCTCCCAAGACTCAAAACAGACCTTGTGGAAATAATGGAAGCAGTTATTGACGAAAGACTTGATCAAATCAATATTGAATGGGAAGATAACGCCGCTGTATGTGTTGTTATGGCATCAGGCGGGTATCCCGTAAAATACAAATCAGGCTACGAAATAACAGGACTTGACAAGGTGGCTGAACATAACGATTTAACAGTATTCCACGCAGGCACTAAGCTTGACGGAGATACTCTTGTTACCGCAGGTGGCAGAGTTCTTGGTATCACTGCAGTCGGCAAGGATCTAGATGCAGCAATTAAGCGTGCATATGAGGGTGTAGATATGGTAAGCTTTACCGACTGTCATTTTCGTAAGGATATTGGTATAAAAAAATACTAAAATTATACATAAGCGAATGCCACGAGCATTCGCTTTGTAACTCTTTAGTATACAAGAAAGGAGCATTAGGGATGACAAGAAGCAGAGTATTCGCTTTTCTTGCCGCGTTGGTAACGGTGTTTATATTTGCAGCATCTTCCCAAAATGGCGAGCAATCGTCAGGTTTGAGCAGTGGTCTGCTTGATATCCTTATGTCCATTCTCGGTAAAACAGGCATCACTTTAACACATCTCTTTATCAGAAAAACAGCTCACTTTGCTGAATTTTTTATGCAGAGCTTATTTTTATCTCTTTCTGCCCACTATTCAGCAAAGGGCATTAAACATTATATTACAAGCATTGCCTTTGCAGGATTGTTAACCGCCTGTATGGACGAATTTTCTCAATATTTTTCACTTGGCAGAAGTGCTCAGGTGAGTGATGTGTTAATAGATTTTAGCGGTACGGTTTTTGCACTGATTTTGATTTTAGCAATCGTAGGATTATCAAAACGGAGGGCTCAGTAATGTCTGGCTTAGCAAATATAATTGATATTTCATACCTGATTAACTTTATTTTGATTATAGTAGTGGTCTTTTTCCAACGCAAAGACCCGATAGTAAGTCTGACGTGGGTTTTGTTCTTTATTGCATTCCCTATTGGCGGTCTTATTATCTTCCTTGTATTCGGTCTTGGAGTCAAGCGTAGGACAAGCGGTATTTACCACGAAAAGCATATCCACGGCGATGAGCTCACAAAAAGACTCTATGAGCAGCTGGATTTTCTGGATACTGCCGAAACAAAAGACATTCCCGGTCTTGACCTCATTCGTTATTTCTGCAAATATCATTGTCTTTTCACAGATAACAACAGTGCAGATATTTTTACAAATGCAGAGGATAAATATACCCGTCTTCTTGAGGATATAGAAAATGCCGAAGAGTCAATAAATATGCTCTATTTCATAGTCCGCAATGACGAAATCGGCAACAAGATAATGGATGCACTTATAAAGAAAGCAAATTCAGGTGTTACGGTACGTCTTGTGTACGATTCCTTCGGTTGCTTCTTTACTCCCAAGAAGAAGTTTTTAAGAAGACTTAATAACACAAAATGCGGCAGAGCGGTAAGCTTTTATCCTGTCAGCATCTTTACACTTTCTAAGATAAACCACCGCAATCACCGAAAAATCGTTGTTATCGACAAAAAAATTGCTTACCTTGGCGGAATGAATATTGGCGATGAATATATGGGCAAGAAGAAACCTACACCCTGGCGCGATACGCACATCCGTCTGACCGGTGATTCTGTCAAGCTCGTCTACAAGCAGTTTTGTCTTGATTGGGACTTCTCTGCAAGAGATAACCTTTCCGAAACACTTAATGACATACAATTAGAAACAGCGGATACAGAGCACAAACTGCCTATCCAGATAGTTTCATCAGGCCCCGACTCTGCTGCCGAAGAAATCAGAAACGGGCTTATCAAGATGCTCTATTCCGCAAGGCACTATGCTTATATACAGTCCCCCTACTTTATTCCCGACCAGCCATTCAGAAACGCTCTAATAAATGCCGCAGACTCAGGAGTTGACGTAAGGCTTATGATTCCCGGTGTGCCTGACAAGAGCTATGTATATTATTCCAGTCTTTCCTATCTTGAGGAAATGCTCCGTGCAGGTATAAAGGTTTATCTATACGAGGGCTTTATACACTCAAAAACAGCCGTTGTGGATGATAAAATAGCAACAATAGGCACTACGAATATAGATATCAGAAGCTTTCAGCTTCACTTTGAAATAAACGCATTTTTCTACGATAAAGACTTTTCAGTAAAATGCAGGGAAATATTCGAAGATGATATTAAAACCTCCTCCGAGCTTAATATAGCCGCCTACGAAAAGCGTTCGCTTAAAACCCGAATAAAAGAGGGCTTTTTTCGCCTCTTTTCACCGATTATGTAATAATTGTGCTAAATCAATATAAAGAGCGATATACTTTTATATGACATATATTTCAACAAGGAGAGATAACATAAATGAACCAATTTATTCAGTTTGTTACTAATATAAATGACAAATTAAACAGCATAGTATGGGGTATCCCCCTGATAGTTCTGATACTTGCTACCGGTATTTTTATGTGCGTAAGAACAAGGTTTTTTCATATAACCAAAGCAAAGCACATTATGCAAAATACCTTCCTTGCAATTTTTAATAAAAAGGACGTAACCGCCTCAAAGGAGAAAGCAGCCATATCACAGTTTCAGGCGTTTACCACAGCACTGGCAGCGACCATAGGCACAGGAAATATTGCCGGCGTTGCTACCGCCATTGCAATCGGCGGTGCAGGTGCGGTGTTCTGGATGTGGGTTTCCGCATTTTTCGGTATGATGACTGCTTATTCCGAGAACGTTCTCGGCATCTTCTACCGTCGAAAAAACAAGGACGGCGAATGGTCAGGCGGTGCTATGTATTACCTCAAGGACGGGCTTAACAACAAGTTAGGAAGCATCTTGGCCGTTCTCTTTGCACTATTTTGTGTCGTAGCATCCTTTGGTATCGGAAATATGACTCAGGTCAATTCCATTTCCACAGCTCTTTATGACTCCTTCAACCTGCCCTCAGCAATAACAGGGATTGTGATTGCCGTTATAACAGCGCTGGTTATCTTAGGCGGCATCAAAAGAATAGGCAAGGTTACTGAGGTATTAGTTCCATTTATGGCTCTTGCGTACATTATTGGCGCAATTATAATTGTTATAATGAATATCGGTAATGTACCGTCTGTTTTTGCCAGTATCTTCAAAGGCGCTTTTGGCTTTAAGGCTGCTGCCGGCGGTATAGTTGGTGCAGCAGTAAAGCAGGCAATTACAATGGGCTTTAAGCGCGGTATTTTCTCAAATGAAGCAGGTCTTGGCTCTTCGGTTATGGCAAATTCAGCCTCCGATGTGAAAGAACCTGTAGTACAGGGAATGTGGGGTGTATTTGAGGTTTTTGCAGATACAATCGTTGTTTGCACACTGACCGCACTTGTTATTCTTTCGTCAGGTGTTGTAAAGCCTTTTAACCCAATAACCGATAATGTCGGCGTGGTAACAGTTACAGATGCAGAGCTTAATAAAGTTAATCTGTACGAACAGAATATCGAAAAGGCTGAATATTCAGATGAGCTTTTAGCCTCTATTAATCCCGAAACACAACTGATTGTTGCCTTGGACGAGAATGATAAGCTTATGGGTGTTCTTAATACAGATACCGATTCAATAATTGCACTCGACAATAAAACGGATAGCGAAACATATGGTATGCAGCTTGAGGGAGTGCCGTTTGTAAGTACTGCATTTTCACACGGGCTCGGTTCATTTGCAGGAGGTTTTGTTTCTATTGCTGTAACGCTATTTGCTTTTTCAACCATAATAGGCTGGTCATTCTACGGTACAAAAGCCTGCGAATTTCTGTTTGGCAGAAAATCAACAGTAGTTTATAAGATGCTTTTCATCGTTGCAACTTTGGCAGGAGCAACGCTGAGCCTCGACCTTGTTTGGGGCATCGCTGATACATTAAACGGTCTGATGGCAATACCAAACCTGATTGGTGTTCTGACCCTTTCCGGCACGGTTGTTGCAATAACCAAAAACTACAAAAAACGAAAATTTGACGGTGATGATTCAATTCAACCAATGCTTTCAATACACCCTGATATTCAGGCAGAGCAGGAATGGAAATTAGAACGAGAATAAAAATTCGAAAATAGCAAAAGACGGTATTGCATACACAATACCGTCTTTTTATATAAGTTATGTTAAGAACTAAAATTAAATATCTTGCATAATCTGCTTATAAAACCCGAACGAGCCTTTTCTTTTTTTGAGCTTCTTATAAAACGCACACTTCTTGCCTTTATAGCAAAGAATATACGGACATGTGAGGGAATGCTCGTCCTGCTTATATGTTGCCATACCAACGCTGCACGATTGACACAAGCCACTCCTTCTTAACATTAACTTCTTAAAAAGCAACTTCAACTTTCGCCGCATACGGAACATTGTAACCAACAATTTCTCCGGGAACATTTCCTCCATTTTCAGTACTCCCTGGACCGTTGTCTGTCCAACCTGTAGACTCTGTAAGAATGTTCTCACTTATAAAATTAACTATTTTGATTTCTGGTTTAATATAATGTCTCATTATTCTGTTTCTCCTTTCTGGTATCTAAACGAATCAAGATTTCGAGTTTCGCCTTCCGTCTTGCTGCCGTCCATATTTATTACGTAGGGTGTAAAAAATATTTTGTCCGTCTCAGGATTGAACTTCGATGTAGGAATCCATGCAATTTTGCCAAAAATTCTCCATGCACCTTTGCCAAGCTGCTCTGCTGTAACAGTGGCGTTAGTTCCAGTTATAGATGTATAAAGGCTCTTAGTCTTTAAATTTCCTGTATTGTCACCAAAGCTCAAATCAAAACCTGCTGTCTGATAATTCGTTGAATCAATACCTGCAAACAAACCTAACTGATAACATTCAACAGCATTACCATTACTATCCTGAACAGTAATTATAGGCATATTCTCTATCCAGAACGAGCGAAGGAAGCCTGATTTCTCCTCAGGAACTGCTGCAACACCCGGAACATCACCCCATACAATTGGCAATTCACCGTTTGTTGTGATCATCTTTATATTAGCCGAGTTCATCTCCACTCCATCGACATGCAAGGTTGCATAAGCGGGAACATAATCTGCTCTAAGCTTATCATTTTCCCATGTTGTAGTCCACGAACCTGATGTTCCCAGTATGCAGAATTTCACACTAAGCAATGATTGTTCTGTTCCAAGGTACTGATCACTCATTACTGTAGTAGCAAGCAACGTATCGTCTGCATCGTAAAGCTTAAGTAAAACACTTTCTGTTGCGTACAGGTCGACTATATCTGCTGTAATAAATGTCTTATCAGGGTTTTCTACATTTACCATACCACCCTTAAACGTACCCTTTGAAACAGGTTCCTTAGGATATACCTGAACATCATTCTCATATACCACAGTTTTACTGTCCACGTAAAAATCAAATACACTTATATCTGTATCAGATTCATACAGATACATTCCCTGATCGCCTGCTTTTACATCATTCATCGTTGTTTCTTTTACAGTCAAAGTGGTTGCAGCGTTCAAATCACCGATAACAATACCCGGTTTTGCGGTAATATCGTCAAAGGTACATTTTTCGATTGTTACATCCGTGATTTCAGAGCCATAGTCTTCATGTATTTTTACGGCACGTGCTCCTGTAAATTTACAGCCTGTCAATTTAACACTACCATCATCTACCCAAACCGAATATTCGTTTGTTGTACCTGATTTTGGTTGGAACGAACAGTCGACAAACTCAGCTACTGCATCATTTTCTATAATAATTCCGCTTGTAAATTTGCAGTTTTCAGCTTTGAGATTTCCGCCCATTTCAAGATAAGTAAATTCCCACGCGTCTTCAGCATAAGAAACTGACTCATCGTTAATAGTAAGATTTTTGAGTACAAGCTTTGTTTCAGCATCAGCTGAGCGAACAGGGCCTACACCAGCACCTGTTGCAGTAAATGAATATTTGTTCTGTCCGTCTATTGTAATGCTTGTCGCAGTTGCATTTTCAGAGATAAGCGGTGTTGAACCATGTTCAGCACCAGTTTCCCATTCGACGTCATCTAGAAGAGTAATTGTTATATCACCTTCCATCGTTTCTGCCGCATCAAGTGCTGCCTGAATCGATGTGAAACGTTCAGCGCCCACTTCTGCTACATCTTTAGGCAAATAATCACTGATGTTACTGCTAAGCTCTACATCATTTTCATCTGTAACTGCATACGTAAGTGTTGCACCATTACTTTTCAATATTGTAGATTCATCAGCAGTCAGTGTAATTTTTCCTTCGTACTCATAACCTTTCTGTTCATCATGAACGTAAAGAGCCTGTGTTCCACCTTCTACACTACAATTTACAATTTTGAGTGTTGCGTTGTATGTTCCTTCAAGAGCCATTTCAATACCTGTTACTGCACCTTTGATTTCACAGTTGGTTGCTGTACCGCAAGGAGCAGAAATAAACATACCTGCGTTCTTCGCATCAATATCAACTTTTTCCATTGATCCGATAACATTCTCAGATGCATTGCCACATTTGTATGTCTTGATACCTACTGCAACACCCTGACCTGATGTGCTATAAATATTTACGTTTTTAATGGTGTCTACGCCTGCAGAATTTTCCTGAATGACAATACCGTCAATTGCATTGCCTGATGCACTTGTTCCTGTCACATCAATATTAAGGTAAGAAATTTCTTTAGCGTTCCAAACCTTAATTGCTGCTACAGTACCTGCATGATTGAGAGTTCCGTTTGTTACCACAGCGTTGTCGTTCTTGAGTGCAATACCATAATTTCTTGCATTTGTGGTCAATGTCTTTCCGCCAAGATTCAAAGTGATAGCCTTTTCTATTGCAAGATGGTCTGTTCCATATGCGATGTCTGCAGCAAGAGTGATTGTATCTCCATCTACCGCACTAGCAATAGCTGCTACAAGTTGTTCCTTTGTTGCAACTTTATATGTCTTAGCAAGATATATAGGCTCAAGAACAGTTTCGCTATTTACAACAACTGTGATATCATTGTTTGCTTCTGTGCTATTGCCCTTCTTGTTGTTCCAAAGGCTATTTCCGGAAACACTGCCTATGCCGAAACCTGTTGCTGTGGTATCTGCATCAATTGTAAGCTTTATACCTGCGATAAGGCTTGAATCCATTTCAATAGCTGCTTTGCCGTCAACTGCAGCAGATGCAAAAAAATCTGTGTCTACAACATTTACAGAAGTAGTAAAGGTAGCGTCATTGCCCTCCTTATAAATAAGTACAGATTTACCTGCGGAGTTAAATGTACATTTGTTAAATTCAACTTCATTCGCACCATATGTCCATACATTGTATGCATCGCTGCTATTTTGATTAAATACACAGTTGTTAAAGGTTTCACTTGTACCATACAGGAAAACCTGACCATCTATTGTACAGTTGTTGTATATCAGATTGCCTGAATGCTGCAAGCCTGTGTAATCTACATTGGGGTAATAGTCAAATGTGATATTTTCAAATGTTACATTTGAGCTGTTAGTATTGTACTCTCCTATGTTGTCAAACACAACTTCATTGCCCTCTGCAGCTTTGATTGTAATATCACTTTTGATTGACGGGAGATTATATGTCCCAGCCGACGTAATTTCTACTGTCTGTCCGTCTGTTGCCGCTGCAAACGCCGCATCAAGTGTTGGAAAGCCTTCACCGTCAACTTTAGCAACCGTTGTCTCATCTGCTGCAAATACTGTAATTCCCACACTTGAGAATATCATTGCAAATGCAAGCAAAACCGACAAAAGTTTTCTCATTTTCATTTTTCCTCTCTTCTCCTTTCTCATTTCAAGCCCTATGACCTGCTTTTACCACACCTCGATGTCTCCCCTCAAATGACATAATCTAAATTATGTGGTAAACAACGCAAAAGTACATACGTGCGAATTTAATTTTACTACTTATTTAAGGTTCTGTCAAGTATTTCAGGGCCTTTTTTTGTGTTTTTTTTGCACAAAAATCAGGGAAAATGCACCAAA
>JAXJXP010000032.1:0-2554 GCA_036307445.1 Clostridia bacterium
ACAAGGAATGTCGCAAACAGCAGGTAATCAGAACTTAATTCCTGCCGTCCTTGATTGCAGCCTGTGCTGCAGTACGCAAAAGAGGGAAATTAAACTCCCGTTTCTTTTTCCCATTCTTTATGTGCCAGATTCCATCTTTCACTGCGTGCACCCAATGTGGTCTTTGTGAAAGTCGTTGTTCTTGTAATCTAACGTAGGATACAAAAGAGCGAGAACAGAAAAAGCATATAAATCTTCTGCAACTTACGCTTTTTCCCGAAGAACCAATAATGCACGAATGCACTGGCTGCACAACGAATGACCACAGCAAGCACAACGGCATATATTGCAGAATCTATGACTGGTCACACAACGCCTCTGTTGAGTTCTACTCTTTCATAAAGAAAGGAGCACGAGATAATGGCTCAAAATGCTTAAAAGAGAATTTATTGTCTGTGAGCGAAATGATAATAGATTTTTTGCAGATGATTCTTGGGCAATGATTTTCATTTGCTTTTTCATAGAATTATGGCAAGAATGGTGGGAGGACAAAAATAGCAGATGAGGTTATTTCTCATCTGCTATCTGTTAGACAAATTGGAATTTGTTTATTTCTTAATGATAGTGTTTCATCATTTTATTATAGAGCTTATAGATTCCGCATCTCCAACACAGCACCATACCGAGCACTGCGCCTACAGCTGCCTGCAAGATCTGATACGGCATTTTGAGGATTGCGTATTCGGGTGTACTGTAAATAAAAGCTCTGCCGAGTGAGTAACCAACTACCATAATAACCGCGCCTACCGTCACTCCTATGCCTGATGAAATAATGGGATGCTTCTTCATAACATAGTGAGAAAAGACAGATATTACAACCGCCTGTAATCCGTGTGTTACAAGAGAGACGAACATCGGAAGCGGATAGAAGAACAGATCGCCAAGAAAAGCCCCTACACCGCCAACCATAAACGCTGCAAACGGGTCAAGCATAATTGCCGCAAGGCATATTACTATATCGTTCATGTAGAGATGACCACCGGGAACGGGGACACCGAATGAACTCATTGCCACATTGACTGCCATAAGCATAGCCGTTGTACATAGCCATACTGTTGTTCTTTTTGTTTTATTTTTTGATTGCATATACATATTCTCCTTGCAATTTCGCTGGAAATATTATATAATAATTCTGTCTATATTACAATAGCCAGAATAGGAGAATTTTATATATACAGATGAAGTACATAATAGATAAAAACTGCCGTCCTGTTTATCTGCAAATATACAGACAGATACGAAAAGATATCATAGATGGGGTCTATCTCCCGGGTTCAAAGCTTCCATCAATGAGATTGCTTTGCGACGAGCTTTCGGTCAGCACGATTACGGTAGATCACGCCTATGCCTTGCTCTGCGAAGAGGGATATATAGAGTCAAGAGAGCGAAGCGGATTTTTCGTGATCTTCAAAAAATCCGATGGGTTTGCCGCGCCCGCCGAAACGCACACAGTACACAGTATCATACCGCAAGATTACCATACATATCCGGACTTCCCCTTTTCCGTCCTTGCCAAAACGATGCGAAAGGTACTTTCAGATTATGCTGATGTACTCCGAGAGAGATCCCCGGGCGCAGGCTGTCCCGAGCTTCGTGAAGCAATCAGGTGCTATCTTATTCGCAACAGAGGAATGAACGTGGAAAGCAACCAGATAATTATAGGTTCGGGTGCGGAATATCTGTACGGACTCATTATCGCTATGCTCGGAAGACAGCACATATACGGCATTGAATCTCCGTCCTATAAAAAGATCGAACAGGTTTACCGAGCTGCCGACGTGAAGTACGAGCTTCTTCCATTATCACATGACGGTATTGACAGCACTGCTCTTGCAAGAACAAGGGCGAGTGTCATTCACACCACACCTTATAGAAGCTTTCCGACAGGCATCACCGCATCTGCTAATAAGCGCCACGAATATATTCGTTGGTCAAGCAAAAAAAGGCGCATAATTATCGAGGACGATTTTGAGTCAGAGTTTTCGGTTTCCCCAAAGCCAAAGGAAACTCTGTATTCGCTTTCCGATTATGATAACGTGATCTATATGAACACCTTTTCGAAGACAATTTCGCCCGCACTGCGTGTAGGATATATGGTCTTGCCCAAGCGCCTTGTGAATGATTTTGAGAGCAAGCTCGGTTTCTATTCCTGCACCGTTCCCACCTTTGAGCAATTCGTACTTGCACAGCTGATCAACAGCGGAGACTTTGAGCGACATATTAACCGTGTTAGACGAAGTTTGAGGAAAAGGCTTTATACATAAACCCCGTTCACAAGTCTTCGATGTAAATGGGTTTTCTTTATTGACTCCGACTCGAATTTTGAAGGGCTGGCGGTTTTTCCGTCAGCCCTCACTTTTATCATCATTCCGATAAATTGGAATTTATCGACCAGCTATGCCTTTTCCAACCACATAAATACCAACCAGCATTTCAGCGATTGATATTCCCAATAGAAGTCCTGAGAAAAAGTCTTTTACATTGGAACCGCCAAGCGTATAAGAAAGTGCCTGCA
>JAXJXP010000033.1:0-83669 GCA_036307445.1 Clostridia bacterium
TCTAACAAAATTTTTGCTTTATTTTGAGAATTTTGTAGCCAGATAAACTATAACGGATATTGCAGCCATAACAATGAATATAGCGAGCATACCCTGTCCCATAAGCTTAACTGCTGACATTAAATCTGTATAATTCATATTTCATAGCCTCCTATCACTTTATAAGCTGCGGAATCAGGTTCAGTATCATACCTCCTGCGAGTACCGAAGCAATCTGTCCTGAAACATTTGCTCCAACAGCATGCATAAGAAGGAAATTCTGAGAATCTGCTTCCTGACCGAGCTTCTGAATTACACGTGCTGACATCGGGAATGCAGAGATACCTGCAGCACCAACCATAGGATTGATTTTGTTCTTTGTAAACAGGTTCAAAATCTTTGCGAAGAATACACCTGCAATAGTATCGAATACAAATGCTACAAGACCGAGTCCCATAATAATGAGTGTCTGAACATTTACAAATTGTTCTGCAATCATACTGAATGAGATTGTGATACCCAACAAAAGCGTTACAAGATTAGCAAGCACCTTCTGAGCTGATTCTGATAACGAATCAAGCACACCGCACTCTCTTAAAAGATTTCCAAACATAAGGAAGCCTACAAGAGCAACAGAGGTCGGAGCAATAAAGCCTGCGATAAAAGTTACGATAATAGGAAATGCAATTCTCAGGCCCTTTGAAACGTTTGCAGGGTTGTATGCCATTTTTATTTGTCTTTCCTTCTTCGTGGTAACTGCCTTAATTGCAAGCGGTTGAATAATCGGCACTAGTGCCATATACGAATATGCCGCCACCGCTATCGGTCCGATGTAATTCGATTTAAGCACCTGCGATACCAAGATAGAGGTAGGGCCGTCTGCTGCACCTATGATACCGATTGAAGCTGCATCCTTCAAATCAAAGCCAAGAATAACTGCAACGATAACTACAAAGAATATTCCGAACTGTGCCGCAGCACCGAAGAGAAACATTTTCGGGTTGGAAAGAAGCGGACCGAAATCTATCATAGCACCGATACCAATAAACAGTAAAAGCGGCATTGCTTCCGATGCACCTATTCCCAAATCATATAACCACTGTATAATTCCCTGCACTTCTCCAATGCCTTCAATGGTCTGGTTCAACACTCCTGAAAACGGAAGATTTACCAATATGGCACCAAATCCCATAGGCAACAGCAGCGAAGGCTCATATTCTTTCTTGATTGCAAGATAAATCAAGAAAATCCCGACAACATACATGACAATCTGCTGCCATGTCACCGCCATAAATCCGTCTAATAAAAAACTCATAACGCACCTCTTTCGTTAACTCTTATGTATATTTTTCCTTTATGTTTCTGACTTCTACCCGTATAGCCTCTGCTATGCAGATTGTTGAGCAACATCCGCTAAGGACAATGTAGGTAGATTTCATTAAAAAATACGCACAAATTATATCACATAAAGGAAAAAACATCAAGATATTTTCGAATTTTTGTATTTTGTGGAAAATGTATGACAACAGATACATACATTGTAGACTTATAAATAGTTAACAAACAGCTAGGGATGGCATATATTTACAAATTTTCCATATATGATTGACAAGGGTTTCCTTTTGTGATAAAATATTGACATTACAAAAGGGAGTAGCTGAATGCTTTGCATTTCCGATGACCGTCAACTCGACTTTTTGTCCGGATATTTGGATCTATATTGATAGCAAGACTTTTGTGGCGAATAGCCGCAAAAGTCTTTATTTATTGTGTATAATAAAAATAACAATAGATAAACATTTTTAACAGGAGGAGAAAAATGAAACATTATTTAAAGAGCGCCAATGATGTAATCAGGACCGTTGACAGCAACACCAATGGTTTGAGTTCTTTAGTGGCAGCAAAAAGACTTGCACAAAACGGCAAAAACAAACTGATTGAAGCAAAAAAGGAATCAATGCTTTACCGCTTCTTAAAACAGCTTGGTGAACCTATGACAATTATTCTTTTGGTTGCTGCGGCCATTTCTGCGGGTGTGGAAATCTATGAGGGGATTCATTCGGGACACATGGGTTTTCCTTCCGATGTAGTGATTATCCTCGCCGTTGTCCTTATCAATGCTGCTTTGGGTGTTTTTCAGGAAAGCAAGGCAGAAAAAGCCATTGAAGCACTGCAGGAAATGTCCAAGGCACAGAGTAAGGTTATTCGTGACGGAAAGCAGATATCTATCCCCAGCGAAGACATCGTTGTTGGAGATATTATAGTTCTTGAAGCAGGTGATTCAGTTCCGGCAGATGCACGAATTATTGAGTGTGCGTCTATGAAAATTGAAGAAGCAGCACTTACGGGCGAATCAGTCCCTGTTGATAAAAAGGTAGAAGCTCTATTGGCGGGAGCAAATGGTGATGTTGCCTTGGGCGACAGAAAGAATATGGTATTTATGGGTTCCACTGTAGTTTACGGACGCGGCAAGGCAGTTGTAACAGATACAGGTATGGAAACTGAAATGGGTAAAATTGCAGACGCTCTTGCTCAGGCAGAGGAAGGCAAAACACCTCTTCAAATCAAGCTTGCAGGTCTTTCAAGAATTCTTACCTATCTTGTTATAGGTATTTGTATAGTTATTTTCGGCGTTCAGCTCATTCGTGACGGTATCGGTTTTGAGCCTATCTTAAATTCCTTTATGATTGCAATTTCTCTTGCAGTTGCTGCAATTCCGGAAGGTCTTGCTACCGTTGTAACTATTGTTCTTTCCATCGGTGTTACCAATATGTCAAAGCGCAATGCCATTATCCGTAAGCTCACTGCGGTCGAAACCCTTGGCTGCACACAGATTATTTGTTCAGATAAAACAGGTACACTTACACAGAACAAAATGACTGTTGTAGAACACTACGGTGATGACGAAGCTCTTCTTGCCAATGTAATGTCGCTTTGCTCCGATGCAGAGTTCGATAAAGAAGCAGGCACTGCTGTCGGCGAGCCTACCGAATGTGCGCTTGTCAACTATGCCGAAACTCTCGGTGTTTCCAAAAACACTCAAAAAAATGTGTTTGTCAGAATTGGTGAGGTTCCGTTTGATTCCGGCAGAAAGATGATGTCAACTGTTCATAAAACTGCTGACGGTTCCATTGTTCAGTTTACAAAGGGTGCTCCTGATGAGCTTTTGAAGAGATGTACAAAGGCATTTGTTGACGGTAAGGTTGTAGAAATGACCGAAGAAGTTCGTATGAATATACTTACGGCCAACAAAGCAATGGCAGACCGTGCACTCCGTGTTCTTGCATCAGCAAAAAAAGACCTTTTAGCCGAGCCTTCGGTATACGACTCAGAAAGCGTTGAATATGATCTTTGCTTTATAGGACTTGTCGGTATGATTGACCCTGTCCGCCCTGAAGTTAAGCCTGCAATTGACGAGTGCCGAAACGCAGGTGTCCGTCCTATAATGATTACAGGCGACCATAAGGATACCGCAGTTGCTATTGCGATGCAGCTTGGTATTATAACAGATGCATCACAGGCTATTACAGGTAGCGAGCTTGATAAAATTTCAGATGAGGAATTTGACACTGCTGTCCAGAAGTATTCGGTTTATGCACGTGTTCAGCCTGAGCACAAAACGAGAATTGTCAACGCATGGAGAAAGAAAGGCATGGTTACTGCCATGACAGGAGACGGCGTTAATGACGCTCCTTCAATCAAAAATGCAGATATCGGTGTAGGTATGGGTATTACAGGTACAGATGTTACCAAGAATGTTGCTGATATGATTCTTGCCGATGATAACTTTGCCACCATAGTTTCAGCGGTTGGCGAAGGACGAAGAATATACGACAATATCCGAAAAGCCATTCAGTTCCTTCTTGCTTCTAATCTTTCAGAAGTGCTGACCATCTTCTTTGCCACACTTTTCGGATTTACAATCTTTGCACCTGTTCATTTGCTTTGGATAAATCTTATCACGGACTGTTTTCCAGCACTTGCTCTTGGTATGGAAAAACCCGAAGCAAGCATTATGAAACGCAAGCCCCGTGATAGCAAGGAAGGCATATTTGCAGGTGGTCTTGGTTTTGCAGTAGCGTATCAAGGCGCTCTTGTAACCGTCATTACTATGGCTTCTTACCTTATAGGAAAATATTGGCTTGCAGACCTTCACCACGCAGAAGCTATTGCTGTAGGAACATATTCTGCAGATATGCTCGGCACATCGATGGCATTCCTTACTCTTTCCTTGTGTGAGATATGCCATTCGTTCAATATGAGATCTCTCCACGGTTCAATTTTCAAGATAAAAGGTCAGAATTTGTGGCTGTGGGGTGCAGGTATTTTGTCTCTTTTGCTCACAACTCTTGTTATTGAAGTAGATTTTCTTGCAAAAGCATTTGAACTTGCACATCTTGACCTTATGGAATACGGAGTTGCATTTGGTCTTGCTATCCTCATTATACCTATCGTTGAGATAATAAAGGCCATTCATATAACGGTGGACAGACGAAAAACAAAATAATCCCAATTATCTGATATCCTGATAATATAAATTGAAGCCTATCACTGTGCAAAGTGATAGGCTTCTTAACTTTATTTATGTCATATCAAATTAAGGTTAAAGCATAATATAGATGACAGTGCCAAAGCTATGTATAGTCATCAGGCAGAAGAATTTGCATATAAAAAGGCTGTATTGTTTTACAATGATTTAATTGTGCCTGCTCTGTAAGCTTTTACAAGCTGACCGAGTGCGTCTATTTTCTTTGCTGTTTGCGCACCTTTGTCGGTGTCGGCTACAAGTAGTCTCTCTTTTGCTATTTCAACAACGGTCAGGGTGGAGTGGATATCCTCGTCATTTACAACTGCGTCGGGAATCGAGGTAAATGCCGAATGCTCGGATAAAAGTAAACCGTGTGAGTTAAAGAGCAGGGTATAGCCTGCAATTCCTGTATGAGACTGGTATGCCTTTGAAAGACCCCCATCTATAACCAAAAGCTTTCCGCCGGCTTTAATCGGACTTTCGCCCTTTTTGATGTTAACAGGAACGTGTCCGTTTATAATGTGGGAGAATTCTCTGTTTTGGAGTCCGAAATCTGTTAATATTTTTTCGCATATTTCACGGCTCTGTATATGGATATAGTATGGGTTTTTAATCTCGATATGCGTTTCCTTGTCCGCAATGAAATACCGTTCAAAAGAGGACATCTTGCTCTTGCCGTAGAGCGGGGATTTTACTCCGCACCACAGATACCACATAAAATCAAGCCCGTATTTACGATCAAAGCTGCCCTCTTTACCGAAATAGCCTTCACGTGCAATCTGCTCGCATTTGTCAAGAAGCAGCTTGCCGCTTACCTTATCGCCCCTAAGCTCCAACTCGGTAAAGCTTCTGTCTTCATTCATTGGAATACAACCGTGGTAGAGGAGATTGCCGTTATATGTAAGATACATACTTCCGTGGCGGAAGAGAAAGCGGATATGCTTTTGCAGTTTTTCGGAGTGTAAAAAGCTTGCTCTTAAGCCCTCCATAAGCTCTGCCTCTTCTGCAGTTAAACGATATGGGTCATTGGGATCAACTGTCGGAAGATTAGTGTCGAGCATAGGATAATCCTTTCCGTCAACTCTGACCGTGCCATTGTTAACGTCAATCTTGTCCAACAGAAGATGATTTTCCATTTCAAATTCAGGATGAGCTGCAAGAATTTGTCCCTCCAGCTTAAACTGGATTATTGCAATAGCCTTGTGGATTTTTGCCCAGTAGTTGACATCGTGCTTTGAAACATTAACACCGTTTGGGTTGCGGGGAATAAAGCATTCGCAGGGGTCATCAACATAGGTTTCAAGAGCGAAGACGGTAAGAGGCCGCATATTTATGCCATAGCCGTCCTCAATGCAGTCAAAATTGCAGTATTTGGTTGAGGTGGTTATGGTGTTTGCAATGCAGGCAAGGCTTCCTGCTGCAGCACCCATCCACAAAATATCGTGATTGCCCCATTGAATATCAACGCCGTGATAGGACATAAGCCTGTCTAAAATAATATCCGCTCTCGGCCCACGGTCAAAAATATCGCCTATAATATGTAATCTGCCGATAGCAAGCCTTTGAATTAGAGCAGACATCGCTACAATAACACTGTCAGCCTGACCTAGATTTATAATATTATCCACGGTGCTGGCATAATAAAGAGCTTTGTCATCGTCATAGGCAACGTCCTCGTGGATAAGCTCGTCTATTATATCGCCGTAATCGTCGGGAAGTGCATTTCTCACGTCGGAGCGTGTGTATTTTGTGGCGATTATCCTGCATATTTCTATCAGGTGGTAGAGTGTGATTTTGTACCAGTCGTCAAGGTTGTTGACGGTAGCTTTGATATGCTCAAGCTTTTGTTCGGGATAATAGATAAGTGTCGCCAATGTGCGTCTGTCCGATTCGGACATAGTCTTGGCATAAACGGACGAAATCTTGTCCTTAATTACGCCTGAAGCATTTTTGAGTATATGTAAAAAGGACTCATACTCTCCGTGAATATCACTCAAAAAATGCTCGGTGGGCTTGGGTAGCTGTTGTGTTGATTTGAGTTTTATTATCTCTGCGCAGGCAGATGCTATGGTAGGGTATTGCTCAGCAAGCAGAGAAAGATATTCCTTTGTCATATTACATCGCTCCCGTCATAGTGAGAATAAGCTCACTTATATAAACCGCCGCAGCGGCAAGAAGTGCTGTTGCTAAAAGACCTTTTTTGAAGTATGCCGCAATGCACGCAACCAAAAAGCCTGCAAACGCAGAAACCATACTGCGTGTTGCATAGAGGATGGCAGGAAAGGTCATTGCTCCTAATACGGCATATGGTATGTAATGAAAAAAATCACGCAGAAACTGTGATTTTATTTCCTTTTGAAATATTGTGAGCGGAAGCATTCTGATAAGATATGTAACAGCTGCCGTAACCAAAAGTACACCAACGTAGTATTTCATTTCTGTTTTTCCAACCTCTCAAGAACTGTATTGTATCCGTCTGCACCGTAGGAAAGGGCACGGCTGACGCGGCTTATAGTAGCTGTAGAAGCACCGGTAGTAGATGCAATATCTGTGTACACCTCGCCGCTTCGTAGCTTCATTGCAACCTCAAGACGCTGGCTCATAGACCGAAGCTCGCTTACCGTACATAAATCCTCAAAAAAACTCCAGCACTCCTCCTCTGTTTCAAGAGTCAGCATTGCACGCATTAGATTTCTCATATTTTCATCACGAAGTTTGTTGTTCATTTTGATTTCTCCTTGTTATATAAGGTAGTATAAATATATTGTAGCACTTTCGCGCGCGAAAGTAAAGTATAATTTTGCCCAAACAGGAACATATTAAACGTATTGGAGGTGCGGTATATGCTTATTCCTTTAATCAGGACACTTATTCTATATTTTCTTGTTGTTACGGCAATTCGAATTATGGGCAAGAGGCAAATCGGAGAAATGCAGCCGTCGGAGCTGGTGGTTGCGATTATGATTTCCGACCTTGCGTCTATTCCGATGCAGGAGGTAAACATTCCTCTTGTTTCCGGAATTGTACCTGTCTTGACCTTGCTTGTGGCTGAGGTTTTTATGTCCTATATTTGCCTTAAAAGCGTCAAATTTAGAAAACTCTACACAGGCGAGCCGAGCATCATTATTTACGACGGCAGGGTGCTGGAAAAGGAGCTTAAAAAGCTGAGGTTCAGCCTTTCTGACCTTATTGAACAGCTGAGAATCAGCGGTTGCGGCGGAATTGGTGAGGTACAGGCTGCTATTCTGGAAACAAACGGTCAGCTCAGTGTTTTTAAAAAAGCTCAGCCGGTAACGTGCGATGACCTCAATATACAGTCAAAAGGAACGGTTAATATACCCTTTCTGCTTGTTATGGACGGTGATGTTGACCATAAGGAATTAGAGCGTGCGGGTAAGGACGAAAAATGGCTTAAAAATATGCTAAAACGCCACGGTGAAGAAAATATAAGTAATGTGTTTATTGCAGAGCTGTCGCCGGATGGGACGTTGTTTTTACAGAGGAAGGGAAGCTAATTATGAAAAGTATTTATATTGCGGTTGCGGTTGCAATTGTTCTTGTTACAGGCTCGGTTGCCAGCAGTATTTATGTAAAAAATGTTGCACAAAAGCTTGAGAAACGTACCGAGGCAGTGTTTGAAGAAATACAAAAGGATAATTATGCCGGTGCGATTGATGCAGCACAAAGGCTTGACAGACAGATTGAAAAGTCAAAGACCCTGCTTTGTGCGGTGGTTGACCATAAGGATATTTATGAAATAAAACGCAGTCTGGGGGAGCTTTTTTGCTACCTTGATAAAGAGGAGAAGCCCGATTCGCTGGCTCATTGTGCGGCAATAGCTGCCGTTACCGAAAAAATTTCCGATAATGCACTTCCGTATATATTCAATATTCTGTAAAAGATCAAAGGATATTATTTACATTTAGCTATTGTTTTTAAACCGACGGTGTGGTAGAATGTTGGTATTAAGTATTATTTGTCGAAATAGACTAAGGAGAAATGGATTATGAATTCTGCATACCTGTATCTGCAGCTATACCGTCTGTTTGATGATATCACGCCTATGCCTGTAGATTGCGGCAGTTTGTGCGATAAGGCGTGTTGTCAGGGCGATGACGGCGGTATGTATCTGTTTCCAGGCGAGGAGAGAGTGTATAAGCTCTTAAAGCCCGACTGGATAACTATTGAGGACTCGGATTTTACATATACCTTTGAAGGTAAGAAAAAGACGGTTAAGATTGCATTTTGCAAGGGTGAATGTGACAGGTATCAAAGACCGCTTGCGTGTAGGATTTTTCCGCTTACACCTTATCTTAAAGACGGCAAAATTGAAGTTATTACAGACCCTCGTTCAAAGGCTGTCTGTCCTCTGGGAAAGGCACTTCAAATTTCCGATTATGACCGCAGCTTTGTAAGAAATGTTAAGAATGCATTCGTTCTTTTGTCCAAAAATACGGAGGTTTCGGCATTTTTAAAGGAATATACCGAGTATATTGATGATATAGGCAGATTTTTTGCAAAGTAAAAGGGGTGGAGGATTTGGAAAAAAAGGGGATAAAAATCCTGATAATATCGGTATCTTGCGTGTTAGCTGTATTAATTGCAGGAGTTGTTGCTCTTAATGCAATACTACCGTCTGAGAATAAGATTGCATCGGGTGTCAGTTTGGCAGGAACGGACGTTAGTGATATGACAGCAGAAGAAGTTGAAGAAGTCTTTGTGCAAAGCGATTATTACAAGGGAAAAAGCATCGTATTTATCGGTGAGCCTGATACAGAGGAAATATCGGGCGAACACATAGGGCTTTCGGTAGATGCAAAAGCAAGTGCAGAAAAAGCATATAACATCTGTCGCGAGGGCAGTTGGTTTGGGAATGTTATTGCAGCAGTCAAGTTGAGATTTTCGCCTATTGATATATCGCCTGTACCTGCTGCCAATGAAATGCTTGATGAGGTTATATACAATCGAGGTGTTCGCAAAAACGGCGAATTTCAGGAGCTTGTATTAGAGGAAATGTCTGACAGGGAGATTCATATAACACCGCAGGTCGCAGGGCAAAAAAAGGATGTTTCCAAAAGCAGAGAAGAGGTTTTGCGCCAGATAGAAAACGGCAATACTGATGAAATTTTTCTTGAACTGCCTGTAAGCGAAACGGAAACTATAACAGCGGAAGAGCTGTACGAAATGATTTACATAGAGCCTGTCAATGCTGAGTATAAGATTGAAAACAAGCAGATGCACATAACGCCTGAGGTTGTCGGCAGAAGTGCGGATATGGCAGAAATTCAAGAAAAGATAGAGATATTAAACGGTGGCGAGAGGATAATTCTTGCAATTTCCAAGGTGTTACCGGAGATTACTGCGGAGAGTCTTAATAAAGAGCTGTTTGAGGCAGAGCTTGCAAGTTATTCGAGTAAATATTCCACATCGGCTGCTAATAGGTCATTCAATGTTTCGAGGGCGGCAGCGAGCGTGAACGGTATAATTCTGATGCCGGGCGACGTGTTCTCGTATAATGATGCAATCGGCAACCCATCGCTTGCAAACGGATATAAGGTTGCGTCTGTGTATGAAAACGGCAGACAGACGGAGGGCGTAGGCGGCGGTGTATGTCAGGTCAGCTCGACAATCTATTGTGCGGCGCTTTATGCAAACCTTGAAATTGTGGAAAGACGCAGTCATTCCCTTACGGTTGCATATGTTCCAAATGGACAGGATGCGACAGTTTCTTACGGTGTGCTGGATTTTAAATTCCGCAACAGTACCCAAAACCCAATCAAGATAGAAGCAACAGCGATGGGCGGTGTCTGCAAGGTCAGAATTTTGGGTGCAAAGCCTGCTAATGAACAGAAGGTGCAGATTGTAAATACAACTGTAGCGGTTAATAAGCCGACAACTAACGAAACTCTTGACCCGTCGCTTCCGGAGGGAACAAGAAAGGTTACATCAAACGGAAAAACAGGATATGTGGTTGATTCTGTGCGAATTGTAACCGAAAACGGCAAAGAGGTTAAGAGGGAACAGCTTACAAGGAGTACATATAAGTCTGTGCCGACAGAGGTTACAGTGGGAACAAAGGTGGCTGCAACACCTGTACCGACACCGGAAAATGTTCCTGCATCTACTCCTGCAGTAGCAGAACCGACGGTAACACCTGAACCTACAACTGTACCCGTGGCTGAGCCGACCGAGAAACCTACCGAGCCGATAGTAATACCGACCGAGGAGCCGGCAGAACCGGTTACAGTGGCAACAGAAGAACCAAAAGAAGAAGTATAATATAGAGGAAGGGCGGATGTGATATCCGCCCTTTTTGTGTGTCGGGAATCAGGTGAAGTATGGAGCTACGCGATCTCACCAATGGTTCTCATCCATCCTTGCAAAACAAAAAAACACCGCTACGGGTGTTTTATATTTTGGTGGGAGAGGATGGATTACGACTCGCTCCGCTCGCTGTATGCTCAGCTTAGCCAATCAAGCTCGCCTGCTCGCTTTCTTGGAGCTTTTGCGATCTCACGTCCGAATCCCTCAAAATACCAACAAAAAAAACTACCTTAACGGTAGTTTCTCTGTTGGTGGGAGAGGATGGATTCGAACCATCGAAGCTAGAAGCAACAGATTTACAGTCTGCCCCCTTTGGCCACTCGGGAACTCTCCCATATGAAAAGGACAATTGCTTGTCCTTTTATTTGTGGAGCTGGTGATGGGACTCGAACCCGCGACCTGCTGATTACAAATCAGCTGCTCTACCAATTGAGCTACACCAGCATATTATGGTGGGAGTTACAGGGCTCGAACCTGTGACATCCTGCTTGTAAGGCAGACGCTCTCCCAGCTGAGCTAAACTCCCTCTTATAAAAAGGTTTGGTCGGGATGACAGGATTCGAACCTGCGGCCCTCTGGTCCCAAACCAGATGCGCTACCAAACTGCGCTACATCCCGTCATTTTGATGGGCTTCGCTTTATGCGACTAATATATATTACCACAGTTGCAATAGTTAATCAATCGTTGATTTCGTTTGTATTTCATTATTTTAACCTAATTTTATAAAAATATTCGCCTATTTCTTCTGAATATTTAATTATTCTCTGTTTTTCTCTTATTTTCATATATTGTCCCTGTATTGTTTGGGGGTTTGACCGGTATATTTCTTAAAAATTGAGTAAAATGACTTCATATCGGTAAAACCGCAGGAAAGAGCAATGTCCGAAATAGTGTCATTTGTAGATGCAAGAAGCCTTAACACCTCTTTGATGCGTATTTCAGTCAGGAACTCGTGAATTGATGAGCCGGTTTCCTTTTTGAATATCTTGGAAAGATAGTTTTTGCTGAAAAACATCTTTGATGCAATTTCATCAATCTTGATTTTCATACTGTAATTATTTTCAACATAATCAATTACTGCCCCGACTATATGCTTTTGCGAATCGGTGAGCGTGTTCTTTTCCGAGCTTTCTATCTTCCTCAGAAGCATTATGATAATTTCTGCGATATAGAGCCTTATAAGGTTTACATATCCTGTTTTTGAGCTTTTGTATTCGTTGCAAATCTTCTCGAAAATCGAGCCGATTTCACGGTTATTGCCTTGTATCAGGTTAAATCTTTGCTTAAAGCCTATTTCATCGGGGAAGATGGAATAAAACAGAAACGAGTTGGCAAGCAGTGAAAAATCGTCGCTTGAAAGACAGGAGCTGTCTAAAAATTCCGGCGTAAACATCAAATCGTATGCCAAAAACTCTTCATTGCAGTCGGTATCGGCGATGAATGCGTGCGCCTCGTTTGCGTTTATAACCGAAACGTCGCCCTTTTTGACCGAGTATTCGTTATCACCTATAATATGCTTCGCACGTCCCGAAATTATATACACAATTTCAATAAATTCGTGCCTGTGCAGTACACCGACAAATTCCCTGCACTCGTTTGAAATATGGATATGTACATTATTATCCTTCTTGAAAAAGTAATCCTTTTTCAGAGTAACGATATTATCCGGCATACTGCTCACCTCACTTTAGCACATTATACTATAAAACAGTCAGGGTGTCAATTTATAGGGTGTCAAATCACTATAATCTGATTAAATTTTCCCATAGATATGGACGATGGATTTTTATATAATTAAATAAAGGAGATGATAGAGTGAAGGTTAAAAGTGTATGCGGTGTATTAGACCGCAAGGATTTAGGCACGGTTACAACCCACGAGCACGTTTTGCTTGACCTTACTGCGTTTTATCAGGAGCTGCCCGTCGAGGGGATAGACGACCCTGCAACGCAGAAGGTGGAAATGTGGAATTTAGGTATTTTAAGCCGTGATTGTTATGCCTTAAAGGACAATCTTCTGCTTGATAACGAAGAGGTTGCGATAGAAGAGCTTAACTATTTCAAAAGAGCAGGCGGCGATACGGTTGTTGACGCATCACTTCCGGGAATTGGAAGGGACCCTGAGGCTCTGGTCAGAATTTCAAAAGCAACAGGACTTAATATCATTATGGGCACAGGCTTTTATGTGGGCGAAACACACCCTAAGGAATTTGACAATATGACCGACTCGGAGATTGCCGGGCTTATGATAAAGGAGCTTGACGAGGGTATAGACGGGATTTGTGCCGGCTATATCGGCGAGATTGGTATAAGCGAGATTTTTGACGATAAGGAACGCAGAGTCTTAAGAGCGGCGGCTATTGCAAGCAACAAGACAGGTGTGGCAATAAATGTGCATATAAATCCCTGGACTACAAACGGGATTGAGGCGGCTGATATTCTTCTTGCGGCAGGTGTTCCTGCAGAGAGAATTTGCATAAGCCATATTGATGTTGAGAACAGAGAGGATTACATATATACTCTTCTTAAAAAAGGAGTGTATGTTGAGTTTGATAACTTCGGCAAGGAGTATTATATAAGACGTGAGGTGAGAAATTCGGGCTACGGACTTTTTGTGCACGATACCGACAGAGTAACACTTCTTAAAAAGCTGATAGATGACGGCTTTATAAACCAGATTTTGCTATCGTGCGATTTGTGCCTTAAAAATCTTATGCACAAATACGGCGGCTGGGGCTATGACCATCTTCTTAAGAATATCATTCCAATGATGGAGGACGAGGGCATTACAGCAGAGCAGATAGCTATATTATTAAAGAAAAATCCGGCGGATTGGCTATGCGGAAAGGAGTAAAAGTCTGAATAAATTTCCGCATCTCACCGCTATTCACAGCTTGGAGTACCATCGTACGCCGTCGCTGCTCATAGCGGCAATCTGCAAAAATTTCTTTCAGACTTGATTTTGATATCAGAGAGGAGAAAAGTAATGTTAAATATACCATCAATACCCCTTGAGGAATACAAAGAAAGAGCAAAAAAGGTACAGGCGACAATGAAAAAAGAGGGCTATGACCTCATTTTGTGCTATGGTAATGAGGCAGAGCCGCAGTTTGTGAGATATTTTTCGGCATATTGGCCGTCCTTCGAAACGGCAGGTGTGCTTATTGCCAAGGAGGGCGACCCGCTTTTGCTTATCGGTCCTGAAAGCTACACTTACGCAAAGGACCGCTCCAAGATTGATGAAATCTGCCGCCTAAAAGCATTTCGTGAATCGTCCGAGCCTGAGTATCCTGGCGAAAAACTTGATACCTTTAACACTGTTTTTAAAAAGCTTTTGGGTGATAAAAAGGTTGCACGCATTGGTGTTGCGGGGCTTCCGCTTATGACAATCGGAGTTTACGAGGCACTTGCAGAGGCGCTTAAGGTTTATGGTGATATAAAGATTGAAAAGGCAGATTATGTTGTAAATGATATCCGTATGCACAAGACGGAAAATGAGCTTAAATGTATGAGAGCGGCTGCCGAAATAACAGCTAAGACCTTTGACTATGTTCTGCAGAATATCCGTGTCGGAATGACCGAGCAGCAGGTTGCGGGCTTAGCACTCGGCAAGATGCACGAGCTTGGTGCGGAGAGGGAGTCGTATCCTGTGTGGGTGCTTACCGGTAAGGGCTCAAATCAGGCAATAAGCCGTCCGAGAAACAAGAAAATCGAAAAGGGCGATATGACCTTTATTCAGATAGGTGCAAGGGTTGACGGCTATGCTTCGAGTATAGGCAGACCTGTTGTGTTCGGAAAAGCAACACCTGAGCAGAAGGAGCTTATCGAGGTTGGTTATAAGGCACAGGAGGCTGTTATCGGTATGCTCAAAGCAGGCATTCCTGCCTGTGAGGTTGCAAAACAGCACATCAAAAATGTAACCGAAATGGGATATGGGGACTGGCTTTTGTACGGACCTTGCCACGGCAACGGTACAATGGAGGGCGAAGCTCCGTGGATTGAAACCAATTCCGACTATCTTTTGGAGGAAAATATGTCCTTCTGTGTCGATATTTTCTTAGGCTCTGCAAAAACCGAAACAGGTCTTCGTATGGAGGACGTTGTGGTTGTCAAGAAGGATGGAGTAGAAAATCTTACCAACTATCCGAGAAAGCTTTTTGAAATAGATTGCTGACAGAAAAATCCCCGTCGATACGGGGATTTTTGCGGTTCGTCGGGGACGCCGAACCCTACATTTTTAGGTTAATTTATTTCTACGTCATCAACAGAGGATTCGAGTATAATGTTAATAAGTTCGTTTCTTGAACGATTGCTTTCTGCGGACAAATCATCAATTTTATTTAAAGTAGATTCTTTTATTCTTACAGAGATTACCTTATATCCGTCATCGCCTTTTTTCTTTATCTTAATAACATTCTTGTTCACAATACTTCACCTCATATTTAAGTATATTATATGATGATATTAAACGATATATCATATTTGTATTCAAAATATATGATAAATATATTGACAAATACAACGGTATTGTGTTATTATGATAAAAAAATTAAGAAAGAGGGAATTGGTATGAAAGAAAGAATTAAAGGACTTATAATGGGAATGGTTATTGGAGCAATGATTTCAACAACAACTGTTTTTGCGATGACAGGAGCTGTACAAAAATTGATTGAATACAGCAATATGAAAATTATGATAAATGGTGAGGAAATTACACCAACCGATGCTAACGGACAATATGTAGAACCATTTGCTATTGAGGGTACTACCTATCTTCCGGTACGCGCAGTTGCTAACGCATTAGGATTAGATGTAGGCTGGGATATGAAAACAAAAACAGTTCAATTATCCAAGAAGAAAACAGAGGAACAATCCTCTGGAATGGTTGTATATGAGAAGAATGGTGTAAGAATATCATATAAGGATTTTTCTAAAGATGATTTTTCGTCGAAATTTAACTTTTTGGTAGAGAATAATTCTGGATATGAGATTTGTGTTCAAGCCAGAGATGAGAGCTTGAATGGATTTATGGTTAGCGGTATAATGTCTCAGGAAGTACAGCCGGGGAAAAAGGCTTATGCTACATTGACTTATTTCAATGGTACTCTTGAGCAAAACAACATAAGCTATATTGATTCTCTTGAACTATCTTTCCATATATTTGATAATCAGAGTTGGGACACTATTGACGATTCCGACACTATCAAGATCAATCCGTAATAATATTAAAATCCCCGTCGATACGGGGATTTTTGCGGTATTTACGATGTGTGGAGGTTAAGAAGCATCTGTGCGGTGGCAATTGAGAGACCGATTACAGTTTTTGCAATAGATACCTTATCACCGTTTACGGGCGTACCTTTGCCTAAATACTTCTGAAAGATATTCATAACACCCAATGTTGCATATTCTCTTGCCTCGGGAGGCATTTTCATCAACTGCACTGACACGCTCTGTACATACTTTGAAAGAATACCCTGTCTTGACTGGTGGTAGAATTTACCATTATGGTCTAGTATCGCCTCCAAAGGATGCAGACCGCCGAAGGATTTGAAATAGAATACATTTTCCTCGGGCATCAGTCTTTCACCTAACACGTTTACATAATCATTTTCTGCGGAAAGGCTAAATATGCTCTTCCGCCTTTTTTCATATATAAGACCATAGCGGTCTTTTAGCATTGCCAATGCCTCGGGCGAAAAGCCCTGACCGTCAAAGCTATAACAACGGCTTACAAGAGGGGAGTTGATGGAAACAAACTGTGCCTTGTTACCGCCTTTGGAATGTCCCGAAAGGATAATTTCATTCTCGGGCGCCCATCCGTTTGCTGCCGCTGTTTTTACAAACCAGTTAAGAGCCTCCACCTGCTGGTCAGAGGCAAAATCACATTGATAGCTTTTCCTGTAAAGCTCGTCGCCGTTTTTGTCATAAGATATGTATGCGTTTTCTTCGCATATACCCGATAATCCCTCGCCGTTGTCAATCCATTCGCCGCTTCCTGTTCCTTTGAATACAACCGAAATACTGCCGTTTGGCTTGGTAAAAACGCAGGCGGTCAGACCGTTTGGTGATACGGTTAATGCGGTCAGCTTTGATTGTGCAAGAGCTGTGTTTGCGTTGACGGAATTTTTTAGTATTGTGAGCTTGTATTTCTCGTTTTCTCTTAAAGTTGTATTTGAAAGACTTTTGATAATAGCGCCGAAGTATTGCCCGATGGTTGGGGGGTTACGTTTGAGAAGATATATGTATATGTTATAAATCGCTTCCTCATTTGCCATAAAAAGCAGTTCATCACTCAAATAATTCATATCCGACACTCCTTGGAATATATTATGCATCGAAAAGGATTTTTGCGTGTAAAAAATTTTTGTTGCTTTTATTTTGGTATCTTGGTATAATATAAAGGATTATTCTATTTTAACGAAGGGGATAAATTATGGCAAGAGAGAAATTAAAAAGCAGACTTGGATTTATTTTAATAAGTGCAGGCTGTGCGATTGGAATAGGAAATGTATGGAAGTTTCCGTATATGGCAGGTCAGTACGGCGGCGGAATATTCGTTTTGATTTATCTGCTGTTTTTGCTTTTGATGGGAGTTCCGGCTCTTACAATGGAGTTTGCTTTGGGGCGTGCTTCGGGCAAAAGTCCTGCGAAATTATATGATGAGCTGGAAAGGCCCGGACAAAAATGGCACATTCACAGTTATGCGGCAGTTGCAGGAAATTATCTTCTGATGATGTTTTATACCATTGTTTCCGGCTGGATGCTAAAGTACTTTGTACTTACTGCGCAGGGTGGCTTTGAAGGTTTGACTGCCGAGGCTGTGGGCGGAATGTTCGACAGTGTATGTGCGGATCCTGTAACAATGGTTTTGTATATGGGCATCATAGTAGTTGCTGGATTCTTGGTATGCTCTTTGGGCGTGCAAAACGGACTTGAGAGAATATCCAAGGTTATGATGATAGCACTTCTTGTTATTATGGTAGTAGTTGCTGTAAACAGTATTCTTCTGCCCGGCGGCAGCGAGGGACTTAAATTCTACCTTCTGCCTGATGTTAATAAGATAAAAGAACACGGTCTTATAAATGTAATGGTTGCTGCAATGAATCAGGCATTCTTCACGCTGAGTATAGGTATGGGCTCAATGGCGATTTTCGGAAGCTACATCGGCAGAGAACGTTCGCTTCTTGGCGAGTCTGTAAATGTTGCGCTTCTTGATACGTCGGTTGCTATTTCTTCAGGACTTATTATTTTCCCTGCTTGCTTTGCGTACGGAGTTGATGCAGGAAGCGGTCCCAAGCTCATATTTGTAACCCTTCCCAATATCTTCAACAATATGCCATACGGCAGGTTATGGGGAAGTCTGTTCTTTGTATTTATGACATTTGCGGCATTCTCTACCATTATTGCGGTATTCGAGAATATCATATCCTGTACTATGGATATGTTTAAAATTAGCCGTAAAAAAGCCTGTGTGATAAATGGCATTTTGCTCTTTGTACTGTCATTGCCGTGTGCACTCGGCTTTAATCTGTTAAGCGGGATAGAGCCTTTGGGAGAGGGTACGAATATAATGGATCTGGAAGATTTCATTGTTTCTAATGTAATACTGCCGATAGGTGCTTTGATTTTTGCTCTTTTCTGTGTTACAAAAAAAGGCTTTGGATGGGATAATTTTGTAAATGAAGCAAATGCAGGAAAAGGTCTTAAAATTCAGAAATGGATGCGTTGGTATATGACCTTCATTCTGCCAATAATTATATTTGCTATATTCCTGCTTGGTATGATTAATTATTTTAAATAATACGGGAGACTTGTTATGACAAAGGAAAACAAAGCTCGTCTTATGGTTGTTGCAGCTATGCTGATTTTCGGAACGATAGGCGTGTTTGTAAAATTCATACCGTTACCGTCATCTGTGATAGCTTTTGCAAGGAGCATAATCGGGACTGTATTTTTGCTGACAGCATCGGTTGCAGGACGGAAAAAGCCATCCTTTTCGGCGATTAAAAAGAATTTGCCGATACTTCTGGTGCTTGGAACATTCCTGGGTGTTAATTGGATAATGCTGTTTGAATCGTACCGCTATACAACGGTTGCGGTGGCGACACTTTGCTACTATCTTGCGCCGGTGTTTGTAGTGCTTGCATCGCCGTTTGTTCTTGGCGAAAAGCTGACGGCCAAGAAATTCGGATTTTCTGTAATTGCGCTTTTGGGTATGGTGCTTGTGTCGGGAGTCGTTAGCGGAGAGAATACTGTGTCGGCAGTTGGTATGCTCTTTGGTGTCGGTGCGGCGGTTTTGTATGCGTCAATAATTTTGTTTAATAAAAAGCTCAGAGATATATCGGCAAATGACACAACGATTGCACAGCTTGGCATATCCGCTGTTGTAGTCGGAGTTTATGTTCTGCTTACCGGGGACTTTTCGGCTGTGTCATTAACGGGTAAAGAAACTGTACTACTGGTTGTTGTGGGAATTGTTCATACGGGTATTGCATATGCGCTCTATTTTGGAGCTGTAAAGTCGTTGAAAGCACAGACAGCAGCTATTTACAGTTACATAGACCCTGTTTTTGCAATTATTCTTTCGGCGCTGTTTTTAAACGAGCCTATGTCCATTATGGCAGCACTTGGTGCGGTGCTTATATTAGGCTCTACTCTTGTTAGCGAATTAACTGATAAATAACGTATAAAATCCCTCCTTTCTGAGAAAGATAGTTTCGGAAGGAGGGATATTATTATGAATTGTAAGCCTAACGAATGCATCAAATGTACCGTTAACGAGTGTAAGCATCATTGCAAGCAGCAGGATTACTGCTCACTTAACTGCATTACAGTCGGAACACACGAAGCAAATCCGACGATGGACCAGTGCACAGACTGCAAGTCCTTTGAATTGGGTTGATATTCCTTTAACCGAAAAGACGGCAACTGTTAACATTGCCGTCTTTTTTTGTATGTAGGGAACGCATTTATGCGTTCCGGAATTCAACCCTCCATATGTCTGCCCAAAAATCCCGCTGCAGATTCTGCAAGCTTTGTTTCCACCTCGCCTGCCCTTTCACCCTCGTTCATAACAAAGATAACCGAGCCGATGGTATCGCCCTCGGAAACAATGGGGACAACAACTCCTGCACTGTACTTATCCAAGCCCTCTGCAACGGCAATTCCATCGCCTGTGTTTGAACGGAAAGCTTGTTTGTCGTTCATAACCGATTCCACATCACTGCTGACTCTACGCTCCAAAAGCTCCTTTTTTGGTAGTCCCGATACTGCAATGATATTATCTCTGTCGGTGATTAGAGTGCCCTTACCTGTCGTTTTGGAAAGAGTTTCCGCATAGGTTAAGGCAAATTCACCAAGCTCGCCGATGGGGGAATATTTCTTGAAAATAACCTCTCCGTCCTTTTCGGTAAATATTTCCAGAGGATCTCCTTCGCGAATTCGCATAGTTCTGCGGATTTCCTTGGGTATCACAACTCTGCCTAAATCGTCTATTCTTCTAACAATTCCTGTTGCTTTCATAGTAAATAACCAATCCTTTCGTAAAAAGAAAAATTTGATATGTAATCATATTGTTTACATAAAGCATAAAATTATCCGTAAAATTCCGCTTTTTTTATCATTATTTAGAAAATAAGGTCGAATAAATATTAACATCGTATATTGATAAAAATTAAAAAATTGACAATATAACGGCTTATATTGTATAATAGAATAATACAAGTGTATGCTACTTTGGAAAAGTGGGGAAGAAAAGTGGAAGGGTGTGCTTTATGAAAAGAATTATATGCTTAATATTGGCCATGGTGCTGTGCGGGACGACGGTCTTTGCAGACGATGCTCTTAAGAAAAGAACCAGATTTAAAACGTGGGACGAGTTTCCTGAGAATTTTGGGGAGGGCATAGAATTTCCTAACGGCCACGGCATTGCTTTTACCAAGGTATTTGACTTGGAGGAGACAGAAGATAACAATTATACTGATAAATATGGTTGGCCTGCCGAGGTGGTTAAAATTACAGTTGCAAAAGACTCTGTAATTATGGCTGGCTCCACGGATGCACAGATTTATTGCCTGTCCCCTGATGAGGATAATTGGTTTTGCGATGATAAATATTTTACTTGTGATAGCTCGTGTGATGGTTACACTATTGAGGATTTGGGAGTAGAGGTTTATGCAGAATATGAGAGTGATATAAAAGGTTATTATGACTATATTGCGTGGGCATTCACCGGAAAATCGGAGCTTAGTCATCTTAAAATAAAGATAATTACCAATGGTGTGTATTATTTTGATGTAACTATTCTGGACAAGGAGTTCGTATCAGAGAAGGAGGATGAACCGCCAAAGCCTACAGAACCAATACAAAAGCCGCAGGAGGAAGAAAAGGAGGAGCCGATAGCTTTGGTAACGAGCTTTTCCGATGTACCCCAGAAGCATTGGGCATACAGTGCCGTTATGAATATGCAAAAGAGAGGGCTTTTTAGCGGTGTTTCTGCTCCGGTAAATGGTATAGGTACATTTGCTCCGAATAAGACTATGTCAAAAAACGAGCTGTTGTTGGTGCTTGTAAGTGAGCTTTTTAGCGTCGAGCTGAAAGAGGAGCAGAAAATAGAACGACCAGCATATTTATGGTGGGAGAGTGCATATAACGTAGCATTGGACAAAGGACTTATTTACAGGAATGAATTTAACGACAACGGTGTTTTGCTGCTTGGCAACGATGTTACACGAGAGGAAATGGCGATGCTTCTGGACAGAGCATGCAGTCTTAAAGGATTTGCAGATGTAAGCCCTGTGCCTTCTGAAAGAATACCTGATTATAATAAAATTAATAAGAAATACACAGACGCAGTGCGTTCGGTTTACAGCAGGGGCTTTATTGCGGGTATAGATGATATAGGAACATTTAATCCCAAGGGTGTTTTAACAAGAGCACAAGCGGCGGTAGTATTAGACAGATTTGTAAGCGCAAAATGATAAACAGACAGAGGATTTCCCTCTGTCTGTTTACAGTTTCGGCATATTTTAGCAACAAAAAGGGGCATATATTGATAAAAATTAAAAAATTTGACAAAATAACCGCTTATGTAGTATAATAAAATAGTATAAGTGTATGCCGCTTTTATAAAGCGGAGAAGGAGAAGAAAATGCCAAGAAAAAAGCAAGACTACGGCAACGAATCTATTTCCAGCTTGAAGGGTGCTGATCGAGTAAGAAAACGCCCCGGTGTTATCTTCGGCTCGGACGGTCTGGAGGGCTGTGAGCATTCATTTTTTGAAATATTATCAAACTCTATCGACGAGGCTCGTGAGGGCTACGGAAAGGAGATAGAGGTTACCAGGTTTTTGGACGGTTCTATTGAGGTAAGGGACTACGGCAGAGGCATCCCTCTCGACTATAACGAAAAAGAGGGCAGATACAACTGGGATTTGGTTTACTGTGAGCTTTATGCCGGAGGTAAGTACAACAATAACTCCGCTGACGGTATGTACGAGTATTCTCTGGGACTTAATGGACTCGGTGCTTGTGCTACGCAGTATTCGTCCGAGTATATGGACGTTGAGGTTATAAGAGACGGCACAAAATATACTCTGCATTTTGAAAAGGGACAAAATATCGGCGGACTCAAAAAAGAGAGTGCACCCGCCCGCGCAAAAACAGGCTCCGTTCAGCGATGGAAGCCTGATTTGGACGTATTTACCGACATAAATATACCTGTAGAGTATTTCCACGATACACTCCGCCGTCAGTCTATGACAAATGCGGGCATAAAATTCACGCTATTTAACGAAACAGAGAACGGAATGGAGCTGTTTGAATACTATTACGAGAAAGGTATAGTTGACTACCTTTCAGAAAATGTGGGCGAGGACGGCTTTACCACCATTGAGGTGTGGGATGCAGAACGAAAAGGCAGAGACCGTGAGGACCAGCCCGAATACCGCCTTAAAATGCAGATTGCATTCTGTTTCTCAAACAAGGTAAATATGACAGAATATTACCACAACTCAAGCTGGCTTGAGCATGGCGGTGCACCTGATAAGGCGGTTAAAAATGCCTTCGTGTATGCAATCGACCAATATCTTAAGAATAACAATAAGTATAAAAAGAACGATTCTAAAATCACCTTTGTTGACGTGGCTGATTGCCTGGCACTTGTTATAAACTCGTTTTCTACACAGACCAGCTACGAGAATCAGACAAAGAAGTCTATAACAAATAAGTTTATTCAGGAGGCAATGACAGAGTTTTTGCGTCATCAGCTTGAGGTTTACTTTATTGAAAACCGTGCCGATGCCGAGAAAATTGCAAATCAGGTACTTGTAAACAAGCAAAGCCGTGAAAATGCCGACAAGGTGCGTATTGATGTCAAAAAGAAGTTGACAGGCACAATGGACGTTACAAACAGAGTTAAGAAGTTTGTTGACTGCCGTTCAAAAGACGTAACCAAGCGTGAAGTATATATAGTAGAGGGAGACTCTGCGTTAGGGTCGTGTAAGCTTGCGAGAAATCCTGAATTTCAGGCTATTATGCCAATCAGAGGCAAGATATTAAACTGCTTAAAGGCTGACTATGCGCAGATTTTTAAGAGTGATATTATTCTTGATTTGGTGCGGGTTTTAGGCTGTGGTATTGAGATTAAGACCAAGCACAACAAGAACATCGAAACATTTAGCTTAGATAACTTAAGATGGGACAAGGTTATTATCTGTACCGATGCGGATGTCGACGGATTCCAGATAAGAACACTCGTTCTTACTATGATTTACCGCCTGATGCCGACACTTATAGATGTTGGTAAGGTTTATATTGCTGAATCTCCGCTCTATGAGATAGAGATTACCAAGGGAAAGAGAAAGGGCGAACAGCTTTTTGCCTATACCGATCAGGAAAAGGAGCAGCTTATAGCAAAGCTGACCGAGGATGGCTTAAGCAAGGGGCACGATGATTTTGATATAAAACGAAGCAAGGGTCTAGGTGAAAACCAGGCTGATATGATGAGTCTTACCACAATGCACCCTGCCACCCGCCGACTAATCCGTGTAACACCCGAGAGCGTGGAAAGAACGGCGCAGATGTTTGATATTCTTTTGGGCAATAACTTAGAGAGCCGTAAGGAATACATTACCTTAAATGGTGCAAAATATATGGAAATGCTTGACGTAATGTAAGAAAGGGGGCAAAGTGCAAATGGCGAGAAAGAAAGAGCCGGAAAAAGAGAATAATTATGTGCCTGCCCCTATACAGGAGCAGCCGATTACAGAAACACTTGAAACTAACTATATGCCCTATGCGATGAGCGTAATAATATCCCGTGCGATTCCTGAGATTGATGGACTGAAGCCGTCACACAGAAAGCTTCTTTATACTATGTATAAGATGGGACTTCTGGGCGGAAAGCTTACTAAGTCTGCCAATATTGTAGGTCAGACGATGAAATTAAACCCTCACGGCGACCAGGCGATTTATGCTACAATGGTACGTCTTACCGAGGGTAATCAGACACTTTTGTTGCCGCTCATAGAGTCAAAGGGTAACTTCGGTAAGCAGTATTCGAGGGATATGGCTTATGCAGCGGCACGTTACACCGAGGCAAGATTAGCACCTGTGTGCAGTGAGCTTTTTACCGATATTAATAAGAATACAGTTAAGTTTGTAGACAGCTATGACGGCGAGATGCAGGAACCGACACTTTTGCCTGTGTCATTTCCGAACATTCTTGTAAACCCCAACCTCGGTATTGCGGTTGGTATGGCAAGTAATATCTGTTCGTTTAATCTTACCGAGGTCTGTAATGCTACAATCGCATACTTAAAGGACCCGAAAACAGATATTATGGAGCATATGCCTGCACCAGATTTTCCTTTGGGCGGTAATATTATATATGATGAAGCACAGATGCACGAAATTTACGAAACGGGCAGAGGCAGCTTCAAAATGCGTGCCGAGTACACGTATGATAAGAAGAACAACTGTATTGAAGTAACGGAGATTCCGTACTCAACGACTGTTGAGGCTATTATAGAAAAACTTTTGGAGCTTATAAAGGCTAATAAGCTTAAGGAAATATCCGATGTCCGTGATGAAACGGGACTCGAGGGCTTTAAGCTTACTATCGACTTAAAGAGAGGCACAAATCCCGATGATTTGATGCTCAAGCTCTTTAAGATGACACCGCTTGAGGACAGCTTTGGCTGTAACTTTAACGTGCTTATTGAAAATACCCCCAAGGTTTTGGGCGTAAGGGATATAATCGGCGAGTGGGTAGAGTTTCGAATGAGCTGCATCAAGAGAGGATTGCAGTACGATATTGATAAGAAGACCGAAAGACTTCATCTTTTGACGGGTCTTAAGAAGATACTTCTTGATATTGACAAAGCAGTTTCTATCATCCGCCACACCGAGCTTGAGGCAGATGTTGTGCCAAACTTGATGGTCGGCTTTGACATTGACAAAACTCAGGCTGAGTATGTGGCAGAGATTAAGCTCAGAAACTTAAACAGAGAGTATATTCTAAAACGTACCGATGATATTGAAAAGCTTATTGATGAGATAGATGAATTAAACCGTATTCTTTCGAGCGACAAGGCGGTTAAAAAGGTTATTTCAAAACAGCTTGAGGAGATTTCCAAGAAATACGGCAAGGAACGCAAATCCCGTCTTATTAAGGGTGAAGAGATAGAGGTTTACGAAGAAAGTGCCAATATAGAGGATTATCCTGTTACGGTATTTGTTACAAAGGACGGTTATCTTAAGAAGGTTACGCATCAGAGCCTTAAATTTACCACCTCGGAGCATAAGCTTAAAGAGGATGACGTTATCGTACAGACTGTTGAAACCACAAATAAGAGCGAAGTTTTGTTCTTTACAGATAAGTCAACCGTTTATAAAACTCGTCTTTATGATATTGACGATGGTAAGGTTGCGGCAATGGGTGAATATATGCCTCAGGTAATGGGCTTTGAAAATGATGAGAAGCCAGTATATGCCGTAATAACCGCTGATTACTCGGGTCATATGCTTTTTGCCTTTGAAAACGGCAAGATGGCACGAGTGCCGATTTCGGCGTATGCAACCAAAACCAACAGAAAACGTCTTATAAATGCATACTCTGATAAATCGCCGATAGTTTCAATTAATTATATTGCGGATGATACCGAGTTTGCGGCATTTACTGATAATAATAAGGCACTTGTGTTCAGCTCAGATAAAATTCCTGAAAAGACAACCAAGTCGACTCAGGGCGTTCAGGTGATGAAGATTACCAAAAAGGGAGCAAAGATTGTGCGTGTTCTGCCTCTTGACAGGGCAGAGCTTGAAGACCCCGGACATTTTAGAACAAAGAATATACCGGCGGCAGGCTCATTCTTAAGGAAAGATGATGTACAGTTATCGCTTTTTGATAACTAAGGGGGAGGATTTATGGATACAGTAAATATCTTGGGTGCAAAAATCTCAATGATGGGAATTGAAGAGTCGGTTGACTACATTATGGATATGATGCAGCAAAGTGGAAATCACGCGGTTTTCACGCCCAATTCGGAAATTGTGATGAATGCATATAAGAATAAGGAGTTTTTAGACCTAATAAACGATGCTGATTTGTTGACGGCTGATGGAATAGGGCTCGTTTATGCGTCTAAAATCGTAGGCAAGCCTATTTATGAGCGAGCGGCAGGGTGTGATATAGCAATGGAGCTTGTGGCTCGTATGGCACAAGAGGACAAAACACTATTCCTTTTTGGAAGCAAGCCCGGAACTGCCGAGAGAGCGGCTGATATCCTTATGGAAGAAAACCCGGGGTTGAAGGTAGTAGGTTGTAGAAACGGATACTTCAAACCTGAGGAAACGGAAGAAATTATAAGTGAAATAAACTCTTCGGGTGCTGATGTTCTTTGGGTATGTCTTGGTTCTCCTGCACAGGAAAAATGGATTATGGCGAATAAGGATAAGCTCTGGTGCAAGGTTATGATGGGACTTGGCGGCTCGCTGGATGCAATAACAGGCGATATGCCCCGTGCACCTGAGTGGTGGTGCAATCACGGCTTGGAGTGGCTCTATCGTCTTATGAAACAGCCGTCAAGAATTGGCAGAATGATGTCTCTGCCGAAATTCGGTCTTACAGTTCTTATTCATGGAAGAAAATTTCCGCAGTAAAGGGGAATAATAAATGGGAATACTTATTGCAGTTGAGGGTGTTGATGCAAGCGGTAAGCAGACGCAGACCGAGCTTTTGTATCAGCATCTTATAAATAAAGGTATTGATGTAAGACGTTTGTCATTTCCTGTATATGACAGCGACTCGTCAGCAGGTGTCAGGATGTACTTAAACGGCGAGCTGTCGGAAAGGGCGGAGGATATTACGGCATATGCGGCATCCAGTCTTTTTGCGGCAGACAGATTTTTAAGCTTCAAAAGCGACTGGGGCAAGGATTACGAATCGGGCAGGTTGATACTTTGCGACCGTTATGTCGGCTCTAATATGATTCATCAGGCTTGCAAGCTTGATGGCGGGGAGAAGGATAAATTCCTTGACTGGCTTGATGATTTTGAGTTTGGGATTTACTCTCTTCCGAAGCCTGATTTGACTCTTTTTCTTGATATGCCGCCCGAAATGGGCAGAAAGCTTATAGAGGCAAGGCGTAATAAGATAGATAATTCCGAGCAGCACGATATTCACGAGAGGGACAAGGCTTATCTTGAGAAAAGCTATTATAATGCTTGTGCAGTTGCTGATAAGTTTGGCTGGACAAGGATTCGCTGTGTAGATGGCGATAAGATAAGAGCGGTGGAAGATATTAGTCGGGAAATCTGTGCTATTGCTGACAATGTATTAAAGAATTAAGGGGAAAATAATTCGAATACGAGGTGCAACAATGAGTGAATTTAACAAAACAAAAGATTTTATATCAGAGCAGGTAAAAAAGTGTGAAACCTGCGACAGAATACCTTTTGAGCTGTATGAACAGTTTGATGTTAAGAGAGGTTTGAGAGACAAAAGCGGTGTAGGAGTCCGTGCAGGTCTTACGTCTATTTCTTCAATAGAAGCATACAAGGACGTAAACGGAGAAAAGGTCCCCTGCGACGGAAAGCTTTGCTACCGTGGCTACAATGTGTTTGATATAGTAAATGATGCGAGAGCTGATGGCAGATTTATATTTGAAGAAACTGCTTATCTGCTTCTTTTTGGAGAGCTTCCGACTGATAAGCAGCTCGATGAGTTTAGAGGTGTGTTAGGTGGTATGCGTACCCTGCCGACTAATTTCACAAGAGATGTTGTTATGAAAGCATCGAGCAAGGATATAATGAATACGCTTACAAGAAGTATCCTGACACTTGCATCCTATGACGATGATACAGAAAATCTTGAAATAGAAAATGTGATGCGTCAGTGCCTTATGCTTATAAGTGTTTTGCCGATGCTTGCAGTTTACGGCTACCACGCATACAATCATTATGAGCTTGGAGAAAGTATGTACATTCACCGCCCTGACCCGAATTTGTCGACCGCGGAGAATATTTTGATGATGCTGCGTGATGACAAGGAATATACAGAGCTTGAGGCTAAGGTGCTTGATATGGCGTTGATGCTTCATATGGAGCACGGAGGTGGTAACAACTCGTCCTTTACAACTCACGTTGTATCGTCTGCAGGCTCTGATACCTATTCGGTTATCGCTGCGGCACTTTGCTCTTTGAAGGGACCAAAGCACGGCGGTGCAAATATCAAGGTTGTCAATATGATAAAGGATTTGAAAAACAATGTAAAGGATACAACCGATATTTCCGAACTGCGTAATTATATAGGAAAGCTTTTGGATAAGGAAGCCTTTGACAGAAGCGGTCTTGTTTACGGGATGGGACACGCAGTATATTCTATATCCGACCCCAGGGCAATCATATTTAAAAGCTTTGCCGAGGAGCTTGCTAAAGAAAAAGGACAGTATGCCGACTTTGAACTTTATGAGAATGTAGAAAAGCTTGCGGTGGAGGTTATTGCCGAAAAACGCCGTATCTACAAGGGTGTGAGTGCCAATGTGGACTTCTATTCGGGGCTTGTTTACAGCATGCTTGGAATTCCTGATGAACTTTATACTCCGATGTTTGCAATCGCAAGAGTTGTTGGCTGGAGTGCGCACAGAATTGAGGAGCTCGTAAGCGGTGATAAGATTATCCGTCCTGCATATATGAGCATTTCATCGGACAAGAATTATAAGAATATGAAGGACAGAGATTAAAAACTAATGTACAAATTGCACAAATTTAATAAATGAATTTCTAAAACTTTGTAGAACTTTTTAGGGAAAAATATTAAAAAAAAGCTTGCAAATGCTTGATTTATACTGTATAATGGTAATGTTGTGACATCTGGCAAACGATGAAGCGGGAGGTTGCGTACAGAGGTACGGTTTTTCCGTGGAGAATGTCCGATTCTTGAAACCGGGCGGCAGGTCGCATCTTATTAGGAGAACAGGCATTTTGCGAGCTTTTTTGCGCATATCAGCGGTGTGCGTATATAGCTCAAAGTGCGCTCTTTTTCTAAAGGTGTGAGTACTCCCGGGAGGCTAAGTAGCTATCCGGGTTTTATTTTGGGAATGTTGGGAAACACCCGGCGGTGTTGTTAAGAACATCGCAGCTGTCGTGCAATTCGAGGTGTCACGAAAAGATAATTATTTACAGGAGGGAAAATCATGGCAGCAACAAAGAAAATCAGAATCAAGCTTAAGGCTTATGACCACGCTGTTCTTGATCAGTCTGCAGAAAAGATTGTCGAGATTGCTAAGAGAACAGGTGCGAAGGTATCGGGACCTATCCCCCTACCGACAGACAAGGAGATTATCACAATCCTCCGTGCTGTTCATAAGTATAAGGATTCTCGTGAGCAGTTCGAAAGAAGAACTCACAAAAGACTTATTGATATCGTTGTCCCCGGCGCTAAGACAATGGAGGCATTGATAAAGCTTGACTTACCGGCTGGCGTTGAAATCGACGTAATCCAGAAGTAAGCTCAGGAAAACTCGCAGTAGGCGCTTTTGGTGTCTATGATGCAGGTCAAGTTCCCGTACCGCTTTTTGCGGGAACCAATAACTGTAAGAAAGGATGAAAGTTATGAAAAAAGCGATTTTGGGCACAAAAGTTGGTATGACACAGCTTTTTGCCGAGGACGGCAAGGTAATCCCCGTAACCGTTATTCAGGCAGGACCCTGCACAGTGGTTCAGAAGAAGACGGTTGATAACGAAGGTTACGACGCTGTTGTAGTAGGCTTCGGTGAGGTTCGTGAAAAGTCCCTCAACAAGCCGCAGAAGGGCACATTTGCGAAAGCAGATGTAGCTGCAAAGAAATATTTGAGAGAGTTCAGACTGGATGACATTTCCTCACTGAACGTTGCAGACGAGATTAAGGCAGACGTTTTTGAAGCGGGCGAGAAAGTCGACGTTTCAGGCATCTCCAAGGGTAAAGGCTTTGCCGGCCCGATGAAGAGATGGGGTCTTCACAGAGGACCGATGTCCCACGGTTCAGGATACCACAGAGGTTCCGGTTCAATGGGCGCTTGCTCAAATCCCGGTCGTGTAATGAAGGGTAAGAAGCTCCCCGGTCATATGGGCGTTGTTAAGGTAACAGTACAGAACCTTGAGATTGTTAAGGTTGATGCTGAGGCAGGATTAATTCTTGTCAAGGGCGCAATCCCTGGCAACAAGGGCGGTCTTGTTACTGTAAGAAACAGCGTTAAGGCATAACGGGCGTTCTTAAGAAAGGAGGAAACTGATTATGGCAACATTAGCTGTATATAATATGGAAGGCGCAAAGATTGGTTCTATGGAAGCATCAGATAGCATCTTCGCGGCTGAAATAAATAAAGCGGTTTTGCACTCGGTAGTTGTTAACTATCTTGCAAACCAGAGACAGGGCACACAGAACACCAAGACCCGTACAGAAGTAGCCGGCGGCGGAATTAAGCCGTGGAGACAGAAGGGTACAGGTCGTGCAAGACAGGGTTCAATCCGTGCTCCGCAGTGGACAGGCGGTGGAGTTGCTCTCGGTCCTAAGCCCAGAGACTACCGTTACAGCCTCAACAAGAAGGTAAAGAAGATTGCTCTTAAATCTGCTCTTGCCGCAAAATATGAGGCATATGAAATTTTCGTAGTAGAGGACCTCAAGGTTGAGGAAATCAAGACTGCAACAATCGCAAAGCTCTTAAAGGGTCTTGAGATTGATACAAAAGCACTTATCGTAACAGCTGAATGCGATGAGAAGGTATATAAGTCAGCAAGAAACATCAAGGGCGTTACCCCGACATTTGTGGGTGTCCTTAACACATACGAAATCCTTAAGCACAACAAGCTCGTGCTTGCTAAGGATGCAGTAGCTAAGATTGAGGAGGTGCTTGCATAATGAAGTTCGCACACGACGTTATCAGAAGACCGATCATCTCCGAGCGCAGTATGGAAACTGTTGTTGATAAAGCAGGCAACGAAATCAAGAAGTACACATTCGAGGTTGCTCTTAAAGCCAACAAGGTTGAAATTAAGAAGGCAGTTGAAGAAGTGTTCGGCGTGAAGGTTGCAGCAGTCAACACAATGCGCGTAAACGGCAAGGAAAAGAGAATGGGAAGATTTGTTGGCAAGACTCCCGATTGGAAAAAAGCAATCGTTACACTTGCCGCTGACTCCAAAGCAATCGAATTCTTTGAGATGTAATAGAATAAGGAGGATAACGACATGGCTATCAAAAAGTATAAGCCGACCTCTCCTGCAAGAAGATTTATGACCGTTTCGGACTTCTCCGAAATCACAAAGTTTGAGCCGGAGCGTTCACTTCTGGCTACCAAGAAAAAGAATGCAGGTAGAAACTCATACGGCAGAATTACCGTTCGTCATCGCGGCGGCGGCAACAGAAAGAAATACAGAATTATTGATTTCAAGAGAAACAAGGATGGAATGAATGCAACTGTTATCGGTATCGAGTACGATCCGAACAGAACAGCAAATATCGCTCTTCTCCAGTATGAAGACGGTACTAAGGCATACATCATCGCTCCGCTTGGTCTTACAGACGGTGACGTTGTAGTATCAGGCGAAGGCGCAGATATCAAGCCGGGTAATGCATTGTTCCTTAAGGATATCCCCGTAGGTACTCTTATCCACAACATCGAGCTTTACCCCGGTAAGGGCGGTCAGCTCGTACGTTCAGCAGGAAGCTCAGCTCAGCTTATGGCTAAAGAGGGCGACTATGCTCAGGTAAGACTTCCCTCCGGCGAAGTAAGAATGGTTAGACTTAACTGTAAGGCTACAATCGGCGTAATCGGAAACCAACAGCATGAGAACGTTTCTATCGGTAAAGCAGGTAGAAAACGTCATATGGGTTGGAGACCTACTGTTCGAGGCGTAGTTATGAACCCGAACGATCACCCGCACGGTGGTGGTGAAGGTAAATCTCCTATCGGACGTGCAGCTCCTGTTACTCCGTGGGGTAAGCCGGCTCTCGGTCTTAAGACCAGAAAGCATAAGAACAGAACAGATAAGTTCATTGTTAAGAGAAGAAACGCGAAATAATTACGCGTGATACGAAATCCTAAATAAAGGAGGAACATTCAAATGGGTAGATCACTTAAAAAAGGCCCCTTTGTCGAAGAGCGTCTTATGAAGAGAATAGACGCAATGAACGCGGCAAACGAGAAAAAGGTAGTTAAGACCTGGTCAAGAGCTTCTACAATCTTCCCTGAGATGGTAGGTCATACTATCGCCGTTCACGACGGCAGAAAGCATGTGCCCGTATTCATCAGCGAGGATATGGTAGGCCACAGACTCGGCGAATTCGCTCCGACAAGAACCTACAAGGGTCATGCAGGCGCAAAAACATCTAGATAATATACCTTATATATTTTCCTAATTCTGAAAGGAGGAAATCCGACAATGGAAGCAAGAGCTGTTGTTAAATATGCTCGCATTTCACCGCGTAAGGTAAAGATTGTACTTGACCTTATCAGAAATAAGCCTGCCGGCGTTGCTATGGGTATCATCAAGAACACCCCGAAGGCAGCAAGCGAGTATCTTGAAAAGCTGTTGAAATCTGCAATCGCAAATGCAGAGAACAACCATAATATGGATGTAAACAAATTATATGTAGCAGAGTGTTACGCATCACAGGGTCCTGTTCTTAAGAGAGTTCAGCCCCGTGCACAGGGCAGAGCGTTCAGAATCTTGAAGAGAACCAGCCACATCACTCTGGTATTGAAGGAAAAAGAATAATTGAGAAAAGGAGGTTAAATTCCTATGGGACAGAAGGTTAATCCGCACGGATTAAGAGTCGGAATCATCAAAGATTGGGACTCAAAGTGGTATGCCGGCAAAAAGGATTTCGGCGACCAGCTCGTTGAGGACTATAATATAAGAAAGTTCGTTAAAAAGGCTTGCTACGATTCAGGCGTTGCTAAGACTGTAATCGAGAGAAAGCAGAACAAGGTTTTCGTTACTATCTATACTGCAAAACCGGGTATCATCATCGGTAAGGGTGGTCAGGATATCGAAAAGCTCAAGAAGGATCTTGAGAAGATGACAGGCAAGACTGTTAACGTAAACATTATGGAAGTTAAGCAGCCTGATGCTAACGCACAGCTCGTTGCAGAAAACATCGCTTTGCAGCTCGAGAAGAGAATTTCTTTCCGTCGTGCTATGAAGCAGGTTATGGGAAGAGCAATGCGTCTTGGTGTTAAAGGTATCAAAACTGCAGTTTCAGGTCGTGTAGGCGGTGCAGAAATCGCAAGAACAGAGCAGTATCACGAGGGAACAATTCCCCTTCAGACATTAAGAGCTGACATCGATTACGGTTTTGCAGAGGCTGCAACAACCTACGGTATCATTGGCGTTAAGGTTTGGATCTACAAGGGCGAGGTTCTTAGAGATAACAACGGCGCATCAGAAAGAGCAGAGCGTCCGGAAAGAAAGCCCAGAGCCGCTAGAGGCGAAAGAAAGCCGAAGGGAGGCAAACAGTAATGTTATTACCAAAAAGAGTTAAATACAGAAGAGTAATGCGTGGTAGAATGAAGGGTAAGGCAACACGCGGCAACGTGGTATCAAACGGTGAGTTTGGCCTGCAGGCTGTAGAGCCTTCATGGATTACCTCAAGACAGATTGAGGCAGCCCGTATCGCTATGACAAGATACACAAAAAGAGGCGGTCAGGTTTGGATTAAAATATTCCCTGATAAGCCTATCACACAGAAGCCTGCCGAGACTCGAATGGGTTCAGGTAAAGGTTCACCCGAGTATTGGGTAGCAGTAGTTAAGCCGGGCAGAGTTATGTTTGAGATTGGCGGAGTATCTGAAGAAATTGCAAGAGAGGCACTTCGTCTTGCTATGCACAAGCTTCCGGTTAAGTGCAAGATTGTTAAGAAATCTGATGCAGAGGACGGTGAATAATAATGAAGGTTACAGAGTTAAGAGAGTTGTCAACTGCTGAGCTTACTGAAAAGCTATCAGAGAGCAAGCAGGAGCTGTTTAATCTGAGATTTCAGAACGCTATAAACCAGTTGGATAATCCTAAGAGAATAGGCGACGTTAAGAAAACCATCGCTCGCATCAATACCATCATTCACGAAAGAGAATTAGAGGATTCCGCGGTTTGAGCGGGGCGCATATAGCGTGATTTTTTGAAAGGAGGCAACACCTAATGGAGGAAAGAAACAGCCGTAAGGTTAAAATCGGCAAGGTTATCAGCAATAAAATGGATAAGACCATTGTTGTCGCAGTAGAAGAGAGCGTTAAGCACCCGCTTTATGGTAAGGTTGTAAAAAGAACTTACAAAATGAAGGCGCACGACGCAGAGAATGTTTGCTCCATCGGCGACAAGGTAAAGGTAATGGAAACAAGACCGCTCTCCAAGGATAAGAGATGGAGATTGGTAGAAATCGTGGAGAAGGTTCGCTAATTTGACAGCGTTTTTCCAGAAAAGGAGGAAAGAACATGATACAGCAACAAACAAAGCTGAAGGTTGCCGATAACACAGGCGCTAAAGAAGTTATGTGCATTCGTGTTATGGGCGGCTCGAAGAAAAGATATGCAGCCGTAGGCGACGAAATCATCTGTTCTGTTAAGAAGGCAACACCGGGCGGCGTTGTAAAGAAGGGTGATGTAGTTAAGGCAGTTGTTGTAAGAACCGTTAAGGAAACAAGAAGACCTGATGGCTCATACATCCGCTTTGACGAGAACGCTGCGGTTATAGTAAAAGATGACAAGAACCCGAGAGGTACACGTATCTTCGGGCCGGTAGCGAGAGAGCTTCGTGATAAAGAATATATGAAGATACTTTCACTCGCTCCCGAAGTACTTTAATTGAAGGAGGTAAACGCAATGAAAAAAATGCATGTTAAAAGAGGCGACGTTGTAAGAGTTATCTCCGGCAAGGATAAGGGCAAAGAGGGTAAGGTAATTACTGCAATCCCCGATAAGAACAAGGTCGTTGTTGAAGGTGTAGCAATGGTTGCAAAACACCAGAAGGCAAGAAGACAGGGTGAGGAAAGCGGCATCATCCGTAAGGAAGCTGCAATTGATGCATCCAATGTGTTAAGAGTTTGCCCGAAATGCGGTAAGGCTGTAAGAACCGGCGTTAAAGTTCTTGAAGACGGTTCAAAGGCAAGATACTGCAAGAAGTGCGAAGAGATATTCAACGACTAATTCGGAAGGAGGTTATTTAAGCGATGTCCAGAATGCAGGAAATGTACAAGGCTAAGGTTGCACCGGCTCTTATGGAAAAGTACAGCTACAAGAGCGCAATGCAGATTCCTAAGCTTGATAAAATCGTTGTCAACATCGGTTTGGGCGATGCAAAGGACAACCCCAAGGTAATAGAGGCTGCTATGGGCGACCTTGCTGCTATCACAGGTCAGAAGCCTGTTGTAACAAAGGCAAGAAAGTCGGTAGCAAACTTTAAGCTCAGAGAGGGAATGAGCATCGGTTGTAAAGTAACACTCCGTGGTGAGAAGATGTACGAGTTCCTCGACAGACTTTTCAATGTTGCGCTTCCGCGAGTAAGAGACTTCAGAGGTATTAACCCGAACTCGTTCGACGGACGCGGTAACTACTCACTCGGTGTGAAAGAACAGCTTATTTTCCCCGAAATTGACTACGATAAGATAGATAAAATCAGAGGTATGGATATAATTGTTGTAACAACAGCAAAGACCGATGAAGAGGCTCGTGAGCTTTTGAGCTTGATGGGTGCTCCCTTCGTTCGTAGTTAAGTAAGGAGGATAAATCATGGCTAAGAAATCTATGAAGATAAAGCAGATGAGAGAGCCGAAGTATTCTACTCAGGCTTACACCAGATGTAAAATCTGCGGCAGACCTCACGCTTACTTAAGAAAGTTCGGCATTTGCCGTATCTGCTTCAGAGAATTGGCTTACAAGGGTCAAATCCCTGGTGTTAAGAAGGCAAGCTGGTAAAAACAATCGAGTCCCGATAATTTCGGAAGGAGGTAAATTCAATGCAAATCACTGATCCTATTGCGGATATGCTAACCAGAATCAGAAACGCAAATACCGCAAAGCATGAAACAGTTGACGTTCCCGCTTCCAATATGAAGAAAGCAATAGCTGAAATCTTAAACGAAGAGGGCTATATCAAAGGCTATCAGGTAATAGAAGACGGTAAGCAGGGTGTAATCAGAATCACACTGAAGTACGGTCAGAACAAAGAAAAGGTTATAAGCGGCCTTAAGAGAGTTTCAAAGCCCGGTCTTAGAATTTATGCCGGTGCAGAGGAGTTACCGAGAGTGTTAAAAGGTCTTGGTATCGCAATCGTATCAACCTCTAAGGGTATTATGACAGATAAGAACGCAAGGGCTAACCATGTAGGTGGCGAAGTTCTCGCATTCGTATGGTAAAAACCTATTTAGAAAACTGAAAACCCTGCCACAGAAAGATGGCAGAGAAAATTTAAGTTAAGGAGGACAAAGTAATGTCAAGAATAGGCAAGTTGCCGATTACTATTCCTGCCGGAGTAGATGTTAAAATCGGCGCTGAAAATGAAGTTACTGTAAAGGGTGCTAAGGCTACTCTTACAAGAAAGCTTCATCCGAATATGATTATCAAGGCGGAAGGCGGCGTTATCACAGTAGAACGTCCGAACGAGGAGAAGATGAACAAGGCTCTCCACGGTCTTACCAGAACATTGATAAACAATATGGTAGTCGGTGTAACCGAAGGCTTCAAGAAAGAGCTTGAAATTAACGGTGTCGGCTACAGAGCACAGATGCAGGGCAAGACTCTCGTATTGAGCCTTGGTTACTCGCATCCGGTAGAGTATGTGGCTCCCGAAGGTATCACAGTTGAGGTTCCTGCTCCTAACAAGATTATCGTAAGCGGTGCTAACAAGGAAGTTGTTGGCGAAACAGCTGCTAAAATCAGAGAGTACAGAATGCCTGAACCATACAAGGGCAAGGGTATCAAGTACATTGATGAGGTAATCCGTCGTAAGGAAGGTAAAGCAGGAGCTAAGAAGAAGTAAGAAAGGAGTGTTCTTAAATGATAAAAAAGCAAAACAGTAATGTTGCAAGATTAAGACGTCACGAAAGAGTGAGAAAGAACATCTCCGGAACTGCGGAGAAGCCCCGTCTTAACGTATTCAGAAGTCTGAATCACATCTATGCACAGATAATTGATGACACAAAAGGTATCACCTTAGTCAGCGCATCAAGCTTAGACAAGGCATTTGAAGGCAAGGGTGGAAACATCGAAGGCGCAAAGGCAGTAGGTAAGCTTGTAGCTGAGAAAGCTCTTGAAAAGGGCATTAAGACCGTTGTATTCGACAGAGGCGGATACATTTATCACGGAAGAGTAGCTGCTCTTGCAGAAGGTGCGAGAGAAGCAGGTCTTGAATTCTAATATAAGGAGGTAGATTTTGTGGCTGAAAGAATAGATGCGACAACTCTTGATTTACAAGAGAAGCTCGTAGAGATAAACCGTGTTGCCAAGACTGTAAAGGGCGGACGTACAATGCGTTTTTCTGCACTTATGGTAGTAGGCGACGGCAAGGGCAGAGTAGGCTGCGGTATTGGTAAAGCAACCGAAATCCCCGATGCAATCAGAAAAGGCATCGAAGATGCAAAGAAGCATATGATAACCGTTCCCCTCGAGGGCACAACAATTACACACGAGGTAATTGGTGAGTTCGGTGCAGGTAAGGTTCTTCTTAAGCCTGCTAAAAAGGGTACCGGTGTTATCGCCGGCGGTGCAGTTCGTGCAGTAGTAGAGCTTGCAGGTATCAAAGACATCAGAACAAAGTGTTTGCGTTCAAACAACAAGAAGAATGTTGTTAAGGCTGCAATTGCAGGTCTTGCAAACCTTAAGGAAGCTGAGTCAGTTGCAAAGCTCCGCGGCAAGACTGTTGACCAGATTGTCGGTTAAGGAGGCATAAAGCTATGTTGAAAGTAACTTTAGTTAAAAGCACAATCGGCTGCCAGGAGAACCAGAAGGCAAATGTTGCAGCTCTTGGTCTTAAGAAGATCAGAGATGTAAAGATGCACGAGGATACTCCGCAGATCAGAGGTATGATTAAAAAAGTATCTCATCTTGTAGAAGTTGAGGAGAACTGATAATATTTCAAGAAGGAGGTGCGGCAAATGAGATTAGACGAACTCAAACCTGCTGAAGGTTCAAAATTTGAACGTAGAAGAGTAGGCAGAGGTATCGGTTCCGGAACAGGTAAGACCTCAGGTAAAGGTCATAAAGGACAGAACGCTCGTTCCGGCGGCGGTGTAAGACCTGGTTTTGAGGGCGGTCAGATGCCCCTATATAGACGTCTTCCTAAGAGAGGCTTTACAAATATTTTTGCAAAAGAGTATGTAGCAGTTAATGTATCAGAGCTTGAAAGATTCGACAACGGTACAGAGATTACTGCAGAGCTTCTTAAGGAAACCGGCGTTATTTCCAAGGTGAAGGACGGTGTCAAGATTCTTGGAAGAGGTGAGCTTACAAAGAAGCTTACTGTAAAAGTTGCAAAATTCTCTGAATCGGCAAAGGAAAAGATTGAGAAGGCCGGTGGAAAGGCAGAGGTGATTTAAGTGTCTACTATTACTAACGCATTTAAGATCCCTGACCTTAGAAAGAGAATTCTGTTCACTCTGTTGATGCTTGTTATATTCAGATTTGGAGCACACGTTCCTGTTCCTTATCTTTCAAGCGAAGCAATGCAGGCGTTTTTGGGCGGCGGCGGTGCAGACTTGTTCTCACTGTTCGATATCTTCACCGGTGGTGCGTTCTCTAACGCAACCGTAATGGCACTCGGTGTATCACCCTACATCAACGCATCAATTATAATTCAGCTTTTGACTGTTGCAATCCCTGCCTTGGAAAGACTTGCCAAGGAAGGCATTGAGGGCAGAAAAAAGATAAACAAGATTACAAGATACGTTGGTATCGTACTTGCATTCGTACAGGGCGCAGGCCTATATGTAACACTGCATAATATGGGTGTTGAAAGCGGTATGACAACAATTGTAAACGAAGGCGTTTTGACTTTCTTCATAATAACACTTACATTCACAGCCGGTACAGCATTTATTGTATGGCTTGGTGAGCTTATTACTGAAAAGGGTCTTGGAAACGGCGTGTCGCTTATAATCTTTGCCGGTATCGTATCCAGCATTCCCAGCGGAATTATGACAATTTACAACCAGTTCCTTGCAACAGGCATCAACCTTAAGGGTATTGTTGTTTCTGTAGCAATCCTGATTGTATCAATAGCAGCAATCGCACTTGTAGTACTCTTCGACTCTGCAGAGAGAAGAATTCCGGTACAGTATGCAAAGCGTGTTGTTGGCAGAAAGATGTACGGCGGACAGTCCACTAATATCCCCATAAAGGTTATTATGGGCGGCGTTATGCCTATCATCTTTGCATCGAGCATTATGGCATTCCCCGCTACAATAGTAAGACTCCTCTCATCAGGAAGTCTTCCTACATCAGGCCTTGGATATATTATCCTCAGTTGCCTCTCGGCAGGACTTGGCCCCTGGTGGTGTGATGTTGTTTACTCGGTAATTTACTTCTTGTTGATAATTTTCTTCACATATTTCTATGCTTCAATACAGTTCAATACTGTTGAGCTTGCAAACAATATGAAGAAGTCAGGCGGATATATTCCGGGTTACCGTCCCGGTAAGCCGACCAGCGACTTTATCAACGGTGTATCTACAAGACTGAATTTCATCGGCGCATTGTTCCTGGGAGTAATCGCTGTATTGCCGGTAGTAGTTGGTGCTGTATTTGGTATACAGGGACTGCAGATAGGCGGTACATCGTTGCTCATTATGGAGGGTGTTGCTCTTGAAACAGTAAGACAGATTGAATCACAGATGGTTATGCGTCATTACAGAGGATTCTTAGAATAATCTAATCACTCGTAATGCTACAACGAAAGGCGGCATAATTTATGAAGTTGATTTTACTTGGCCCCCCGGGTGCGGGAAAGGGAACACAAGCAGAAATTCTGTCAAAGCGCTTAGGCATTGACACCATTTCAACAGGTGTTATGCTCAGGGCTGCTATAAGAGAAGGAACAGAGCTTGGAAAAATGGCTGAAGGCTATATAAATGAAGGAAAGCTTGTTCCGGACGAGGTTGTTGTCGGTATAGTAAAGGAAAGACTTTCACAGGATGACTGTGAAAAGGGCTTTATCCTTGACGGGTTCCCCCGCACAACTGCTCAGGCAGAAGCGCTTACAGCTTCGGGAGTTGAGATTGATAAGGTACTTTCACTTGAAGTATCTGACGAAACAATCATCGAAAGACTCTCGGGCAGACGTGAGTGTAAAGAGTGCGGAACTCCGTATCACATTGTATTTAAGCCATCACCAAACGGTGATAAATGCCCATGCGGCGGCGAGCTGATACAGCGTGCTGACGATAACGAAGAAACGGTTAAGAACCGAATAGAGGTTTACCATAACCAAACAGAGCCAATAAAGGAATACTATCAGGCACAAGGTAAATTGGTAGTTGCCTACGGCAAGGAAGAGCTTGCTGATACCACTTTGGAAGTGGCAAAGGCGCTCGGTCTTGAGGACTAAATCGGAGTGTGGAAAAATGATAACAATCAAATCACGTTCCGAAATAGAGAAAATGCGTGTTGCCGGTAAAATAACCGGACTTGCCCTGGTTGAAGTATCAAAGTATATTAAACCGGGTATATCAACCGCAGAGCTTGATAAAATTGCAAGAGATTTTATCAAAAGACAGGGTGCTACTCCATCATTTCTGAACTATAACGGTTATCCCGCGTCAATATGTGCATCAGTTAATGATGCAGTTGTACACGGGATACCGTCTAAGGATATAGTTTTGAGGGAGGGCGACATTATATCAATAGATGTTGGTGCTTATAAAGATGGCTATCACGGAGATGCAGCCAGAACCTACGGAGTCGGAAAGATTTCCAATGAGGCTAAGAGGCTTATCGACGTAACAAAGCAGAGCTTTTTTGAAGGACTTAAATTCGCCTCTCATGGAGCAAAGCTGGGCGACATATCGGCGGCTATTCAGGAATATGCTGAGAATAACGGCTATTCTGTGGTGCGCGATTTGGTCGGACACGGTATAGGCAAGGAAATGCACGAAGACCCGAGTGTTCCCAACTTCGGACGAAAGGGTAAGGGTGTAAAGCTTGCGGCAGGAATGACGCTTGCAATCGAGCCTATGATAAATGCAGGAGAGTACGATGTGGCTGTGCTAGATGATGACTGGACGGTAGTAACTGCCGACGGAAGTTTATCGGCGCACTACGAAAATACAGTTCTTATCACAAAAGATAAGGCAGAGATACTCACACTGTACGATGAGGTGTAATATGGATATTACAGTCGGAAACGCAGTATATTCACGCGCAGGACGTGATAAGGGCGAGCTTTATATCGTTCTTAAGATTGAGGGAGATTACGTATATCTCGCTGATGGTAAAAAGCGCCGCGTGTCAAATCCAAAAAAGAAGAAAATCAAGCATCTGAATAGAACGAATTTCGTATCCGATGTGTGCAGAAATGGTACACCGGAGGATTATATGATACGGAATGCGTTACTAGAAATGAAACCAATTTAACAGACTGGGAGGTTATTTCTTTGGCAAAGGACGACGTTTTAGAGGTAGAGGGTACAGTAGTTGAGACTCTCCCTAATGCAATGTTTAAAGTAGAGCTTGAAAATGGACACAGAGTACTGGCTCATATTTCAGGCAAGTTAAGAATGAACTTCATCAAAATTCTCCCCGGTGATAAGGTTACAATGGAAATGTCTCCGTATGACCTTTCAAGAGCGAGAATTACATGGAGATCCAAGTAAGGAGGCATAAGCAAAATGAAGGTACGTCCATCAGTTAAACCTATTTGCGAAAAATGCAAGATCATAAAGAGAAAAGGCAAGATAATGGTTATCTGCGAAAACCCGAAGCATAAGCAGAAGCAGGGCTGATAACCTAAGCAAATAGATAAATAAACGGTAATTGTATTTAACCTGTTCAAGTGCGGCTGCTGCATATAGATAGGTGCAGAGCTTGAATATGTTATATATATTTTGATGATATCTCAAGAATAATTTGGAGGTGTAGAAACAATATGGCAAGAATAGCAGGTGTTGACTTACCCAGAGAGAAGAGAGTTGAGATCGGTCTTACCTACATCTACGGTATAGGACTTAAGAGCTCACAGAAGATTCTCGCAAAGAACGGAATTAATCCTGACACAAGAGTTAAGGATTTGACCGAGGACGAAGTTAACAAACTCAGAGAAACAATCGACGCAGAATTCACTGTTGAAGGTGATTTGAGACGTCAGGTTGCACTTGATATTAAGAGATTGATGGAAATCGGCTGTTACAGAGGTATCCGTCATAGAAAAGGTCTTCCTGTAAGAGGACAGAACACAAAGAACAATGCCAGAACCAGAAAAGGTAAGGCAAAGACAATCGCTAATAAGAAGAAGTAAAGGAGGGAGTAGCTAATGGCTAAGGTAGCAAGAAAAACCACAAGAACCAGACGTGTTAAAAAGAACATTGAAAGAGGAGCTGCTCACATCGCTTCCAGCTTCAACAATACAATTGTTACAATTACCGATGTAGACGGCAACGCACTTTCATGGGCAAGTGCCGGCGGCATGGGCTTTAGAGGCTCAAAGAAGAGCACTCCGTTTGCAGCCCAGACAGCTGCAGAGACAGCTGCAAAGGCAGCTATGGAGCATGGTCTTAAGACCGTAGAGGTATTTGTAAAGGGCCCCGGTGCAGGAAGAGAAGCTGCTATCCGTGCTTTGCAGGCAGCAGGCTTGGAAGTTACAATGATTAAAGATGTAACTCCTATTCCTCACAACGGCTGCAGACCGCCTAAGAGAAGACGTGTCTGATTGAATAAGAGAAGGAGGAATAGAGCATGGCTAAGAATATGCAACCGGTTCTTAAAAGATGCAAGACTCTCGGTATTGAGCCCGGCGTAATTGGAGTTCATAAGACTTCTAACAGAAACCCGAAGCAGGGAAGAAAGAAGCAGTCCGAGTACGGCTTGCAGCTTAATGAAAAGCAGAAGGTTAAGTTTATATACGGTGTTTTGGAGAAGCAGTTCCGTAAGTACTACGTAATGGCTACAAAGAAGCACGGAATTACAGGTGAAGAGCTTTTGTCAATTCTTGAGACAAGACTTGACAACGTAGTCTTCAGACTTGGTCTTGCAAACACAAGACGTGAGGCAAGACAGATTGTTAACCACGGACATATCCTCGTTAACGGTAAGAAGGTAGACATTCCTTCATACCTTGTAAAAGAGGGTGACACAGTTGCAGTACGCGAGAAGAGCAAGAATTCTGCTCATATGAAGAGTATTGCCGAGGCTAACGCTACAAGAAGCGTTCCCAAGTGGTTAGACATGGACAAGAATGCAATGCAGGGAAAAGTTGTAACACTTCCGACAAGAGATTGTATCGATTATGAGGTTGAGGAACACTTAATCGTCGAGTTGTATTCTAAGTAATTATAGTTTACCCTCGGTAAGTTGGAAATTTACTTGATTATGTAAAAGGAGGGTTTTATTAGATGATTGAAATGGAAAAACCCAATATAGAATGTAAGGAAATGACAGGAAACAGAGGTGTGTTTGAAGTAACGCCTCTTGAACGTGGATACGCAACAACACTTGGCAACTCATTAAGAAGAATTCTTCTTTCGAGTCTTCCTGGTGCGGCTGCTACTGCTATCAAGATAGACGGTGTTCAGCACGAGTTTTCTACAATTCCGGGTGTTGTTGAAGATGTAACAGAGATTATTCTTAACATCAAGAAGCTTGCCCTTAAGTTACATTCCGAATCATCAAAAACGGTGTATATAGAAGCAAAAGGTGCGTGCGAGGTTACTGCAGGCGACATCATATGTGATGACGATGTCGAAATATTTAACCCTGACCTGCATATTGCAACCCTTAACGAAGATGCAAATCTCTATATTGAGATTACGCTCTCAAAGGGCAGAGGTTATGTATCTGCTGACAAGAATAAGCAGAGTATGCAGCCACCGGTAGGAGTTATTCCTATTGACTCAATATACACACCGGTGAAAAAAGTTAATTACACGGTTGAGAATACACGCGTCGGACAGTATAGCGACCGTGAAACTCTTACAATAGAGCTTTCAACAAACGGCACTACAAAGCCCGACGAGGCTGTCAGCCTTGCAGCTAAGATTATGAGCGACCTATTAAAGCTCTTCATCGACCTTTCAGAAGAAGGCAAGAATGCTGAAATCGTGGTTGAGAAAGAGGAGAGCAAGAAGGAGAAGGTTCTTGAGATGTCAATTGAGGACCTCGACCTCTCAGTTCGTTCCTACAACTGCTTGAAGCGTGCAGGAATAAACACAGTAGAGGACCTTGCTTACAAGACAGAAGAGGAAATGATGAAGGTCAGAAACCTCGGAAGAAAGTCGCTTGACGAAGTTAAGCTCAAGCTCCACGGCTTAGGTTTAGCACTTAGAGAAGAGGAAGAATGATAAGCCTTATTTAAAGAAAGGAGGAAGTTGTTAATGGGTACAAGAAAGCTTAATATGCCTACCGACCAGAGAAAAGCTCTTTTGAGAAACTTGGTAACAAGTTTTCTGGAGACAGGCAGAATTGAAACTACTTTGACCAGAGCAAAGGAAACTCAGAGCCTTGCAGAGAAGATGATTACTCTTGGCAAAGCTAATACATTGCATTCACGCCGTCAGGCATTGGAGTTCATTACTAAAGAAGATGTTGTAACAAAGCTCTTTAGTGAAATTGCTCCTAAGTATGCTGACAGAAACGGCGGTTATACAAGAGTAATTAAGGAGGGCCCCCGTCGCGGCGATGCTGCTGAGATGGCAATTCTTGAGCTTGTATAATTAAATAGCATAATTAAACAGACCTCTTTTGAGGTCTGTTTTTGTGTGTAATAATTTATTTGTCAAATTTTATGGGAATAAATATAATAGCGGATTATACACTGCCGCAACTACAAGTGCAGGGAGCATATTTCCGACTTTGATTTTCTTGCCGAAGCAGAGATTTACACCTACGCAGAATATGAGTGCTGCGCCGACTAATGAAAGGTCATTAATGACCCCATCACTTACAAAAGAACCAAAAATTGCTGCAATAACTGTTATTGCACCCTGATAGATAAAGAGTGGCAGGGCGGAGAATATTGCACCAATGCCATGAGTGGAGGTAAAAATCATTACAATCACGAAGTCAAGAACCGCTTTTGCGGCAAGCATAGAATAATCACCGCTGATACCGTCCTGCATCGAACCGACGATTGCCATTGCACCGACGCAGATTATAAGCGACACGTTCACAAAGCCGTCAACGAACATTGTATCGTTTTGTTTCTTTACCATCTGCTTGATTTTTTCACCGACATTGTCCATTTTTTGCTCAATGTTAAGGATTTCTCCGATAAAAGAGCCGATAACGAGCGAGAAAATCAGTAGCATTGTTCCTGTCGTTTCTATCTTTCCACCCGAAATGACAAGCATCTTTGATATAACGCCTGCCGTGCCTATAAATATTGTAGAAACTCCACAAGCCTGCATCAAAATACTATGTACACCTGTCTTTAACCCGTTCTTTAAAAACAGTCCGAGAAAGCCTGCAACTATTACTGCTGCAGTGTTAATTATTGTACCTAACCCAAACAAACAAACATCTCCTATTTATAAATATTTCTTATATAATATATCATAGTAGTAACCTGATTTCAATAGTAAATGTCAAAAAAAGAGCAAGGCTTTGGACCTTGCTCCTAAAACGTATTATACAATTGTACCTTTTGCAATTGCTAATGGGTAACATTCCTGACCGATAAGACGTCTGCCCTTGGTTATGTGTACTTCCTTATCGAAGACAACGTGGTCAAGCTCAACACCCTCTTCAATGATTGCGTCCTGCATAATGATTGAATTTTTAACAACTGCATCTTTAGCGATTTTCACACCTCGTGAAAGTATGCAGTTTTCGATTTTTCCTTCAATAATACAGCCATCTGAGATAAAGCAGTTTGAAACCTCTGCCTCATCTCCGTATTTAGCAGGAGTCTGGTCCTTTGTCTTGGTATAGATGGGAGCTTTGGGATTGAAAAGCTCCTTTCTGATGTCTTCTTTAAGGAAAAGCATATTATTGCGGTAGTACGATTTCATACTGTCGATAATATCTGCATAGCCCTCGAATTTATATCCAAAAATTCTTAGGCCTTCCATCTTCTTTGCGATTGCGTCTTTAATAAAGTCGTGATCGCCGCGTGCGGAGCACTCGTCTATAATACTCTCCAAAAGTGCCTTTTCCATTACATATATTCCAAGGCTGGCATTACTTGTTTTGGGGTAATAGGGCTTTACCTCAATATCGGTAACGCAGTTTTCGCTGTTGATGTCAACGAGTGTAAAACGTGAAAGCTCTCTTTCTTCGCTACCGCTCATATCCTTGTAAACCATAGTAATATCTGCTTGGTTTTCCTTATGTGCTTCCAAAACCTTTTTGAAGTTTATATTGTAGACGCCTGCGCCTAAAACAAGAATAACATATGTCTGGTGTGAACGGCGTATGTAATCCTTGATACCTGCCAAAAGGTCCATATCTCCCTTAATTCTGCCCATTGTCCTCTCAAGGTCGGGAGGGAGTATGTTAAGTCCCTGTTTTTTTCTGTCCAAATCCCATGGCTTACCTGATTTTATATGGTCCATAAGGGACGAGTATTTGGATGTTGTTGCGACACCTACGTTCACAATGCCTGCGTTTGCCATATTAGACAGTACAAAGTCAATTATTCTGTATCTGCCTGCTATCGGCATTGCGGCGATTGAACGTATATCGGTAACCGGCGGAATTTTTTCATCTCCGGCGATAATTATTCCCATTGTATCTCTCATTATATAATTCATTCCTTTCCTTGCCGTTAAAGCAAATGTAAAATCAAAGCTTATGCTTCCGACTCAACCATAGAGCCTTTTGGTATGCTTTCGCCATTGCTGACGGTTGCTCCGCCTTCAATAAGGACTATACCATGAGTACACATTGGCGATGCGTACTTGTTGTCCTGTACCTCAACGGTACCGATTTGTGCATCGTCTGAGATTACTGCACCCTGTCCGATTACCGCTTTTTCGATTTTAACATTCTTGCCGATTACGGCTCCGGGGAATACTACCGAATCTTTTATCTCACTGCCTTCACCAACAGAAACATCGCTGAATATGACAGAATGGTCGATGTTACCGGAAATTGAACAGCCCTCTGTTACGGTAGAACGTGTAACCTTGGCATTAGTGCCGATGTAGTGCGGTGAAAGAGCATCATTTCTGGAATAGATGTTCCAGTGCTTTTCGTAAAGTTCAAACTTGGGCGGTGAGTCAATAAGGTCCATATTTGCCTCCCAAAGACTCTGTACCGTTCCTACATCCTTCCAATATCCTTCAAAGGTGTAGCTCATCATCTTTTCTCCGTTCTGGAGCATTTTTGGGATGATGTTCTTTCCGAAATCGTTGGAGGAATTGGGATCATGCTCGTCCTCGTTTAAGTATTTCTTGAGAACGTCATACTTAAATATATAGATACCCATAGAAGCGAGATTGCTCTTGGGGTTTGCGGGCTTTTCTTCAAATTCTACAATTTTGCCTTCGTCGTCTACGTTCATAATGCCGAAACGGCTCGCCTCATCCCATGGAACAGGCATAACAGCGATTGTAATTGCTGCATCATTCTTTTTGTGAGCCTCCAACATATCGCCGTAGTGCATTTTGTAGATATGGTCTCCTGATAAAATCAGAACGTTTTCGGGGTTAAAACCCTCCAAAAATCCGATATTCTGATAAATAGCATTAGCGGTGCCTTTGTACCATTCGCCTGCATTTGCACTCTGATATGGCGGAAGAACATACACGCCGCCGTTGTTTCTGTCCAAATCCCAAGGAGTGCCGTTTCCTATGTAGGTATTAAGCTCCAAAGGCTGGTACTGTGTCAGTACACCTACTGTATCTATTCCCGAATGAACGCAGTTTGACAGAGGGAAGTCTATAATTCTGTACTTTCCGCCAAACGGTACGGCAGGTTTTGCTACGTTTTTTGTGAGAGCTCCAAGCCGGCTTCCCTGTCCGCCGGCCAGTATCATTGCTACACAGTCCTTTGAAATCATTTTTTTTCTCTCCTTACTTTATCGCTATCAGCTTTTGCTGCTGCGTTAATCTTTCTTTGTTGTGGTTTCTTTCTTATATAAAGCGCCGCATATCCGTCGAGAGGGACTTCAATGGAATATGGCATATCAAGAACCGGCGACTTTTTCGCCTTAAAGCTCTTTGTAATATGCACCATGTCACCGCCGTACTTCTTCTCTGCAGAGTTTATCAAAATCTCATATTCTCCTGCAGATGGTACACCAATTGGATATTTATTGCGTTTTACTGGCGTAAAGTTGACGCAAACGATTATGTTGTCGCCCTTCTTTTTGCCCTTTCGCATATAAGAAATAACTGAATTGTCGCCGTCCTGGTCATTTACCCACGAAAAACCATCCCAGCTGTCATCAATCTGCCAGAAGGGCTTGCTTTCAATATAGAAATTATTTATATCTTTTACATAGCTTTGAAGCTTTTTGTGCATATCAAAGTCGAGCAAATTCCATTCGAGTCCTTCATCATAGCGCCACTCAATAAATTGTGCTATATCGCCGCCCATAAACATCAATTTTTTGCCGGGTAATGAGAGGTAGTATGCAAGAAGTGCTCTATAAGATGCAAACTTATCCTCATAGCTACCGAACATCTTGTCCACGAGAGAATGTTTGCCGTGGACAACCTCGTCGTGCGAAAGAGGCAAAATATAATTCTCGCTGTATGCGTAGAACATCAGGAAGGTCAGAAGATTGTGATTGTTTTTTCGGAAATAGGGGTCCATTGACATATATCTTAGTGTGTCATTCATCCAGCCCATATTCCACTTATAGTTAAATCCAAGACCACCCTTATCCACATCGCCGGTAACCATTCCCCACGCAGTTGATTCCTCTGCTATCATAAGGAAGTTAGGGAAAGATGCAAACATAGTCTTGTTAAGATTTTGAAGGAATTTGATTGCCTCAAGATTTTCGTTTCCCCCGTAAATGTTGGCAACCCATTCGCCGTCATTGCGGCTGTAATCGCGGTAGAGCATTGACGAAACGGCATCAACACGAAGTCCATCAATATGATAGACCTCAGCCCAGAAATAAGCGGACGAAAGCAGGAAGGAGTTTACTTCACCTTTTGAATAGTCAAAAACCATCGTACCCCAATCCTTATGCTCGCCCATTCTCGGGTCGGCATATTCATATGTGGCAGTTCCGTCAAACATATACAATCCATACCCATCCCTCGGGAAGTGGGCAGGTACCCAGTCCATTATCACATATATTCCGTTTTTATGGGCAGTATCTATAAAATACATCAAATCCTCAGGTGTGCCGTATCTTTTGGTTGCAGCAAAATACCCTGTAACCTGATAACCCCATGAGCCATCGAAGGGGTATTCCGACAAAGGCATAAATTCTATATGTGTATAGCCCATATCCTTAACATAAGGTATAAGCTCATCTGCAAGTTCACGATAACTCAGAAAACTGCCATCATCATGCATACGCCAGCTGCCCGGATGAACTTCATAAATAAGCATCGGCTTGTCATAGGGCGGTGTCTTTTCACGCTTTTTAAGCCATTTACTGTCCTTCCAATTGTAAGACGGCACATCGCGGACAACAGATGCATTGTCAGGACGCAACTCCGCCTCAAATGCAAACGGGTCTGCCTTTAATGTGGTATGTCCTTTTTTTGACATAACGGCATATTTATAAATATCGCCCTCTTTGATGTTGTCAAACCAGCCGTACCAAATGCCTGTTGTGCCTGCTTTTTCAAGCTCCATCCCGTCCCCTGTCCATAAATTGTAGTCACAGGCAACGGCGACGTGCTGAGCATTAGGTGCCCAGACGGCAAACCTCCACCCATTATTATGTTTATGCACACCGAGGGTGTTATATGCTTTGTAGTTGGTTCCCTCATTAAATAAATATAAAGGGAGTTCTCCCAATCCGTATCCGTAATAGGACATCCTGTCCCCTCCTTAAGCTGTTTCTACATCTATTATACCACCATTTTTTTATGCAGTAAATACCGTTTTACTATAAACTTACTTTGTTATTTTGTGCAAAATGACTAAAAATGGCGAAATTTGTAATTTTTTACTGATATCTAAATTACACGATTATTTCATTTGTGTATCTTCGGTAACCTATAACTCGATTTTCTGTGGAACGGACTTTTCGTTGAAATCTCAAAGAAAAATTGAATTGTAAAGGCATTTTTATATGCATAATTGGTTGTGTTGCAAAGTTCCACACATTATAAATAATATTAGGGATTTTATAAAAGCTGTCAAAAGTTTTATAAAATCTCTTTTTCTTTTTATAAAACCGATTATAAAAAATGCCTGCTCTTTTATAAAAGATTGTAGATGATTTATAAAAAATATTTAGACTTTTATAAATTATTAACCGACTTTTTATAATTTCAGTTCCGGAGTTTTATAATTTCTGTCCTACCTTTTTATAAACAGTTGCCGATGTTTTATAAAAGATGTCCATTCTTTTATAAAAACTGTTAGGAATGCCGATTTGACAATATTTGCATGCTTTTATATAATATAAGTATCAAAAAAATGGGGTGTATGGGTATGCACTTGAGCAAATTAATGGAAAAATATCCTAAAATAGATAAAGGATTAAAAGAATTAAAAAAGGAATTAAAATCCTTGTCAAAAGAAGAATTGGCTTGGGTGTTAAAGGGTTTTTTACCACCCGAGAAAAAGCCAACCCGACCACCAACAGATTATGAAATCTTTATTGACAAATATGGGTTAAAACCTGCTTGTCCTTACTGCACAAGCCGATTATATCACCCACACGGATTAGACGATTATGGAAAACCCCGATATAAGTGCAGAAATTGTGGAAAAACTTATACCATAATGACAGGTACTTTTGCAGATAAATCTACATTCCCCCTACCTGTGCAGATTGCGGTAATTAACTATACTTTAATGGGATTGTCCTTATCCGCTTGTCGGCGTAATTTAGCGGTTGACTACGGGTGGCATACCTCAGAAGGCACAATTTTGCTATACAGACATAAGTTCTTAAAAGCCCTTTTGGAACACTACGGAATGCCGAAATTATCGGGTGTGGTTCAAATTGACGAAACATATTTCAGGGAAAATCAAAAGGGTGCAATGGAGCTTGTCAATGTTGCACCAACCGCAGTAAATGAGAGAAAACCTCGACTTGAAAACACACATATACCTTCCGAACTTGGGATTTTCGGACCAGAGTTTGCCTGTGTAGTTACGGGAATTGACAGTAATGGTTATGTTGCCGCAGTTTTATCGGGGTTAAGCAAAAGCAGTTCTCAAATACTTGAAGATTATTTTAGTGATTATTTAGGGGATATAACCTTCCTTTGTAGTGACGATTATGACGCCTACACTCGGTATTGTAATAATAATGCTATTCCGCACTACATAAAGCCCTCCGATATGGACAAAACCGTTAGAAAAGAGCAAAAGGACTGGGCAGAAACGCATAATGGCAGAGAATTGGCAGAAGAAACAATCCTTAAAAGATATTATCAAACACAAGGTCTTGACAGAGTGGAAAACTACGGCAGATTAAGTTTTGCAGAGTTTGAGAGATTAAAAGCCGAAAAACACTTGACATTAAATAATATTGACAGTTTTCACATTCAATTAAAGCGACACATCAACAAAAACTTGACTGGTGTTGCTACTGTGTATTTGCCTTTATACCTTGCTTTATATGTATTCAAGCATAATTGGAGTATCAGCCATAACAAACAACAACCCACCTCCCGACATGACGCTGAAAACATACTGATTGACTTACTGCTAAATAGAGGGACAGCATATCGTAGTAAGGATATAAAGGGTGGAAATATCCTTGATTATGTAAAGCCTACCACTCATTATATAAACAATCTGCAAGAACTGACAGAAGAAATGAGAAAGAAATCAAATGATATGGGCTTTACTTTTGACGAAAATGATAGGCTTTTAACATTTAACAAGAGAAAATATTTCAGGAATTGCGGAATAACAAAGTTAAAGCAGATATGCAAGGAATATCATATAAAAGGCTATACTGCTATTGACAGCAAAGAGAGATTAGCAAAATTAATCTGTGAACTACCACAAGTCAATGACATTTTTCTTGGACTTGTTGCCGCAGACCACTTGCACTCACAATTTATGGAAGATATACAACTAATGATACAACAAGCAAAAGAACTTGACTAGATCTCAAAAGTGTCATTTATAGGTGTCGGAAAAATGCCGAAGATTTTCCAAACCTGATTTTTTTATTGATTTTACCCCTTAAAAAGTATAGTTTTTAAGGAAAATTAATAGGCAAATATATAAAAGTGTTGTTTTTTCCTTCTTCGGGGATATCCACCAGAAGGAGATAACCCAAACAGGGCACATTGCTGAAAATTGGCAAAACTGTTGACTTTAGGGTGCTTTTTTGTTATACTATGTAATGAAAATAGAAATATTGGTGGAGGTTTGTTATGTTTGATAATATTGGTGGAAAAATAAAATCTTTAGCACAAGTTGTGTGTTGGATAGGAATTATTTGTTCAGTTATCTCTGGGTTTGTAATGATAGGAACTAATGAAGATTTGATATTTTTAGGGCTTGTAATTATAATAATAGGCTCTTTGGTTTCTTGGGTATCTTCTTTTACTCTTTATGGATTTGGACAGTTAATAGAGAACACAGACCAATTAGTGCAAAACGCAAAAGTTCCAACCACTAACAAGTCAAAAAGTTATCAAGAAAATAAAAAAATAACTGTTAATAAGAACAATTCAAAACAAAAAACCTTATCTAAAGATTTTGTTGATGAAATCAAGAATACTAGTACGGAAGATTTGCAACTTATCCTTGAAGACCAACGGGATTTATATTCTGCTGATGAAATTGATTTTATAGAACAAGAATTATCCAATAGATAATAGTATTCTATACATAAGCACCGCTTACACACAGTAGGCGGTGTTATTATTTGTATTTTTCGTTGGAATAACAACAAAAAAATTATTCCACAGAAAATAAAGTTATAGGTTCGGTAAAAATTCCTTGACATGTTAGAAAAATTGGTATAAAATAAAGTTGTGCTTAATATTTCTTTGAACTATAATTCGGGAGTTTGCTCGATTGTTATAGTTTATGGAGATTTTAGCGGTTTATCCGCTTATAAATACATAAAATTTAATAATCAGCAACCCGAATGATATCAAGAAAAATAAAAAAATTATCATACGGGGGTGGCAAAAATAGATACTTTACACATTATTTTAATATCTATTTCAGCGTTTTTGCTGTTGATTAGTATTGCTGCCTTTTTTGCAGGAGTTACATATCGCAGAAAGATTGCAGAGGCAGAGATTGGCTCTGCAGAAGAACGTGCAAAAGCTATATTGGACGATGCAGAGAAGAATGCAAAGGCCAAACAGCGTGAGATGCTCCTTGAAGCAAAAGAGGAAAATCATAAGCTCAGAGCTGTTCTTGATGCTGAAATCAAGGACCGCCGCAGAGAAATTTCTCAGCAGGAAAAACGTGTTAACCAGAAAGAAGAGAACCTCGACCGTAAGACCGAGGCATTGGAAAAGAAAGAACAGAACCTTAATCAGAAGCTACACGAGCTAGAAAAGAAGCAGGCAGAAGTGGACGAAATTAAGGAAAAACAGACAATTGAGCTCGAGCGTATTTCAGGTATGACAGCACAGGAAGCCAAGGATATGCTTCTTCGTGATATTGAGAGCCAGGCTCGCTTTGAGGCTGCTATTATGGTTAAGGAAATTGAGCAGCAGGCGAAGGAAGACGCAGAGAAAAACGCAAAGAATATTGTAGCATCATCAATCCAGAAGGTTGCGGCAGATCATGTGGCTGAAACAACCGTATCTGTTGTAAATCTGCCTTCAGACGAAATGAAGGGCAGAATAATAGGTCGAGAGGGACGTAATATCAGAACTCTTGAGACAATTACCGGTGTTGACCTTATTATTGACGATACACCGGAGGCGGTTATCCTTTCAAGCTTTGACCCCATTCGACGTGAGGTTGCAAGAGTTGCGCTTGAAAAGCTTATCGTGGACGGACGTATTCACCCGGCTCGCATTGAGGAAACTGTCGAAAAGGCAAGACGTGAAGTTGAGCAAACCATTAAGCAGGAGGGTGAGGCGGCTACCTTTGAAACAGGTGTGCACGGCTTACATCCTGAAATTATCAAGCTTTTGGGTAAGCTTAAATTCAGAACCAGCTACGGTCAAAATGTGCTTAAGCATTCAATCGAGGTTTCACACCTCGCAGGTGTAATGGCAGGTGAGCTTGGCTGTGATGTTGCTCTTGCTAAACGTGCAGGTCTTTTGCACGACATTGGTAAGGCGGCTGACCACGAGATTGAAGGCTCGCACGTTACAATTGGAGCTGATATTGCTAAGAAGTACAAAGAAAATAAAGATGTTGTTCACGCAATTATGGCACACCATGGCGACGTTGAGGCTGAAACACTTGTTGCACAGCTTGTACAGGCAGCTGACGCAATTTCTGCTGCACGTCCCGGTGCAAGGCGTGAAAATCTTGAAACATATATCAAACGTCTGCAGAAGCTTGAAGAAATTGCTGATAGCTTTGAGGGTGTTGATAAGTCGTATGCAATTCAGGCAGGACGCGAAATTCGTGTAATGATTAAGCCTGATGTTGTTAATGACCAGGGTATGCTCCTTGTTGCAAAGGATATTGCAAAACGTATTGAGTCAGAACTTGAGTATCCCGGACAGATTAAGGTTAGCCTTATCCGTGAAACCCGTGCAGTTGACTACGCAAAATAATGATTGACAAAAGCGGATTTCCTTTGAAATCCGCTTTGGTTTTCTGCCGGTTATCCGGCTTAGAATGGAGTTATTATGAGAATTTTGATGATTGGGGATGTGTTCGGCAGGATTGGCAGGGATATGCTGTTTGAATATTCCGAAAGGGGCTTTTTTGGTGCAGATGCAGTAATTGCCAATATTGAAAATGCCGCACACGGCAGAGGGGTTACCAAGAACGTATATGATGAAATATCAAAAACGGGCATTGATGCGTTTACTCTTGGAAATCACGTCTGGAACTGTCCCGATATTGTAAATGTGTTCAGGTATAATGACAATATCATAAGACCGTATAATTTAGAGGGAGACCTTCCCGGTTGCGGAACAACACTGATAAAGGCAAAAAACGGTGTAAGAGTAGGAGTTATAAATCTTTTGGGCAGAGTTGGTGTTCAGCCGTATTCATCCAATCCGTTTCTTGCGGCAGATACAGCCTTGGAGAGCCTCAAGGATAAGTGTGATATTTCAGTTGTTGATTTTCATGCAGAGGCTACCAGTGAGAAACAGGCAATGGGTTATTATCTTGACGGCAGAGTAAGTGTTGTTGCAGGGACGCATACCCACGTGCAGACGGCTGATGAAAAAATTCTTGCCAAGGGAACGGGGTATATCACCGACCTCGGAATGACAGGACCTTCTGTATCAATTCTCGGTATGGACAAAAATATCATCCTGGATAGTTTTATCAAAGGCTATTCCAAGCGGTTTGAGCCTGCAACTGGAAAAGGACAGTTTAACGGTGCTATGTTTGAAATCGACGAAACGAGCGGTAAAACTATTGCTGTCGAACGTATAAGTGTTTAAACAGAAAAATAAGACCTTTATGGCAGAATTCAAAACTGCCACAAAGGTCTTTTTGTTTTTTATTACAGTAAATCTGCCATTTCGAGAATAAGCTTTTCTGTCTTTTCCCAACCGAGGCAGGGGTCGGTGATTGACTTGCCGTAAACCCATTCGCCAATCTTTTGCGCGCCGTCTTCGATATAGCTCTCTATCATAAGCCCCTTAACCATCTTGTGAATGTCGCTGTTATGACGCATACTGTGAAGTACCTCTTTTGCAATTCTTGGTTGCTCGAGTGGCTTTTTAGCTGAGTTTGCGTGGTTTGTATCAATTACAACAGCTGGATTTACAAGACCTGAGTTGTTGTATAACTCATTAAGATACAAAAGGTCTTCGTAATGGTAGTTAGGCAATGACTGTCCGTGCTTGTTTACATAACCTCTCAAAATCGCGTGTACGGTGGGGTTGCCGTGTGAATGAGCTTCCCAGCCACGATATATAAAGGTATGTGAATGCTGTGCAGCGGTGATTGAATTCATCATAACCGAAAGGTCTCCGCTGGTGGGGTTTTTCATACCAACAGGGATTTTAAGGCCGCTGGCTGTTAGACGGTGCTGCTGATTTTCAACAGAACGAGCACCGATTGCAACATAGCCCAGTATATCGTTTAAGTATCTGTGGTTTTCGGGGTAGAGCATCTCGTCAGCGCAGGTAAAGCCTGTGTCTTTGAGTGCCTGCATATGCAGATGTCTTATTGCGACAATACCCTTGAGCATATCCGGCTTTTCGTTGGGGTCAGGCTGATGTAGCATACCCTTATAGCCATCGCCGGTTGTTCGTGGCTTATTGGTATAAATTCTCGGAACGATTAAGATTTTGTCATTAACCTTATCCTGAACAGTGCGGAGTCTGCCTATATAATCAAGAACACTGTCATCATTGTCAGCGGAACAAGGACCTATAACAAGTATAAACTTGTCCGACTTACCTGTAAAGACATCATTTATTTCCTGGTTTCTTTTTTCTACTACCTTGCTAAGCTCGTCTGTTAAGGGGTATTGTGCCTTGACATCCTGAGGTATAGGCAGCTTTATGATAAAATCCATATTCATAGTATAAAACCCTTCTTTCCTTAATAGTGTAATATGAATTTTTAATTTCTGCGGTATTCACAAAAACGTATTGTGTAACCGTTGTCAACTATATCATCGCTTTGAGAAAATAATTCCCAATCGTTATCAGCGTCAAAATTGTGTATAAAAGTATCGGCATCGCTATCTGCCAAAACCTTTGTTATGAGAGCTGTGTTAGAGTAGGGGAGCATCAAATCATAAATCATTGCACCGCCTATAACAAATACCTTTCGGTCGGTGTATTCCTTTGCGATTTTTGCAGCCTCTTCTGCTGAATGTGCAATTATAACTCCTTCGGGTAAATAATCGGTATTCCTGGTAATAACGATATTAACTCTGTTGGGGAGCGGTTTTTTGTTCGGGAAGCTTTCCAAGGTCTTTCTGCCCATAATAACCACACCGCCTGATGTGGTTTCACGGAAGAATTTCATATCCTTTGGTAGCTTGAACATAAGGTCGTTGTTCTTGCCGATTCCCCAGTTTTTACTTGCGTGCGCAATTATTATCATATCATATATTCCTTTCTTATGCAAGCTCTAATTTGAAGGTGAAGAGGGTATATTTAACATCACTGCCTTCTTTTGCGGATGTGCTTTCCGCCCAAATACGACTGTTGTGCAGCTTCATAATGTTCTTCGCCATAGAAAGGCCTAAACCCGCACCGGTCTTATCCTTGCCTCTCGATTTATCCGTTTTATAAAATCTGTCAAAAATATGCTCCAAATCCTTTTGTTCAATTCCTGCACCGAAGTTTCCGACTCTTACATAAGCGGAAGAAATATCGCACCAGACGGAAATGGTGACTTTGGTGTTTTCGTAGCTGAATTTTATTGCATTATCCAGAAGATTTATCACAACTCGGAGTATTGAGTCCTTGTCTGCGAGTACATTTATCTGATCGTGGGCAAAATCAACATCAAGCTCAAGTGATTTTTCGTCAATCTTGTTTTCTAAATTTATAATTGCAAGACGTACCACTTCGCAAATATCAAACTTTTTCATATCAAGCTTGTATTCCGAAGAACTCATCTTTGACATCTCGAGCATATCGGTTGTCATTCGTGATAACCGATTGCTTTCCTCCAGAACGATACTAAGATATTCCCTGTGCTTTTCGGGCGGAATGGTTCCATCCAAAATTCCACTTATAAAGCCTGAAATTGAGGTCATAGGTGTTCTAAGCTCGTGTGAAACATCGGAAATAAAGCTTTCACGCATTTTGTCCAGCTGCTCTAATGACTCTGCCATATAGTTAAAGCTTGAGGCAAGCTGCCCTCTTTCGTCTGCTGTCCGCACTTCCAGTCTTTTGCTGAAATTTCCCGATGCAATGGCAAGAACTGCCGAGTTGATATCTGCTATCGGTCTTGACAGCTTTCGTGAATGTACATAGGAAAGTATAATTGCAAAGGTAATTGAGATTAGGAAGGAGAGTAAAAATATCTCTGAAAAATTACCTAAAAGCGCAAATATCTCATCCATAGTGGTATTAAAGAATATACCGCCGATTATAGCACCGTTATATTTAATTGGCAGACCAACAGTGTGTATAACACTATCATAATAGCTGCCAAAACGTGTATAACGTCTCATATCGTCGCCCGAAAGAACTTCAGACATCATTTCACGGGGCACTTTTTTTATGTCTGCTGTCGAGGCATAAACCTCGCCGCCGGCATCTATTACGGTTATATCGGAGCCTACTATCTGGGACCACGATACCAATGATGTGTTGTAGATGTTCCTTACGCGGAAATCGTGAATATCGTTGCTTAAGAGGACTGTCATATGCTCAATGCTTGATGCCGCCTTTTTGGCTGAATTGTACTGTTCTATACCGATGTGGTGCAGATAGAGTCCCGACATTGAGCCGAACATAACAAGAGATACAAGCAGAACAATTACAGTGTATGACCATAAAAGTCTTGAAAAAATCGACTTAAACACTTTCTTATCTCACCTCAAACTTGTAACCGACACCCCATACGGTTTTGAGCTGCCAATTTCCCTCGACACTCTCTAATTTTTCACGAAGACGTTTTATATGAACGTCAACCGTTCTGGAGTCGCCGAAGTAGTCAAAGCCCCACACCTCTTCCAAAAGCTGTTCTCTTGTGTAGACTCTGTTGGGATTTGATGCAAGGAAATACAAAAGCTCAAGCTCCTTGGGCGGAACGTCTGTAAGCTTGCCATTTATGGTAAGCTCGTAGTTTTCTATATTAACCAAAAGGTTTTCGAATTCAAGTTGCTTTTTATCCGGCTCTTTTGCGTCTGTGCGTCTTAAAACCGCTTTTACACGAGCTACCAGTTCCTTTGCTTCGAAGGGTTTGGTGAGGTAATCATCTGCACCAAGTTCTAAGCCCAATACTTTATCAAAGGTTTCCGACTTTGCGGTAAGCATAATAATAGGCACGTTTGAGCCTTTGCGGATTTCTCTGCAAACCTGCCAGCCGTCAGGCTCGGGTATCATAATGTCAAGTATTATTAAATCCGGATTTTCAAGCTTGAATTTAGAAAGAGCTTCATTTCCGTCTCTGGCAACTACTGTGTCGAAGCCATCCTTTTCAAGATAAAGCCTTATAAGCTCCACAATATTACTCTCGTCATCTACTATAAGGATTTTGCTGCTCATTATAACAACTCCTTTCATAAAAATAATCAAATGGGGAGGTATCTCCAGTGCACAACGAAAAGACCGCCGTACCGCCGGAATATAACCTCCCCAAAAATCGTTGATATTTATAAATTATCTCTGAACTCTGCCCGAACCGTCGCCGCCGACAAGGTTGTCAACATCGGCTCTTGATACCAAATTGAAGTCGCCGGGGATTGTATGCTTGAGAGCTGATGCAGCTACACCGAACTCAAGCGCTGACTTAAAGTCTTTTCCGTCCATAAAACCGCAGATAGTACCGCCGGCAAAGCTATCGCCGCCGCCAACTCTGTCTACGATAGGGCTGATTCTGTATTCTCTTGAATGATAAAACTCCTTGGTATCTCTTGAATAGATGCAAGCGGACCAGCCATTGTCAGATGCACTGTGACTTACACGAAGCGAAGAAATCACATATTCAAAGTTAAACTTAGCAACCATCTGTTCAAAAATATCCTTGTAGCCTGCAAGCTCAAGCTCACCGCTTGTAACATCTGTGTTACCTGGCTTGAAGCCGAGGACCTTTTCAGCATCCTCTTCGTTACCGATACACACGTCAACATACTGCATAAGGTTTGTCATAACCTTCTGAGCCTTTTCGCTTGTCCAGAGCTTTTTACGGAAGTTAAGGTCGCATGAAACCTTTACACCCTTAGCCTTAGCTGCTTTTAAAGCAGCCTCTGTAAGCTCAGCTGCAGCATCGGATACAGCCGGAGTAATTCCTGTAAAGTGGAACCAGTCTGCGCCGTCAAAAATTGCTTCAAAGTCAAAATCCTCTGCAACTGCAGTTGAAATTGAAGAATGAGCACGGTCATATACAACGTTGGATGCTCTCATAGCTGCACCTGTTTCGAGGAAGTATATACCAAGTCTCTCGCCGCCTCTTGCAATGTTCTTTGTTTCAACACCCATCTTGCGAAGTGCTGCGACAGCACACTCACCAATAGGGTTATTGGGAACCTTTGTGACAAATTCTGCATTATGACCGTAGTTTGCCAATGATACAGCAACGTTAGCCTCGCCGCCGCCGTAGCATACGTCAAATTCGTCTGCCTGAATAAACTTTTCATTTCCCGGAGTTGAAAGACGGAGCATAATCTCTCCCATTGTTACTATTTTACCCATTATTATTACCTCGCTTTATGTAAATTATTTTGCTCTTGCAGCCTTTATGTTCTCGATAAATGCCTTTGCCTTTGCGGTTATGTCTGCATAGTCGCCTGTTTTTGCACCTGCGGTGAGTGATGAACCTGCACCGACAGCTACTGCACCTGCCTTAATCCACTGTGCAACGTTGTCAACATCAACACCGCCTGTCGGCATCATCTGTGCCTGCGGAAGAGGACCCTTGATATCCTTGATGATAGTCGGGCCATAAAGGTCGGCGGGGAAAATCTTGACTATATCAGAGCCTGCTTCCATAGCAGTTATAACCTCTGTTATTGTAGCACAACCCGGCATATAAGGAACTCTGTAACGGTTACAGAGCTTAGCAGCCTCAAGGTTGAAGGCTGGACTTACAACGAAATTAGCACCAGAAAGGATAGCAATTCTTGCTGTTTCAGGGTCTAAAACGGTACCTGCACCCAAAAGCATTTCGCCATTTGTATATTTTGCGGCAAGAGCCTCAATAACCTTGTGAGCGCCCGGTACTGTAAATGTAAGCTCAATTGACGGACATCCGCCCTCGAGGCAAGCATCACAGATGCGCATTGCGTCGTCGGCAGAATTTGCACGAACTACTGCAACTAAACCCGCATCGGTCATTTTGGTCAAAACCTGTTCTTTTAACATTTTTATCGCCCTCTCTAGATAAAATTTTAAATTATTTCATTACACATTATACCACTTTAATTTTTTGATTGCAATACATAAATTGGAATTTTAAATAAAAACTGTGATAATACGACTTATTGTATTATCACAGCTCGTTTATTTATTTCTTCAATGCGATTGCTTCTTTAGCATTCTTTGCAATGTTTTCAGGAGTTAAGCCGTAGTCCTTGAAAAGCTCTGCGGGCTTACCTGATTTACCGAAACGGTCTGTTCCGACAATCTTTACGGGGCAGGGAGCATTTGCACAGACAACCTCTGTTACTGCACTTCCAAGACCGCCCATTATGTAATGCTCTTCTGCAGTTACAATTGCGCCTGTTTCTTTTGATGCCTTTGTGATGATTTCCGCATCAATAGGCTTGATTGTGTGAATATTTACAACTCTTGCCGATATGCCTTCCTCTGCCAGAAGCTCACGGGCTTTAAGTGCCATTTCAACCATAAGACCTGTTGCGATAATTGTTACGTCCTTACCGTCCTTAAGCTCAACACCCTTGCCAAGTTCGAACTTATAATCCTCGCCGTTTACGTCTTCGACAGCAAGTCTGCCAAATCTCATATAAACAGGGCCGTTGTGGTCGATTGCAGCCTTTACTGCAAGACGTGCTTCAATATCGTCAGCAGGGTTAATAACTACCATATTCGGAATAGAACGCATAAGTGCTATATCCTCTAAGCACTGATGAGATGCACCGTCCTCGCCGACAGATATACCTGCGTGAGTTGCACCGATTTTTACGTTTAAGTTAGTGTAGCCGATTGAGTTTCTTACCTGCTCGAATGCTCTGCCTGCGGCAAACATAGCAAAGCTAGACGCAAATACAGTCTTTCCTGTTGCAGCGAGGCCTGCTGCAACACTCATCATATTACCCTCGGCGATACCCATATTGATAAAACGCTCGGGGTACTTTTTCATAAACACTTCCGTCTTTGTTGATTTAGACAAATCTGCGTCCAAAACCACTATATTTTCATCTGCACCGAACTCTGCAAGAGCAGCACCGTATGATTCTCTTGTTGCTTTCTTTGCCATTATCTCTGTGCCTCCAATTCTGCAATAATTTTATCAAGCTCAGAAATTGCCTGATTATACTGCTCCTCATTGGGAGCTGCACCGTGCCAAGCAGCATTGTTTTCCATAAAGGACACATTCTTACCCTTAACAGATTTCATAATGATTGCTGTCGGCTTGCCCTTTGTAGCCTTTGCCTCTTCGATTGCACTTTCAAGTGCATCGAAATCGTGAGCATCTGTAACAATAGCGTGCCAGCCAAATGCTTCAAACTTCTTGTCAATAGGAGTCGGGTTCATAACCTTGGTAATATCGCCGTCTATCTGCAGACCGTTAAAGTCAATAAATGCAGTAAGGTTGTCCAGTTTGTAGTGAGCGGCAAACATTGCCTGCTCCCAAACCTGACCTTCCTCAAGCTCGCCGTCGCCGAGGACTGTATATACTCTGTAATCCTTGTTGTCAAGCTTTGCGGCAAGTGCCATACCGCCTGCAGCGGAAACACCCTGACCGAGTGAGCCTGTTGACATATCAATACCGGCAACCTTATTCATATCGGGATGTCCCTGAAGATAGCTGTCTGCTCTTCGGAAGGTTTTGATATCATCTATCGGGAAGTAACCACGTTCTGCAAGCACGCTGTAAAGTGCCGGTGCAGTATGTCCTTTAGAGAGTACAAATCTGTCTCTGTCAGGATTTTTGGGTTTTTTCGGGTCGACATTCATCACCTCGAAATAGAGAAGTGTCAAAAGGTCAGCTATCGAAAGAGAGCCGCCAGGATGTCCTGAAGAAGCGCTATAAACTGCGGTAAGAGCATTCTTTCTGACCTTATTTGCAATTATCGCAAGCTCGAGTCTTTTCTTTGTGTCCATTGTTCGTTTTTTTCCTTTCTGTTATCATAATTTAGTTGAATGTTCAAATGCTGCTTTCATAACAGCATCAAGTCTTTCTTTGTCGTTGTTGAAGAAAAGGTAACCCACAAGCGCCTCAAACCCTGTCGCACGGCGGTAGTCGGTTATAGACGCATTCTTTGCGGATGTGGGGGACTTGGCATTTCTGCCACGCTTGTAAACGGCAAGCTCATCCTCTGTAAGAATTTCTTCAATATTACCTATGCTTCGGCTTTGTGCCTCGGCACTCACATAATGTATAGCAGCCTTATGGAGCTTATGTGCCGGCATATCGGGATGTTCGGTTACAATTCTGCATCTGACATACTGCTCATACACGCTGTCGCCTATATAGGCAAGGACTAACGGCGAATAGTCGCACGCTCTTTTCATACTCATTTTATATATGACCATTTTACACCTGTCGGTGTATCCTTTAACTCAATATTCATTGCTTTCAGCTTGTCGCGGATTGCATCGGCCTCTGCCCAGTTCTTTTCAGCTCTTGCCTTTGCTCTTGCCTCGATAAGGGCATCAATTTCCTCGGGAGCGGCTTTTTTCTCTCTCTTTGTAAAGAGTCCCAAAACCCCGCCAAGCTCGTTGATAAGGGCAAGAGTTCTGTCGATAACATCAATTGCATTGTCGCCATCCTTGGAAAGCTTTGTATTAGCCAGATAAACTATATCGAATATTGCAGCCTGTGCGTCTGCTGTGTTTAAGTCATCGTCCATTGCATCAATAAACTTCTGACGTATAGAGTCAAGCTCTGCAAGATATGCTGCTTCTGTTTCAGATGGTGTACGGTCTATTGCACTGTTTTTCAGGAACTCAAGGTTCTCGATACAGGTGTAAACACGTTCTACTGCCGATTTTGCCTGTTCCATAAGCTCGTCACTGAAATTTACGGGGTTACGGTAGTGTGCAGAGAGCATAAAGAAACGGATAATCTCGTGGTCATACTTCTTTGAAATATCTCTTACAGTAAAGAAGTTTCCGAGAGATTTACTCATTTTCTGGTTGTTTATGTTGATGTAGCCGTTGTGCATCCAGTATCTTGCAAAGGTCTTACAGTTGGCGCATTCTGACTGCGCAATCTCATTTTCGTGATGCGGGAATATCAAATCCTGACCGCCTGAGTGAAGGTCAATAGTTTCGCCGAGGTACTTATTAGCCATAGCAGAGCACTCGATATGCCAGCCGGGACGGCCCATACCCCACGGACTCTCCCATGCAGGCTCGCCTTCCTTTTGCGCCTTCCAGAGAGCAAAGTCCATTGCGTCCTCCTTCTGCTCGCTTACATCAATTCTCGCGCCTGCCTCCAAATCTTCCAAAGGCTGTTTTGAAAGCTTGCCGTATTCGTCAAACTTCTTGGTGCGGAAATATACGTTTCCGTCAACATTGTAGGCAAAGCCTCTGTCCTCGAGCTTTTTGATAATATCTATGATAGCATCAATATTTTCTGTTGCTCTGGGGTGTACGGTCGCTTCTTTGATACCGAGAGCCTTTGCATCGGTAAAGTACTCGCCGATAAAACGCTCAGCAAGCTCTTTAACTGTGATGCCCTCTTTGTTTGCACGGTTAATCATCTTATCGTCAATATCGGTAAAATTCTGTACGAACTTAACCTTGTAGCCTCGATATTCGAGATAACGGCGCATAGTATCAAAAATGATAAACGGACGTGCGTTGCCGATATGGAAATAGTCATAAACGGTAGGTCCGCAGGAGTACATCTTCACTTCGTTTTTGTCAGCGGGTATAAACTCCTCTTTCTTTCTTGTCATTGTATTAAATATTCTCATTATTTAACTTCTCCTCAAGCTCTTTAATCTTTTTCTCAAGATTTGCCATATGCACTGAGAGAGTGCACATCTGAGATGATACAGGGTCGGGAATGGTAATCTGGTCGAGGTCTGCATTTACTCTTAAGCCCTCGCATTTAACAACCCTTGCAGGAACACCCACACAGGTGGAATTTGGCGGAACTGCCGATAGAACTACCGCGCCTGCAGCAATCTTGGAATTATCACCTACAGTAAAGGGGCCTAAAACCTTAGCACCGCTGCCCACCATTACGTTATTGCCGAGAGTGGGATGGCGTTTGCCTGTTTCCTTTCCTGTACCGCCTAAGGTTACACCCTGATAGATGGTACAGTCATCGCCGATAATGGTTGTTTCACCGATTATGACTCCCATTCCGTGGTCGATAAAAAGTCCTCTGCCGATTTTAGCACCGGGATGTATCTCAATACCCGTCCAGAACCTGACCGTCTGGGACAACCATCTTGCTAAAAATTTCATATTATGCTTATACAGAAAGTGTGCCGGTCTGTGCCATAGTACAGCCCACAAGCCCGGATAGAGAAAGAATACCTCAGCAGCGCTTCTTGCTGCCGGATCACGCTCTAATACGGCTTTTACATCGTATGCAATATTACTAAACAGCATAATGCACTCACCCTTTCTTTTCGCAGTTACTATAATTATACAATATTTTTTTGAAGATTACAACACCGTAAACGAAAAAAAGTATATTTGTAAAAACTTTCAGGAATACAAGCTGAATTCAATATGTATTTAGGCATATTTTAACATTGTGTAAATTCTTTTATGGCTTAGTTGACATCGAATTTGGCGGTGGTATAATATAGTAAGTGGATTTTTATCCCTGAAAGGATAGGTTTTCGTATATGATAAGAATATTGGCAAAAAGTATAAGACAGTATAAGCTTCCGTCTATTATGACCTCGGTTACGGTCGGCCTGGAGGTTGTTTTGGAGGTAATAATACCGCTTCTTATGGCACAGCTTGTGGATAGGGGTATAGAGGCAGGTAATATGGGAGTGCTTGCAAAATATGGTATAGGCTTGATATTGGCATCAATTCTTTCCCTGATATTCGGTGTTGTAGCCGGAAGATGTGCAGCAATCGGCTCGTGTGGATTTGCTAAGAATTTAAGACATGATATGTACTATAACGTACAGAATTATGCATTTTCAAACATAGATAAATTCTCGACGGCAAGTATTGTAACCAGACTTACCACCGACGTTAACAATGTGCAGATGGCATATCAGATGATAACAAGAATGGCAATACGTTCGCCGTTTATGATGCTCTTTTCGCTATTTGCGGCATTCAGCATAAATGTCAGGCTGTCGATGATATTTCTTGCCTGCATACCGATACTGGCAATAGGACTGTGGCTTATAATGGGCAGCGCTCACCCGACATTTGAACGTGTATTTAAGACCTATGACCGCTTGAACGGTGTTGTTCAGGAAAATTTGAGGGGTATGAGGGTTGTAAAAACCTTTGTGCGTGAGGATTTTGAAAAAAAGAAGTTTACAGATGTATCGGAAAGCATATATTCTGACTTTTCAAAGGCTGAAAAGCTTCTTGCGTTAAACGGACCTCTGATGCAGTTTTGTATGTATGTGAGCATACTTTTTATTTCATGGATGGGTGCAAAGGCAATTGTACTTGCAGGGGGTTCACCTGACGGTCTTACAACAGGAGAGCTGATGAGCCTTGTAACATATGCGATGCAGATACTAAGCAGTCTTATGATGATTTCGATGGTATTTGTTATGATTACCATTTCGAGAGCATCGGCAAAGAGAATTTGCGAAATTTTGACTGAGGACAGTGATATTAAATCTCCCGCCTGTGCGGTTACAGAGGTTAAGGACGGCTCGGTTTCATTTGAAAACGTGTGCTTCTCTTACAGCAGAAAACGTGATAAATACGTGCTTGACAACGTAAATCTTGACATAAAATCGGGTGAAACTGTCGGAATTATCGGCGGCACAGGATCGTCAAAGTCGAGTCTTGTACAGCTTATACCAAGACTTTATGATGTCAATGAGGGTGCGGTCAAGGTGGGCGGAATTGATGTCCGTGAATATGATATCGAGGCGTTGAGAAATTCTGTTGCGGTTGTACTGCAGAAGAATGTACTGTTTTCGGGAACAATCAAGGAGAATTTGCGTTGGGGCAACGAAAACGCAACCGACGAGGAGATAGAAAGAGTTTGCAAGCTTGCTCAGGCAGACGGCTTTATATCGGAAATGCCTGACGGCTATGACACATATATCGAGCAGGGCGGGGCCAATGTTTCGGGCGGTCAGAAGCAACGACTTTGTATCGCAAGAGCACTCATTAAAAAGCCAAAGATTCTGATACTTGACGACTCCACAAGCGCTGTTGACACCAAAACGGATGCACTCATAAGGAAAGCGTTCGCCGAGGAAATTCCTGACACAACCAAATTTATCATTGCACAGAGAATTTCATCGGTGCAGGATGCCGACAGGATAATTGTGATGGAGGACGGAAAGATAGTCGATATGGGGACTCACGAGGGGCTTCTCGAAAAGAGTGAAATTTACAGAGAAATCTATATTTCTCAGCAGAAGGGAGGCGAGGACGATGAATAAAAAACCTCCCGTAAAGCCAGATAAGGAAACGGTAAAGATGCTGTTTTCGTATATCGGCAGGTATAAGGTGCAATTAGCACTTGTATTTGTCTGCATTATTATAAGTGCGGCGGCGAGTGTCAGCTCATCTCTTTTCCTCAAAACACTGATAGACGATTATATCACACCGATGCTGCTTACGAGCGGTACAGAATATGACGGCTTTGCGGCTCTTCTGGGAGCGATTGCAAAAATGGGTTCATTGTTTGCACTCGGTATAGTGGCTACTTATATTTATAACAGAGTGATGGTTACAGTATCTCAGGGTACGTTGAAGTCAATTCGTGATGATATGTTCTCGCATATGCAGACCTTGCCCGTCAAATATTTTGACACTCACACCCACGGCGACATTATGAGCTTTTACACCAACGATACGGACACCTTAAGGCAGATGATTTCGCAGAGCATACCGCACGCAGTTTCGTCTGTTGTAACAATTGTTGCTGTGCTTGTATCAATGCTATCCTTGAGTGTTCCGCTGACAGTAATTGCACTTTTGCTTACGGCGGTAATATTGAAGATGATAAAGAAAATATCAGGAAACAGCAGAAAGTATTTTGTCCAGCAGCAAAAGGCTGTTGCAGACCTTAACGGCTATGTTGAGGAAATGATAAACGGACAGAGGGTTGTAAAGGTTTTCTGCCACGAGGATAAGGCGAAAGCAGATTTTGATGTCCGCAATGAAAAGCTTTGCAACTGCAATACACAGGCAAACGGCTTTGCCAATATTTTAGGCCCTGTTACCAACAATATGGGGTATGTGCTTTATGTGCTGCTTGCCGTTGTTGGCGGATTTATGGCGATAAACGGCGTGTGGAATGTGAGTCTTTTGGGTACAGGCGTTGTTACACTTGGTATGATTGCGTCATTTCTGCAGTTATCCCGAAGCTTCATAATGCCGATAAATCAGGTATCGCAGCAGATTGCATCAATTGTAATGGCAATGGCTGGTGCAGGAAGAATATTCAGCTTGATAAGCGAACAGAGCGAGATAGATAACGGTTACGTTACCCTTGTAAATGCGACCAAAAAGAACGGTATTTTAGAAGAAACAACAGAAAGTACGGGACTTTGGGCATGGAAGCATCCGCACTCGGACGGAACTGTAACCTACACCGAGCTTTTAGGTGAGGTGGAGCTTGATGATGTTGACTTCGGCTACACCGACGAAAAGCTTGTACTTCACAACATTTCCATTCACGCAAAGAGGGGGCAGAAAATTGCCTTTGTCGGTGCAACAGGTGCAGGGAAGACTACCATAACCAATTTGATAAACCGTTTTTATGATATAGACGACGGTAAAATCCGTTATGACGGTATAAATATCAACAAGATTAAAAAGCCTGATTTGAGACGTTCTCTGGGGGTTGTTTTGCAGGATGTAAATCTCTTTACGGGTACTGTGATGGAGAATATCCGCTACGGCAGACCTGATGCTGCCGATGAGGAATGTATTGCGGCGGCGAAGCTTGCCAACGCAGACGGCTTTATCCGTATGCTTCCCGACGGCTATAATACTATGATAGACAGCGGTGCGAGCGGACTTTCCCAAGGTCAAAGACAGCTTATCTCTATTGCAAGAGCTGCTGTTGCAGACCCGCCTGTTATGATACTTGACGAGGCGACATCGTCGGTTGATACGAGAACTGAGGCGATTGTACAACGAGGTATGGACGGACTTATGCACGGGAGAACAGTGTTTGTAATTGCACACAGACTCTCTACTGTCCGAAATGCTGATGTGATTATGGTTTTGGACCACGGCAGAATTATCGAGAGGGGAAGCCACGACGAATTGATTGCGCAAAAGGGCAAGTATTATCAGCTTTACACAGGTGCATTTGAAATGGAATAAGAATATGATACGCTTATCGAATATGCCTGCATCTTTTAACAATATTACGGGCTATGATAGAATAAAAAAGGTTCATCGACGAACCTTTTTTATTTTTTTTTTCTAAAAATTGATGCAATTTGGATGAGAATATTGTATAATAGAAGGAAATGGATTTTATGAAAGGGAAATACTATGTTCGGTAATGATTGGGACGCTCTTTTAGCCGATGAATTTGAAAAGGAATATTATAAAAAGCTTGGTGCATTTTTGGAGGAGGAATACAAAGAATATACAGTATATCCCGAAAAGGATGATGTATTCAATGCCTTAAAGCTAACCGCTTACAAGGATGTGAGGGTTGTAATCTTTGGTCAAGACCCCTATCACGGCGAAAACCAGGCACACGGACTTGCCTTTTCGGTGCGTCCAGAGGTGGATATTCCGCCGTCGCTTCTTAATATTTATAAGGAGCTTAATAACGAGCTTGGCTGTTATATACCAGATAATGGTTGCCTTAACAAGTGGGCAGAGCAGGGAGTACTTTTGCTAAACAATGCCTTAACAGTACGCAGAGATATGGCAAACTCACATCAGGGCAAGGGCTGGGAACAGTTTACCGACCGAATTGCAGAGCTTTTGAATGGGAGAAAAGAGCCTGTTATATTTCTTCTTTGGGGCTCAAATGCAAGGAAAAAGACCGAGATTATAACTGCACCTCAGCACTTTATCTTAGAAGCACCGCACCCGAGTCCGTTATCGGCATCAAGAGGATTTTTCGGCTGTGGACACTTTGCAGAGGTTAATTCGATTTTGACAGCGATGAATAAGATGCCTATTGATTGGCAGATTGAAAATCTGAAAGGATAAATGTATGAAAAAGTTACTTATTATCGACTCAAACAGTCTTATAAACCGTGCATATTACGGAGTGCGTTTTCTATCCGCACCCGATGGAACGCCGACCAATGCCATCTATGGATTTCTTATGATGCTTTTAAAGCTGATTTCCGACCATAACCCTGACTATGTAATGGCGGCTTTTGACTTAAAAGCACCTACCTTCCGCCATAAGATGTACGACGGCTACAAGGCACAGAGAAAGCCTATGCCCGACGACTTAGTAAAGCAAATGCCCATTGCGCGTGAAATTGTGGATAAGATGGGTATTCTCCGTCTTGAAAAGGAGGGCTTTGAGGCGGACGATATTATAGGAACAGTGTCCCGTCTTTGCGGTGAAAAGGGGATAAAGTGCCTTATCGCAACAGGAGACAAGGACGATTTACAACTCGCAGACGAGTTTACAAGCATACTTTTAACCACCACCAAAAGCGGTAATACCGAAACTGAGGAATATACTCCGGACAAGGTTTTTGAACGCTACGGTGTAACACCTACTGAATTTATCGACGTTAAGGCTCTTATGGGCGATCAGTCGGATAATATCCCAGGAGTGAGCGGTATTGGCGAAAAGACGGCTATGGCATTGATTGCGAAGCATAAGAGTATAGAAAATATCTATGACAATTTTGACTCCCACGGCTTTAAGGGCGCACAGCTTACCAAGCTTTCAGAGGGAAAAGAATCTGCATATCTTTCAAAAAAGCTTGCCACCATCGATAAAAATGTCCCGATGGATATTGATTTTGATTTAGCTGAGGGAGGAATTGATGGTAGTAGCGAGCTTTTGAATATTTTAACAAAGCTCGGACTTAACAGTATTATAAAGCGAATGGACTTTTCTAATGTCAAGGCGGATGCGATAGAAGCGGAAAACCCGATAGAAAATGCCGTAAAAGCGGTAATAACAAGCAAGGAAGAGTTTGAAGCACTAAAGGAAAAAATCCGTAAAATCGGTGAGGCATCCTTTGTTTTCGGCACAGAAAACGGCAAAGTTGTAAGAATGGGAATTGCGCTTGGAGTTGAGGAGGGTTTTTTGCTTGACGGCAGAGAGTATGTCGATGGAATGGCAGATATACTTTCCGACAAGAGCATCAACAAGCTTTGCTTTGGTGTAAAAGATGCAATCGTTGCCCTGTCGCCTGATATAAGGCTTTTGGGTATAGGATATGATGTTGTAATTGCTGAATATCTTATCAATCCGTCAAGGTCTGATTATAGCGCAGACGCGCTTGCTGTGCAGTATTTTGGCGCAAGCCCGATTGAACACGGTGAAAAGCAGATTTCACTTTTTGACGATGATGAAAACCCTGATGACAATATAATATCCGAAGCACTTTTAATCAAGCCTCTTATGGACAAAACCCTGCAAAAGCTTAAGGCTGCAGAGCAGGAAAAACTATATTTTGATGTTGAGCTACCGCTTGTAACCGTGCTTGCTGATATGCAGATTGAGGGAATGTATGTGGACAGGGAAAAGCTGTCCGAATTTGGCAAGATGTTAGGGGAGAGAATTGATAGACTTACTACTAAAATTTATGACCTTGCTGGTGTTGAATTTAATATAAATTCACCCAAACAGCTTGGCGAAATTCTGTTTGAGAAGCTTGACCTTTCGCCAAAGAAAAAGACCAAAAGCGGATACTCCACAGGTGCAGAGGTTTTGGAAAACTTAAGGGACAAGCACCCGATTATAGATATGGTGCTTGAATACAGACAATATGCAAAGCTGAAATCAACCTATTGCGATGGCTTAACTGCGGTTATTTCTGAAAAGACGGGAAGAATTCACTCTGTATTTAATCAGACGGTTACCGTTACCGGAAGAATAAGCTCCACCGAACCCAATATGCAGAATATCCCGACAAGAACAGAGCTTGGCAGAGAAATCAGGAAGATGTTTGTTGCGGAAAACGGCAAGATTTTTGTCGATGCGGACTATTCGCAGATTGAGCTTCGTGTTCTGGCGGCTATTGCTAACGATACGGCGATGAAGAACGCATTTTTAAGCGGTGCTGATATTCATACCGAAACGGCGGCACAGGTTTTGAAAATTCCTGCAGAAAGTGTAACAAAAGAACAACGCTCAAGTGCAAAGGCGGTTAATTTCGGTATTGTTTACGGAATCAGCGAATTTTCATTGGCGAAGGACTTAAAAATTTCGGTAAAAGAAGCAAGAGAATATATAACCGGCTATCTTGAGCATTATAGCGGTGTCCGTGATTATATGGAAAATATTAAGGAAGAAGCACGCAAAAACGGATATGTAAAAACACTTATGAACAGAGTCCGTTATATTCCCGAGCTTAAATCGAGCAATTACAATATGAGAATGTTTGGCGAGAGAGTGGCGCTTAATACTCCTATTCAAGGTACTGCAGCGGATATAATAAAGCTTGCAATGGTAAGAGTGCATAAAAGGCTTGCCGACGAGGGCTTAAAATCAAAGCTCATTCTTCAGGTGCATGACGAATTGATAGTGGAAGCTGTGCCTTCGGAGGAAGTAAAGGTCAGACAAATTCTGTCTGAGGAGATGGAGAACGCAGTACAGATAGGTGTACCTCTTGTTGCGGATATGGAGAGCGGGAGGTCGTGGTATGACTGCAAATAAAATCGTGTTTGGTATAACAGGCGGCAGCGGCGTGGGCAAAAGCTATATTTCAGACCTTTTTCGTAAAAGGGGTATTGATGTAATAGATAGCGATAAAACCGCAAGGCAGGTGGTTATGCCAAACGGAAAAGCATATGACGAGCTTTATGCTCATTTCGGGAAAGACTATTTTGCCGAGGACGGCACACTTCTCAGGAGAAAGCTTGCAGAACGTGTCTTTTCGGACAAAAAGGAGCTTGGAATATTAAACGAAATTACGCATAAGCATATAAAACGGCAGATAGAGGAGGATTTAAAATCCGCCTCGCATATTGCCGCTATTGACGGTGCGGTTATAATAGGAAGTCCTGTTGAGGATATGTGTTCTTTTCTGGTGGGAGTAGTAGCGGGGCGTGATACGAGAATAAAAAGGATTATGAGCCGTGATTTTATAACCGAGGAATCGGCAATAAAAAGAATAGACGCACAGCCGGATGCAGAATTTTACAGAAAGTATTGTCGGTACATAATCGAAAATGACGGCAAAACCGACATGGCTTATGAAGTGGAAAATATTATGAAAGATTTAGAGGAATTGGTTTGAAAAAAATACTGACGGTTTTAATAATTATAGCACTTTTGGCGTCGTTTTTCTATACGGGCGGAATGGAAAAAGTGTTAAAAACAATATGCCCGTTCGATTATAAGCTCGAAATATCCAAAGGTGCGGCTCAATATAATTTGGACCCGTATCTCGTGGCGGCGGTTGTCAAGACGGAATCGGGCTTTGATAAGGACGCAAGCTCGGGTGTGGCGGGCGGTCTTATGCAGATAACAGATGCTACGGCAGAGTATATTGCAGGGCGTACTGATTATGATTTCGACAAACGACTTGAGCCTGATACAAATATAATGATGGGGTGTTATTATCTGTCTTATCTTATTGGACGGTTTTCTAATACTGATACCGCACTTGCGGCATATAATGCAGGGCCTGCAAAGGTAGACGGCTGGCTGAAGGATACGAGGTATTCTTCTAACGGCAAAACGCTTGACGATATACCCTATAAGGAGACAAGGGACTATATTGTGAAAATAAACCTTTATAAACGAATATACGAGCGGCTGTATAAAATATCTTGAATTTCAGGGATTTGTTTGATATAATTTTAAAAAGGCTACAAGGAGGCTTGTATTATGGCAAAGAACATAGTTGTAACAATAGGAAGACATTACGGCAGCGGCGGTAAGGAAATAGGCAGAAAGCTCGCAGATTTAATGGGCGTGACCTTTTATGACGAGGAGCTTGTAACGATGGCTGCCGAAACAAGCAAGATTGATAAAGATGTACTTACAGATGTAGATGAACGTGCAACAGGCAGTCTTTTGTATTCGTTGGTAATGGGCGGCGGTTTAAGAGGAATTACAACGCCTATGTATTATGAAATGCCGCTTAACGATAAGCTTTTTATTGCTCAATCTGACGTTATAAAAAAGCTGGCAAAGAATGGTTCTTGCGTAATTGTGGGACGTTGTGCCGATTACGTTTTGGAGGGTGAGGATTGTGAAACATTAAACGTATTCCTTTATGCCGATATGGATTATAAGCTTGAAAGAATACAAAGACTTTACAACCTTGACAAAAAGGCGGCACAGGACCGTATAAACAAGACCGAGAAGCAAAGAAAGGCATACTATAACTTCTACACCAACAAGGATTGGGGAAATATGAACGGTTATGATTTGTGCCTTAATATCTCAAAGGTGGGCATCGACCACGCAGTAAGAATTATCAAAAGCTGTGTTGATGAGCTTGGCAAATAAGGAGTTTATGGTATGATTTTAGTTGATATGATAAAGTCTTTAGTACTCGGTATTGTTGAGGGTATTACCGAGTGGCTTCCTATTTCGAGTACGGGACATATGATTTTGGTGAACAGCTTTATAAATAATACCAATAGCTTTACTGCGTCCGATTTATACCTGTATGTAATTCAGCTTGGTGCAATTCTGGCGGTGGTTACCCTTTATTTTAAGAGGCTCAATCCCTTTGCACCGTCTAAAACTGCAGAAGAAAAAGCCGACACATTTGGAATGTGGTTTAAGGTTATTGTTGCGTGCTTGCCTGCAGCGGTGATAGGTCTTTTGTTAGACCCTGTTATGGAGAGAATAGAAAATCCGTGGGTTGTGGCATCAATGCTTATTGTCTACGGTATAGGATTCATATTGGTAGAGAATATGAACAAGAAGGAAAAGGTAACCGATATGAAGTCTATGAGCTACAAAACGGCACTTCTTATCGGAATGTTTCAGGTGCTTTCAATAATACCGGGTACATCTCGTTCGGGTGCAACCATTTTGGGTGCAATAATTATCGGATGCTCACGTTCGTTGGCGGCAGAATTTTCCTTCTTCCTTGCAATACCAGTTATGTTCGGTGTAAGTTTGTTGAAAATACTTAAATACGGACTTAATATGCCAGGTAGCGACTGGGCGGTACTGCTTGTTGGAATGGCGATTGCATACATAGTATCGGTGCTTGCGATAAGATTTTTGATGGATTATGTAAGAAAGCACGATTTCAAGGCTTTTGGCTGGTACAGAATTGTGCTTGGTATAATTGTTCTTATATATTTTTCTTTAGTATAAAACACCAAAAGACCGCATTGTGCGGATGCGGTCTTTCGATAAAATATTAAGGGGAAGGTATATTTTTGTGAATGGTATTTCTCCGATTCACAATTATACTATAACACTCGAATATGTATTCCATATGAATGAATTGTGAAATTTAATTGAACTTTTTTTGAGGGAATTATGAAAAAACGAGATTTACCGATTGTATTGCTGACTTTTGTGCTGGCAGTAATAGCATATTTTGCCACAGCGGGCGGAAAAGCGGAAAAGGTGAGAGTATCGGCAAATGGTGAGGTTATAGGCGAATATTCGCTTGACAAAGATTGCACCATTGACATAAACGGCACAAACGTGCTTGTGATTAAAGGCGGAAAAGCATTTATGCAGGAGGCGGATTGTCCCGATAAGCTTTGTATAAAGCAGGGTGCAATTGATAAGAATGGCGGAAGTATAATCTGTCTTCCGAATAAGGTTGTAATAGAATCAAAAAGCGGTGCTGATGCAGTAAGCAGGTGATGGAAATTGAAAGCAAGGGAAATTACAGAGATTGGAGTGTTGTGTGCAATAGCCGCTGTGCTTGGTTACATAGAGGCACTTTTGCCGCCTTTTGTACCTGTTACAGGCTTCAAAATTGGTCTTGCCAATATTGCTGTAATGTTCGCATTATACCGTTTTGGAAAAAAGCACGCATTCTTTGTAATGCTTGTTAAGGTGCTTATAACAAGCCTTTGGTTTTCGGGACTTAATGCACTTATATACTCGCTTTTTGGCGGGATTTTCTCGTGGCTGGCAATGGTTAATGCGGTAAAATTCAAGCTCTCAAAGGTCGGAGTCGGAATGTGCGGCGGAGTTTTCCATAATATAGGGCAGATAGTTGTTGCCTGTCTTGTGCTTAATACTAATACGGCACTTTATTTTGCGCCGATGCTGTTGCCGCTGGGACTTGTTTCGGGTGCGTTTGTCGGTATGGTGGTAAGAGTTTTAATAAAATACACCGAGAAAATATGAACACGGCTCATTTGAGCCGTGTTTTTACACTCTCTTTGCCAATTTTTCCGAATATTCTGCTCTGAACTTATCAAATCTGTCCTCTTCAATTGCTTCTCTGATTTTTGCGACAAGCTCGTTGTAGAAATAGAGATTATGAAGAACGGCAAGACGCATACCGAGCATTTCCTTTGCCTTGAATAAGTGCCTGATATATGCTCTTGAATAGCTTCTGCAGGCAGGGCAATTACAGTCAGGGTCGATGGGCAAGGGGTCTCTTTCGTACCTCTGGTTCATCAGGTTCATAGTTCCGTTCCAGGTAAAGATAAATCCGTGCCTTGCGTTTCTTGACGGCATAACGCAGTCGAAGAAGTCAATACCTCTTGCAACTGCCTCGATAATATTGCTCGGTGTACCGACACCCATTAAGTAACGTGGCTTATTTTCGGGAGCATGGGGGAGTGTAACGTCCAAAATATGATACATCTCCTCAGCTGATTCGCCAACGGCAAGACCGCCTATTGCATAACCGGGTAAATCGAGCTTTGCTATCTCCTTCATATGCCAGATTCTCAAATCATCATATGTTCCACCCTGATTGATACCGAATAGCATCTGATTTTTGTTTATGGTGCGGTCTTGAGTATTAAGCCTTGACATTTCCGCTTTGCATCGTTCAAGCCAGCGGTATGTTCTTTCGCACGACTCCTTCACATAATCGTATGGTGCAGGGTTTTCTACACATTCGTCAAAAGCCATTGCGATTGTAGATGCAAGGTTTGACTGAATTTGCATACTTTCCTCAGGACCCATAAAAATCCTTCTGCCGTCTATGTGAGAGCTGAAGGTTACGCCCTCTTCGGTAATTTTGCGAAGTCCTGCCAAGGAGAACACCTGAAAGCCGCCGCTGTCGGTTAAAATCGGTCTGTCCCAGTTCATAAATTTATGCAGACCGCCCATATCGTGTACAACCTTGTCGCCCGGACGAAGATGCAGGTGATAGGTATTGGAAAGCTCAATCTGGCAACCGATTTCCCTTAAATCCTCGGTAGACAACGCACCCTTTATTGCGGCTAAAGTGCCTACATTCTGAAAAACGGGTGTCTGCACCGTTCCGTGAACGGTTGTAAACTCTCCTCGACGTGCAAGACCGTTTGTGTGTAGTATTTTAAACATAATATTACCTCATATTTATGATATGAACATCGCATCACCAAATGAGAAGAAGCGATATTTTTCTTTGACTGCCTCGTTGTATGCATTTAAAACATTTTCTCTGCCTGCAAGTGCTGAAACAAGCATTATTAGTGTTGACTCGGGCAGGTGGAAGTTGGTTATAAGTGCGTCTATTACATTAAAGCTTTTGCCGGGATAGATAAAAATATCCGTCCAGCCGCTTGATTCGGTAAGTGGAAGTCCGTTTTGACCTGCGGTTTCAAGAACACGGGTTGCAGTTGTTCCAACCGATATAACTCTGCTGCCCCGCTTCTTTGCACGATTTACTGCATCTGCAGTTTCTTTTGGCAGAATATAGTATTCCGAGTGCATTTCGTGCTCTGTAATATTCTCCGCTTTAACGGGGCGGAATGTTCCAAGTCCAACGTGCAACGTTACAAAATGCACCTCTACACCTTTTTGTTTAATTTTATCCATAAGCTCGGGAGTAAAATGCAGACCGGCAGTAGGTGCTGCCGCAGAGCCTGAATGCTTTGCATACACCGTCTGATAACGTGATTTATCCTCTAATTTTTTTGTGATATAAGGGGGCAGGGGCATTTCGCCGAGTCTGTCCAGAATTTCCTCAAAAATTCCGTTATAAATGAATTTTACAATTCTTGCACCACCGTCGGTGATAGATAAAACCTCTGCTTCAAGCTCGTCGCCGAACTTGAATTTTGCACCGACTTTAGCACGTTTTCCGGGCTTTAGTATTACCTCCCACTCGTCCGCTGTGCGACGGTTTAAGAGCAAAAACTCAATTGCACCGCCCGTCCCGATTTTCTCGCCGTATAATCTTGCGGGAATAACCTTTGTGTCGTTTAAGACGAGGCAGTCGCCCTCTTTTAGCATATCAACAATATCGTAAAAATGCTTATGCTCTGTTTTGCCACTTGTTTTATCAAGGCACATAAGCCGTGAATCGCTGCGGTTTTTTGTCGGCTCCTGAGCGATAAGCTCTTCGGGCAAATCATAGTAAAAATCAATGGTCTTCATCATCTGTTACTTCTTCAATCCCTTCGGTTTCTGCGGTTTTTAATTCCAAAGGCGGAATTTGAACTTCGTCCATATTATCTAATATTGCAGATGCGATAGCACCGGCAAGTAAATCACGGTATTCGTCAGAATACAGGTTTTCTGCCTCTTGCTGATTGGTAATAAATCCAAGCTCAATCAGAATTGCAGGCATTTCGCTTGTTCTTGTTACAACGTGCTGTTCGGTTTTAACACCTCGTTGAGATGCAGAGGTGTTCTTTATAAGATTTTTATATACGTCTGTTGCAAGCGCTTTGCTTGTAAGAGAATATCTGTCGCCGTTATTTGTTTTGGAATAATACACTTCAATGCCGTTTACGTCGTTATTTGCAGGGAAGGAATTAGAGTGGATGCTGACAAACATAGCTGCACCTAATTTGTTTGCAAATGCCGAACGCTCGGTAAGGGTGGGGTATGTGTCGCCTGAACGGGTCATCTCTACACGAATACCCTTTGAGGTTAGAATATCCCTAACCTTCTTTGCAACTGCAAGGTTAATTGTTTTTTCTTTGTATTCCGCGCCGTCGTGTGTATAAACTGCACCGGGGTCGCTGCCACCATGTCCTGCATCAAGCACGATAATCTTTTCTCCTGTAATATGTGCCTCCGGAGTAGGTGTTGGAGCAGGTGTCGGGGTGGGAGATGCGCTTGGCTTTGGTGATGTACTCGGCTTGGGTGATGAGGACGGTGATTGCGTTGGTGAAGGAGAAGGGGTCTCGGCATCGGTTGTTCTCATACCGTCTACGGTTATTTTAAGTAATGTGCCGTCAGAGGACAGCTTTTTGTAATAATCGGTAGCACCCGAAGTATCTATTGCAATTCGTGAGTAGCCGTCGTGTTCGCCTAATCTTACAGACAGAATTGCACCCTTATTTACTATTATTCTGTTTGAAGTGGTATAGCTTGCACCAAATATGTCTAAATAAAGTACGCCCGAGCCTTCAATAAACGTCAGCTCACCAATCTTTTCTGCAGGAAAATCAAGCTTTATACTTACGGTAGCGCTGTCTGCATCCTCTGTTGTTGTTATGGAAGTGATTTTGGTTGAGGGAATATACTCGGGTGTTGATTGAGCGGGGTTGTTAATTCGTATTTGTTTTCTTGCGCCGTCATATACAACATTCATACCAAGACTCTCCGAAACAAATCTTACTGGCACCATTGTTTTTGCATTTTCGCCCAGCTTTGCAATAAGCATAGGAACAACACCGTCGGGTATTGTCTTTTTGTTGCCGTTTACCTGTACAAATTCTGAGCCTATCTTCATAGAAATATAAGTTGCGCCCATAGTTATGTTAATCTCCTGTGTCTTGTTAACATATAAAACCTCTGCGCCCATAGACTCAAAAACCTCACGCACGGGAACAAGAGCTCTGTCATTGAAGATAATAGGCTCAAGAGGGGTTGAAACCTCTTTCCCATTTACAATCAAAGAACAGACAGGCCCTGAGTAATTATGCTGACCGCCGTTATATTCGAGAATCATATCGGCTGTTGCCGATACTGAAAAAGTTGAAAGCGCCAGAAGCAGCGCTGCGATCCTTTTCATTTTAATTTTCCACCTTTCAGACCTTCCCTTTACTCGGTAAATTCAAAACCGAAATGCTCGTATCCTTCACGTGTTACAATTCTTCCTCTCGGTGTACGTGAGAGAAAGCCTATCTGCATAAGATACGGTTCATATACATCCTCAATTGTGTTCGGCTCCTCACCTATTGAGGCTGCTATTGTTTCAAGCCCGACAGGACCGCCGTGAAAGCTTTTAATCATACAGGTTATCATTCTGCGGTCGGTCATATCAAGTCCCTTGTCATCAATATCCATCATTTTAAGTGCTTCGTCTGCTACCTCTTTGGTAATCCTGCCGCCAAACTTAACCTCGGCAAAATCCCTGACACGCTTTAAAAGACGGTTTGCAATACGAGGAGTTCCTCTTGAGCGGTCGGCGATTGCACGTGCGCCGTCAGCATCAATTTCTACGTCTAAAAGACTTGCACTTCGTTTTACGATTGTTATAAGCTCTTCCGGTGTGTACAGCTCAAGCCTTGCCATAACACCGAAACGGTCGCGCAGCGGTGCCGTTAAGAGTCCTGCACGCGTAGTTGCACCAATTAAAGTAAACTTCGGCAAATCGAGTCTTATAGACTTTGCCGAAGGACCTTTGCCGATAATAATATCGAGAGCATAGTCCTCCATTGCGGGATAGAGTATTTCTTCAACCGTTCTGGACATACGGTGTATTTCGTCTATAAACAGTATATCATTTGCAGAAAGATTGGTAAGAATTGCCGCTAAATCCCCGGCTTTTTCGATAGCAGGACCGCTTGTTATGCGGATATTTACGCCCATTTCGTTTGCGATTACTCCGGCAAGAGTGGTTTTTCCCAACCCCGGAGGACCGTAGAGAAGAACGTGGTCCAATGCCTCGTGTCTGTCAAGGGCTGCTTTAATGTATATTTCAAGGTTGCTCTTTACCTTGTCCTGACCGGTATACTCGTCGAGATGCCTTGGGCGAAGGCCGTATTCAATCTGCGAGTCCTCCTCGGTAAAATCGCTTGTTATTATTCTTTCGTTATCATCAAAAATCATAGTAAAGCTCCTTATATCACATCAAAAGCTTTAAAGCTTCACGCACCAAATCTTCAACTGGCATATTTGCGTCAAGCTTTGATACTGCCGCTTTTGCATCGCTTGCCGAATAGCCTAAAACCGTGAGAGCCGCCGCCGCTTCGGTAAGAGAATCGGAAAGTGGTGCGGACAGGTCGGATACGGAAATTTCGTTTGGCAAAATGTCCTCGTTTTTAAGCTTGTCCCTAAGCTCTAAAATAACTCGTTTTGCAAGCTTGGGGCCCACACCCGATGCTCGTGTTATGGTTTTTACATCATCTGTCATAACGGCAAGTGCCACCTCGGCAGGAGTTGATGTTGACAAAATCGCAATAGCCGCTTTTGGACCGACACCGGAAACCGATGTCAGATGCTTGTACATAGAAAGCTCCTCATTGGTGGTAAAACCGACCAGCTCTTGAGAGTCCTCACGGACTATCAGTTGCACATACATTGTTACAACTCCGCTTTTGTCGGCGAGTGAGCTTATACTTGCAAGTGATGTAGCAATTTTGTATCCCACACCGCCTGCGTCAATAACTACAAAACCGTCGCCGGTTAAGACCTTTTCGCCTTTTATGTAATAATACATAGTTAAGTACCTCTTCTCAAAATCAAATTAAAGACACTTTCTCACATACTATCATACACCAAAAGCGAGGGACTCGTCAACGGCGGCGGTATTACGGTTTTGTTACATATTCTTTACCCTTGGTTAGACGTAAATTACAGTCTGTTTGTTCCAAGGGCATCGTTTGCCTTGGCACTGTGTGCATGGCAGATTGCGACTGCTAACGCGTCGGCGGCGTCGTCGGGCTTGGGTATGGCATTAAGACCCAAAAGAAGCTTTACCATCTGCTGAATTTGTCCCTTGTCTGCTCTGCCGTAACCGGTTACTGCCTGCTTTATCTGCAAGGGTGTGTATTCATATATCGGAATATCACGGATAGCTGTTTGGGCAACCAATACACCTCTTGCCTGAGCAACCAAAATAGCGGTTTTCTGATTGCTGTTAAAAAACAGCTCCTCGATTGCGACCGCATCAGGCTTGTATTTATCTAAGTATGCACCAATTTCCTCGTATATAAGCTTAAGTCTTAAAGAGGATGCCATAGTCGAATGTGTGGTAATGGCATTATACTCTATAGGTCTGAATTTTCCTGCCTTGTATTCCAGAACACCTATGCCCACAATTGCATATCCGGGGTCAATACCTAAAATAATCACAAAAACACTCCCTAAAATATTGAAATAATTATTGCAATATGATATTGCAAAATAAAAAATTATGCTGTATAATATACATAAATTATATAACATAAACGGAGGAATTGCAAGTTATGGCAAAGGAAAAAGTTGTACTCGCCTATTCAGGCGGTCTTGACACATCAATAATTATCCCCTGGCTCAAGGAAAACTACGACTACGAGGTTATCGCAGTTTGCGGTGATGTCGGTCAGGGTAAGGAGACAGAAGGGCTTGAGGAACGTGCTAAAAAGGCAGGTGCTTCCAAGCTTTATATCGAGGATTTGAGAGACGAATATGTTTCCGATTTCATTTTCCCAACTTTAAAAGCAGGCGCAGTTTACGAGGGTAAGTACCTTTTGGGTACATCACACGCACGTCCGATTATTGCAAGAAGATTGGTAGAAATCGCTCTTCAGGAGGGTGCGACAGCTATCTGCCACGGTGCAACAGGTAAGGGTAACGACCAGGTAAGATTTGAGCTTACAA
>JAXJXP010000034.1:0-21821 GCA_036307445.1 Clostridia bacterium
ACAATACGATAATCGATGTTCCCGCATATCCATTATAACAGATGCTTTGAATTCTGGCGAGTACTTTCTTTGTTTTTGTCCTTTTTTGCTCATAAAAATATGCACCTCCAAAAGTGTCTAACTTTTGGGGTGCATATCAATTTCGTTTCTTCTCTTTTAAATTACTCAATTATTGCATTGTATCCGTTTTTCTCCAAAGCACGAAGAACCTTTTCGCCGTGTTCCTTGCCTCCGACGTCGCAGGCAATATGGATTATAACCTCGTTAGGATTAAGACTTGCATCAAAGCGGTCATACTGAACCATTACGATATTGGCATTGGCTTTGGACAAAATCTGTGAAAGCTGTACAAGACTACCGGGCTTGTCGGTGAGAGTTGTTTTGAACTTAAGCTTTCTCTGTCTTGCGGCAAGACCGATTTCGATAATCTTATGAACAAAGCTAACGTCAATATTACCGCCTGACATAAGACATACAACTCTTTTGCCCTCAGCATCAATCTTACCATTTAAAACTGCGGCAAGAGGTGTAGCGCCTGCTGGTTCAACAATCTGCTTTGTACGCTCCATCAAGAGAAGAATTGCAGCAGAAATTTCCGCATCGCTGACGGTTACCACGTCATCGGCATACTTCTGGATAAGCTCAAGTGTAAGGTCACCGGGAGTTTTAACTGCAATACCGTCCGCAATTGTAGAAACAGAGTCGAGTGAAAAGGCTTTCTTTTCGTGGAAGGAACGAGCAATTGCATCAGCGCCCTCAGCCTGAACACCGATTACCTTAACTCTCGGATTAACCTGCTTTACACAAGCAGCAACACCGGCTAAAAGACCACCTCCACCAGCCGGAACAATAATAATATCAACAGTCGGCAAATCCTGTAATATCTCAAAGCCGATAGTTCCCTGACCTGCAATAACCTCAGGGTCGTTAAATGGGTGGAGGAAGGTAGCACCCTCACTCTCGCAGAGTTCAAGCGCCTTATTGTAGGCATCATCATAGCAATCACCGCAAAGTACAACCTTTGCACCATAGCCCTCTGTTGCCTGTACCTTAGCAATAGGCGCAGCCTTGGGCATTACGATGGTAGCAGGTATATTATGTACGTGTGCAGCATATGCAACACCTTGTGCGTGATTTCCTGCCGATGATGCAACTACAGATTTAACCTCGCCTCTTTCGGCAAGAGCTGCAATTTTGTTGGAAGCACCTCTTATTTTGAAAGAGCCGGTCTTCTGCTGGTTTTCGTATTTTAAATAAACCTCTGCTCCTGCCAATTCCGAAAATGTCTTTGACTTTTCGATATGTGTGCGGTGAATGGTGGGTTCTAATCGCTTCGCCGCTTTTTCGATTTGCTCTAAGTTCATTTATATCGTCCTTTCTATTAAAAAACCTGCGGTTTTTTCTCAAAAGCCGCAGGTGAAAATATTTACAACTTGTAAACCAAATCAATATCCTGCAACCAAATGAGCGCTATCCGAAATACGAATAGCGTTAATAATTATTATGCCGAATGTAGATTTTGTAAACTGCATTGTTTTTTATCTCCTGAAAAACACTTATGGGACTATATTACTCCTTTTTTTAACATTTGTCAAGCATTACAGACAATTTATTAAAGAGTAATATCAGAAAAAGGCTCTAAAGAACGATTTAATATGCCTGTAAGTCGGGCAAGAAGTACGCCGTAGTTTACGATGGGGATGTTTCTTGCAGTAGTTGCGGCAATCCTTGCACGCATTTCACGTTCGTTCAGCATACAGCCGCCGCAGTGAATTATAAGCTTGTAATCACCTGTATTCTCTGCAAATTCCGTACCGCTCACAAAGTCATATATGGGCTTTTTTCCTGTAACCTTTTCAAGCATACGGGGGATTTTGACCGAGCCTATATCTCCGCATTGTCTGTGATGAGTGCAACCCTCAGCAATTAAAATTTTGTCGCCGTCCTCTAAGCTGTTAATTGCCTTTACACCGTCAACGAGAGTTTGTAAATCTCCCTTGTACCGTGCAAAAAGGATGGAAAAAGATGTGAGCGGAATATCGTTTGGTACAATTTCCGCAACCTTTTTGAAAACCTGAGAATCGGTAATGACGAGCTGTGGTTTTACAGTAAGCTTTGTAAGTATATCTGCAAGCTCTGTGTCCTTGCATACAACGGCAGTTGCACCATTATCCAAAATATCACGGATTGTCTGCTGCTGCGGAAGAATCAGCCTGCCCTTCGGTGCTGCGTCGTCTATTGGAACAACAAGCACTACAATATCTCCCGAATCTATCAAATCGCCTACAAGAACTTTTTCTTCATTTTCGGGAACAAGACCTGCTAACATATTTTTAAGCCCGGTAATATTCTCGCCTGTTAAGGCAGAAACCGCTATTTCGTTCTTGCCTGAAACTAAAACAGGAGCAAGGTCGCATTTGTTAAAAACAGTAATATAAGGAATAGAATGTGATTTAATCTCATCTATAAGATTTTTTTCGGTTTCGGTAATACCGCTTGTTGAATCGACTGCCACAATAGCGATGTCGGTTTTTGCAAGTGTTTGATATGCTTTTTTGATGCGTTCCTTTCCAAGCTCGCTGTCATCGTCAAGTCCGGGTGTGTCGATTATCACAACAGGCCCTAATGGCAAAAGCTCCATTGCCTTTGAAACGGGGTCGGTTGTTGTACCTTTTATATCTGAAACAATTGCGATATTCTGGCTTGTAAGTGCGTTTATAATGCTTGATTTACCTGCATTTGTGCGCCCGAATATGCCTATGTGTATTCTCTCTCCTTTTGGAGTCTGATTAAGATTGGTCATATTATTCGCCTCCGCTGATATTTTATCATTATGGGAAGTCTGTGTCAATACACCTATTGACATAAACAAAATACGGTGATATAATTTTACTTAATTAAATAAACCGTACAGTGTGTCGGCTAAGGTGCATAAAAAGCCTTAGTCGGTGAAAAGGGAATCGGGTGCAAATCCCGAACGATAACTGTCGCCGTGTGCGTCTGATACCTTGGTCTTTGACGAAAGTCGGTCATTGGGAAACTGAGAAGGCTTGACCTGAGGTGCTTTAATTTAAAAGCAAGGACGTGAGTCGGAAGACCTGCATTGATGCCGTTTTGCAAAAGACCTCTTTGGTAAAGAGACGGTAGTTTCAGCCTTTTTTGTGTGCTTGAAATGCGGAATACACAGGAAAACTCAGCTGTGGCAATATCTTGCCGCAGCTTTTTTGTTTGTGGTAGATAATCTGAATAAATTTCCGCATCTTACTGCTTTTCGCAGCTCGGAGTACACAAGTACGCCGTCGCTGTTCAAAACAGCAATCTGCGAAAATTTCTTTCATATTGAAATTATATGTTTGGAAAGGAAGAGAAACAAATGAAAAGAAAACTTATCAATCTGCTGCTTGTTGCAGCTATCACGTTTGGCTTAATGCCAATATCTTATGCTGCCGACAGTTTTACAGTAAATGCTCCTTCGGACGCCCAGGTAAGCGTTTACAATCAGGAAGCAAACTACAAAACTGTTAAAATTGAACATAGCAGTACTTTAGCCCTCGATGACGGAACGGTCGACTACATATATGATATTGCACCGACATCAAATATGAGCTACCGTGTATCCAAAGGCGGCTTAATGACCGAAGCGGGTTATCTCGGCACTGATACGGAAAGGGTTGTTGTAGACCTTGCGGAAAAAACGGACACCTTAAGAGAGGGTTACAATGCGGGGATTTTGCTCAATATCAATGAACGGAACAAAATAGCTCTTGATATTGACGAAAGCTTTACCTTAAGATCTTATCGTGCGCCTTGGCAGATAGTAAACGATACAGTTATAAATACGGTAATTGAACCTGATTTTAACTATAATATCCTAAGCGGCTCGGACGTAATTGAAATTATTACTACAGACAACGGTAATGCAGGCGATAACAAAGCGGAAATTACCGCTAAAGCCGAGGGGGTTGCAATAATAGAGGTAAGCTGTGAAGCAATATATGTAGACGGTATTTATCCTGCAAGCTCGGACAGAAACGCTGTTGCTATCGTAACGGTTGGGGACGGTTACGGTGATATAGATTGTCTTGAGTTGAATAACGAATATGATACTCTGTATTTTACAGGCGATAAAGGTACACTTGAAGTTGGTGAAACATTTACCGCACAGACTGCTAAAATTTCAGACGGAATACTTGGTGAATGGGTTGATGCAACAGACGGTAAGGCTGAAATTTATCACGGCAACAATATTTTGAAGGTAACAGACGACGAAAAGACCGATTACCGTGTGGTAAAGGGTTCCAAGCTTATACCTCGAATCGAGGGTGAGACGGTTGCCGGTGGCGAGATAACATTATGCTTTGATAACTTATATCAGCCTATTCCCAAAATGGCAGGACTTTACAATCCTTGCTATTTCCCCACCTGGGGTATGCCGGGAATAGTTGTCAGCTACAAGCTTGGTGATACAACACTTTCGAGCATAGGTACCGACTATTTCCTAAATGAAAAGGATTCAAACAAAATAACCTTTACAATACCGCAGGATGCTACAGAAAAACTCATACTAACAGATGGCAAAATAACAGGGGAAAATAGTGTGTTTGGTTCGATATTCGGTGAACATCGGAAACTTGACGATGACGGCATTCCTGCAAACCTTAATGCCGCAAGTGGTACAATAGATGTTATAAGTCTGCCTGATATAGAAATCCCTGTTACTGTGTCAAATGACGGCGGCGATAAGGGTGATTCAGATGATAGTGGCGATGACGGAGGTGACAATGTTAGCGACGGCACACTTGCACCGTCAGGAATATACAAAACACATACAACAAGCTTTTACGGTACTGCTGTTTCGGATTTTGACAGCTATGATGCTGACGGATTTGTAACGGTAAGCTTTACCGATAAGGGAAAAAGAACAGAAGAATGTGATTTTCAAACTCCACTTGGTGTTATTATTTCGTCAACGAGAGTTCCCTACACAACAGGCGACAGTGTTGCTGATGTAACGGTAAGACTTCTTGATGCACTCGGTATTAACTATGACATATCAGGCTCGGTAGATGCGGATTTTTACCTTTCGAAACTTAAGGACTTTAAGTTGTCCGACGGATATGAGGTAAGCTCTTTCGGTCAGGGAGACGGAGGAAGTCTTTCGGGCTGGATGGTATCAAGCAATGACAGCTTTCTGTCGGTAGGAGCATCTGATGCGGTTGTAAATCACGGCGATAATATCAAGTGGCAGTTCTCCTGCCAGCTTGGTGATGATATAGGAGACAACAGTGTAAGAGGCGGTGGCAGCCATTCGTTACCTAAAAAAGAAGAGGTAAAAGAAGATACCAATATTGACCTTGCTGCACTGGAAACAGAAGTATATAACATTATTTCAGAAAAGCTAATAAATCCGACAGTATCTTCTGTCGGCGGTGAGTGGTCGGTGTTGGGACTTGCAAGGAGTAGCAGGGGAATCAATGAGGAAACAGCGAAATTGTATTACGATAATCTTTGCAATTATCTCAAAGAAAAGAACGGAGTTTTAAATTCAAGAAAGAATACCGAATATTCGCGTGTTGCAATTGCGGTAACTGCAATAGGAAAAAATGCGAAGGATATTTCGGGATATAATCTGCTCTCTCCGCTTGCAGACTATGACAAAACGGTATCTCAGGGACTAAACGGTGCCGTTTGGGCACTTGTTGCTCTTGATTTATATGATGAGGATATTGCGGAAAGATATGTTGACTACATTCTGGATAAACAGTTATCCGATGGCGGATGGTCATTAAGCGGTAATTCTTCTGATAGCGATATGACGGCGATGGTGCTTACCGCATTATCAAAGCACAAGGATGAGGAAAAAGTTTCTGATGCAATTAAAAAGGGTGTCAGCTGTCTGGCAAAAGCAAAATCAGACAGTGCAGAAAGCTACGCACAAATGATAGTTGCACTTTGTGAGATTGGTATAAGCTTTGAAGATGAGAGGTTTGACTATTTAACAGAAAAAATGCTTGACTATTATACGGCAGGCGAAGGATTTAGCCACAAAATAGGCGAAGAGGTTAGTCTTATGACAACCGAGCAATGTTTTTATGCGATTGTAGCCGCAAAACGAGTGGAGGATGAAAAAAACACCTTGTTTGATATGCAGGGTAAAGCGATTTTCTCGGATATAACCGCTCATAAATATCAGGAAAAAATCGAAAGCCTTGCAAAGCGAAAGATAATCAATGGCTGTGGCAACGGTACATTTTTGCCTGATGAGAGATTGACAAGAGCTGAATGTGCGACTATAATTGTAATTGCATTAGGTCTTGATATGCATGAGATGAACATATTTAATGATGTAAAGGAAAATGCGTGGTATTACGAAAAGGTTGCAGCAGCTTATAAGAATGGAATTGTAATGGGGATTTCAGATAAACTGTTTAATCCTGACGGTAATGTTACCCGAGAGGAAGGAATGGCGTTTATAAGCCGTTCGGCAACACTTCTGGGCATTGATACAGATGCAAAAATGTCCGAAGACGAAGAGGTGTCTTCGTGGGCTAAGACTGCAGCAGGTTTCTGCACAGAAAATGAAATAATAGATAGTGATAACGGACTTCGTCCAAAAGAAGAACTGACGAGAGCAGAAATGGCTAATATGGTTTATAATCTGCTCCAAAGGGGAAAAAATGATAAGGAAATTGCAGACTTTGGCAGTAGCAGTAACACTTTTTGTTGCTGTTACCGCCTGTAATTCAAATAATACGGAAGAGATAATATGTGTAGCTGAGCCGACGCCGGAAGTGGTTGCAGAGGCAACACCAACGGCAGAGCCTGTGCTAACACCTGCTCCAAATCCTGAAGCTACATCGACGGCAGAGCCGGTTATTATACAGGAAGAGAAAGAAGAGCAAAATCACTATTGTACATTATTTGTTCGGTGTGATAGTGTGTTAAATAATATGGAAAAGCTTTCAAAAGAGGCGGTTGTGGCTGAGAATGGGATAATATTCACATCATCACAGGTGGAAATTAATGAGGGAGAAAGTGTTTTTGACCTACTGCTCCGCACTATGAAGAAAGAGAAAATACCTTTTGAGTTCTCCAATACTCCGGGATACAACAGTGCGTATATTGAGGGGATAAATAATCTTTATGAATTTGACTGTGGAGCGTTGTCCGGTTGGATGTATAAGGTAAACGGTGAGTTTGTGCAAAAAAGCTGTTCAGAGGTGTATATAAAAGCCGGAGATGTTGTAGAGTGGCTTTACACTTGCGATATGGGCAAGGACATTGGTAAGATAGTGGAGTGAGATAGAATATGGAATTTTCCCGTCGGCATCCGATAGTTAATTTAATATATTTTATTGCCGTTATATTAATATCGGTGTTTTTGATGCACCCTGTTTTAATAACGATTTCAATGGTGGCGGCATTTGGATATATGCTGATGCTTGAGGGCGGCAAAAGAGCAATAAAAAGTCTTACGGTGATACTTCCCGTATCAGCTTTGGCGGCAGTTTTAAATGTTGTGTTTAATCACAGGGGTGTTACAATATTAGCCTACTTTCCAAACGGTAACCCAATCACGATGGAGGCTCTTTTATACGGAGCAATGGCAGCAGCTATGATTGCGGCGGTGATTTGGTGGTTTGTGTCTTTTAGCGAAATTATGACAGCAGACAAAATATTATGCCTGTTCGGAAACATAATCCCTGCCATTTCTTTGATATTTTCTATGGTGCTACGATTTGTACCAAGACTGAAAAAACAACTCCAAGCTGTATACGGAATTCAAAAGGCACTTGGAACTACCACCGGTAAGATAAAGGGCATATCGTCGGTGGTTTCGGCGGTGACAAGCTGGGCAATTGAAGGATCGGTAGAAACTGCCGACAGTATGAAAGCACGAGGGTTTGGTACAGGTAAAAGGACATCATACTCAGTATTCTCGTTTACTGTGAGAGATTTAATGGAAGTTATATACATCCTTCTGCTGACTGCATATATCATTGTCGGAAAAAGCTGCTTACAGTTTGAGTTTTATCCGAAGATATCTTATGCGGAATTAACGTTGTATCAGATAAGTGTTTTTGTGGCATTCTTTATGATTTCGATAATGCCGTTATTCATTGAAGGGGTGGAGATGATAAGATGGAAATATTTAAGATCGAAAATCTGACGTTCAGATACCCGAAAGCGACTGCGCATGCAGTAGATAACGCCAGCTTTTCGGTAAAAAGCGGAGAGTTTATAACGATTTGCGGAAAGTCAGGTTGCGGAAAAACCACTCTTTTAAGATTGTTAAAGCCTCAGCTTTCGCCGTTTGGGGAGAAGAAAGGGAATATACTATTTAACGGACAGAATATTGCAAAGCTTACAGACAAAGAAAGTGCGGGCAAAATCGGCTTTTTACTTCAGGACCTTGATAGTCAGATAGTATGTGATAAGGTGTGGCACGAGCTTGCGTTTGGGCTTGAAAGCTTAGGCCTTTATAATAGCGAAATAAGGCTTCGTGTAGCAGAATGTGCGTCGTTTTTTGGGATACAGGACTGGTTTTACAAAAACACCTCCGAGCTTTCGGGTGGGCAGAAGCAGCTTTTGTCGCTTGCGGCAATTGTGGCAATAGAGCCGTCTGTGATAATTTTAGATGAGCCGACAAGCCAGCTTGACCCTATTGCTGCAACAGAATTTTTGAATGCACTTTCAAGAATAAACCGTGAGCTTGGCATAACGGTCATCATATCTGAGCATAGAACAGAGGAGCTTTTTTCTTTATCGGACAGAGTGATGGTGCTTGAGGAGGGGAAGATTTTCTGCTTTGATAAACCTCGGGAAGTGGTGAGAGAGGTTGTCGGCAGCAAACACGCTATGTATGCGGCAATGCCTGCGGCATCGAGAATTTTTGCTGATAGGATTGCTGAAAATCCACCGCTTACTGTTCGCGAGGGAAGAGAGAAGCTGGAGAAATTGCAGGTAGGAGAATTTACACCTGATAAAAGGTCAGTGTCGGGAGACGTTGTGTTAAAAGCAGACAATATCTGGTTTAGGTATGGAAAAGAGGAAAAAGATGTTTTAAAAGGGTTTTCCGTACAGATAAAAAAGGGAGAGATATATGCCATAGTCGGCGGCAATGGTGCGGGTAAATCGACAGCACTTTCTGTGATAGGAGGAATATCAAGAGCATACCGTGGCAAGATAAGGCTTTTAAACGGGAATAAAACGGCGCTTCTGCCGCAATCGCTGTCTATACTGTTTGCAGGGAAAACTATAAGGGCGGATTTGGAGAATTTGGCAACAGAAGAGAGAATAAATGATACGGCTGTTATGCTTGGGATTGACGGCTTGCTTGAACGGCATCCGTATGACCTTTCGGGCGGTGAGCTGCAAAGAGCAGCACTCCTCAAGCTGTTGTTGACAGAACCTGATATACTTCTTTTGGACGAGCCTACCAAAGGACTTGATGCGCATTTTAAAATCACATTCGGCGAAATTCTTGCAAAGCTGAAAGAAATAGGGAAAACGGTTGTTATAGTGTCGCACGATATTGAATTTTGTGCTGAATATGCAGACAGGGTGGCAATGCTCTTTGACGGCACGATTATTAGCGAGGGCGAGCCGCACGAGTTTTTTGCAAGTAAGAATTTCTACACCACGGCGGCAAACCGTATAGCAAGAGATGTTTTGCCACAGGCTGTCTTGGCGAATGAAGTAAGAACGGCAATCGGATTAGAAGCTGTGCATATTGAAAATACGTTTGAAGTAGAGATGCCCGAAATATTTGAGAAGGAAAAAGAGAAGAAACATCTTAATATACCAAAGCTTATTATAGGAATTGTTCTTGTAATTCTATTTGCTTTGAGCGAATGGTATTTTGGTGGCAGATTTACCGATTTCAGAAATGTGATTTATCAGATTTTATCACTGCTACTTTTAGGTGCAGGAGTGATGTGTCTTGTGCCGTTTTCCAACAATGAAGCGGAAAAGGGTGAAAAAGTAAAAGTCGGCAGAAAACGTGCAGTAATATCGTCGCTTATATTGCTCGTAGCAGTGCCGGTAACTATTTTAAGCGGTGTATATCTGTTTGATGAGAGTAATTATTATGCAGTATGCTTAGGGATCATTCTGGAGATAATGGTGGCAGTTGCGGTAAGCTTCGAGAAAAGAAAACCCAAGGCAGAGGAGATTGTAGTAATTAGTGTGCTTTGTGCCCTTGCGGTAGCGGGCAGGGCGGCATTTTATCCGTTGCAGCAGTTCAAGCCGGTGGGGGCGATTGTTGTTGTGGCAGGTAGTTGTCTTGGTGCAGAGGTTGGTTTTTTAGTCGGTGCGGTTACAGCATTTGTGTCAAACTTCTTCTTCGGGCAAGGTCCTTGGACTGCATGGCAGATGATTTCCTTTGGTATGATGGGACTTGCGGCAGGAGTATTTTTTAGGCTTAGAATAGTGAAGAAGAACAGGATTACATATGCCTTGTTTGGCTTTTTCTCTACAATTTTAATCTACGGCGGTATTGCAAATCCCGGCTCGATGCTTTTATGGGAGCCTAATCCAACATTTGAGCTGATAGTATCCTCGTGGGTGCTGGGGCTTCCATATGATATGGTACACGCAGTTTCGACTTTACTGTTTTTGTGGTTTATAGGAGTGCCTCTGGCTGATAAATTGGAAAGAATGAAAACGAAATACGGACTGTAAAACAGTCCGTATTTTTTATGCCTTTTCGGCAGGCTCTTTTTTGCCTACTATTCTGCGTGCAGCTTTTTCTTCAGCAGATAGTTGCTTTTTAAGATTTTCAAAAGCTACCGCAATCATAAGCTTTATGCGGTTAAGTTGATTAACCTCACTTGCACCGGGGTCGTAGTCGACAGCGACAATATTCGACTCGGGATACTGATTTCTAAGCTCTTTAATCATACCCTTGCCGGTAACGTGGTTAGGCAGACACGCAAAGGGCTGAACACATACAATATTCGGTACACCCTTTTTGATAAGCTCTACCATCTCACCGGTTAAGAACCAACCCTCGCCGGTTGAATGTCCAAGCTGCAAAACTGTACTTGCACCATCGGCAATGTCTGAGATATGCTCAGGAATACGGTCGGCATACTTGGTATTTGCAAGTGCCTTTCGCATAGCCTTGCGGTATAACTCAATCACCCAGATACCTGCATTTGCAATGTCGGCTGATTTTTTTGCTGCACCGAGATTTTTGTGCTTAAAGTTACTGTTAAAGAGGCAGTACATAAAGAAGTCTAAAAGTCCCGGCATAACAGCCTCGCCGCCCTCTGCTTCGATAACATCGATAATGTTATTGTTCGCACCGGGGTGGAATTTAACCAGAATTTCGCCTACAACACCAACCTTTGGCTTTTTAAGACCGTCATCGGTCGGGATTGCAAGAAAAGCATCCACAATTTTGTGTACAGTTTTATTCATTTTGAGTTTTGTTCTTCTCTCTGATACAAAGTTCTCGTAGAGTTCAGCAAGAAGTGTGCGGTAAACTCTGTCCGTTCTGCCCTTTTCTAGCTCGTATGGCCTTGTAGCAAGAAGAAGTGTAAGAAGTAAATCGCCCAAAACACAAGCCTTTACAATATCGTGCACCAAAAGTGGAGTAAGCTTAAAACCGGGGTTTGATTCAAGACCGGAAATATTAAGGCTTACTACCGGTACCTGCGGATAGCCAGCTTCAATAAGTGCCTTTCTTATGAATGCAATATAGTTAGTAGCCCTGCATCCTCCGCCTGTCTGCGTAATCATAAGCGATGTTGAATTGGGATCACATTTTCCTGCCTTGAAGGCATTTATAAGCTGTCCTGTTACCAAAATAGAGGGGTAACAGGCATCGTTATTAACACTCTTTAAGCCTGCCTCTACATCCTCGGGAGACACCTTTTCAAATACAATGGCATTATAGCCGTTTGCGTTAAGTACTGCTTCAAAAAGCCTGAAATGAACGGGACTCATTTGCGGGAAAACAAGTGTATGACGCTTTTTCTCTGCCTCGGTAAACGGAATACGGCTTATTGTGTACGGCTCAATCTCTTCGGCAGAAAAGGCGTTTTCTGCACGTTCCTTTACTGCGGCTTTTAGCGAACGGACTCTTATTCTCGCAGTGCCGAGATTGGATACCTCATCAATCTTTAGTGTGGTATAAATTCTTTCGTGCGACTGGAGTATTTCCTGAACCTGATCGGTAGTAACAGCATCAAGTCCGCAGCCAAATGAATTTAACTGAACAAGTTCAAGTCTTTCGTCTTTAATAACCTCAGCGGCAGCTTCGTATAATCTTGTGTGATATGCCCATTGGTCAACTACTCGTATATCTCGTTTGAGGTTGCCTAAATGTGCTATCGAATCCTCAGTAAGAACTGCAAAGCCGAGTGATGTTATCATTTCTGGTATGCCGTGGTTGATTTCGGGGTCTATGTGGTAAGGTCTGCCTGCAAGAACAATACCACGGCAGCTGTTTTCTTCCAGATAACGCAGAGTTTCCTCGCCCTTTTTGCGAATGTCAGACTTAAAGGCTGTAAGCTCTGCAAAACCTTCCCTGACAGCATCGGCAATTTCGCTTTTACTGATGCCTAAGCCCTTTAATACTTTTACAAGCTGGGTTGCAACAGAGTTTTCTTTGTCAAGATTTACAAAGGGATAGAGGAATTTAATTCCATCGCTTCTGACTGAGTCCATATTGTTATATATAACCTCGGGATAAGAGGTAACAATTGGACAGTTATAGTGGTTTCCTGCATCCTTGTACTCTGTCTGCTCGTATGGAACACAAGGGTAGAATATCGTTTTTACACCTGAGTTTATAAGACTCTGTATATGACCGTGAACAAGCTTTGCAGGATAGCAAGCCGATTCTGACGGGATGGAGTCAATGCCAAGCTCATACAGCTTATGTGAGCTTTCGGGCGACAATTGTACCGAGAAACCAAGCTTTGTAAATATTGTAAACCACAGAGGATAGTTTTCGTACATATTAAGAACACGGGGGATGCCTATAACACCTCTTGGTGCAGTCATACTGTCAAGTGGAGTATAGCTGAATACCCTTTGATATTTGTAAGCATACAAATCGGGAAGGTCGTTTGACTCCTTTGCCAGACCTGCACCCTTTTCACACCTGTTTCCTGAAACAAAGCTTCTGCCATCGGCGAACTTTGTTACAGTAAGACGGCATTGGTTAGAACAGCCTTTACACCGCACAAGCTTACCCGAGTGTGTAAAGCTTTCAAGCTCGTCCTTTGTGATTATGTTGCAAGGCTCAACACCTGCTCTCTCCTTTGCAATAAGTGCAGCACCGAATGCGCCCATAATACCTGCAATATCAGGTCTTACAACATTCTTTTCGGACACAAGCTCAAATGCACGCAAAATAGCATTGTTGTTAAAGGTTCCGCCCTGAACAACTATCTTCTCGCCCATAAGAGCGGGGTCTCTCAACTTAATAACTTTATAGAGAGCGTTCCTTACAACAGAGTAGGAAAGACCTGCCGAAATATCTCCTACGGTAGCACCTTCCTTTTGTGCCTGCTTAACTCTTGAGTTCATAAATACTGTGCAGCGTGTGCCTAAGTCGACAGGGTTTTCGGCGGTAAGAGCCTCTTTTGCGAAATCGGGAGCAGTGTAGCCCAAAGATTCAGCAAAGGTCTGTATAAAGCTTCCGCAGCCTGAAGAACAGGCTTCATTTAGCATTATTGAATCAATAACGCCGTTCTTTATCCTCATACATTTCATATCCTGACCGCCGATGTCGATAATGAAATCAACACCCGGCAGGAAGAATTCTGCAGCCTTGTAATGAACGATAGTTTCAATCTCACCCTCGGGAATGCGAAGTGCAGCCATCATCAGTTGTTCGCCGTAGCCTGTGGCGCAGGCATTCTTTATGTATGCACCCGAGGGCAGATTTTTGTATATATCCTTTAGTATTTTGACACCCATATCAATCGGGCTGGCATCATTTTTGGAATAGTGGTCGTAAAGTATTCGTCCTCTTTCATCTATAAGAGCGGCTTTGATAGTGGTAGAGCCTATGTCCATTCCAAGATACACACCGCCTGTTGCATCGGATAATTTAGCGCGTGTTGCCTTGTCTTTGTTATGCCTTGTTGTAAACTCGTCATATTCGGAACTGCTCTGGAACAAAGCACGCATACGGGTTATTTCGCTTTCTGCGTCAGGGCAGGTATCAAGAGTTTTTATAAGAGTTTTAATCTCGACTTCTTCTTTGCATTGCATAGACATTGCAGCACCCAATGCAACATACAGCTGTGCATTTTCAGGAGTTGTAAAGCTCTTTGCACGACTTTCTAACGTAAGTTCAAACCGCTTTCTCAAAGCACTCAAAAAGTGCAGCGGTCCGCCGAGAAAAACAATGTTTCCTGATATTGGACGGCCTTGTGAAAGCCCACTTATTGTTTGTGTAACAACCGCCTGGAAAATAGAAGCGGCAATATCCTCGCGTGCAGCACCTTCGTTTAAGAGCGGCTGTACGTCAGATTTTGCAAAAACACCGCATCTTGCAGCAATAGGATATATGTTTGTATGCTTTTCAGCAAGGCTGTTGAGTCCTGCTGCGTCGGTTTTTAAAAGTCCTGCCATCTGGTCTATGAAAGAGCCTGTGCCGCCTGCACCGGTACCGTTCATTCTTTGTTCAAGACCGTTTGTGAGATAGAGAATTTTTGCATCCTCTCCGCCAAGCTCGATTACAACATCGGTTTCAGGTAAAAGGTGTGATACCGCCTGCTTTGTTGCAATTACCTCCTGAACAAAATCGAGGTTTAAAAGCTTTGCAATCAAAAGTCCTCCCGAGCCTGTAAGGCAAACAGATGCACTAATACTGCCAAGCTTTGATGTAACATCATTAAGCAGCTTTTTTACAGTACTCTTTATGTCGGAATAATGACGCATATAGTCTGCATATAAAATTTTGTCTTTGTCGAGAACGACAGCTTTAACAGTTGTTGAGCCGACGTCAATTCCCATTCTAAGCATGAAAACGCCTCCGTTAGATTAAAATTTCACACTTTCCCTTATTATGACTTAATTGTACTCTTATTTTGGGTTGGAGTCAATGCGCAAATTTTACAAAAATATGTCGAAAGTTGTCTTGACAAGGGCATGTTTATGAGGCTATAATTAGAGTATACAAGCTATTTAGAGGTGAAATTATGCCGAAATCGTCTAATCAGAAACTAAAGCTTCTTTATATAATGAAATATCTGCTGGAGGAAACAGATGAGGATAATCCTGTTTCTACTGCTCAAATTATTGATATGCTTGCGGGTATTGGCATCAAAGCTGAGCGTAAGAGCGTTTATGAGAATATTGAAGATTTAAGACAGTTCGGTATAGATGTGGAAAACAGCGGTAGCGGACGTTCAAGCGGATATTATATTGCGTCGCGGGATTTCGAAATGCCTGAACTTAAACTGCTTGTTGATGCGGTTCAGTCATCTAAGTTTATAACACGCACTAAATCTGATAAGCTTATAAAGAAAATAGAAGGTCTTGCGGGCAGATTTCAGGCGCAACAGCTGCAAAGACAGGTTTTTGTGTCAAACAGAATAAAGCACGATAACGAAAGTATCTATTACAATGTCGACGAAATACATACTGCTATAAATACCGACAGAAAACTAAGCTTTTTCTATTTTGATTGGACATCTGAAAAAACAAAAAAGCTCCACAGAGATGGGAAAAGATATGTGATTTCTCCGTGGGCGCTTTCTTGGGATGACGAGAATTATTATATGATAGGCTATGATTCTGATGCGGATATGATAAAGCACTATCGTGTAGATAAGATGGAGAAGATTTCTACTGAACAGGACAAAAGAGAGGGCAGGGAGAAATTCTCGGAATTTGATATGGCGGTTTATTCAAAAAAGGTTTTCGGGATGTTTGGCGGTGAGGAGAAAACTGTTACAATCCGCTTTGCAGATGAATTTGCGGGAGCGGTCATTGACCGCTTTGGTCGTGATGCTATGATTATTCCGGGAAAAGACGGATATTTTACAGTAAGAGTAAATGCTTTTGTAAGCCCGCTCTTTTATTCGTGGGTGTTTGGCTTTGGTAAAGGTGCAAAGATAATCAGTCCTTTAGAGGTTGCAGATGAATTTGCTCAAATGGTGAAAGACGTGCAGGGAGAATATGATAAAAAATAATAGATTTTTTTGAAAATAACTATTGACAAAGTGGATTATTGATGCTATAATAATTCCTGCAAGTCGCAAAAATGGAGAGATGTCTGAGCGGTTGAAAGAGCCGGTCTTGAAAACCGGTGACGTGCGAGCGTCCGTGGGTTCGAATCCCACTCTCTCCTCCATTTTTTTTATTTTGGAGTAAATACAGAGAGATATTTCGCCTCGGCAGCGGAGTATTTGCTGTATTTCCTTGTTTTAAGGAGAAGTACTCAAGAGGCCGAAGAGGCGCCCCTGCTAAGGGTGTAGGTCGGGCAACCGGCGCGAGGGTTCAAATCCCTCCTTCTCCGCCACCAAAAAGCAAGCACATAAGTGCTTGCTTTTTCATATACAATTATTCAAATTCAAACAAATCACCGCTATCGGATAATCCACTGTAGAACACCATTACATAATCGGGATTGATTTTTTCTATATATTCGGACATTTTCAGTTTATCGCCCACATATCCGGTATTTTCGCGGATGTCGACCACGTATGTTTCACTCATTACAAGTGACAAAAACGGAACCAAAGCACACGCATAAGAATCTCGTATTATAACAATCTTCTTTCCGTCGGGGTTTTTATGGTTAGTTATAATCTGCTCCCTAAAATCTCCGCCACTATAGGTCACATAAGGGTTCAGGTTATAGTAGTCCTTTACGTCCATATTATTCATATAAAGAACAGTTTCGGTGAAATCTCCCTCTCGGACAGAGTTTTTATATGGCTGAAATTCCGTGAGATTTGTCTCAAACTTTGGTGTAATAACCTCAAAATCATCAGCTCCATACGGCGTGAAGTTAATCCCGACCTTTTTGCCCTGTGAGCCTAAGAACCAGTTTTTGTAGGTTTGAATGTTATAGTTGCTGATATCAAGAATTGCCTTGTCATATTTAACATCAAGCCTGTCAGAAATCCTTTCTGCTGCCCAGAGTCCCCAGCTAGGCTTCCAATGGTGGTCGGTTACAAAAAACATTTCCTCTGATGTGATTTCTTCGTCTAATGCCGTTTCTATCAGGTTTAAAAACGGAATATTGCGTGATTTTATCATTTCGGCAAATCTGTCGCAGTTAGAAACTGTATAATCGGTTACGTTCGTCGGATATAAAAAATCATACCCCTTCATAGGTGCCATAACATATAAAAATTCTGCTCCGTTCCTTTTTGCTTTCGAGTAGAGCTTGTTAACATTGTCTGCATATAACTCGAGTGTGTTGTTATCTGCTTTTGCACGCATACTGCCAAGATAACCGTTGTCTGCTCGTACGACTGTTATATCGTCCTTGACGACAACTCTTGTGCCGACAAGGCGGTTAAAGGCTGAATATACATTAACTGCCCAATCGTGATATGATAGATTTGAAATAACTGTTTTTTCGGTGTTGTCGGTAAGTGTATCAAAAGCATCAAAAACACCTTTTTCTGCAGTATCAATCTTAAATGCCGAGAGGTTATTTTGCAGATTTTCTCTAAGTTTTGGAGAACAAAGCCCTCCAACTATTATAACCGCTGAAAGTATAAATACAAATATATGCTTCATATTAGCCTCCGTCAGAAATTAAAGTAGATAAACGGATTATAGGAATTGCTGACAAGACCTGAAATGCAAAGTGCAAACAAAGCTGTCATAGCAATGACATATGCGGCATTGCCCACAAAGCCTGATTTTATCTGTGAAATCTTATTTGCGAGAGGAACAGAACAAATTGCACCAATTACCAGGAGAATAAAGCTCTGCGCAAAATATCCCGCAAAAACTCCGTCTGCAAAGCCTGCGCCGTCAATACCGAACATTATGCAAATATATTTTATTGCCTCCGAGATGGAGTCTGCACGAAAAATTACCCATCCGATTATTACAAAAAGCATTGTGTAAAGCCACTTTAGTATATTTGGTGTTTTCCAAGAGTTAAAGCCAGAAAGCTTTTCAAAGCAGAGGAGAACAAAATACATTAGTCCCCATACAAGGAAAGTCCAGTTTGCTCCGTGCCATATGCCTGTAAGAGCCCATACTGCAAAGAGATTTAGAATAAGTCTTGGCTTTTTCACTCTACTGCCGCCAAGCGGAAAGTAAACATAATCCCGAAACCACGAGCCTAATGAAATATGCCATCTTCGCCAGAATTCAGTAATTGAACGTGATATATACGGATAATCAAAGTTCTCAAGAAAATGGAATCCGAACATTTTTCCGAGACCTATTGCCATATCGCTGTAGCCTGAAAAATCGAAGAAAATCTGGAATGTATAGGCGATTGCACCAAGCCAAGCCATTAAGGTTGACAGCTCACCTGCAGGAGCAAGCTCAAAAGCTTTGTCGGCAAGCAGTGCAAAGTTGTTGGAAAGAATGACTTTCTTGCCAAGACCTACAATAAACCGTGAAAAACCGCTGAAGAAATCGTCGACATTTTCTCGTCTGTTTTTAATTTCATAAGCGACTGTTTCATATCGCACAATCGGTCCTGCGATAAGCTGAGGAAAAAATGCTATGTACAAGCCTACATTCAAAATATTCTTTTGCACCTCACCCTTGCCTCTTGCAACATCTAATACATATGACATAGCCTGGAATGTAAAAAAGCTTATTCCAATGGGCAGTATAATCTTGCTTATGACTGGGCTTGTTCCGAAAATACTGCAGATAATGCTCTCGGTAAAATTAAGGTACTTAAAAATAAACAGAAGACCAAGGTCGAAAATACAGGTGGCAGCGATAGAAAGCCTTGTGCCGATTTTGTTATTATTTCGTTTTGCTTTGTCAACAACAAGTCCAAAAAACCAGTTTACAATAATTGAGAGCATCATCACCAAGACAAATTTTGGCTCGCCCCAACCATAAAAGAAAATGCTCACCGCAAACAAAAAAAGATTCTTAAGAAACAGACTTTTATAAAAAAGCAGATAATATGCCAATATCGCTATCGGTAAGAATAAATATATAAAGACTGTGCTTGAAAAAAGCATTGTACCTGTCCTCCGTTAGTTGTTTTATCTACACGGATTATATCACAAACAAAATATGGTGTCAATAATACTGAAATTGTTTAGAAATGAGCTGTTATGAGCATATATTTTTATAAAATGTATGGACATTTTGATGTGATTGTGATATTATATTAAAAGATTAGGCTTTTTTCGTTTGTGAAAAAAGCAAATAAAAGAATAGAGGAGAATAGATTATGAAAAACTACAAGGACTTTGACAACTACTTGAAGAAGTTTCCGACCAAGGATGGTTACTTTGGCGAATTCGGAGGTACGTATCTGCCTGAAAAGCTTATCCCTGCTTTTAAAGAAGCGGATGACGCATATGAGGCAATATGTCACTCTGCTCAGTTCATCAACGAGCTTCGGAGAATAAGAAAGGAATTTCAGGGAAGACCTACTCCGGTTTATCACTGTGAAAGACTTTCCAAGATTTTCGGTAACTGCCAGATTTACTTGAAGCGAGAGGACTTAAACCATACAGGTGCGCATAAGCTTAATCACTGTATGGGCGAGGGGCTTCTGGCAAAATATATGGGTAAGAAAAAGCTCATTGCCGAAACAGGTGCTGGTCAGCACGGTGTTGCTATTGCAACTGCTGCGGCTTATTTCGGTATGGAATGCGACGTTTATATGGGCGAGGTTGACATAGAAAAGCAGCATCCCAATGTTATTAGAATGAAGATGCTAGGTGCGAATGTTATTCCGGTAACCCACGGACTTAAGACCTTGAAAGAAGCAGTTGACGCAGCCTTTGAGGCGTATCTTAACGAATATGACAACGCTATCTACTGCATCGGCTCTGCGTTAGGACCGCATCCGTTTCCGAAGATGGTTCGTGATTTCCAGTCGGTAATCGGTATTGAGGCAAGAGAACAGTTTGTTGAAATGACAGGCATTATGCCCGATGCCGTTTGTGCTTGTGTCGGCGGCGGCTCAAATTCACTTGGTATGTTCACGCCGTTCCTTGCAGACCCTGTTAAGATTTACGGAATAGAGCCTCTTGGCAGAGGTGAAAAGGTAGGCGACCATGCGGCAACTATGAAGTTTGGTACAAAGGGAAGAATTCACGGCTTTGACACATATGTCCTTCAGGATAAGGACGGCGAGCCGCTACCTGTATATTCGATTGCGAGCGGACTTGATTATCCCGGTGTAGGACCTGAGCACGCATACTTAAGAGATGTGGGCAGAGTTCAATATGAAACTGTTTCTGATGAGGAAGCAATGGAAGCATTCTTCCTGCTTTCAAGATATGAGGGCATTATTCCTGCTATTGAAAGTGCACACGCAGTTGCATATGCAATCCGTTATGCAAAGGAGAATAAGTCAGGTTCAATTCTCGGCTGTCTTTCGGGCAGAGGCGATAAGGATATTGACTATGTTTACGAAAACTATGGCTGTGGCGAGAAGTTCAAGCTCGATTACGAGGTATAAGTAATGTTAAAACCGCACCTTTTGGTGCGGTTTTTGTATTACCAATCTATAAGATTATCTACAATTTCTCGTTGCTCTGTTGCGGTTTTTCTAAGGTATATACGGGTTGTTTCTATACTTTCGTGTCCCATAAGGTCGGCAAGAAAGGCAATATCCCCTGAACGTGCCAGAAAGTTTTTTGCAAAGCGGTGTCGGAAGGAATGAGGATAAACAACAGCAGTATCAATGCCATAGATGTCAGCAAGTTTTTTTAACTGACCTGAAATCCCTCTTGTGGAAATTCTGTTACCATATCTGTTAAGAAAGAAAAAACCACTTTCAATTCTGTTTTCGTCAAGCCATTTAAGCGCTTCCTGCTGCAGAGATTTAGGGAAATATATACGTCTTAGCTTTCCGCCTTTGGAATACAGGTCAAGATGTCCGACTTTTATATGCTCAACCTTGATTTTTACAAGCTCACTTACCCTTGCGCCTGTTGCGGCAAGAAATCGAATTACAAAATACCAGAACATATCACCGTCCCTTTTTAGACAGTTTTTGAAATATTCATAATCAGCCTCGCTTATCACGTTTTCGAGGAATGCCTTTTGTTGAATTCGTATAAATGGCAGTCTCCATTTTTCCTTGCCGATACTGTCTAAATAGCAATTTATAGCCCGAAGCCTCAGGTTAACTGTTTTCGGACTGTAATTCTCAATCAGCCACACCTTGTACTGTTTAAGGTTTTCTTCGCTTACTTCAGCATAGAGCGTTATGTATTGCTTAAGAGCAAACATATATGCCGAAATTGTGTTTTCTGCCATAGCAGTTTTTCTTAAATGTCTTTCAAATTTTTCCATAGTAACGAAAGACCCCCTTTCGACATATATTTTATCAAAAAAATAAGAGCTTGCGGAAATTTGAACAGAACCAGTAAAAACGGACAATAGAAAAAAGCACCCCCTATGGTATAATAAAAATATCATAGGGGGAATTTTTATGCCAAGAAGTTATCGTAACATTAAAGATTATGAAAGCGAGATTTTAAAACTCAAAGAAATGGGCTTTACTAAGCAAGAAATCGGGAATAAATTAGGCTTTAGCAAAGATTAAATCCACAATTTTTTCTGTAGGTATAATAGAAATCAACGTAAGCTTGAGGCAGGAATAGCCTTAAAACGCAAAGGTAGACCACCAAAAGACTATGTTGTAAGCGAACAAGATAAAGTTGCAGAACTCA
>JAXJXP010000035.1:0-54973 GCA_036307445.1 Clostridia bacterium
ATGAAACTAAAAGGAATGAGTCCGGTACAATACCGAACTCATTCACAAGCAAGTTAATATTAAATTTTTGTCTAAACTTTGGGGTTCACTTCAAAGACTGTTCTCTTTATTTTACACTTTTCTTGTTTCGTTGATTTCTGCAGCCTTTAATGTGTTTCTCATAAGCATTGCAATTGTCATAGGTCCAACGCCTCCCGGTACAGGAGTTATAGCACCTGCGACCTTTTCTGCTTCTTCAAAATCCACATCACCAACAAGCTTTTTATCTGCAACTCTGTTAATGCCTACATCAATAACAACAGCACCTGGTTTTATCATATCGCCTTTGATAAAATTAGGAATACCAACTGCGGCAACCAAAATATCTGCTTTTCTCGTCTTTTCTGCAAGGTCAGCGGTTTTAGAATGGCAAATTGTAACCGTACCGTTTTTATGAAGAAGAAGCATAGCTTGCGGTTTTCCGACTATATTGCTTCTTCCTACCACAACACAGTCCTTACCGGCAACGTCAATTCCTGACTCCTTTATTAGCTCCATAACGCCTGCCGGGGTACACGGAACAAAGTCAAAATCTCCAACCATAATTTTGCCAACATTTACCGGATGGAAGGCATCTACATCTTTTTTCGGATCAATAGCATCAAGAACTATCTTTTCGTTAATATGCTTAGGTAACGGCAACTGCACAAGCACTCCTGAAATATCGTTTTTGTTATTAAGCGTCGCTATCAAGTCAAGAAGCTCTTTCTCTGTAGTTTCCGCAGGAAGTGCATATTCCTCAGAATAGATACCCAAATCCGCACAAGCTTTTTTCTTATTATTTACATAAACACGGCTTGCAGGGTCATCTCCCACGATTATTACCGCCAGACCTGCGTTTATTCCTGCCTCTCTCTGTTTTTGTGCCTCTACTGCCAGTTCCGCTTTTATTCTGTCTGACACTGTCTTTCCGCTTAAAATCTTTGCCATTGCTATTCCTCCTGTCATTATTGTATGGTCTTATAAGACAATCTTTGCCAAAACCAATCAAGTCTTCCCTATCTGCCAAACGTAATGCTTCCTCCACAAGCCTGCGGTTCTCAGGTCTTGCAAACTGCAAAAGTGCCCTTTGCATTGCCTTTTCCTTCGGACTTTCAGGAACATACACTTTTTCGTTTGTTATAGGATTAATACCTGTATAATACATACAGGTTGATACCGTTCCGGGTGTCGGATAAAAATCCTGCACTTGTTCGGGGTTTAACCCGTTTCTTTTAAGATACAACGCAAGTTCTATTGCATCGTTTAACGTACTTCCCGGATGGCTCGACATAAGATATGGTACAAGATACTGCTTTCTTCCTTGCTTTTCATTAATACGATAGAACTTCTCCGAAAACCTCTCGTATACACTATTTTGTGGTTTTCCCATATGCCTTAGGACATTATCTGAAATATGCTCAGGTGCAACCTTCAGCTGACCGCTTATATGGTGCTCACAAAGCTCTCTCAAAAATACACCATCCTTATCGTGCATTACATAGTCAAATCTTATCCCCGACCTTATAAACACTTTTTTTACTCCGTCAAGGGTTCGCAGCTTCTTTAAAAGTGTAATATATTCCTTGTGGTCGCACACGAGGTTTGAACACGGCTTAGGAAATAAGCATTGTTTATTCTTGCATGCTCCGGATTTTAGCTGTTTATCACAGGCGCTACGTCTAAAATTGGCAGTAGGCCCGCCAACATCGTGAATATATCCCTTAAATTCAGGGTGTTTTATAAGTAGTTTTGCCTCTTTAATTATCGATTCGTGGCTTCTTGATGTTACAACTCGTCCTTGATGAAAGCTTAACGCACAAAAATTACATCCGCCAAAGCAACCTCTTGAGCTTGTTATAGAGAAACGAACCTCATCAATGGCTGCAATACCGCCCTTATCATCGTACATAGGATGCGGTTCTCGGATAAATGGAAGTTCATAAACCTTATCAAGTTCTTCCCTTGAAAGTGGTTCAGCAGGCGGATTTTGCACTAAAAATCTGCCAGAATGTTCCTGTACAAGTGTTTTGCCTATATAAGCATTCTGTTCCTCTGTCTGTATCCTGCAGGCTGTTGCATATGCTTGTTTATCGGTTTGACATTCCTCGCAGGATGGCAATTTAATAGAGTCATATATTTCATCAGTCTTACTTATAACGCAAGTTCCCTTAATATATGTTATTTCATCTATCGACATTCCGGAGGACAGACATTCTGCAATCTCAACAATCTGCCGTTCGCCCATTCCATACATAAGAATATTTGCTCTTGAGTCAAATAGTATAGAACGTCTGACTTTATTATCCCAATAGTCATAGTGCGCAAATCTTCTAAGACTCGCCTCTACACCGCCAATTAATATCGGAATATCACCAAATGCCTCTCTTATACGATTACAATAAACAATTGTTGCTCTGTCCGGTCTTAATCCGGCTTTTTTTCCAGGAGAATAGAAATCCTCACGTCTGGGTTTTTTAGCGGCAGTATAATGATTAACCATAGAATCAATATTACCTGCTGAAACCAATACTGCTAAACGGGGTCTACCAAGCTCTTTGAATTCATCAACACAATGCCAGTCGGGCTGAGAAATAATTCCGACCTTATATCCATTCGCTTCAAGCACTCTCGAAATAATAGCATGACCAAAGCTCGGATGGTCTACATATGCATCCCCGACAATATACAAGAAGTCAAGCTCGTCCCAGCCTCTATCAACCATATCCTGACGTGATACAGGCAGAAAACCTTTATTCATCATCCTTTACCTCAAATACGGGAACATCCATAGTAGCTCTTATTCTTTCAGAATAAACCTCACGTGGTTTGGAGCCATTTGCACCGCTAATAAGACCTCTTTGTTCCATTTGGTCGATAATTCTGCCGGCTCTTGCGTAGCCAACCTTCATTCTTCTTTGTACCATTGCAGTAGAAATTTGTCCAAGCTCGAGTGCAAGTTCAATCGCCTGTGGAAGAAGTGTGTCCGCATCATCAGCATCATCTTCATCAGTTACGCCATGTTCCCCTGTTGATATTCTGTCTATGTGTTCCTCTAAATCATGAGCATAGTGGTCATTATCAGAATTTTGTTTTACAAAGTCTACCAGTCTTTCAACCTCATCATCATTTACAAATGCACCTTGAACTCTTATTGCATTAGGTTTCCCTGTCGGGTGATAAAGCATATCACCTTTTCCTAAAAGCTTTTCTGCACCAACCCTGTCAAGAATAGTACGACTATCAACACCGCTTGAAACTGCAAATGCAATTCTGCTCGGTACGTTCGCTTTGATAAGACCAGTAATTACATCAACAGACGGACGCTGAGTTGCGATTATAAGATGTATGCCCGCTGCTCTAGCAAGCTGAGCCAAACGGCATATATAATCTTCAACCTCCTTGGCTGCAACCATCATAAGGTCTGCAAGCTCATCTATAATTATAACAATCTGCGGCATTTTTTCACCGCCATCTGCCTCAATGTGTTCATTATAGCCCGCCAAATTTCTTGTGCCTGTTTCAGCAAAAAGGCTATATCTCTTCATCATTTCCCCTACTGCCCAGTTGAGTGCACCGGCAGCTCTTTTAGGGTCTGTTACAACCGGAATTAAAAGATGCGGTATTCCGTTATATACACCAAGCTCAACTACCTTAGGGTCAATCATAATAAGCTTAACTTCATCTGGACTTGCTTTGTATAAAATACTTGTAATAATGGTATTTATACAAACAGACTTACCCGAGCCGGTAGAACCCGCAATTAGTATATGAGGGAATTTTGCAATATCACCAATAATAACCCTTCCGCCTATATCCTTACCAAGTGCAATTGTAAGCTTTGATTTACTGTCCTGAAATTCCTGACTTTCCAAAAGCTCACGCACCGACACAAGACCAACACTGTTATTGGGAACTTCTATGCCAACTGCGGCTTTTCCAGGAACAGGTGCAACAAGCACTGTAGGGACAGCAAGATTAAGTGCAATATCCTCAGAAAGTCCTGTTATTTTGGAAATTTTTACACCTGCATTTAGCTGAATTTCATATCTTGTAACAGCCGGTCCGTTTGTAACCTGCAATAATTTAGCCTCAACACCAAAGCTCTTTAATGTTTCCATAAGCTTTTTGGATGTTTCAAGCATTTCTTTTCTCTTGTCAACGGTAGTTTCACCGGCTTTTTTGAGAATATCTAACGATGGATAAATATACTCGTGTTTTTCCTCAATTGATGTTTCAATTTCGTTGCCTACCTGCTCACGCTCCTCTTTGGTAGTTGTTTCCACTCTCTGAGTCTCTTCAGTATGCTTTCTGTGCTCCTCCATAATTTCTTTGACACCTTCCGTCTGTGGAAGCTGTGCAGCAACTTCTTCGAGGAATTTATCAGCATCGAATTCTTCTACTGGAACTATTTCTTCCTCTTCAGGAACAGAAAAAATTTCAGATAGCTTTGTTTTCTTTTTCTTTTCTTGTTCAGTCCTTGGAGCATCTTCAAGCTCGTCATAGAACTGTGGTTTGTTTTCCTCATGCTTTTTATACTTTGTTACAGTTCTTTTAACCTTTCTGCCCTGCTCACTTACATCAATCTTTTCAATATCGCCTATTTCATCAGATACACCACTAAAGAAGCTTTGGATAATACTAATAAACGAGACCTTGAAGATAACGCTAAACAATACAAACATCAGTGCAATAACAATAACACAGGATGCAGCACCGCCGACCATACTATTCATAAATATAGCAAAAAGGCCGCCAAATATACCGCCGCCCTTGCCGGACAGCCCCAAGCTCCATAGTTCAGACGCCATCGGCATATCACCGGGCATCAAAAGCTGAATAAAGCTGCCAAGCAAAACTGCGCTTGCAAAGCACAATCCGCCCTTTAATGCAAATCTTCTTGTATCCTTACGTTTAGCTGTGTACACAGCAAGTGCTCCAATCACAAGAGGTACAAGATATGCCACGTTTGCAAAAAGGCCGAATAAAAGATTTCTTATTGCAGAGCTTACTACTCCTGCTGAATTAAAATAAACGAAAATCGCAAGCACAATTGCAACTATTGCAGAAACAAACACTGTTACTACATAGTTGTTGTCCTTTTTTTTCTTTCTGACTGCAGGTGATTTATAATTCTTTCTGTTAACACTTGTTTTGGTTGTACGTTTTTTAGGTGTATTCTTTTTAACAGCCATTATATCTGTTCCCCTTTTCGGTATTAAATCATAATATAATGTATAATTTTATCACAGTTTAATCAAAAAATCTACTATATTCTGTAATTTTTCATCATAATGTAATATAATAAACATAAGAAAACGACCGAAGCTATTAGCAACGGTCGTTATCAATTAGTCATTCCTCAGACGCAGATTCTTCCATATAGCGAGAAATAATCTCTTTTTCGAGTTTTTCACGCATCTCGCTGTTAATGGGATGTGCAATATCCTTATATTCAGTTTCGGATATTTTTCGAGAAGGCATTGCAGTAAATAGCTTGTCCTGCCCCTCAATTATCTTTATGTCGTGAACAACAAAAGCATTGTCAAATGTAACTGAAACAATAGCCTTCATTTTCCCTTCAGCTGTAATCTTTTTCACTCTGATATCTGTTATATCCAAGATAATTCACCACCCTCCACAGAGCAAAAATAAATTTGTATTCTGTCAATCCTATGATGATTGGATATTATTTTATGCTTTATATATTATAAACCATTTGTGCAGTTTTGTCAATAAAAAATTTTTTTAATCGAAAAAGACATTAAATGTTTACAAAAATCTCCATTTGGTTTATAATATTTGTATAATGCAATTATGAAAGGTTGGTTTTATGTCCTCGTTTTCATTATCACAGTTAAAAGCAAATTCACATATCCACTTCGTAGGCATCGGTGGTATTAGTATGAGCGGTCTTGCAGATATTATACTAAAAAGAGGCTACAAAGTTACAGGTTCTGACAGACAGGCAAGTAATATTACCTACAAGCTACAGGAGGCAGGAGCCATTATATACATCGGTCAGGAAGAAAAGAATGTGGAAGGAGCTGACCTTGTTGTCTATACAGCAGCTGCAAAGGCCGATAACCCCGAGCTTGTTGCCGCAAAAGAGAAAGGCATACTGACACTTAACCGTGCCGAGTTCTTAGGCGCACTTATGAAGGAGTACAAGAACACTATTTGTGTTGCCGGTACGCACGGAAAAACCACTACTACTTCTATTCTCACGCACGCACTTTTGAAAGCAGATACTGACGCAACTGTCAGCATAGGCGGTGAGCTTGATTTGATTGGCGGTAATATCCGTTCGGGCGGTGAGGAATATTTTCTTACAGAGGCTTGCGAGTACACAAACAGTTTTCTGAGCTTTTATCCAACAGTTGCGATTATTACAAATATTGAAGAAGACCATCTTGATTTTTTCTCCGGTCTTAACGAAATTATGGATAGCTTCAGAAAATTTGCATTCCTTACCAAAGACAAGGGATTTGTAATTGCCTGCGGCGATGACAAAAACGTGCATACTTGCCTGTCAGGAGCAGAGCTTGATATTCACTATTATGGTATTGATAAGTCTAATGAATATTACGCAGATAATATTGAGTTTAACAACGGTTATCCCGAGTTTGATGTAATGAAAAAAGACGAAATGCTATTACACTTGTCACTTAAAGTCCCGGGTAATCACAATATACAAAACGCCATAGCAAGTGTTGCTGTATGCGAGCTTTTAGGACTTGATTTAAAAGTATGTGCAGAGGGTATCTGCGAATTTACAGGCACACATAGACGTTTTGAAAAAAAGGGCGAATTAAACGGTGCGATTTTGATTGACGATTACGCACATCACCCGACAGAGATTAAGGCAACACTTGCTGCTGCCAAGAAGTTTAATTACAAAAAGCTCTGGTGCGTATTCCAACCTCACACATATTCGAGAACAAGAACTCTCTGGAACGAGTTTGTAGAATGCTTTGACGAGGTTGACGAGCTGATATTAACACACATCTTCCCTGCAAGAGAGGTTTTTGACGGTGTAACAAAGCCGGAAAATTTAGCCGCAGACATCGCAAAACGAGGTGTCAAGGTACGGTATGTAGAAAAGTTTGAGGACATAGAAAAACTACTCAAACAAGAGGTTTCAGCAGGAGATGTCGTATTTACAATGGGTGCAGGTAATGTTGTAGAGATTGGTGATAATTTAGTAAAATAGAAATATCCCCGTATGGGGATATTTCTATTTTACTCACTGATATGAATCATAACCTGTTCGATAATTCTTTTAACGTGTTCATCATCGAGAGAATAGAAGGTGTTCTTTCCTTCACGGCGAGCCTTAACAAGTCTTGCGTGCTTTAAAACACGAAGCTGGTGGCTGATTGCCGACTGTGTCATACCAAGCTTTGATGCAATATCGTATACACATATTTCCTTATCAAACAATGCCCACAAAATGCGTATTCTTGTAGCATCGCCGAAGACCTTGAATACATCAGAAAGCTCGCCGACAACCTTATCCTCAGGCAGTTCGTTCTTTAACCTGTCTACAATTTCCGTGTTATACAGACAATGTGCGCACCTGGTTTCCTCCACAGTTATTCCTCCTATCTCGATTTCTTATTACTTAATATCAAATTACAGAACTCCTTGTTATCCTTTGTCTTAGAAATTTCATCGAGCACTGCACCAACAGAATCACAAACATTTTGCCTGCCAATATCGCGTCTTATACGCCAAGCAGCTTCACACTCGTAGTCCTTTAAAAGCTCTTCCTCACGGCGAGTACCTGATTTTGAAATATCTATTGCAGGAAAAATTCTTCTCTCCTGTAAGCTTCGGTCAAGCTTAAGTTCCATATTACCAGTGCCTTTAAATTCTTCAAAGATAACATCATCCATTCTGCTTCCCGTTTCAACCAATGCAGTAGCAAGTATGGTAAGGCTTCCGCCCTCTTCAATATTTCTCGCAGCACCAAAGAACTTCTTTGGCTTAATGAGTGCATCAGGGTCAAGTCCGCCCGACAAGGTTCTGCCCGTCGGTGTAACTGTAAGGTTGTAGGCTCTTGCAAGACGTGTAATAGAATCAAGAAGTATAACTACGTCCTTCTTCTGCTCAACCAATCTCATTGCACGTTCCAAAACCATTTCAGCGACCTTCGTATGATTTTCCGGTGTCTGATCAAAGGTTGAATATATAACCTCTCCGTTAATTGAGCGCTTAATATCAGTAACCTCTTCAGGTCTTTCATCTATCAAAAGGACTATAAGCTTTACATCGGGATGATTTGAGGAAATCGACTTTGCAATATTCTTTATAATTGTCGTCTTACCCGCTTTTGGCGGCGCTACAATCATACCCCGCTGCCCTTTTCCAATTGGTGAAAACATATCAATAACTCTTGAAGTTATATTTTCATTTTCAATATTTTCAAGCACCAATCTCTCTTTCGGGTAGATAGGTACAAGTTTTTCAAAGCTTTTTCGTTTCAAAGCAACTTCCAGCGGGTCGCCGTTAATCTTTTTTACATACAAAAGAGGTGAGTATTTATCATCATCCTGACTTGGTCTGCTGTCGCCCGTAATCTCATCACCGGTTTTTAATCCAAACCTTTTAATCTGAGTCGGCGAAACGTAAACATCATCCTCACTCGGTCTTAAGTTTTCAAAACGAAGAAAACCAAATCCGTCTGCCATTACATCAAGCACACCGCAGACCTCAACAGCATCAGCTGGCCGCTGTTTCTTCTTTTCACGAGGTTTTCCCTCAAGCTCGTTCTTTGCAACCTCTTCCCTTTTTTCTGTTATAAGTCTTGCAATCTCGCCTTTTTTAAGGGCGGAAATCTTCTCTATTCCCAATCCCTGTGCAATTTGTTTTAGTTCCTCTTTCGTCTTTCTTTCAAGCATCAACTGCTCCTGCATACATCTACTCCTTAATTATCAGTCATAACTGCACCGTATTTTGCCGATGAAACAAGCTTTCTGTAACGGTTTAGGTATCCGGTCTTGATTTTCGGCTCATTTGGAGTCCAGCCTTCACGGCGTTTTGCAAGCTCTTCTTCAGAAACGAGAAGGTTTAAAACGCAATTTTCAATGTCGATTTCAATCATATCGCCATCTTTGACAAATGCAATAGGACCACCGTCAACAGCCTCAGGACAAACGTGTCCAATAGCTGCGCCTCTCGTTGCGCCCGAGAAACGTCCGTCTGTAATAAGCGCAACATCCTTATCAAGTCCCATACCGCAGATTGCAGATGTTGGAGAAAGCATTTCTCTCATACCGGGTCCGCCCTTGGGGCCTTCGTATCTAATAACGACAACATCACCCTTTTTAATTTTGCCTGCATAAATTGCAGCAATAGCCTCGTCTTCACTATCATAAACCTTGGCAGGACCCTTATGCTGAAGCATTTCCTTAGCAACGGCACTACGTTTTACAACGCCCAAATCACCCATTGTTCCCTTAAGCACTGCAATACCGCCCGTATTGGAGTATGGATTATCAAGAGGTCTTATTACCTCGTAGTCAAGAACACCCTTACCCTTGATATTTTCTCCAACAGTTTTACCTGTTACCGTTATAAGGTCTGTCTTTATAAGATTGTTCTTTGAAAGCTCATTCATAACAGCCATTACACCGCCCGCAGCATACAAATCCTGAACGTGATGCTCACCAGCCGGTGCAAGATGACAGAGATTGGGAGTTTCAGCACTGATATCGTTTGCCATATCAAGATTAACATCAACCTTAGCCTCTGCTGCAATTGCAGGAAGATGGAGCATTGAATTAGTTGAACAGCCAAGAGCCATATCAACTCTTAGTGCATTATAAAAAGCATCTGCAGTCATAATATCACGAGGCTTTATATCCTTATCAAGCAAATCCATTATCTTCATACCGGTTTCTTTTGCAAGACGTATTCTCTCAGAATATACTGCAGGAATTGTACCATTTCCGGGCAACGCCATACCAAGAACTTCTGACAAACAGTTCATTGAGTTAGCGGTAAACATACCAGAACAGCTTCCGCAAGTAGGACAAGCAGCATTTTCAAGTGCAGTAAGTTCGTCCATATCAATGTTACCTGCTTTGAAGGCACCAATAGCCTCGAAGTTTGTGTTAAGGTCTCTGAATTTGCCTTTATAGTTAATCGAAAGCATAGGTCCGCCGCTAACAACAATGGCCGGCTTATTAAGACGTGCTGCTGCCATAAGCATAGCAGGTACTATTTTATCACAGTTAGGAATTAAAACAAGAGCATCAAAACCGTGTGCGATTGTCATTGCTTCAACCGAGTCAGCAATAAGCTCACGGCTCGCTAAAGAATACTTCATACCAACATGTCCCATAGCAATACCGTCACAAACACCGATTGCCGGAAACTCTACCGGAGTACCGCCAGCCATACGGATACCAACTTTTACAGCCTCTGCTATTTTGTCGAGGTGAACGTGTCCGGGGATAACTTCATTCTTCGAGCTTACAACTCCAATTAACGGTCTTGAAAGCTCTTCATCCGTAAAGCCCGAAGCCTTAAATAATGAACGGTGCGGAGTCTTCTCCACTCCCTTTTTTACAATATCAGAATACATCTAAAATCATTCCTTTCCTAAATAAACATCTCTATAAGGAGATTATTGTCATAAAAATATTTAACAATCAGCGTTTCATCAACTATCTGACTTATTTCTGAAAGGCTATCAGTAGGAGCCAGAAGTGTAAGAACAGCTAAGATTATATATACAATCAAAAGTCCGTTAAGTGCACCAACTATCATCCCCAGAAAAGAGTTGACACCGCTTAAGAGTGGAAGTTTGAAAATTATATCAAGCAATCGTAATAGAAGAAAAACTCCGAGCCTTACTGCTAAAAAGAGCAGTATAATAGATGCGATTTTAAGTATCACCTCGGTAACTGTATCGGTAAGTACTGCCAGTGCGTCGTTTTTCATAGTTTCAACAGCCTCAGTCTGTTTCTGGAGCTTTTCGTCCAAAAAATCCATCAGGAAGCTTGGAAGTCCCATCATTTCTCCGACCTTAACAGCTGTCTCACTGTCCTCTTCACCCTTGATTTCAGGCATTTCTTCCTCTACCGTTCCCATCACCTGAAGTTGAACCTTTTCCCGTACCGTCTGTCCTAATGCAGACGAAGACAGATAATCGGTAAAAGGCTGTTGGAGTGTTACTATAAGCACAGCAGAAATTATTAAGGACAACACTGTATATGATGATTTTAAAAACCCTCTTCTCTTAGCAACCAATACCGATGCGGTTAATATACCAATAAGAACAAGGTCAAATATGTAATTCATAATTGGCATTTCCCTTTCGTTTAAAAGTCAATAAAGTCAAGTCCGGAGCTATATATAACAACAACGTGGTCATTGTCCATAACGTATATGTCCCTGATTTCTCTTGGACAGGTGTGAATCTTCTTATGTCTGCCGGAAAATCCAGAAAGAATTAAATCTCTTCCAATATTATATGCGATTCTTCCGGAACGGATATCCATACAATCGGGCATTTTCTCAGCAGTAATCAAGGCCTTCTGTCTTCCCCGACCTGTAAGAATTTCAATTTCAGAAACATTGTTATTATCAACAAGCATAAGCTTATATCCGGAATCTTCTGCACGATAATGAAGCAACTCCCGCTCAGTATAAGAAGACTCCCACAAAACCTTGCCTCTTTGAGACATACCTGCCACCTTATCGTCAGCAAATACGTTAAGCACTTCTCCCAGGAAGTTTACATCATATACAATTGAGCCATCAAAGTCAGTACTTGATTCCTTTTCACCGTTTGAAATATTATATATCTCAACCCTCGACTTAGCTCCCGACTCTGTATTAAGGAACGAAACCGCAACACGCCTTGAGCCTGATGCAATATCCGCATCAAGAATACTGTCCGTGCCGGAATTCCAGCTAAAGACCTTATCGCCCTTTTTGTTAATGACTATAACTGCACCCTTGTAATACTCTTTATCGGAAACAACAACTACATCACCGTTTTCAGAAAGCTTTGCAGTCTTGATTTTCCCGTCAGCTTCTGTCTGGAACACCTGCTTTTTTCCATCGAAGAGTGCAATCTTTTTACCTCCTCGCTCAGCTATCATATAGTAGTTACCGCTAACACTTAGTATGGGCTCTGACATATGTATTCCGACTGCCCACAAAGTTTTACCGCTTTTGTCAAATGCTATTATTGATGTTTCATTTACACAAAGTATATAATCTCTGTACTGTGAATATTTATATGTCGAAGCACTTTCTAAAGCAACAGGATGACTCTCTGCATCGCTTTCATCAGGTGCAATATCCTCAAACTCTATATCAGGTATATCTTCAACCGTTTCAATCTCACTTTCAACCGGAGCAGATGTTGGCTCATCTTCAACTATCGGCATAGGCTCGGGCGTTGATAAATCCTGCAAAAATTCAAGTGTTGGTTCTGACAGTTCAACATTAAAATGTCGTGCCAAAGCAAGCATATTCATCTTAAAGTTATACATATAATTTTCAACAAAGCCTATCCTTATGCCTGAGGCAAACACAGCAAATACGCATACTGCCACAAGCAGTAGCACAGCCGCTATTATTCTGCTTTTTCCGCCCTTCTTTTTCATTTATCATTTATCCTTTCAGCATTATCAATAAAACACCTCAGAAAGATACAGACCGTCTGCAGGTGCAGTAATACCGGCCCTCTTTCTGTCAAGAGATGCAATTATGTCCGGCATTTCACGCCAATCAATTTTCCCGCAACCACAAAACACTAGTGTTCCCGCAATAATTCTGACCATATTATACAAAAAACCATTACCTGTAACATCAATCCGTATAATATCGCCTTCCTTGGTAACACCAATAGAATATATTGTTCTGACAGTTGTTTTGACGGTAAATCCACTTGATGCAAAGCCAATAAAATCATGCTCTCCAGTAAAATATTCTGCCGCCTTTTGCATTGCATCCAAATCAAGAGGATGACAATAGTGCCACGCTCTTTTATTTAGAAAAACATCAGGAAACTCAGAATTTAGGATAAGATACGAGTATGTTTTTGAAGTTGACCAACGTGAATCAAAGCTGTTATCTGCCTCTTCAGATAAAGTACAGACAATATCGTCAGGCAGTCTTGAATTGATAGCGTATTTAAATCTTGACGCATCAAAACGTGATTCGGTAAAGAAATTACATACATAACCTTTAGCATGTACACCGGCATCTGTTCTTCCACATCCATAGAGTGTGATTTCCTCGGCAGTTATGTTGTGTATAGCGTTCTCAACCGTTTCTTGAATAGTTGCAGCATTTGGCTGCTTCTGCCAGCCGTGATAGCGGCTACCATCATATTGAATAACAAGTTTAATATTTCTCATAATATAATTATACCACAAGCATTATCAAAATGCAATCCTAAACACAACCAAAACAACTACAAGCAATAACAATATTATTCCTGCATAAGCATCGTATTTTCCCATCTTCATTTCCTTCATACGAGTGCGGTTTGCACCTCCATGGTAGCATCTGGAGTCCATTGCAACCGCCAAATCATCTGCACGGCGAAAGCTGCTTACAAACAGTGGCACCAAAAGTGGTATCATTGCCTTTGCACGTCTTATAAGACTGCCGCTTTCAAAATCCGCTCCTCTTGCTGTCTGCGCCTTCATTATTTTATCCGCCTCTTCTGCAATTGTAGGAACAAACCTTATCGCAATAGTCATCATCATTGCTATTTCGTGTGATGGTACTTTTATAACCTCGAACGGTCTTAAAAGCTTTTCTATTCCGTCTGTTAGCATCAATGGCGACGTTGTGAGAGTTAGCACAGACGTACCTATTACAAGGTATACAAGGCGCAAAAGCATATATATTCCCGTCTTTAATCCCTCGTATGTTATCTTAATTGTAATAATTTTTAAGTCTATCAACAAAATTGGAGTGCCATCAGTCAAAAGTACATTTATAAACACCGTAAATACAAGTATAAACAGCATTGGTTTAAGACCTCGTACCATATATTTAAACGGTACCTTTGAAAGCTTAATTACAAATGCAATGAATAGAGTAATTACTGCGTATTCTGCAACACCACGTGCAACAAACAGTAATACGATAAACAATAGTGCAGCAAGTATTTTTACTCTTGCATCCATCTTGTGAACTGGGCTGTTTCCTGCAATATACTGTCCAATTGTAATATCTCTTAGCATTTTCCTCCCTCCTTTTCCAAAAAGAGTTCAGAATAAACCTTCTTAGCAAAATCAACCGTATATATATCCGGTCTTATATCCACTCCACGAGCAATCAGCTGTTGAGTGAGTCTTGTTATCTCAGGAACGTCAAGTCCTATTTTTGAAAGCTCTTCGCCTCTTGAAAAAATTTCTGCAACCTCTCCGTCCATTACAACTCTACCATGGTCGAGAACAATAATATGTTTGGCAAGCTTTGCAACATCTTCCATACTATGCGATACAAAAACAATTGTCATATCACCGCGTTTTTCGTGCATAAGCGAAAGCTGTGTAAGGATTTCATCACGTCCATGAGGGTCAAGTCCTGCAGTCGGTTCATCAAGAATAAGCACCTTGGGCCGCATCGAAATAACGCCTGCAATTGCAACCCTTCGCTTTTGTCCGCCCGAAAGTTCAAAAGGCGACTTGGTCAGCAAATCTGCAGATATTCCAACAAGCTTTATTGCTTCATATACTCTCTCCTTAACTTCCTCTTCAGAAAGCCCCATATTTTTAGGTCCAAACGCAATATCATCAAATACCGTTTCCTCAAACAGCTGATATTCAGGATACTGAAACACAAGTCCGACCTCAGAACGCACTTTTTTCATATCTGTATCCTTTGACAGAATATCCATTCCGTTTACAGCAATGCTTCCTGAAGTAGGCTTTACAAGTCCGTTAAGATGCTGTATAAGTGTTGATTTTCCCGAACCGGTATGACCGATTACAGCAGCAAAATCTCCGTCAGGAATTTCTATGCTGATATCATACAGCGCCTGTTGCTCAAACGGCATCCCCGGCTGATATATATAGTTTAAGTTTTTTATACTAATCATCCGAATTATCCTCTCACAGCGGCTACTTGTCAAGTATATTTAAAATTGCCTCTACACATTCTTCCACCGTTATTATATCGTCAGGAAGGTCTACACCCTTCGTCCTTAAGTAATGAACAAGCTCCGTTACCTGAGGAACATCAAGACCGGTTCCCTTTATTTTGTCGATACTCGAAAAAACTTTCTTTGGAGTATCGTCCATTGTAATATGTCCCTTATCAAGAACAACAACTCTGTCTGCCTCTGCTGCTTCATCCATATAATGAGTGATGAGTACCACTGTCATACCCTTGTTTTCATTGAGCATTTTTATAGTTTTGATAACCTCTCGTCTTCCAACAGGGTCCAACATCGCAGTAGGCTCATCAAGAATTATATATTCAGGCTCCATTGCAAGCACGGCTGCAATAGCTATCCTTTGCTTCTGTCCACCTGAAAGTCTTGAAGGTGCTGCTTCGGCAAATTCAGTCATATTAACTATTTTAAGACATTCATCGACACGTCTTCTTATTTCTTCCGGTTCAACACCCATATTTTCAGGGGCAAAAGCAACCTCATCTTCTACCATTGCTGCAACCATCTGATTATCAGGGTTTTGGAATACCATTCCTGCACGGGAACGTATTTTATATATCATTTCCTCATCAGCAGTATCCATTTTGTCAACATATACCTTGCCGCTTTCAGGCAAAAGTATCGCATTAAAATGCTTGGCAAGAGTGGATTTACCCGAGCCATTATGACCAAGAACAGCAGTAAAGCTGCCACGTTCAATAGAAAGATTTAGTCCCTCAATCACAAAATGTTTTTCTTCATCACCGTATGCACAGTAGAGTTCTTTAGCTTCAATCATTATTTTCCTCCGCTGTATCAGGTGTAATTGATGGTTCCGGTGATGGAGTTGCCTCCGGTTCTGCCGCACTTGCATCGCAATACTCTATGAGCTTTTGCATTACCTCAGGCGACCCGTCATATCTTTGACCATCGTACCACATTATCTTTCCGCCTTTATAGAAGTTAAGCCTGCTGGCAATTCTGTTGTGGTCGTCGTACAAAACAACCCATGCATCAGCAACAAGTGTCTGTGTGCCATCGTGCTCAAGCGGCTCACCGAGAGGAATATTACGAACAAATTCAATGATTGCACCAACCTCTTCGTCATTTTTCTCTGCAATACCGACTACAACATCACCATTACCTTCGCCATATGCCATATAGGCACTTACAGGCTCACCTGCTTCCGGCGATATTTGTTCAATATCAAACTCAGGTGTATTGACAAGCGTTCTGTTTATAATAACTGCACTTGCAAGTATTAAAACAAGAGCCGTTATGACAGATGTATAGTAAATTTTTCTTTTAGTAGAAAGTTTCATTTCAAGTACCCTTTCAAAAATGTCAGTTTTCTTCCCATCTGCAGGAAATTCCGCACGGCAAAACCATGCCGTTTCTGTTTTCCATAGGAAGTCCTATCTCATCAGCAGACACTTTTCCGCCTCGTTTTGTAACAAGTGCACACTCAAGAGAATTCTTAATTATCGTCGCTGAGAGCCCCGTTGTGTACGCATTTATAAGGAAAAACAACGGTTTGTTTGACAGTAGCTTTACACAATCAGAAATAAGCGGATAAAGCTCGTCTTCAATCTTCCAAAGCTCACCCGAAGGTCCTCTTCCATATGAGGGCGGGTCCATAATCACAGCATCATATTCTCTTCCACGTCTTATTTCGCGTGCAACAAATTTCTTAACGTCATCAACTATATATCTTACATTTTTGTCGCCAAGACCGGACGATACCACGTTTTCCTTAGCCCAGCTTACCATACCCTTTGACGCATCAACGTGAACGACCTCTGCACCGACTGCAAGAGCTGCAACGGTAGCACCGCCCGTATAGGCAAATAAATTTAACACACGAACAGGATGGTCTGCTTTTTTAATCAAATTCCCAAACCAGTCCCAGTTTACTGCCTGTTCCGGAAACAGTCCCGTATGTTTAAACCCCATAGGTTTAATATTGAACACAAGGTCATTATATTTAACCTGCCATCTTTGAGGCATATTCTTATTTTTTATCTCCCAGCTCCCGCCGCCGCTCTTAGAGCGATGGTAAACTGCGTCAGCATTATTCCAAAGCGGTGTTTTGTCCTTTTCGCTCCAGATTGCCTGCGGGTCTGGACGTCTTAAAACCTGTTCGCCCCAATATTCAAGCTTTTCTCCACCGCCCGAGTCAATTAGTCTGTATTCTTTCCAGCCATCACTAAGCCACATATTATCATTTACCTTTCATTTATCTTTTAACATTGTACCACACAATCCATAGAAAATAAATATATAAATTTTTCTTTTACCCTTTTTTTAGCTATTTTTTCTAATGCTTCTGCATATAACTGAAGCTGAATGTCATATTTTTGGTGAATTTCGTCAATTTCTTTAACTCTGTCGGTTTTGTAATCAATTAAAACAATCCCGTCATCTTCCTCAAACCAACAGTCAATTACTCCCTGCAGCAAGACCTCTTCACCCTCTAATGACATATCACCTGTTAGTTTTGAAGCATCAATCCCTATTTCAAATTCACTTTCCAGATTTACCTTATCAGCAGCTATATAACGTTTACCCAATTCTGACGAATAGAATCTTAAAATCTTTTGTGCATTTACTGTTTTCGCAATCTCTTCTGTGATAAAGCCTGCTTCTGTAAGCAATTCAAGATGCCTTTTAATAAATACTTCGTCATTTCCTTTTTCACGTGGCAATGTTTCCATTATTTTATGAACGGCTGTACCGAACTCTGCACCGTTCATTCTTTTACCCGCCATAAATTTTGGTTTTTCAGCAAGCTTACTCTTATGAAAACCTTTAAAATCCGAAACTGCTGCTTTTGATTTTATACCTATTGCAGCATACGGATACGAATAATTAAGTATTGACAAAGCAGTTTTTATGTCAGGAAGATCAATATTATCAATCTTCTTTTCCTCTGTTGTCTTTTTTTGAAGCTCAAGGTTTTCTACAAATACAAAATTCCAGAAATCAGAATTCATAGAAACAGGACCTATCCAATCAGCAAATGTTTTTGCATATGCCGCTTCTGATGCCATATTTATACTGCCAATTTCCTTCCAATTTTCCATTAATGCTTCAGTTTTTGAATTTTTTTCTATATGAGCTGTAACAATAATCTTTTCTTTGGCTCTTGTCAAGGCAACATATAGCTTTCTCATCTCTTCCGAGAGAAGCTCCTCATTAATTGCGCTTGCAAACATACCCTTTACAACTGACTGTATCAGGATATTTTCATTATAGTTCATATAATCAAGAGAAAATCCAAGACGATTGTGCATAACCAATCTGCCGCTCGCATCTTTTGTGTTAAACCGTTTGCCTGTTCCTGCAAGGAAAACAACCGGCTCTTCAAGACCCTTGCTTTTATGAATTGTCATTATCCTTACATAATCACCGCCAACCGAAAAGCCTGCTCCTTCAAGGTCATCACCTGTTTTTTCAAGCTTTTCCATATATTTCAGAAATGCAGACAAGCCTCTGTAACCGGCTCTTTCATATTGCTTAGCACGGTCAAAGAGAAGCTGCAGATTTGCAACCGCCTGTCCTGAATCGGTTGCTCCAAAGAATGAGTATATTCCAGTTTGCTCATAGAGCATATTTATCATACGTTCAGCACTTAAGTATCTCGATTCATCTCGCCATATATTCATTCTTTCAACAAAGGATGCCACCTTTTCGCCAAAAAGCTCTGCACCTTCGCCAACATTACCCTTATCTTTCAACAACAGGTACTTTTCATATACAGAGCAAAGTGCATCAAAAAAGCTTTTCTTGCTCTCATACGCCCTTATTGTTGCTATTTCATCATCTGTAAAGCCTCCAATAACCGAACGCATTACAGCAACAAGAGGAATATCAAGCTGCGGATTTTCTATTGCACGCAAAAGAGACATCATCAATTTTATTTCCGGCTGTATAAAAAAGCCTTCATGGTCGCAATAGCAGTCAATACCGTATTTCATAAGCGTTTCACGAAATATCGGACCGTCCGTTTTGTGTGATGACATAAGTATAAGTATATCAGAATTTCTAATTGGCCTTGTACTATCTACAAGTTGTACAACACCATCCTTTTGAACTTCAATCTTATCACGCACAAGAAATCTGTTCTTCTTCATATCAACTATTCGTCTCGCTATGTATTCTGCTTCAAGCTCCGCCCGGCTTGGTGCATTTTCTCCGTTCTTATCCTGTTCTATCAAAACAAATTCGGATGTATAATCTTCGCTGTTCTTTTCATAGCCGTCGTTTCCGAGGTTTAGTTTTTGAGATTTGTCATATTCAATTTCACCGACAACACGGCTCATACAAGACTCAAACAACTCGTTTACAGAATTTAAAACTTCTTTTCTGCTTCTGAAATTTTTAGAAAGTGTTATCTTTCTTTCTTTTGCATTCTTTCGTGATTTGTAAGTATCAGCTTTTCCTCTGAACACAAGCGGTTCTGAACCTCTGAAACGGTATATGCTCTGCTTCATATCACCAACCATAAACAGATTTTTGCCATCGGTAATCATTTCAAAAATACCGTCCTGAAGTGCATTGGTGTCCTGATACTCATCAATCAGTATTTCATCATATCTGCCCTTAATTTCTTCTCTTATAGCTTCATTGTCAGCCAACAGAGAATACGTCATCCTCTCAATATCAGAAAAGCTCAAAACAGAATTCATTCGTTTTGTGTTATCAAGCTCCTTTATAAACTCTATTGTTACATCAGCAAGTGCGCGTGCCTGAGGATAGTATATATCCTTCAATATTTGCTCAAGTTCAGTAGTATCTTCAGGAAAAGCATTACCATCTTCCCTGATTGAATCTGCAATATTATCCGTAATTGTCGTTATTATACCATATTCTGTAGCTTTTTTCTCAGCTTTAAACTCACGCATTGCTGTCATTTTTTCCACAAGGGGCATATTGTATAGTTCCTGAATAGAGTCTCTTTCTGCTGTTATAAGAGAAATCAAACAATCTTCCGTCAGCATATCAAGTAAGCTGTCATTATAAATGTTCAAATAAACCTTAAGTTTTTCATTAATCGAGTTTTCAATCCGTTTTGCCCATTCAGTTGAATAAAATCCTTTTTCACACAAATACTGCTCGGCAGCATTATCTATAAACTCTTGCGGATAAGCAAGATTAGCCGAAAAATCATATAATTTTTCTACAAGCTCACGCACACTGTCTTCTCTACCGCTTCTTGCTAAGCTTTCTGCAAGCATAATAAATGACCCATTCTTTTCCTTGTACATTTTTTCGGTCAGTCTGTCAAAAACCTCTTCACGCATCAGCTTTTCTTCAGATTTTTGAACTATTTGAAAGCTTGGGCTGATATTAAGGATATGAAAATATTCCTTAACTATTGACTGGCAAAAAGAGTCAATTGTACTTATTTTAGCACCTGAAAGCTGCTTAATCTGATTTGAAACAAAGCGTCTTTTCTTTAAATCACCGTTTTCTGAGGCTTTAATAAGCTCATTTTTAAGACCACGTTCAATTCTTTCACGCATTTCAGCCGCTGCAGCACGGGTAAAAGTAACGACAAGCAACCTGTCCGCTCTGACAGGCTTTTCATCATTATCGGGAATAAGTCTTCTTATAATTCTAGATGTTAGTACTGCTGTTTTACCTGAGCCAGCAGCAGCATTTACAAGGACTTTGGCATCTCTTGCAACTATTGCAGACTCTTGCTCCTTAGTCCATACTACATTACTCATTTGTGTCCTCCATCTCGATTTTCTCCCATGCTTTTCCGCTTGCAGTAAGCTTGACTCTGACTCCGTCTCTTTCGTTATTATGAAGACATACTGCAGAATATTCACACCAATCACAAGGAGAATGTTCATTATCTTCCGCAGGATATGGGGCTATATACCCACCAAGAACATTATTCTTTGTCTCAATCGCAGTTTTGGTTACATATCTGGTCAGCATATTAAACTTAGCACGAGAAATTATGGCATTACTCTTTTTAAGCCCCCCGGCTTTTTTTGTCTGTAAGGGTAAGAAGGTGGACCTTGCCTCTTTATCTGCAAGAGCTATGTCGTGTATTCTAATTTCATTATCTGCTGTTGAATCGTCATCTGTTATAATAACTCCGTCAAGCGGTGCTGCCGTTATAGCAGCGGGTGAACCAAATTCAGTTTTTACAAGCTCATCTCTTACCTTGTTATACATTACAGCTGCAACCTTGGCATTTTCTTCTTTGTACATATCTTGAGCTGCAAGAGCGTAAATGATTAACTGCAAATCGGTTTTATTATAAATATCCGCAACCGAGAACTTTTGCGCTCCTGTTTTATAGTCAATAATTCTTAAAAGCTTACCTTTCTCATCATCTGCAGTATCAAGCCTATCTATCACTCCCTCTATATCAACCGTATCATTGTCTCTCTTTAGAGTGCATTTAAACTCTTTTTCAAACTCTACTGCAGAAAAGCCGCCAGATATCAGACTATCTTTTATCACTTTAGCAGAACGGTTTAAAGTGTTAGTTACTTTTTTACAAATAAGAGCGAGCCTTTCTGCGCAAAAGTCAGGATTAGATTCAATTGTTTTCTGTTCTATATCTGCAATAATTTCTGCTATTATCGACTTGGACTTTTCTTCACTAAGCATTTCCCAACATAACTTCTTTTCTTCTGCGGAATTTGCATTTTCCTGCACCTTGCGGCAATATTCACATACTGCAGAGTGTACCATTTTGCCAATATCGCTGCCTCCAACCTTGTATTCACTGTCATCTCCGAGATAAAGACCGTATCTGGCAAAATATGCAAACGGACATTCGTTATATTTCTGCAATGCAGTAATACTGAACTTTTTATTTTCACCGTACAGACGCTTTGCTGTCTCAGGTTTTATATGTGTTGTGCCAGATTTATAGCTTGAAAGCGAAGACATAATATCTTCTCTTGTACCCTCTACAAACTCAAATATGGATAAATCGGCATTTTCATCTGCCTTTTTTACACTTATCTGCTCAGCTTTCTTATTTTCAGAAGACACACAGCTCCATATTTCGTCCCAGAACTCACGTTCTTCATCATTTATATCTGCTGATATACGCGATACAAGCTTATTATATGTATTTCTTCCTGATGCAAGTATATTTTCCCACAGTGTTTCCTTTGTGTAAGCTGAATCAATATTGCCGAAGCATCGCTCAATTTCGCTTATTAAAGCTGCAGGGCTAGTCTTTGAACCCTCATCATTCATTTCCGGATAGCTTATATACATACGCTCACACGCAGCTGTGAGAGATGAAAACAGATTAAACTCCGCAATTCGCATTTTTGTCTGTTTCCCTTGCAACACATCATATCCGTTTGCCACAAGCATCGCTCTGTCAGCGTCTGTAATAATTCCTCCGTCTGGCATTTCAGGCGGAAGCTCTCCTCTTACCGCCCCAACCACAAACAGAGCCTTAACCCTTACCGGTCGGCTCATATCCGCACGTCCAACTGAAACTCTGTCTATTCCCGGAGGTACTGTGTCTATTGCACATTTAGAAAATCCTGCCTCTATCATACGGGCAAAATCCTCACGGCTCATATATTCCTCGCCGCTTGTAAGAACAGCTTGGTCAAGAGTTTCCAAAACCGCATCCCACACTTCGCCTATACGTGCAGCTTCATCAAGCAGATTTTTCTTTTCAAAGCTTTGCTGTTCCAAAAGAAGACCCTCATACAAGCATATATCTTCTAAAAATTCAAACAGACTAAGAGCAAGGTCCTTTACCTTTCTTCTTCCGTGAATTTTTTTCATAAGCATTGAAAAAGGCGCCATCAACTCACGTCTTAATACATCAAGGTCCTCTATATTCTCATCACTTTCACGAGTATCTGTTGCCGCATCAAATAGTCCTTTTTTTGCTATCTTCCACTCATCCTCCGAAAGCCAAACGTTCTTACCTCGAATACCTCTTGTCTTACAATATATTTCAAGACGGTCGATACCTCTACTATCAGCTTTTTCTATACCATTATCCGTCTTTTTGTATATAAAGCCGGAGCGAAGATATTCAAACACCGACTGAAAACTCCAGTTTTCATTTATAATTCTAAAAACTGACAATACCATCCTTACTACCGGATGTTCCAGGGCTGACATCTTGCTGTCTGTAAAATACGCAATTCCATACTCAGAAAATACAGCATCAATAATATGTGAATATGAGTCTGTATTTCCAATAATTACACCGATATCTCTAAATCTGAGATTGTTTTCACGCACCTCGTACATAATACGTCCTGCAAGACGTTCAATTTCATCACGGCGATTTGTGCAGACGCTAAGCCTTATATTTTTACATTCAGGGATTTCCTTTATAGGATTGTAACTGTCATAATTAGAAAGGAAAAATTTTAAATCCTCCGATTGAATGTAGTTAAATTCACCATCCAGGTGATGGTGTTTATAAACTGCACCAATATCATTTGCTATATCAGAAAGCTTTTCCACAGAGTACGCAACAGGCGCATATATACCGTCCCTGTCTCTTATTCCATCATCACTTATGGTAAGTGCAACCAGAACACTCTCTGCTTTTTTTATAAGTGCTTCTATCACTTTATAATGCGCAGGCATAAAGTCAGAAAAGCCGTCTATAAATACCGAGGTATTAGAAAATCCACCCTCTGTATCAATAAGTTCTGCAAGTTCTGCCATATTATCATCAGGGTCTTTTAAGTTTTCGCCGAACATTGCATTATAGGATTTATATATAGCTCCGATTGCAGACATTTTACGTCCTAAAAATCCATCAAGTTCAAAATTTTGTATCATCACAGGGGTCAAAAGGCTTCTTTTGAGTTCTCCGATTGTAGATGACATCTGTTCTACAAATCCGCCTCTCTCATACGCACCCTCAAAGATACCATCGCCTGCTGCTTCATTTTCTTTAGTAGCTTTAAGCACAAGCATCTCACGCCCTGAAGAAAAAAGATATTCACCTTCAGGCGCAAGCCTTCTTGACAATTTGGAAAATGTTGTAACCTCAACCAAGTTTAGTCCAAGACCTCCAAACCTTGCACAAAGAGTACGCTCTTCTATATGAGAAAAGCGTTCAGGTACTATGACAAGTGCTTTCTTGCGTTTATTTATACACTCTTCAATTCTATTTTCAATACAGGCACTTTTACCCGAGCCTGCACCACCTGTAACCAATTCAAAAAGCATCTTAAATTGCTCCTTTTTATCATATAACTATATTATACCACTCTTTTATAATTTTGCAATGATATTTCAATCATTAACAATACAAATATTTGCTCCTGCTGCACTTAGTTTCTCGCAAAAATCCTCATAGCCTCTTGCAATATGCTCCGCGCCTGAAATTTCAGTTTCACCCTCTGCAACAAGACCGGCAAGCGCAAGTGCTGCCCCACCTCTCAAATCATGTGCTTCAACCTTCGCTCCTGTCAGTCTTTTTACCCCTTCTATAACCGATGTTCTTCCATCGGTTTTAATAACAGCTCCCATTCTTAAAAGCTCGCCAATATGCAAAAATCTGTTTTCAAATACAGTTTCAACTATCATACCGGTGCCTTCCGAAACTGACAAAAGTGATGTGAACTGCGCCTGCATATCAGTCGGACATCCGGGATACGGCAGGGTTTTTATGCTCGCAGAATGAATATCACCCGTTGCATCGATATAAAAATCGTTACCATCCTCTCTTACATCAACACCCATTTCTGCAAGCTTGGCGAGAAGAGGTTTCTGATGCTCACTTTTGACATTCCTGACAACACCTTTTCCGTGTGTTATTGCAAATGCGGTGATATACGTCCCTGCCTCGATACGATCGGGAATTATTGTGTGCTTTGTTCCGCAAAGACTCCTTTTTCCTTTGATTTTTATAGTATTTCCTCCCGCACCTTCTATTTCAGCACCCTGCTTAATCAGAAAATCACACAAATCTGCAACCTCAGGTTCTGCGGCTGCATTTTCAATCAATGTATCGCCTTCTGCCATAACAGCTGCCATAACAAGATTTTCTGTTGCTCCTACACTAGGGAAATCAAGATAAATTCTCCCTCCTCTGAGCTTTTTGCATTTAAGGTCAATCACACCGTGGTATGTGTCAATATCCGCCCCTAATGCTTTAAAGCCTTTTAAGTGTAAATCAATCGGACGAGTACCAATAGGGCATCCTCCCGGAAGCGGAATTTGAGCTCTTCCCAAACGTGAAAGAAGCGGTGCTGCAAGCAAAAAAGAGCCGCGTAGTTTTTTTACTCCCTCATATGGTGCACTTGTACTGTAAAGACCTGAAGAATCAAACTTGTTTTCGATAATTTTGCAGCCGAGTTCTTTCATTATATTTCTCATATTATCCGTATCTGCAAGCTCAGGCACATTACACAGTTCGCAGGTTTCACCGCAAAGAAGTGTTGCTGCCATTATAGGAAGTGCCGCGTTTTTTGAACCTCCAGCAGTTATTTCACCCTTAAGATTCATACTCTTTTTTACCGAAATTTTCATAATATAAAACCGGTTCCTTTCATCTATATTTATAATTTTTTATTCGGTTTTATATTGCCCATAACAAAAGAAAAAAATTATTATAAAAAATTACAAAAAAAGCAAAAACGGAGAACGACATACTCGTTCTCCGTTTCTCTTACTGTCCCATTTTAGCTTGCATATCAAGTGCGTCCTGCAGCCACCAGCTGCCCATATCAAACGCCTTATAAAGATTATCTCTTTCTCCCTTACGGAAGGTAGCACCTTTGCCAAGCTCACCTGTATTATCCTGAACCTCAAAGACCACTTTTTTGGTAATTTCACGTCCGAATATCTTTTTAGTTTCAACAATATCTATAACCAAAATCAAATCGTCCTCAAGATTACCGTAATAAATTCTGTTACCCTGTCTGTATATGGGCTTTCCCTTATATGTCAGCTGCTTTTTCTTCTTTGTTTTTTCTGCTGTCATTACAGTCGCCTCCTATTCTCTTCAATTACTAATGATATATTATATCATACACTTACGAAGATTTCAAGTACATTTTACAAGAAAAAAGCGGCTTAATTTTAGCCGCTTTGATTTTTTAGTACATTCCACCCATAGACGGGTCAGGCATAGCCGGCTTTACCGGCTCAGGAATATCTGTTACCAGGCTTTCTGTTGTGAGCAAGGTTGCCGCAATAGATGCTGCGTTCTGAAGTGCACTTCTTGTTACCTTAACCGGGTCAACAACACCTGCTGAAATCATATCAACATACTCATCAGTAAGCGCATTGTAACCAACGCCAACCTCACAGTTCTTAACCTTATCAACAATCACAGAACCTTCAACGCCTGCATTCTTAGCAATCTGCTTAACCGGCTCTTCAAGTGCCTTCAAAACAATCTGGACACCTGTCTTTTCGTCGCCCTCACAGTCAGCTAAAAGCTTTTCGATGCTCGGAAGAACATCAATATAGCTTGTGCCGCCGCCGGCAACTATACCCTCTTCAACAGCTGCCTTGGTAGCTGCAAGAGCATCTTCAATTCTGAGCTTCATTTCCTTCATTTCTGTTTCTGTAGCTGCACCAACCTTGATAACTGCAACACCGCCTGCAAGCTTAGCAAGACGTTCCTGAAGCTTTTCTTTATCGAATTCCGAAGTGGAAACTTCCATCTCATTTCTAATCTGCTTAACTCTGTCAGCTATTGCTTCCTTGGAGCCTGCACCGTCAACTATAACAGTATTCTCCTTCTGGATTTTAACCTGACGTGCACGACCAAGTTGGGAAATTTGTGTATCCTTAAGGTCAAGACCGAGTTCCTCTGATATAACCTCACCACCTGTAAGAATTGCTATATCCTGAAGCATAGCCTTTCTTCTGTCACCAAAGCCCGGTGCTTTAACAGGAACACAGATAAATGTGCCACGGAGCTTATTTACAATGAGTGTTGAAAGAGCTTCGCCCTCTACATCTTCAGCAATTATCATAAGCTTCTTGCCCATCTGCACAATCTGCTCCAAAAGCGGAAGAATTTCCTGAATGTTTGAAATCTTTTTATCTGTGATAAGAATGAAAGCATCATCCAAAACAGCTTCCATCTTGTCAGTGTCTGTTACCATATACGGTGTAATATAACCACGGTCAAACTGCATTCCTTCTACAATCTCAGAATATGTTTCTGCAGTCTTTGACTCCTCAACAGTAATTACACCATCTGCAGTAACCTTTTCCATAGCCTCCGCAATAAGCTCACCGATTGTTTCATTTGCTGCTGAAACTGCGGCTACCCTTGCAATGTCATCTCTTCCTGCAACTGCTCTTGAATTTTTAACAAGCTCTGAAACTGCAGCATCAACAGCCTTCTGGATACCCTTTCTTATAATCATTGGGTTTGCACCTGCTGTTACGTTCTTTGCTCCCTCTCTTACGAGTGCCTGTGCGAGAAGTGTAGCAGTTGTAGTACCATCGCCTGCTACGTCATTAGTCTTTGTTGCAACCTCTTTTACAAGTTGCGCACCCATATTCTCAAACGGGTCCTCAAGCTCAATCTCCTTAGCAATTGTCACACCGTCATTTGTAATAAGTGGAGAGCCGAATTTCTTGTCAAGCACTACATTTCTGCCCTTAGGTCCAAGTGTAATTTTAACTGTATCAGCAAGGCAATCCACACCCTTTTGGAGCGCACTTCTTGCTTCCTCGCCAAAAATAATCTGTTTAGCCATTTATGTTCATTCCTTTCAAATCATTATAATACGACAGCAAGAATTTCACTCTGACGAAGAATTGTATATTCCTCACCATCAAGCTTAACCTCTGTGCCGGCATACTTGGAGATAAGCACCTTATCGCCAACCTTAACCTCCATTACTACCTCTTTACCGTCAACTATACCCCCCGGTCCTACTGCAACAATCTCCGCAATCTGCGGTTTTTCTTGTGCTGCACTTGTTAAAATAATACCGCTCTTTGTTGTTTCCTCAGCCTCGAGCATCTTTATAACTACTCTGTCTGCCAATGGCTTGATATTCATAATCATATGTCCTCCTTTTGATTATTAGCACTCCTCTTGTTTGAGTGCTAATATTATTATACTTATTTTAAATCATATATCAAATATGACTAATTAACGGAATTTGATAATTTTACCATATTTTTCTTAATATTCTTTTATTTACTTCTATTTTCTTTTATTTTCTTCCGTTTTCTAATTAACGAAATCTTCCATCGCTGCATATGCTTCCAATTCACTTTGAAAAGTCTTTCCCTTTCTAAGCTCAGCGATATCCTCTGCCGGAAATAGACTGAAGTTAATTTGCTCACTTTTCTTTAAAGCTCCGTTTATGTCAGAATTATATAAATTCAAATAACTGTCTTCTGCAATCAGCAAAAAAGTTTCACCCTCCTCAAGCAGCGTATCTTTTACTACCTCTGTAGGTTCAGGATTTGCATTTCTAGCAAAAGGCTCCTTGGGTATTTCGTTCTCAGTAATTGCCATTGATACGGCAAATACTACTGCACCAACAACTATAATCGTAAGAAACAGTGCTTTAAATTTATTCATAATATTCAAACCTTCCATTATTTGTATTTTTGTTTATGGTGTGCATTATAATAAAATTTATTCAGGATAAAGAAAACTGTTGCAAAACCTCCAGTTTTGTACTATAATATATTATGAAGATTTTTATGTGAATAATTTGGATAATAAGAAAAGATAATATTTTACGGGAGGTGCAACAGACAGTTGAAGCACGCAAGAAAAAAGCCTGAAACCAGAAGAAAGACAACTGAAGTAAAAAAACGTACAGAGGCAGATTACAGACGTAAATACCTTTTGGATGACAGTTCCTCTGATGTAAGACGTCAGATAGCAAGTGCAGGCTATAAGACACGTTCGCTCGACAGCTACATACCTGCCGACAAACTTGAATCAAAAGTCCGTGCCAGAAGCACTCGTGACGACACAAAAAAGCTTGATACCTCTAAAATAGCAGCTGCAGACAGCAAAGCAAAAAGAACACGTGCAGCTTCTGCAAAAAGCACTTCTTCAAGAAGCACATCTACAAAGAAAAGCACATCAACAAAGACCACTTCTGCAAGGTCTGCTAAACCAAACGAAGCAAAGAAACCCGGTACAAGAAAGAAGTCAACCAAAAAGGTAAATAACGTAAAACTTTCTGTTATTACACTTTTTCAAAAAATCGGTGCTCCCCTCGGTATTGCTATATTTATTGCACTGATAGTAGTGATTGGAATCGGAGCAGGAATGTACACTGCTGTTTCGAATGACCTGAAGGATATGAATGTGCAAAATCTTGCACTTAACTATTCATCCTTTGTCTACTACAACGACGAAAATGGCAATGCGATTGAGGAAGTTCAATTGCACCACGAAGGCGAACGTCGAGTATGGGTGGATTCCGAAGATATCAGTATAAACTTTAAGAATGCTGCAGTGGCAATTGAGGACGAGAGATTTTATCAGCATGGCGGCATTGATTTAAAACGAACATTTGGAGCTGCAATTAAGTGGGGACTGTCCAAAATCGGTATAGGCGATGCCTCATATGGCGGAAGTACCATCACTCAGCAGCTTATCAAGAATATAACCAATGAAAAGGACAGGTCTGTTACAAGAAAAGTCAAAGAAATGATGCGAGCTGTTGCATTAGAAAAGCAATTAGATAACAAGGACGCAATACTTACTATGTACCTAAATATCAGCTACTTTTCTAACCAGTGTAACGGTGTTGAGGCAGCGTCTAATTTCTATTTTTCAAAGAAGGCAAAAGATGTTACACCTGCTGAGGCGGCACTCATAGTAGGTATAACTCAGCGCCCCACCTATTATGACCCCATCAGAAACCCTGAAAACGCACTGGCAAAACGAAATACTGTTCTTAAAAAAATGTATCAGCACGATTACATCACAAAAGAAGAATACAACGCAGCAAAGGACAGTCCCTTAGGCTTAAGTACATCTGCTACCGCATCTAAGAAAGCTGTTTATTCATATTTTGTCGATGCTGTTATTAACGATGTAATAAATGACCTAATTAACCAGAAAGGCTATTCTGAAACATTTGCCGAACAGCAGGTCTTTTCAGGTGGTCTTAAGATTTATACCACAATGGATAAATCTGTACAGGAAGAAATGGAAAATGTTTATGAAAACAGAATCGGCTTCCCTGCCAACAAGGGACCACAGTCTGCAATGGTAGTTTTAGACCCTAAGACAGGCGAAATTAAAGGTTTAGTCGGCGGAGCTGACAAAAAGACCGAGGCAAGAGGCCTAAACCGCGCAACTCAAGCAAAAAGACAACCCGGTTCATCAATTAAACCATTATCGGTATATGCACCCGGAATTGAACTAGGCAAGCTTAACTCTGCCACTGTGCTAAAAGATGAAAAGGTTTCTATTGGCGATTGGAGTCCGTCCAATTCGTATAGCGGTTTCAAAGGAGATATGGTGCTTTCAAAATGTATCGAAATATCTTCAAATACTACTGCTGTTAAAGCTCTTCAGCTTTTAGGCATCGAAAACAGCTATAATTTTGCTAAAAACAAATTTCATTTAGATAATGTAGTACCAGAGGACAAGAGTCTTGCATCATTGGGGCTCGGCGGCCTTACAAATGGCGTAACTGTTCGTGATATGGCAGGCGCATACGGTGCATTAGCAAATGGTGGTGTTTACAACACACCTCACACATATACCAAGGTACTCGACAGCACAGGAGAGATTTTGCTCGAATTTGACGAAAAGCCTCAGCGTGCAGTAAGCGAAGCAACGGCTTTCATAATGACAGAGATGCTCGGTGATGTTGTAACAGGCAGCTCAGGTACAGCACGTTCAGCTAAGCTTAACAACATTCCCGCCTACGGAAAAACCGGTACAACTAATGATAATAAGGATAAATGGTTTGTAGGCTATACAACACATTATGTAGGTGCCGTATGGTTTGGTTTTGATAGACCACAAAATCTAAAGACAGTCGGTATCAGAAACAATCCGTCTTGTGTTATCTGGAAAAATGTAATGAATAAAATCCATAACGGATTAACTTCCGACGGCTTTGAAGCACCAGGATCAGTTAAGAGAACTTCTATATGCTCTAAAACGGGTATGCTTGCATCGGTTGGATGCAAATATGCAATCAGCGGATACTTTGTCGCAGGAAATATCCCATCACGTTTCTGCAAGAACTCGCACCCAGGAGACGAACCATCGGTTTCCCCTGACAGCACTTCGCCAAGTCCTGACGCTTCTACTTCACCAGAGCCAACATCAGCAACAGACGCTACCGCAACACCTACTGTTGCCCCGACTACTCCCGTCCCCGTTACAACACCGACACCAACTCCGGCACCAACTCCGGAACATATTTCACTTGACTAATATTCTTTAACTTATAACAGGAGGTGATGGAAATGCACAAGAGTTTTTTACAACTGCTGGAAGACAAAAATTATCAAGAACTCAAAGAATTATTAATAAGTCTTGAACCTGCCGACGTTGCTGTGCATTTTTCAGAGCTGTCCGAACGGCACCGCGCAATTATGTTCCGTCTTTTACCCAAAGAAACAGCAGCAGAAGTGTTTGTCGAGCTTGACCCTGATATGCAGGAGGCTCTTATAATCGGATTTTCAGATAATGAGCTGAAAGAGATCGTCGATGAACTGTACGTCGACGATGCTGTTGACATCATTGAGGAAATGCCAGCAAATGTTGTAAGCAGAATTCTCAGACACGCTGACAGCGAAATGCGTCGTGATATTAATCAGATGCTCCGCTATCCTCCTGATAGTGCGGGCAGCATTATGACAACTGAGTATGTTAATCTCCGCAAGGATATGACAGTAGAAGACGCATTTACTCACATAAGACGAAAAGGTACTGATAAGGAAACTATATATACCTGTTATGTAACAGATAACAACCGCATTCTCGAAGGTCTTGTAACAGTCAAGGATCTGCTCCTCAACGACTATTCCTGCACTCTTGAGGAAATAATGGAAACCAATATAATATACGTTAATACAACCGATGACCAGGAGTATGCAGCAAGTCAGTTTGAAAAATATGATTTCCTTGCACTCCCCGTTGTAGACAAAGAAAAAAGAATTGTAGGAATTATTACCGTCGATGATGCTATTGACGTCATCACCGAAGAGGCCACAGAGGATATCGAAAAGATGGCGGCTATTATTCCGTCTGATAAGCCGTATCTGCGTACAGGTGTTTTTGAAATTTTCCGTCAAAGAATTCCTTGGCTTCTGCTTATGATGCTTTCTGCAACCTTTACCCAAAGTATTATAAATCACTACGAGGCTGCATTTTTAGCATATGGAATATTGACGTCATTTATTCCGATGCTGATGGGTACAGGCGGTAACTCCGGTTCTCAGTCATCGGTTACAATTATCCGAAGTCTATCGCTTGGAGACATAACCTTCCGTGATACCTTAAAAGTAATGTTTAAAGAGCTCAGAGTTGCAATCCTTTGTGGTATAACTCTCGGAGTAGTAAATTTCGCCAAGCTTGCATTTATCGACCGTGCAGGCGTTGATATTTCACTCATTGTAAGCTCTGCGCTTGTCGGTACTGTACTTTTCGCAAAGCTTGTAGGCTGTTCTCTGCCAATGCTTGCAAAAAAACTACACCTTGACCCCGCAGTTATGGCAAGTCCGTTTATAACAACAATTGTCGATGCAATATCACTTGTAATCTACTTTGACATTGCGACAAAAATACTTAATATATGAAAAAAATCGTCATTTTGAGAATGACGGTTTTTTCATATGTAAAAATTTATTTTGCCAAATATTCTTTTAGTTCTGCCATACGGCGCTTAGCATCGTTTACTCCCTTGTCATAAAGCATCTGAAGAACTTCAGGGTCAGATTCCGTTCTTCCAATACCTTTTGTATCATCCGGGCGGAAAATAAATACCTTCCCTTCTTTTTCAAGCCTTTCGAGCTCTGCTACCTTACCGTTATACATATCAGCTCTACCTAAAAGCCTATCAGAAAATTGCTTATATTTTTTAAACTTTCGTGCAGCATAAGCAGTAGAACGGTCGGTCGTTTTTCTATAACCAATTTCTCTTGTCAAGACAACTATATTCTTGTCACAGCCTTCCTCCATTGCCTTCTTAAAAGGTATAGAATCAACAATGCCGCCATCCATATACTTACGTCCGTTTATTTTAAATATCGGAAACAATATCGGCAGTGCACAACTCGCGCGAAGGTATATACCCTTATGGTCGTCTCTTGGAATTTCGGGATAAATAGCCTCACCCGTTTCAATATCAGTAAGCACTCCGAAAAATTTTCCCTCATAACTCTCAAATGTTTCGTAATCAAGCGGGTCGAGCTTTTCAGGTAGCTCATAAAATACAAAGTCAAGGTTATAATAACTCTTGTTTTTCGGATTCAAAAGATGTCGTATTCCCATATACCTTTTATCGTGAAAATACTTTTTAGCAATTCTGAGATTTCTTCCGTGTTGTTTAGCTACATACGATGTTGCGAAGGACACCCCCGCTGACACACCTATTACGCGGTCTGCCATTATCCCTTCCTCCAGCAATACATCCATAACTCCGCACGAATATATAGATCTTGATGCGCCGCCTTCTAATGTTAATCCTAACATACATTACACTCCCTGTAAATTTAAACATTTTCCAAAACTATTATAACACCTGCAGACTATTTTTGCAACAGTAAAATTTTTTATTAATTTGTTGCATTTGCAACAGAATGGCACGATATATTGTGCTACAATACACTTGAAATCAAAACTACACACTAAATGGAGGGATATATTATGACTATAAATGTAACAGGTGCAAAACTTTCCAAGTCAGAAATTGACGCATATGTAAAAAGAGCAACCGACACAAACCCAGGCAAAAAGCTTACAGCTATTGACATTACTGTTGATGGTGAATATGTTGACCTCAAATATACCTTTGAGCCTATTCCCTTTAACCGCATAAGACGTGTTACAGGCTATCTGGTCGGAACACTTGACCGATGGAACGATGCAAAAAAGTCCGAAGAAGCAGATCGAGTAAAACATAACGTTTGTTGCTAAACACAGGGGTCGATGCCCGCATCGGCCCTTTTTTATTTTAGTATAACCCCCGTAACTACAACTGTCAGAATTGCTGAGAAAGGAACAAGTACATTAAATAATGTATGCTTTGTCTTGTGCCGCCATATTCTCATACCGAAAAACGCCCCCACTCCTCCAAGTAAAAATGCTGATACCAAAAGCGCTTTTTCACTTATTCTCCATTTATTTTTAACAGCTTTCATCTTATCAATTCCATATATCAAAAATACAACTAAGTTCCAAACAGCAATCGTATATAATATTACTTCCATAATCAGTATCCTTTCCGAATTTTGACGAACGTATATTCGTATTTTGTCTTGACTTTATCACTCGTCTGTGTTATTATAAATACGAACATATATTCGTATTTATGGGGGTATTTATGGATAGGGTTATTCTTCATATAGATGCAAATTGCTTTTTCGCATCGGTAGAAACTGCATATAATCCAAGTCTTGCCGCTTTTCCCGTGGCAGTATGCGGAGATGCTAAAGCAAGGCACGGTATAATACTTACTGCAAATTATAATGCAAAACGTGGGTTTGGGGTTAAAACAGGCGAACAAATTCAGCACGCGCTTGCAAAATGTCCAAATCTTGTTATTCTAAAAACCAATCCACAAAGATACCTACGGCATTCCGAACTTATGCGTGCTATACTTGCCGATTACAGCAACAACATTGAGCCTTTTGGTTGCGATGAGGCTTGGATGGATATTTCAAATTTAGCAAAAACTGTAGCTGATGGCGAAGCAGTTGCAAGAGAAATTTCCGACAGAATTAAGCGAGAGCTGCACATAACAGTCAGTATTGGCGTTTCATTCTGCAAGGTGTTTGCCAAGTTTGCATCCGATTACAAAAAACCTGATGCCATAACCGTCATAAGCCGTGATAATTACAAAGACGTCGTCTGGAAAAGTCCTTGCGACAGTCTTATTTATGTAGGACGCGCAACCAAAGAAAAGCTTGAAACGAGGGGAATATTCACAATAGGCGATATTGCAAGAGCCAAGCCCGAACATCTTAAAAGCTGGCTGGGCAAAAACGGACTTCTTATCCACTCCTTCGCCACAGGTTGTGATGTTTCTGTTGTACGAAAAGCCATAACCGAACCACAGGTAAAATCGGTTGGTAACAGCACAACAGCTGTGCGTGATTTGGTTTGTGATGAGGATGTAAAAAGAATATTTTTTGTACTTGCCGACAGTGTTGCAAGACGTCTTCGCGAGCAAAATCTAAGCGGAAATGTTGTTACAATATGGTTAAGACGAAAAGACCTCACTTCATTCACTCATCGCAAAACTCTTCCTAATAAGATTGATACTGCTTTTGATATTGCCGAGGCGGCATTGTCGCTCTTTCACGAATGTTATACGCTGAGCGATGACAAACCGCTAAGGTCGGTAGGTATCAATGTAAGCAGTGTTTCTCCATACAAGCCCGATGCACAGATTTCACTCTTTCCCGAAGATGAAGTTGCTAACCGCAGACGTGCCTTAGAGCTTGCTATGGACTCAGTCCGTTCGCATTACGGCTATTATTCCATATGTCGTGCAAGCCTTTTAGCAGATAAGGAACTTACTCATTTTGACCCAAAATCCGAGCATACTCTCCACCCTGTCGGCGACTTCAACGCAGTAAGACCAGCATAAAGAGTCAAAGCCTCCGAAAAAGTCGGAGGCTTTTTGTTATATATCTAAATTTACAACGTACTTTGCGTTCTGTTCGATAAACTCACGTCTTGGTTCAACCTTATCGCCCATCAGGACTGTAAATATCTGGTCGGCTGCGATTGCGTCCTCAAGAGTAACTCTGAGGATTGTTCTTGTTTCGGGGTTCATAGTAGTGTCCCAAAGCTCATTAACGTCCATCTCTCCAAGACCCTTATATCTCTGTACCTTACATCCGGGACCCATCTCTTGGATAAGCTGGTCTCTTTCAAGGTCGCTGTATGCAAACTTCTCTACAAGATTCTTGTTCTTACCCTTAAACACCTTGAAAAGAGGCGGCTGTGCAAGGTAAATATTACCGTTTTCAACCAGCGGTCTCATATAACGGAAGAAGAAGGTCAAAAGCAAGGTTCTGATATGTGAGCCGTCGACATCGGCATCGGCCATTATAATAATCTTGCCGTACTTAAGTTTTTCTATATCAAACTCATCACCAATACCTGTTCCCAAAGCCTGAATAACAGGAAGTAGTTTATCGTTACCGTAAACCTTATCAATTCGCGATTTCTCGACGTTAAGCATCTTACCCCAAAGCGGAAGAATTGCCTGGAAGTGTCTGTTTCTGCCCTGTTTAGCAGTACCGCCTGCAGAATCTCCCTCGACGATATAAATTTCAGTATACGGAGCACCCTCATCAATACAACGCGCAAGCTTACCAAGCGTTGCAGACATTCCTGCCTTGCTGTCCTTTCTCGAAGCATCTCTTGCTCTTCTTGCAGCTTCTCGCGCACGAGATGCGCTGATTGTCTTTTCAACAATTGTCTTGGCAATTCTCGGATTTTCCTCCAAAAATGCCGAAAGCTTATCGCCTAAAGCACCCTCAACAAGTGCTCTTGCTTCCGAGTTACCGAGCTTTGTTTTGGTCTGTCCCTCAAACTGTGCCTCAGAAACCTTTACGCTGATAACTGCAGTCAAACCCTCTCTGGTATCCTCACCGGAAAGGTTTTCGTCCTTTTCCTTTAAAAGATTATACTTTCTTGCATACTCGTTTATAACCCTTGTAAGACCGGACTTAAAGCCTGTTTCGTGCATACCGCCGTCAATAGTATGAATATTATTGGCAAAGCTCAAAATAGTTTCACTATAAGCATCGGTATACTGCATAGCAACCTCTACTTCCATATCCTTTCTTGCGGCTGAAAAGTATATGATATCCTCGTGCATTGGGTCTTTATTCTTATTCAGGAATGTTACAAACTCACGAATACCGCCCTCTGCAAAAAGCACATTTTCAGTCGGCTCTTCGCTTCGATGGTCAATAAATATAATCTTGACACCCTGATTCAAAAACGCCTGCTCACGAAGACGTTTTAAAAGCACCTCATAATCAAATTCGAGCACCTCAAAAATCTCAGGGTCAGGAAGAAATGTAATTTTTGTTCCAGTTTTTTTAGTGTCCCCTATAACTTTAAGCTTGCAAGTCGGCTTACCTCTTTCGTAGCTCTGGAAGTGGATATGCTCACCGTCAGAAACCTCTACCTCAAGGCGTTCCGAAAGTGCATTAACAACTGACGAACCAACACCATGAAGACCACCGGAAACCTTATATCCGCCGCCGCCAAATTTACCACCGGCATGAAGAATAGTAAGTACAACCTCAACAGTCGGAATACCCTGCTGCGGATGGATTCCAACAGGGATACCACGTCCGTTGTCGGTTACAGTTACAGAATTATCGGGGTTTATTTCAACTCGAATTTCATCACAAAAGCCTGCCAACGCCTCGTCGATTGAGTTATCCACAATCTCGTAAACAAGATGGTGCAAACCCGCAGATGAAGTCGAACCGATATACATACCCGGTCTCTTTCTTACCGCATCTAAGCCTTCCAAAACCTGTATTTGATTTTCGTCATACTTTGTTTCGATTTTTTCAATACTCATTTCTCTTCTCCTGTATTATATATTATTTTCTACCAGTTGCACGTTTTATCAAAGTCTGAGGCGAAAGCGAGGAAATATAAACCTTGCTTTTTCCGTCCGACTCAGTTACTATATAAGACCTTGGCAAGTCCTCTGATACATCCGCAATCTCATTGCGTGTTCCTGCAGCATTTAGGAACTTTCTGCCCCTTGCCGTTATGGTAGTATTATCCATATCAAAAATGGCTACAATGTCATTCATATTAACGGCTTTATCTCCGCCCACATGCAGATACATCAGAAGAACCTCCTTTTATTTTATTATGGCTTTGCCGTTTTCTATCTTTATTATCTTAGCCGCCTTGCTCTGTTCCCTGTCTGTACAGGTTAAAAGCACCTGTTTATCCTTGATACTGTCTGCAAGATAATGCCTATGCTTTTCATCAAGTTCACTCATTATATCGTCAAACAGCAATACAGGATATTCATCACGTCTGCGTTTTATATATTCTGTAAGTGCCAGTTTCATACAAAGAACTATTGTACGTTGCTGACCCTGGCTTGCGTATAGCTTTGCCTCGTTATCATTTATAAAAAAGCGTATTTCGTCACGTTGTATACCATAAAGGGCACTCCCGTTCTCGATTTCTCTTTGCTTTACTTCCTCAAGACGTGTAAGATAGGTCATTTCCGGATTGTTAGACTCAAGTATTTCAGCCTCAAAGCTCGGACTGTATTCTATCCTAAGTTCACTTTCTGCAATATCCTTATGAATAGGAAGAGCTTCCATGGACAAACCGTTGATAAAATTCTGCCTTTCCTTCATAATTCTCACACCTGCTGATGCAAGCTGGATATTCCATACATCAATGTTATCCACTGCTTTTTTGTTACCAAGCCTTGCACTTCGCAAAAGATTATTCTTCTGTGCAAGGACTTTATGATATATTACAAGCTCGGACAGATACCTCGGTGAAAGCGAGCTTATAGATGTGTCCATAAAATGCCTTCTCATTTTCGGCGAGCCTTTCACAAGCTCCAAATCCTCCGGTGAGAACATTACAACATTAAGGTAATTTACCAAAACAGATAGTTTATTTATTGGAACATCATTTATCTTTACACTCTTTTTATTACCGGGTAATAATCCTATTACAATTTTATATGTTCTGTTCCTGTCCTCAAATTCAACCTGGACTCTTGCATATTCTTCGCCAAACTTCACCATCTGCACATCCTGCTTAGCTCGGTGGCTTCTTCCGTTTGCCGCAAGATATACTGCTTCTAAAATATTAGTCTTTCCTTGTGCGTTATCACCGTAGATAAGATTAGTTCGAGGCGAAAACTCAATTGTCTCTTCGTTGTAATTTCGGAAGTTTTTAAGTGTCAGTCTTTTGACTTCCATAGCTATTCCACCTTTATTACAACAGTTTCATCTTCAAAGAATATTGTGCAACTGTCTCCGGGACGCATCTTTTTGCCACGCATAGTGCATATCTCACCGTCAACCTCCACCATTTTAGACAAAATCATATCCTTTGCATCCGCTCCCGTCATAGCAACTCCTGCAAACTTTAACAGCTGGTCAAGCTTTATATATTCAGTTGTTATAGTTACTCTTTCCACGCTCATACTAAACACCTCATATATTTTTAATACGGTTTACCGACAGAACACCTGGGATTGTCCTTATTTTATTGATTGCCTTATTGAGAGTTCCTGCATCTTTAATTTCTATACCGAAATCCATTGTTGCCTGACCATTTTTGGTGGCTTTTGCATTAACAGTTACGCAGTTAATCTTCATTTCCGAGAGTGCACCCGAAACGGCCATCATCATACCCGGTCTGTCATCGGCATCCACCCTGATTGTAGCAATATACTGCGACATATCATCTTCTGCCCATTTTACTTCAATAAATCTGCCCTTATCCTCTTCCGATAGTGCAGACGACTGCATATTGGGACAATCGCTTCTGTGAACAGAGACGCCTCTGCCCTTTGTTATAAACCCTAAAATGTCATCGCCCGGAACAGGGTTACAGCATCTTGATAGCCTTACAAGACAGTTATCTATTCCCAAAACCTCAATACCGTGCGAGTGAACCTTTCGTACTTTTTTATCATCATTAAAGACCGGTTTCTGCTCTTCAACATCAAGCTTCTTTTCCTGATTATACAAATCTCTCAGTCTCAAAACAACCTTTTGTGCGGTAAGACCCCCATACCCAACACTAGCATACAGGTCATCAAGACTGTTGAAATTGTATTTTTTGCACATCGGTGCAGTCCATTCAGAACGGAACAATTGAGAATGTGTAAAATTCATTCTCCTAAGCTCCTTATCAATCAAGTCCTTGCCCTGAATAATATTTTCTTCACGGCATTCCTTTTTAAGCCATTGGTTAATTTTATTTTTAGCTTGCGGTGTCTTTACAATTTTAAGCCAGTCTCTGCTCGGTCCCTTTACCGATGAAGAGGTTAAAATTTCGACTATATCACCATTTTGAAGTTCGGTATTATTGGGAACAATTCTGCCGTTTATCTTTGCACCACTCATTTTGCAACCAATCTGCGAATGAATTGCAAAGGCAAAATCTATAACCGTACTCTTACTTGGTAGAGATATCACCTTTCCATTTGGTGTAAAGGCAAACACTTCATCGGAAAACAGGTCAATTTTCAGAGTGTTCATAAAGTCATCTGTATCGATAATATCAACCTGTGTTTCCAAAAGCTTTCTTACCCACTCGAGCTTGCCGTCCATTTCGCTCGTTCCGGATTTACCCTCTTTATACTTCCAATGGGCTGCAATACCTTCCTCTGCAACCTTATGCATTTCGTGTGTTCTGATTTGTATTTCAAAAGGTGTTCCGTTCGGTCCTATAACCGTCGTATGCAACGACTGGTACATATTAGGCTTCGGCATTGCGACGTAATCCTTAAATCGCATTGGAATCGGTGTATACATCTCGTGTACCATACCCAGAACCGCATAACATTCCTGAATACTGCTCACAATAATTCTCACAGCGAAAAGGTCATAAAGCTCATCAATCGTCTTATTCTGAGCATACATTTTTCTAAATATAGAATAAAAATGCTTCGCTCTTCCGGTAACCTCCGCCTTGATATTAAGCTCTTGAAGCTTCGCCTTCAAGGTATCCATTATGTCGCCTACAAACGCCTCACGTTCTTCTTTTTTCTGTTTAATATTCTCTCTTATTTCCTCGTATGCAATAGGATCGAGGTATTTAAGACTTAAATCCTCCAGCTCAGACTTAATCTTTGACATACCGAGTCTGTGCGCAAGAGGTGCATATACATCCAGCGTTTCTTTGGAAATTGCAAGCTGCTTATCCGGTCTCATATACTTAAGAGTTCGCATATTATGAAGGCGGTCGATAAGCTTGATAATTACAACTCTTATATCCTTTGCCATCGCAAGAAACATCTTCCTGAGATTTTCTACCTGCTGTTCCTCTCTCGTGTTATACTGCAGCTTACGGAGCTTTGTAACACCATCCACAAGCTCTGCAACTCCTACTCCAAAGAAATCTTTAATATCGTCAAATGTATATGGAGTGTCTTCAATCACATCATGCAGAAGTGCTGCTGATATTCCCACAACATCCATTTCAAGCTCCGCAGCAATGTATGCAATCTGTACAGGATGGTCAATATAGAGCGCGCCGGATTTTCTCAGCTGTCCTCTGTGTGCAGCATCTGCCAAGCGATATGCTACATATACCATATCGGTGTTTGAATTAGGGGCATACTTGTTTATCATTTCTATAATTTTTTCGATAGTTTTTTCATTATCACTGTCTACCACCGACGGCAGCTTATCAGGATAGAATAGCGTATCCGACTTACTCATATATTCACCTCCTACGGTTAATTATTTGAATTATGTTTCTTTATATCTTTCAAAAGCAGTTGCGGATTTTCTCTGCCCTGATATACATTTATATCAGCAGAAAATGCAACGTCTACAATATCTCCCGCCTTAAAGAAAGCGGCATATTCCGACATATTAAATCCAATTGCAGATATCGCAGTACTATCAGATGCAACTCGCATTTTAAGATGCTTCTTATCTGCACCAACTGTATCAATCGACACTATTCTTACACCGAGAATCGAAAATACCGGTCTTTCGTTATCTGCTCCAAAAGGCTCGAGCTTTTTAAGTGCCTTTGCAAAGCCAACCGACACAGTTTCAGGCTTAAGTCTACAATCTATGTCAATTTTCGGTATCATATCTTCAGGAGTAAGAACTCCTGCTGCATATTTATTGATTGCCGTTGTAAATGCGTCTATTGAATCAAGGTTAATTCCAAGTCCTGCAGCGGCACTATGACCTCCAAAGTTTGTAAGATGTTCCTCGGTAGCAGTAAGTGCATTAAAAAGATTAAAACCGGGTATGGAGCGTCCACTACCCTTTCCTACACCATTTTCAAAAGATACAAGTATGCACGGTTTATAAAATCTTTCACATATTCTTGAGGCAACAATGCCTATTACACCATGATGCCATCCTTCCCCCCAGAGGACAATGACCTGCTTTTTATCAAAGGTTGGGTCTTTCATAACCTTGTCCATCGCCTCTTCAAAAATAGCCTGTTCTGCCTCTTGTCTATCTCTGTTTGCTTTATCAAGTAAGGCTGCAATTTCATTTGCTTCATCTTCAGTTTCTGAAAGAAGCAGTTTTACAGCAGTTGCAGCATTTCCAATTCTGCCTGCAGCATTTATTCTTGGCGCAATGATAAATGCAACAGTAGCTGCATCTATCGGTCTTTGAAAAGCATCTGATGCCTCAAGCAATGCCCTGATTCCAAGATTTCCGCCATTTTTCATAACATCCAGTCCATGCTCAATTATAATCCTATTTTCATCGGTTACAGACATAACATCTGCAATAGTTCCGATTGCAGCAAGTTCTGCATATTTCATAAAAACATCACGTGTACTTCTGCCAAGCTTCATAGCCACAGCAAGCACAGTCTTAAAAGCAACTCCAACACCAGCAAGCGAATCAAAGGCATACCTACTATCAGGTCTTTTGGGATTTACAACAGCTACAGCACGTGGAAGTTCTTCCTTGCAGGTATGATGGTCAGTTATAATTACATCAAGTTTTTGCGTTCTCGCAAACTCAACCTCACCGACTGCAGTAACGCCACAATCCACTGTTATCATAAGCTTTGCGCCCGAACGGGCAATTTTGTTAATTGCCATAATATTAATTCCATACCCCTCACTGACACGGTCAGGAATATAATATTCAACATCAGCACCCTCGCTTTTTAAGAATCTGTACATCAGAACAACAGATGTAATACCGTCAACATCATAATCACCATAAACTACAATTTTCTCATTATTTTTAATCGCTTCAACAATTCTCTCGGCCGCAAGCTCCATATCAGGAAGGTCTAAAGGATTATGAACACCGGACAGCGGTTTTTGCATAAAAAGCTTAGCCGCATAACCGTCTTTTATGCCACGATTAAATAGTATTGTCGATATTACCGGCGGCAGATTATATTTCTCCGAAAAAGCCTTAAGCTCACCCAAATCTATGCCGCGATTCTTATAAGACCAAATTTTATTACGCATTTTTTTCTCCAAAAAACTATTTCTTTTATTATATCATTTTTTTTAGATTTTTTCAAGCTTTTTCGCATATTTTAACACCATCCGGAGAGAATAATTTATGTCGAATAAACGACGTTTATTTTGCACCTTTAAGTCGTTCGCAAAAAAGGTGTAAACTGTATATTCTATAGCGAACAGAAAGGCTTGGTAGGAAGATGGATAACCGTAATCAGAAGTACGAAAACCAGAACCAGAATCAGCAGAAAAACCAGCAGCAAAATCAGCAGAAGCAAAACAGCAAGAACAACAATAATAACAACAGCTTCAGCAATAACAAGAACTCAAACGAGAACAAGAACTGATTTTGCCATAGCAAAAATCCTCCCTTTAGCAAAAGAAGCCTGATTATGATATATTTCATAATCAGGCTTCTTAATTTTATCTTTGTATTAAGCTTTCGCCGGTCATTTCACAAGGCTTGTCAAGTCCCATCATATCAAGCATTGTAGGAGCAAGATCTCCAAGCTTGCCGTGGTTAAGTTTTACATCACCCTCGCCTATTACAATAAGCGGAACAGGGTTTGTTGTGTGAGCAGTAAATACATCACCGGTTTCTGGATCGGCCAGACAATCAGCATTGCCGTGGTCAGCAGTAATAAGCACTTTTCCGTTATGCTCGAGAATCTTATCAACAACCTTGCCGACACACTCGTCAACTGCCTCAACAGCTGCAACAGCAGCTTCAAATATTCCTGTATGTCCAACCATATCACAGTTTGCAAAGTTAAGGATTATTACATCAAACTTATCCTCATCAATTGCATTTAATACTGCATCTGTAACCTCATATGCACTCATTTCCGGCTTTAAGTCAAAGGTAGGCACATCAGGCGACTGAATAAGAATTCTTTCCTCACCATCAAACTGTGTCTCTTCACCGCCGTTAAAGAAGAAGGTAACGTGTGCATATTTTTGTGTTTCCGCAATTCTAAGCTGTGTAAGACCATTTTTGCTCACATATTCACCAAATGTCATTGTAAGCTCTTCAGGCGGATACGCAACTGTTACATTAGGCATAAGAGCATCATACTGAGCCATACATACATAATAATTTTTAAAATATCCTTTTTTGCGTTCAAAACCATCAAATGCAGGGTCAACAAAGGTTCTTGTTATCTGTCTTGCACGGTCAGGACGGAAATTAAAGCACACAATACTGTCATTCTCGCCTATCTTTGCACCGCCTTCGATTACAGTAGGTACAACGAACTCGTCTGTTACACCGTCTTCGTATGACCTTTCAATAGCATCAACAGCATTCCGTGCAGTATTCCCCTCACCAATAACCATTGCGTTATACGCCTTTTCTACTCTGTCCCAGGCAAAGTCTCTGTCCATTGCGTAGTATCTGCCCATAACTGATGCAACCTTACCTACACCGATTCTGTCAAGTTCTCCTTCAAGAGTACGCATAAAGCCTGCACCAGAAGTAGGAGAAACATCTCTTCCGTCCAAAAATGCGTGGATATAAACCTTGTCCACATCATTCTTTCTCGCCATATCTACAATACCCACAAGATGCTCGATATGTGAATGTACACCGCCATCAGATAAAAGACCGAAAAGATGCAGTGCACTGTTATTCTTTTTGCAGTTTTCCATAGCACCAAGAAGTGCTTTATTCGAGAAAAACGCACCGTCTTCAATATCCTTTGAAATTTTAACAAGCATCTGATATACAACTCTGCCTGCTCCGATGTTAGTGTGTCCCACCTCGGAGTTTCCCATTTGTCCGTCGGGAAGCCCTACCGCAAGACCGCTCGCATACAAAACAGTATTGGGATAATCAGCAAAAAAGCTGTCAAGACGCGGTGTTTTTGCCGCCTTTATAGCATTTCCTTTTACCTGCTCTGTTAAGCCATAGCCGTCCATAATAAGAAGTGCAACAGGTTTTTTTGACATAAGTTTTCTTTCCTTTCCGTTAGCAAAAATCAAGGCTGAATAAATTCGTTATAATTATCCGGATTTAATCAGCCTTTAATCTTAAAATTAATTATTTAGCAGCTGCAACAATTACAGCAAAGTCATCAGCTTTAAGCGAAGCTCCGCCGATAAGTCCGCCGTCAATGTTTTCTTTTGCAAGAAGCTCTGCAGCATTAGCAGCATTCATACTTCCACCGTACTGAATTGTAACAGCTTTTGCAGTTTCTGCATCATAAAGACCTGCAAGAATTGCACGAATTCCTGCACAAACCTCTTCAGCCTGATCAGCAGTTGCAGTTTTGCCTGTACCGATAGCCCAGATAGGCTCATAAGCAACAACAACCTTAGCGGCATCATTAGCAGAAATACCTGCAAATGCTTTCTTAACCTGAATAGCAATCAAATCCATTGTAATGCCTGCTTCTCTCTCGTCAAGACTCTCTCCAACGCAAACAATGGGGATGAGACCCTTCTCGAGAGCCTTCTTGGTCTTGAGGTTCACAGTTTCGTCAGTTTCTGCAAAATACTGTCTTCTCTCAGAGTGTCCGATAATAACGTACTCTACACCGAGGTCTTTGAGCATATCTGCTGAAACCTCGCCAGTGAATGCACCCTTGTCCTCAAAGTGAAGGTTTTCTGCACCGATTTTTACGTTTGTACCCTTTGCAGCTCTTACAGCCTCAGAAAGACAAACGAACGGTGTGCAACAAACTACTTCACAGCTTGCAGCAGCATTCTTAGCTGCAACCTCTTTTACAAAATCATATGTTTCTGACGGAAGCTTATTCATCTTCCAGTTACCTGCGATAATATACTTACCCATTTTTCATATTTCCTTTCATTTGTTTATAAAACAAGATAGTTTAATAACAACTCATAAAGAACGAGAAAAATTATTGCAGATTGCCGTTATGATCAGCGATAGCGTACTGATGGTACTCCGACTATAAATAATGGCAATATGCGAAAATTTGGCCGTTCTAAAATTATTTGTCGTTGATTGCAACGATACCCGGTAGGTCTTTGCCTTCAAGGAATTCAAGTGAAGCACCGCCGCCTGTTGAGATGTGGCTCATCTTGTCGCCAAGACCTGCCTGATTTACTGCAGCAACGCTGTCGCCACCGCCGATAATTGTTGTAGCATCAATCTCTGCAAGTACGTTTGCAATTGCATTTGTACCCTTTGCAAAGTTAGACATTTCAAATACGCCCATAGGTCCGTTCCATACAACAGTTTTTGCATCCTTCAAAGCATTTGAGAAGAGTTCAACAGTCTTAGGTCCGATGTCAAGGCCCATCCAGCCGTCTTCAATACCATTTTCAGCAATCTTAGACTCTGCGTCATTGTTGAATTCTTTAGCAACAACCGTATCAACAGGGATAAGGAGCTTAACGCCCTTCTTCTCAGCCTTTTCCATCATTTCCTTAGCGTAATCGATGTAGTCTGCCTCGAGAAGTGAATCACCGACATTCTTGCCGAGAGCCTTCATAAAGGTATAAGCCATACCGCCGCCGATTATAAGTGTATCAACCTTTTCGAGAAGGTTGTTGATAACTGAAATCTTGGAAGAAACCTTTGAACCACCCAAAATTGCTACGCATGGACGTTCAGGGTTGTTAACTGCGTTGCCGAGGAACGCAATTTCCTTTTCGATAAGGTAGCCTGCAACAGCATCATCCAAAAGTGAAGCTACACCTACGTTTGAGCAGTGTGCTCTGTGAGCTGTACCAAAAGCATCGTTTACGAAAACATCAGCCAAGGAAGCAAGCTCCTTTGAGAAATCTGCCACATTCTTTGTTTCTTCTGCACGGTAACGTGTGTTCTCAAGAAGAACAACATCGCCCTCTGCCATTTCAGCAACAGCCTTTTTTGCATTGTCGCCAACTACGTTATCGTCAGCAGCAAACACTACATCCTTGCCAAGCTTAGCAGAAAGCGCATTTGCTACCGGTGCCAATGAAAGCTCCGGCTTCGGCTCGCCCTTGGGCTTACCCATATGTGAGCAAAGAATAACCTTTGCACCTGCATTAACCAAATACTTAATTGTCGGTAAAGCACCGTCAATTCTTGTTTCATCTGTGATTTTTCCATCAGCCAACGGAACGTTAAAATCGCATCTTACGAGGACTTTTTTACCCTTAACTTCAATATCCTCCACACTTTTCTTGTTTAACATTTTCGACACCTCTTATTTCTCTGATTTTTTCATCAGGGCATATAACCCTATACGCATTATATTTTATACCAATTTATCAATTATTTCAAGTATATTTTGGTAATTTAATCTTTTTTTGTTAAAAAATTATCTTACAGACAAAAACAGCAGTCAAAACACATATAAAATCACCAAAAAGTGCGCTCGCCAAGACACGTCCTGTGTATTTTACCCTGGTTGCGCCAAAATATACCATAAGTACATATAGAGTGGTTTCAGATGATGCCGCAATAACAGAGGATATTCTCCCCACCTCGCTGTCTGCACCATGAGTTTTTAATATTTCTGCGAGCAAGCCTATTGAACCGCCACCGGAAACAGGTCGGAGCATAGAAACAGTAATTATCTCCTCAGGTATATCAAATGGTAATATACTTTTAAGAGCTGATGCAAGCTGTGTTGTTATACCAGACTCTCTGAGCATTGCAGCAGCAGACATTACAGCAACCATTGCAGGCAGAATTTTCACAAGTGTTTTAAGCCCGTTTTCAACTCCATTTAAAAAGGTATCGTACACAGCCACCCTTCTCACAAGGCAAGCGGACACAGCAGCAAATATAATAAAAGGTATTATAAAATCAATCATAATTTCTTGTCAAAACCAAAACTACAATCACAGCAGAAATAAGTGAAACCGCCGACGTTATCCATACAGCAGGCATTATATCAAACGGAGCCGCTGCACCTGTTTTTGCACGCATCGCAGCAACCGTTGCAGGTACAATCTGCAAAGAAGCCGTGTTCATAACTGCAAAAATACTCATTGCTCTGTTTGGTGTATTTCTGCCTCTGTTTTCCCTGTCAAGTTCCTGCATTGCACTTATACCTGCGGGTGTTGCGGCGTTTCCCATACCGAGCAAATTGGCAGTAACATTCATTGCTATATGCGGCATTGCTCTACTTTTTCCAAAAACTTTTTTGAGCAATGGTGAAAGAAATTTTGCAATTACATTCGCCAAGCCGCCCTTTTCGCAAAGTGCCAGTATCCCCGACCAGAAGCACATAATACCTGCAAACCCCAAAACCGTCTCAAAAGCCGCACCTGCACCCTCAAGTCCTGCAGCGAGAACACCATCAACATTACCGGTAACCGCTCCCATAACCAAGGACAGTACAACCATTGCCGACCATATATAATTCAATAAAATCTACCTCCTAAAAGGGTTGTATTTATAAAAAACTTATGGTATAATTAATTAAATTATTACAAGAGGAGTTACAGTCCTATGAGCAGAGCAGATAAAATTTTTATACAGAATATGACCGACATAATCGAAAATGGTGTCTGGGACACCGACCTTGATGTACGTCCACGCTGGGAAGACGGAGAAAGTGCACATACCGTTAAAAAATTTGGTATTGTAAACCGCTATGATTTAAGAGAGGAGTTTCCAATACTTACCATCAGGCGTACATACTTTAAGAGTGCACTTGACGAAATTTTATGGATTTGGCAAAAGAAGTCAAACAATATAAAAGACTTAAACAGCCATATCTGGGACGAATGGGCAGACGAAAACGGCTCAATCGGAAAGGCATACGGCTATCAATTGGGTGTTAAGCACAAATACCGTGAGGGTGAGTTTGATCAGGTGGACCGAGTGTTGTTCGACCTTAAAAACAATCCCAATTCAAGACGTATTATGACGAACATCTACAACCACGCGGACCTTAATGAAATGAATTTGTACCCCTGTGCATATTCTATGACCTTTAATGTGAGCGGAAATGTTTTAAATTGCATTCTTAATCAGCGCTCTCAGGATATGCTGATGGCAAACAACTGGAATGTATGCCAGTATGCACTTTTGCAGCATATGATGGCAGCAGCATCCGGCTTGGTTGCAGGTGAATTGGTACACGTTATTGCGGATGCTCACATCTATGACAGGCATATTCCGATTGTAAAAGAAATTCTCTCCCGTGAGCCGTATGATGCACCAAAGCTTATAAAGTGCGACGATAACACTGACTTTTACAAATTCACCACCGAAAGCTTTAAGCTCCAAGATTACAAATTCCATAACTTAGACGTAAAAATTCCCATCGCTGTGTGATGGGGATTTTTTATATCATATTTCACACTCCTGCCGAATAGTATAGAGCAAAGGTTATACGAAAGGAAGGAACAACAATGTACGTTTTATCTGACAAGCAGCTTAATCCACCAAGCTATCTCTCTTATATGCCACCCAACTTAAAATCAAAACTACTTTCAATTCCACAGGAAGATTTATTAGAAATTCGCTTAAGGCGTCAAAAGCCCGTTATTCTCCACTATACACACGGAAGATATTATCTCGGACAAGACTGTACAATAACAACATCCAGAGAAAGAGCTTTAATCGCAACTAATCAAGATATTTCTCACGCACTTGAAACTGCATTTGAATTTTCGCTCTATGCACACGAGGACGAGCTTTCGGAAGGTTTTATCACAATCAAAGGCGGACACCGCATAGGAGTTTGCGGAGAATATCGTTTTGGAAAATTCAGAAATCTTACAGATATTACATCTCTTAACTATCGTATTGCACACGAGCATATAGGAATGAGCGATGCAGTAAAACAAGACATAGTAGGTGCTAATACTATAAAAAACACCCTTATAATTTCTCGCCCAATGTGTGGTAAGACAAGCCTTATAAGAGATTTGGCAAGAGCAATCTCCTATGACGGCTTCAAGGTTGGAGTATGCGACACCAGAAGCGAAATCTCAGCAGTATATGACGGCACACCTTATATGGACACAGGCGATGCAGATATAATCTCAGGCACATCAAAAGCAGACGGCATCGGTATTCTTCTTCGCACAATGTCCCCTGATGTTATTATATGCGACGAAATAGGAACTAACGAGGACATAACCACTATCAACAATGCTCTTGGCTGCGGATGTGCAATCATTGCAACTGCACATTCCGCATCAAGAGATGACCTTTTAAAGCATCCGTCTCTTAGCGAAGTTGTACCAAGATTTAATGTGATTATTACACTTGAAGGGATTGGTAAAATCAAGGAGGTGTACTATGCTTAAATTAGCAGGTGCAGCGGCAATTTTAATTTCTTGTCTTTCATTAGGCTTTATTAAGTCCTACCGAATGAAAAAGAGATGCGACAGCTTAAACAGCCTTATTCTTGCAACCGAACGGATTGGTGCAGAAGTATCCTTCACCAAAAAACGTCTTGAGCGTATATTCAATGATACTGCAAGAGATTTTTACTTACCTGTCTTTTCAGATGCTGCAGTTATGATGCTAAATCTCGGTGCAAGGCACGCATGGAACCGAAGCCTTTCAAAATATGCCGACGACATGGCACTCACCGCAAGCGATGTAAAGGCAGCAAAAACACTAAGCTCCATAGGCGACTTTTCAGGCGAAGAACAACAGAAGCTGATACATACTACCCTGAGACTGTTAGAGATTTCATACAAGGAAGCAATTGAGAAATATAATAAGACAGGCAAGCTATACAGAAGCTGTGGTGTCCTTTGCGGTATGCTCGGTGTTATACTGTTGTTTTAGGAGAAAATATAATGGATATAGATTTGATTTTTCAAATAGCAGGGGTAGGTATCATAGTGGCAGTTCTAAGTCAACTTCTATCACGCTCAGGCAGAGATGAACAAGCTCTGATGATAACAATAGCAGGTCTTGTAGTGGTTCTGTTTATACTTACCGAAGAGATTGGAAATCTGTTTGAGTCAATTAAACGGATTTTTGATTTGTAATTATGGATATTACAAAAATAGCCGCAATAGCTATAACCTCCACCCTTATTATCATTCTCCTGAAAGGTAAAAAACCTATATTTGCAGCACTTGTTGCTCTTGCCGCTACAGCCGTTATGGCTATATATACGATAGACGGTCTTAGTGAAATCTTTACCAGCTTTGAACGTCTTTTTGAAACAGGCGGTATCGAACCCGTCTACTACAAAAGTGTTATAAAGGTTATCGGAATTGCATACTTTACCGAAATCACCTCCGCCCTGTGCCGAGATGCTGGCGAAACTGCTATTGCACAAAAGCTTGAGCTTGCCGGACGTGTTGCCGTTCTGATGTTTACTATGCCGGCTGTGACACAGTTGATGACAGTTATTATAGAGGCACTGAATTTGATATGATAAAGTTAATTCTCACCATTATATTAATGTTTTCCGCTACAACTTCATATGCAGAGTTTGATACAACAATACGAGAGTACCCTCAATACAACCAATACACCGAAGCTCTTGCCAGAGGCGAAAATCCTATAACTCCAAAAAGCGTAATAAGCGGATTGGGTGATTTGCTATTTGGCGAAGTATCAAGGTCCTTTTCCTACCTTGCAGCAATCATTACCATTGCCGCAGCAGCAGGAATTTTGAGGCTTATGGACACAAAATCAGAGTGTAATGAGGCAGCATACTTCTCTACATATGCTCTGATGTCAGCTTCAGTTGTTAAGCTACTTGGAGAAACTGCAGGCTATGGCAGCGAGATAATACATTCTTTGTGTGATTTTATTACAAAGCTTGCTCCAATATTTTTAGGATTAATGGCAGCCGCAGGGAAAATTACGTCCGCTTCTGCATTCTCACCTATTATGTCAGGAGCTGTGTATCTTTTAACCTTAATAACGGACAAGGTTATCTCTCCGATGATATATATGAGTGCCGTTTTAGGTATTGTAGGAAACATTTCGGGACGTGTACAGCTTGGTAGCTTTAACAAGCTTTTACGCTCAGCTTCACGTTGGATTTTAACAGCTCTCTTAACTGTATTTACAACTCTTTGTGCGCTTTATGGTTTCAATGCACCGGTACTGGATGCACTCGGTGCAAAAAGTGCAAAATTTGCAATAGGTACACTTGTTCCTGTAGTTGGCGGACTGCTCGCAGACACTATGGAAACTGTTGTAGGAGGCACGCACGTTCTAAAAAACGCAGTCGGAAGCGCAGGTATGATTTCTGTTATTGTAATCGCAAGCACACCAATAGTAAAGGTATGGGTTATATGGTTTATGTTAAGACTTTGCAGTGCAATTGCAGAGCCTCTTTGCGACAAGAGAATGAGTATAATGCTTTTAGATGTTTCTGAGTCTTTGGGAACTGTTCTTGCAGTTATGATGACTGCTGTTATGCTATTTCTTATTTCAATAGGGATAATGCTTGCATCAACAGGCATAAGTTAAGGAGTTAATATGAGAGCTTACATATGTTCAGTTGCTGCAGTTGCAATAATGGCAGCCCTTAGCGATATTTTGATACCTAAAAACTGGCAGAAATATATAAGTATTTTGACGGGTGCGATACTGTTAATAACCCTGAGTTCTCCCCTCTTGAAGTTAAGAGGAATTACTTTGCCGTCTTTTTCTCTGCCAGAGAGTGAATATTATGAATATTCAGTAAACAGCGAAATTGCACTATCATTAGAGCAGAGTGTTGAAGACGACATAAGAAACAGACTGGAAAAGGAATTTGGTGTAGTTGCAGATAGCGATGTAAGTCTTAATATTATTGACGAAAAAATTGCAGGCGTTCAGGAAATTATTATATATTCCAGAGAAGATGCTGCTATAACATCACGTCTTAAAGAGGTATACGGCTGCAACAATATTATCTGGAGGTAACAATTGTGAAAAGCGATTTTCTAACTGCATTATTTAAAAACAAGAATAATTTTATATTATACATCATACTTATTATTGGAGTTGTGTTAATGCTCTTTTCGGGACATAATGCCGACACGCCGCCAGTTGCTATCGAACAGCCAAGTCAGCAGCAGGAGTTATCAAAGATACTTTCTACCATTAGCGGCGCGGGTGAAACAAGGGTTATGATAACCTATTACGGAACAGGAACGAGCAATATCGTCTATGACACCAAAACACGAGGCAACGATACCGACCGCACAGCAGTAGTATCCGACGGCAAGGCTGTTACTGCTGGTGAGAGTTATCCGCGTGTAAAGGGTGTTATTGTCGTAGCAGAGGGTGCAAAAAACAGTAACGTCAGCCGTGCTATAACTGATGCCGTGATGGTTTCTCTTGATGTTCCCGAATACAAGGTGGCGGTTTTTGCAGGCAATTAACACATAAAAATACTGAAAGGAATGAATTTTTAATGATGGTTTTAAAGCGTAAGGAGATAGTTGCATCAGCTCTTGTTGTGTTAATCGGTGTTGCAGGATATCTAAATTGGTCTTATCAGGATGTAATGAAGGTTACAGATGGTGATGAGTATATTGCAACAGGTAAGAAGCTCGGTGAGGCACAGCTTGTTAATAAAACAGATACAGATACAACAGATTCGGATAATTATTTTGACGACGCAAGAGAAAATCGGGAAACATCAAGAGAAAAGGCACTGGACATTTTAAACCAGACAGCCTCAAACGAAAGCTTTGATGCAGAAGCAAGAAAAAAAGCTCAAGACGCAATACTTGACATTGCAAGCGCAGTCGAGCACGAAGCCGCTATCGAAAACACAATCAAAGCAAAAGGTTATGAAATGGCTTCTGTTTACATAGACGGCAATAATGTTGAAATACTTGTAAAGAAAGACGGTATAACAGACAACGATGTTCAAAAGCTATCAGAAATTGCAACCTCTCACTTAGGGATAAGTGCATCAAATGTAAAGATTATTCCTGTAAAATAATGCTTTTTAATATATTTTTGAAAATATATTGAAATTTTTCCTAAAAGTTGGTATAATAATATATATACAAACTTACAGGAGGAGTTTATTATGAGCGAAGAACAGAATGTAATCACCACTTCTACAGAAAGCGAAGATAAAATAGGTAATGTAAAAATATCAGTTGAGGTTATTGCAACCGTTGCAGGTATTGCTACTACAGAAATCAAAGGTGTAGCAGGTATGAGCGGCTCTGTCGTTGGCGGAATTGCTGAAATTCTCGGCGGAAAAAAGAACAAGGGCAAGGGTGTCAAGGTTGAGATTGGCGAAGACTTTTGTAATATCGACGTATTTATTATCGTTGATTACGGCGTGAGCATACCCGACATTGCCTGGGAGGTTCAGGAAAACGTCAAAAACAGTGTTGAGAGTATGACTGGTATGACTGTTTCAAAAATCAACATTCACGTTGAGGGTGTTAACTTTGACAAAGAGCAGGAAGCAATTGCAGACACTGAAGATGATACTGCAGATATCGAAGAATGATTAAGCTTAAGAGGCAACCGTGAAGTGAACCCCAAAGTTTAGACAAAAATTTAATATTAACTTGCTTGTGAATGAGTTCGGTATTGTACCGGACTCATTCCTTTTAGTTTCATAGAAATTCTTTCATTGTTGTAGTAATCAATATATCTTTTCAATTCATC
>JAXJXP010000036.1:0-31922 GCA_036307445.1 Clostridia bacterium
AGCATATCTTATATGCTTGACAAGAACTCTGCACTGTTCATTTTTCAAGGTACATACCGTCGCCATCAGCGACAGCTTTATTATATTAACACACTCTTTCCCTTTTGTCAACACTTTTTTTCAATTTTTTTTAACTTTTTTATTTTTTACAAGAAATTTGAATTTATACTGCAAAAAAAGAACGCATTACTACGTTCTTTAAGTGCAATATTTCAATATGAAGCCTTTCCTTACACTGCAATCCATAATTTTTAATTCCTTTGCTCCAAGCTTATGTGCTATTGCATGGAGCACCGATGCTCCAACCAAGACGGTATCATATCTGTTATGTACCTTTTCAAGCAAATACTTCTCTGCATTTTCTTTAAGTGCAAGTTCCTTAATATCAGTAAGTTGCTCGATTGTGATTAAATCATTTCCGTTTAATTTTGCCAATGCTTTTGCCGTTCCACCAAATATATAAAGGCAATCGCTATTTTGATCTATTTTAATCTCATTCTTTACAAAATCATAAACAGCTCTACTTTCTCCCTCAAGCGGAATGATGCCCGTAACAAATCTGTTTTTCATACGCTTGACGCCTATCTGATAACTTTTACCTTCAAATCCGTGCTCATCAAATAACACAATCTGACAGCTTCCTCCGCCCAGGTCGATGCCAACGCCAAAATCGGCATATTCCTTCAAGCTGAGATAGTCGCACTCTGCTTCTTCCTCACCTGATAAAATTACAATCTCAGTTCCTGTATATTCCTTAATATATGCGGCAACTTCTCCTGCATTTTTAAGTTCACGAAAAGCAGCAGTACCAAAAGCTTTTGGTTTGACCGCAAATTGTTCAACCATTACCGACAACGTACCAACCACATTGGAAAGCCACACCACTCCCGCAATAGTCAGAATACCATCTGCTGTATAATCAAGAATCTTCGACGCCACTCCCTGATTAAATAGCTCATTCATATCCTCGTCATAGACAACTGCACGAATAGTATTTGTCCCTATATCAATTACACCATTCATCGTCTTTTCTCAAGCTCGTCAAAAATATCCTGCCAACCCATCTCATTATCAACGAGCATTACTGTCATATGATAGAGAAGGTCTGCAACCTCGTACTGAATTTCTGACTTGCTTCTGTTCTTGCCTGCAATAACAACCTCTGCAGCCTCTTCTCCGACCTTTTTAAGAATTTTATCCTCACCCTTATCAAAGAGGTAGTTGGTATAGCTACCCTCCTGTGGATTTTTACGTCTGTCCTCCGCCACAGCCTGAAGTCTCGGAAGAATGTCTGCTCCGCTCTCTTTTGGACGGTCTGTAAGCTTTCCATCTTCTATGCGGCGATAGAAACAGGATTCCTTTCCTGTATGGCAAGCAGGGCCATCAGGATTAACACTTACAAGAAGGCAATCCTCATCGCAGTCCACATCGACTGAAACAACATTCATATAATTACCACTCGTTGCACCTTTTACCCAAAGCTCATTTCTGCTTCTCGAAAAGAAGGTCGCCTTCTTTGTTTCAAGAGTCATTTTAAGACTTTCTTCATTCATATAAGCAACCATCAAAACTTTTTTGCTTACATTGTCCTGAACAACTGCAGGCACAAGACCTTTATCGTCAAATTTTATCTTTATATCTTCCATTATTTTCTGCCTCCTATACTTATTGCCTCTTTAAGACTGATACTGTCAGTATAAATAGCCTTACCGACAATTACACCCTCGACACCGGTAGGTATCAAAGCCTTAATATGTTCAATACTCCCCACACCGCCCGATGCAATGATATCCATATTAGTATTTTCAACCATTTCACGCATTGCCTCAACATTAGGCCCTGCAAGCGTTCCGTCTGTTGCGATATCGGTATAAATCACCGTCTTGACACCGAGAGATTCCATCTTCTTAGCAAATTCAATTGCACCAAATTCGGATATCTCTTCCCAACCTTCAACTGCCACCATTCCGTCCTTGGCATCAATACCAATTACGATTTTGTCGCCGTATTTTTCCACCGCCTCACGCACAAAATTTTCATCACGAACGGCAGATGTTCCTATTATAACACGGTTTACTCCACAAGACAGCTTCTTTTCAATATCCTCCATCGTGCGTATTCCTCCGCCTGTTTGAACTGGAACATTGACGGTTTTGCATATTTCGCTTATAATCGGTGCATTTACACCATGACCATGTTTAGCTCCGTCAAGGTCTACTACGTGGATAAACTCTCCGCCCTCATCTTCCCATTTTTTTGCCATCTCGGCAGGATTGTTTCCGTAGACGGTTATCTTATCAAACTGACCCTTTAAAAGCCTTACACAATTGCCGTCCTTTATATCTATTGCAGGATAAATTCTCATTCTTTTACTCTCTCCCTGAAACCTTCTACTATTGACATAATTCGCTCCGTGTGCATCTTCATACTCACTCTGTTTACAACAAACCAGGCAGACAAGGGACAAATTTCATAAAGAACCTCAAGTCCATTTTCCTCGAGAGTTTTTCCGCTTTCAACAATATCGACTATAACATCGGATAAGCCAACAAGCGGTGCAAGCTCAACTGAGCCGTTTAGTTTTATAAGCTCAACCGTTTGACCCTTTTCGTCTCTGAAAAACTGTTCTGCAATATGCGGATACTTTGATGCAACCTTCAAATTGTTTACAGAGAACATCTTTTCCTTCATTTCAGGCTTTCCGCAGACGCACATTCTGCATTTACCGAAGTTGAGGTTAATCATTTCGTAAAGATTTCTGCCTTCCTCCAAAAGAGTATCCTTACCCACAACCCCAATATCAGCTGCACCGTATTCAACATAAGTCGGAACATCAGAAGCCTTTACCAGTATAAATTTCATTTTGTTTTTTTCGTCAGTAAAAATCAGCTTTCGTGATTTTTCCTTCATCTCAGAGCAATCCATATCAATAGACTCAAACATATCCATTGCAAGCTCAGCAAGTCTGCCCTTAGCAAGAGCCACCGTCAAATATTTCATATTAAATAAATCCTTCCATTAATGATCATGTCCGCAGTCGCAGTCGTGGTCATGGTGATGACCGCCACAGCCACAATCACATTCATCATCGTCATCATAATAGCCCAAAAAATCCTGCGCCGTTGTTTCGGTAATCTCGTTACGGATAAAGTCCTTAATCTGTACCTTGCCGTCAGGGTATATTCGCATCATCGCACCTGCGCCTACCGATTGAGAATACTTCTCGCAGTCGGTATAATCTCCGTCGCCTATATATTGTTCTATCTGGCAGCCATTTAGACGAAGTGTATATGCCATATCATATGCAATACCCTCAGCATTAACTTCAGGAAAAATCACAGTCACTGCAGGGGCAGTGTGTTTCTCGCTATCTTTAGAGCGAAGTGCTGCCATAATACGGTTTATACCAAGCGCGGCTCCGACAGCACCTGTTTTTACACCAAAATGCTCAACCAGATTATCATATCTGCCGCCGGCACAAATCGGGAAGCCGACACCGTGTGTGTAGCACTTAAAAATACTTCCTGTGTAGTAATCAATACTTTGAAGCATACCCAAATCAATTGAAATATACTTTTCAAAACCGTAGAGGGTAAGCAAATCAAATATTCTTCTTATATTAGCTATCGCAGCCTTTGATGTAGCATTAAGCCCCTCAACATCTGCACTCGCCAAAACCTCTACGCCGCCAAACAAGGACGGAAGCTTTGCAAAAAGCTCTTTAACATTGTCAGCAATATCAAGGTCCGCAACAAGCTCTTTAATTCCAAGAGAGTCTTTGGAATCTATTCTTTCTCTGAGCTTTTCTGTTTCTTCACTGTTAAGACCTGCCTGTTCAACCAGTCCGTTAAAGAATGCAACCTGACCGATTTCCATTGAAAATTCCTCAATTCCAATTGCAAGCACCGACTCAATAACAGCCGCTATTACCTCAGCATCGGCTTCCGGCTTATATGAGCCAATCAATTCAACACCAGCCTGAGTAAATTCCCTCTGTCTTGCACCCTGCGTTTCTTCCGCACGAAAGACATTACCTGTATAGCAATATCTTTTAGGGAGCACCGTCAAATCGTCCTTTGTTGCCGCCATTCTTGCGATAGAGGTTGTAATATCAGGTCTTAAGGTCAGTATCCTGCCCTTCTCGTCAAAGAATTTAAACATATTCTCCTGAGAAATCTGTCCTCCTGATTTTGCAAACACATCATAATATTCAAATGTAGGAACCTCAACCTCTCTGTATCCCATTGATGCAAGCACAGACCAGATGGTTGACTCAATTTCCTTTTTAGCTGCACATTCGTCAGGCAATATATCACACACTCCCGTAGGTGTGTGTCTGTTCCATTCAGCCATAAACAAAACCCTTTCCGCTTTACTTTGCTAAATCACTAAAGTGATTATACTACTATTTATATATTATGTCAAGTAAATTATGTATATTTATTTAGCAAAAAAACAGAGCCGCAAAAAAATGCGGCTCTGTAAATGCTTTACGCCATTTTTGCAAGCTTCAAAGCAAGCTGCGACTTCTTTCTTGCAGCATTGTTCTTGTGCAGAATGCCATGCTTTACACCCTGGTCAAGCTTTTTAACAGCATTGTTGAAAAGTGCGTTAACATTCTCCTTATCATTTGCTTCAACAGCAGCCTCAAACTTCTTTACAGCAGTCTTGAGTGCAGTCTTGTGCATCTGGTTAATCAAAGTCTTCTTCTTGATTACCAAAACACGCTTCTTAGCAGATTTGATGTTAGGCATTTTGTTCACCTCCGAGTAAATAATACATAATACCCAATTATTCTAACACAAGATTATTAAAATTGCAAGTGTTTTTTTCTAATTTTTTAAAAAAATTTTATCCTCTTCTTTTTCTCACCATTGCACCGACAGAAATTTCTTCTTCAGAGCGGAATTTTACTGTCATTTCTGCATGGTTTGCCACCTCAATCGGCTCATCATTTTCATTTTTCATTTCAGTAACTGTCAATGTTAAAAACGGCTTTTTAGGCTCTACTATCTCCAACTCATCACCCGCAAAAAACCTGTTTCGCTGAGTAATGGTTACAGTTTTTGTTTCTGTATCATAATCGGTTACCATTCCAATAAGGTCATAATCTCTTATATATGAGCTGTCGGTATAAACCTGAGCCTTTTCGTCAGGCTTACCAAAGTAAAAGCCGGTGTAGTAAGGTCTGTGGCTCACCTTGCAAAGCTCCATGAGCTGATTTTTGTCAAATTCATAGCTTTCGGGGTTTTCGAAATATCTGTCAATCTCCTCACGGTATGCCTTTACAACAGTTGCAAGATAGTATGAAGTCTTGACTCTTCCCTCAAGCTTAAAGCTTGAAATACCGCTTTTTACAAGCTCTGGTATATGTTCTATCATACATAAATCCTTTGAATTGAAAATGAATGTACCTCTCTCATTTTCAAATACAGGCATATATTCACCCGGTCTTGTTTCTTCCACCAAAGAGTAGTTCCATCTGCACGGATGTGCACACGCACCTTGATTTGCATCACGGCAGGTCATATAATTTGAAAGCAGACATCTGCCCGAATAGGATATACACATTGCTCCATGCACAAATGCTTCCAGTTCAAGCTCAGGCGGTGTCTTTGCTCTTATCTCCTCTATTTCGGCAAGGCTCATTTCACGAGCCAAAACCACTCTCTTTGCACCAAGCTCGTACCATTTAGTTGCGCTGTGATAGTTGACGTTATTCGCCTGCGTGCTTATATGAATTGGTAATTCAGGTGCTGTGTGCTGCAGAATATCAAACATTCCCAAATCAGCCACTAATACCGCATCAAATCCAACACCTCTTATCGACTGCACAAAGCTTTCAAATTCAGCAATGTCGCTGTTGTGCGGCAGAATATTAGCGGTCAGATACACCTTTTTACCTCTTCGGTGTGCATATTCCACGCCCTCATACATTTCCTCTAACGAAAAGTTTTCTGCAGCAACACGGAGACTATATGCTTCACCGCCAATATATACGGCATCTGCGCCAAAGTCTATCGCCGTTTTAAGTTTTTCAAGGCTACCGCCCGGTGCTAACAGTTCAGGTTTTGTCATCAGCATACATCTCCTTTCATTTTTTAACCGTAAGCGTCATCCCGTCTCCGAGCGGCAAAAGTACCGTTTCTAGCTCCGCTCTTTGCATTTGCGCTCCGATAAAGTGTCTTAACCGTTTTACTATTGTAATCTTTCTTCTTACGACGTGTTCGGGGTCAGCAGTCATTCCTTTATATAGAACATTGTCAGCTATCAAAATTCCGCCCTTTTTCAGAAGTCTTATACAGTCATTGAGCATATGTATATAATGTGCTTTTGGACCATCTAAGAATATAACATCATACTCACCCGTAAGAGTTGGCACCGTTTCAACAGCATCACAATTCCTGACAGTTATAACATTGCTTTTCCCAGCACGTTCTATATTTGCCCTTGCACGCTCTGCCATCTTTTCGTCAAGCTCAAGGGTTAATATGCTTCCGCCCTCAGAAAGCTTTTCCGACATCAGAAGAGCACTGTAACCAATAGCACACCCTATTTCAAGTATGTGCTTCGGTCTTTTAAGCTCTAAAAGCACCGACAAAAGACGAGCCGCTTCGGGCAGGATAATAGGTATATCCTCCCTTGCCGCCTCGTCTTCAAGCTCTTTTAATATTCCTTTGCTTTGAGGTACTCCCTCACGCAGCATATCTGTAATGTACGGATATACTATCGCATCCTTATCGTACTCAATCATTGAACATTTCTCCGCAAATTTTTATTACTTTATCCTTTGTTTCTTCAAAACTAATATCAGAAACAGACGCACCGCTTGCCATAGTATGACCGCCCCCGCCAAATCTCATAGCAAGACTGCCAACATCATATTTGCCGTTGGAACGGAAAGACAGTTTGATTTTCTCTGACGTCTCACGAACGGATACCGCAATTTCACAGCCGTCAACCATTCTTGCAATATTCACAATATCGCCCATATCCTTTTCGTCTACACCGTACTTTGTAAAATCGTCATTTTTAACCGCAATCAAGCTGAGCTTTGTATCAAAGTAAGTTTCAACCCTGCTCATCAGCTCACCCTTAAAGTGCATTGTCTTTTCTGTTTCGGTATCAAATAACAATCTTGAGATATAGGCGTTATCTATTCCCTTTTCCAAAAGCTCTGCTGTAATTCGCATAGTCTTGGGACTGACATTTGAATATTTAAAGCTGCCGGTATCCGATGCAATCGCAATAAACAGATATTCTGCGGTCTTTTTATCAATTTTTGCGCCAATTGCCTCAAACACATCAAACAGTATTTCACCTGTCGCAGAAGCGTCCGGAACAACATAGTTCTCTCCAGCAAAATTTGTATTTGTTATATGATGGTCGATGGAAACAGTGGCTTTTGCACTTTCGAAAACAGCCTTTCTTTCTCCAAGTCTGCCCACATCGCCGCAGTCAAGGCAAATACAAAGGTCATATTCACCCTTGACATCATCAGGCAGCAAGCCCTCTGCACCGATAAACTCAAGCCTTCTTTCAAGAGGTGCACTAAAAATAACATCAGCTTTTTTACCCATATTATCAAGCACACTCTTCATAGCAAGCGAGCTGCCGACAGAGTCGGCATCCTCACTAATATGACCGAGAATCGCAATTTTATCGGCTTTTTTGATAATTTCAGATAGTTTCTTCATAGAATTAAAGCTCCGAAATAATTTTATTTATATACGCACCATGCTCTATTGAGCGGTCAAGCTCAAAGAGTATTTCAGGGGTATGGCGGATATCTATTCTTCTGCCAACCTCACGGCGTACATAACCCGCCGCAGATTTTAGTCCCTGAAGGGCACGTTTTTGTGTTTCTTCGTCGCCCATTACACTTACAAACACCTTTGCATAAGAAAGGTCATTTGTAACAGAAACAGCGACAACACTTGTCATAAGAGGGATTCGCGTGTCCTTAAGCTCACGGATAATCTCCGCAAGGACACGGTGCATTTCCTCGTTAATTTTATTTATTCTTTCTTTTGCCATATTATTTCCTTTCTGACAAAACGGTAAGTTACATAATTGTGATTTTGTGTAAATTGCCGTTTCGCACCGTGGGAGCCGTACGTGTTGTACTGCCCCGAGGGAGAAATGGTGAGTTACGCAAAATCAGCGTTCAATCTCCTGCATCTCGTAACATTCTATGACGTCTCCCTCTTTGACGTCGTTGAAGTTTTCAATAGTAATACCGCATTCAAAGTTCTCAAGAACCTCTTTTGCGTCATCTTTGAATCTCTTAAGACCGGCAAGCCTTCCTTCAAATACAACGATACCGTTTCTTACAACTCGAACCTCTGCATTTCTGGTAATCTTACCATCTGTTACATATGAACCTGCAATTGTACCAACACCCGAAACCTTAAAGGTCTGGCGAACTTCTGCATGGCCCAAAAGCACTTCCTTAAACTCAGGATCCAACATACCCTTCATAGCAGCTTCAATCTCTTCAATCGCCTGATAGATTACACGGTAAAGTCTTATATCTACCTCCTGACGTTCTGCAGCTGCAGATGCACCTGCGTCAGGACGCACGTTAAAGCCGACAATAATGGCATTAGATGCGTTTGCAAGCATTACGTCAGATTCATTAACCGCACCTACGCCGCCGTGGATAGCGCGAACTCTTACCTCGTCATTTGAAAGCTTTTCCAAAGATTGCTTAACAGCCTCAACTGAGCCTTGAACGTCAGCCTTGACTATTACATTAAGCTCCTTCATATTGCCCTCATCAATCTGTGAGAAGAGGTTATCGAGAGACACCTTCACAGTCTGATTAAAGAGTGTTTCCTTCTGCTCGTGGCGTCTTGCCTCAGCAACATCTCTTGCGAGCTTTTCATCCTTGACTACGCTAAACTTATCACCGCCTGAGGGAACCTCAGAAAGGCCGAGAATTTCGACCGGTGTAGCAGGACCTGCTGTTTTTACACGTCTGCCCTTATCATTTACCATTGCACGAACGTGGCCGACCGCTGTTCCTGCAATAACAATATCTCCGACATTAAGAGTACCCTCCTGAACAAGCACTGTTGCAACAGGGCCTCTGCCCTTATCAAGCTGTGCTTCGATTACAGCACCCCTAGCAGGCTTGTTGGGGTTAGCCTTAAGCTCCTTCATATCGGCAATAAGAAGTACCATTTCAAGAAGACCGTCAATGTTAATTCTCTGCTTAGCAGAAACCTCAACACAAACAGTATCGCCGCCCCACTCCTCAGGTACAAGCTCGTGTTCAACAAGCATCTGCTTAACACGTTCTACATTTGCACCCTCTTTATCTATCTTGTTAATTGCAACAACAATTGTTACTCCTGCCGCTTTTGCGTGGTTAATAGCCTCTATTGTCTGCGGCATAATACCATCATCAGCAGCAACTACAAGGATAGCAACGTCTGTTACCTGTGCACCTCTTGCACGCATAGTTGTAAACGCCTCATGTCCCGGTGTATCAAGGAAAGTAATATCACGGTCATTAAGTCTTACACTATACGCACCGATATGCTGTGTAATTCCTCCTGCCTCACCTGACGCAACCGATGTATCGCGGATTGCGTCAAGAAGTGATGTTTTACCGTGGTCAACGTGTCCCATAACAACTACAACCGGCGGACGAGGTACCAAATCCTCAGGCTTATCCTCTTCCTCCTGGAAAAGAATATCTTCTTTTGTGAGAACAATTTCCTGAGTCACCTCAATATCAAAGTCAGCTGCAATAAGCTGTGCAGTTTCAAAATCAATTGACTGGTTAACTGTCGCCATAACACCAAGCATCATAAGCTTCTTGATGATTTCTGCTGCACCCTTGTGAATCTTCTGAGCAAATTCTCCTACTGTGATTGTCTCAGGAATTTCAATAGATTTCGGCTCTTCCTTCTTAGGCTTCGGCTCTGTCTTTTGCTGCTTTTGAGGCTGTTCCTTGATATTCGCACGTTCCTTATTGGACTTCTTCTTACGCTTTGATCTTTCATCGTCCTTGTGCATATTCTCGCCCACCATATCCTCAAGGCGTTCACGTGTTTCAATAGTTTCAAGCTCAACGGTAGATGTACGTGTATCAACATATCTTGAAGTCTGTTCTGTCTTTATTACAAGGTCTTCGTCAGAAATTTCCTCCGCAACTCTTACCGGCTCTTCCTTCTTTTTCTTAAGAGGTGCAGGCGGTGCTTTCTTCTCCGCTGCAGGCTTCTTCTCTGCTTTCTTTTCCTCTTTTGGAGCAGCAGGCTTTTCCACATTCTTTTCAGCCTTCTTCTCTTCTTTTTTAGCAGCAGGCTTTTCTGCCTTTTTCTCCTCTACCTTCTCCTCAGTCGGCTTCTCTGCCTTTTTCGGTTTTGCAACCTTTTTAGGCTTTTCGATAGGCTTATCGCCTATATCATACATATTTGTAAAAATATCAAAAATTATACCAAGCTGTTCTTCATCAAGCTGAACAGATGAATTTTTAATAATATGTCCCATTTTTGCAAGTGCCTCGATAATTTCTGCACTTGTAAGTTTCAAATCCTTTGCAATTTCAGCAACTTTTGGTTGTAATATCGCCATAAACTAACCCTTCCTTTCTTCACTTATTGCGGTGATTTTATCTTCAATCGCACGGGCAAAGCCCTCATCATTTATAGAAATAACTGTCCGGATTTCACTGCCGACCGCAGCACCCAAATCAGATTTTTCAGAATATGTTATATACTTCACTCCATAGTGTTTGCAACAATCACAAATTGCCTTACATCCGTTATCGGAAATATCTTTAGCAATTATTATGAGCTTTGACATACCGCGTCTTATTGCATCCTCACAAAGCTCACTGCCGGTTGTTATCCGTCCCGCCTTCTTTGCAAGACCTATAAGTCCGAGTATCTTATCCATTTTTAAGCTCCTTTATCAATTCGTCGTAAACACCATCTGGTACATTCTGCTTAAAATGTCTTGAAAGAGCTTTCTTCTTACGGGCAAGCAAAATACATTCTTCACTCTTACATATATATACCCCTCTTGCAAGAGCGTTTCCTCTTTTATCAAGGATTATGTCATTTTCCTCTTTCACAAGACGGATTAGGTCTTTTTTAGCCGTCTTCTTGCGACAGCCTATGCACATTCTTTCCGGCTCGTGCGCCATAACTCTTTCACTTCCTTTTATATGTTCTAATAATAAAATTATTCAGCCCTGCCAAAAGAATTTTACGATTATCGAGCTTTCGCACCGAGGAAGACGTACGAGTGGTACTTCCCCGAGGGAGAAAGACGATAGGCGGAAAATTATTCGGCAGAAATGTCTATCTTCCAGCCTGTAAGTCTTGCAGCTAACCTTACATTTTGTCCAGACTTACCGATTGCAAGTGAAAGCTGATTTTCAGGAACTGTTACTTTAGCAGATTTTTCGTCATAGTTTATCTCAACATTAAGTACCTTTGAGGGACTTAAGCTCGCAGCGATAAATTCAGCCGGGTCTTCGCTCCATTTTACAATGTCAATCTTCTCATCCTTAAGCTCATCGCCTATAGCCTGAACTCTCGCACCCTTAGGTCCTATACAAGCACCCTGCGGGTCAATGTTGGGGTCCTCAGCAAATACTGCAATCTTTGTTCTTGAACCAGCCTCACGCGAAATGCTCATAATCTCAACAATTCCGTCAGCTATCTCAGGCACTTCACGGATAAAGAGTCTTTTTACAAGTCCCGGATGTGTTCTTGAAAGCATTATCTGAGTGCCCTTTGTTCCGTTTCTTACATCGGAAACATAGCACTGAATCATCTGTCCGATTTCATAGCTTTCATTTTGCGGCTGTTCGTTTGCAGGAAGCATCGCCTCAAGCTTACCGATGTCAACAAACACATTTCCTCTTTCGATGCGGCTGATTCTTCCGCTTACAATATCATTTGCCTTTTCGGTAAATTCACTGTAAATAATGCCTCTTTCTGCCTCACGAAGTCTTTGGGTAACTACCTGCTTTGCAGTCATTGCTGCAATTCTTCCGAAATCACGTGGTGTTACTTCAATATTGACAACATCGCCAATATCGTAAACACCCTTGATTTTCTTTGCATCCTCCAAAAGTATTTCTTCTTGAGGGTCAACATAATCCTCTTCCTCAACAACAGTTTTCTGTGTGTAAACGTGGATAGCTCCTGTTTCTCTGTCCATCTGTACATCTACATTCTGTGCAGAGTTAAAGTTTCTTTTGTATGCTGCAATGAGTGCCGCCTCAAGAGCTTCTAATATAGTATCTTTGTCGATACCCTTTTCTTCACAAAGCTCTTCCAGTGCTTTTAATAATTCTTCGTTCATTTTCTTAACCATTCCTTTCTTAAAATCTGAAACTCAATCTTATATATACTGCGTCCTTTTTGGCTATTTCCCACTTTTCGCCGTCAACTTCTACAACTGCAACGTCATTTTCGTAGCCTGAAAGAATACCGCTTATTTCCTTCTGTCCGTTTCTTGCCGCATAGAGCTTAACATCAACCTCACGACCTATATAGTGATTGAATTCACGTTCAGTAGTAAGCTTTCTGTCAGCACCCGGAGAGGATACCTCAAGTACATACGGGTCTGTTATCGGGTCTAATTCATCAAGCTTATCGGATATAGCACGGGAATATGCTTCGCAATCATCGATACCGACTCCGCCGTCCTTGTCAATATAAAGACGCAGATAATATTCACCGTTTTCCTTTTTGTACTCAGTATGAACAAGATACACATCCTGAGCCAAAGCAATTTCATCGCCTATCCGGTAAACAAACTCCTCAGTTTTGTTAGCCATTTACTCGCCTCCGTTTCCTCAAATGAAAGAGTGGACCTTTTTCCCAAAAGTCCACTCATAAGATACTACATTATGAAACTATGGCTATTATACCACATATATTAATAAAATGCAAGTGTTTTTATTAAATTTTCTGTGTCCAGCCAAATTCATCCTCTATCTTACCCCACTGAATACCTGTTAATGTATCATAGAGCATCTGTGAGATTTCGCCGATTTCACCGTTATTTATGGGCATTACCAAATCACCATACTTAAGCTCGCCCATAGGTGAGATAACAGCTGCTGTACCTGTTCCCCAAGCTTCCTCAAGCTTGCCGTTCTTGTAAGCATCAACAAGCTCATCAATAGAAATTCTGCGTTCTGAAACCTTGTAGCCCTTCTTCTGCAGAAGCTCGATAATAGACATTCTTGTAATACCGCCGAGGATTGAGCCTACAAGCGCAGGAGTTACAATCTCGCCGTCAATTTTGAAGAATACGTTCATCGCGCCGACTTCTTCTATATACTTTCTCTCAACACCGTCAAGCCAGAGTGTCTGTATATAACCCTGCTTTTCAGCCTCCTCCTGACCTTTTAGGGATATAGCATAGTTTGCGCCTGCTTTTGTAAAGCCTGTACCGCCGACAACAGCTCTGACATACTTCTGCTCAACAAATATTTTGACAGGAGCAAGGCCATTAGGATAGTACGCACCAACAGGTGAAAGTATAATTGCAAAAGTAAGATGCTTTGCAGGATGAACACCAACGTGAGCATCTGTTGCAAATATAAACGGTCTTATGTACAACGATGCACCGTCAATCGAAGGAACCCAGTCCTCATCAACCTTAACAAGAGTCTTAATAGCTTCTATTGCAAACTCCTCGTCAATCTTCGGAATACAAAGTCTGTCGCAGGAGAGGTTCATTCTTTCCATATTCTTCTCAGGACGGAAAAGCTGGATAGAACCGTCCTTTGTGCGATATGCCTTAAGTCCCTCAAATATTTCCTGTGCATAATGAAGGACCATTGATGCCGGGTCAAGCTGGAAAGGACCGTAAGGTACTATTCTTGCATCGTGCCATCCCTCGCCCTCATCATAGTTCATAATGAACATATGGTCTGTATAGTATATTCCGAATCCAAGCTTGCTTTCATCTGCCGGCTTCTGCTTCGGAGCGGTGGTTCTTGTGATTTTAATTTCCATTTTTCCGTTTCTTCCTTCCGTAAATTCAAATTATTATACAAATTATTATAATTATAATCCTTTTTTTTCAAGTTGTAAATGGTTATTTATATTTTTTAACCAAATTTATTGCAATATTCTAAAAAAAGCCGTCAAATTGCATTAATTTTGCACTTAATAACAAATGTTATCTTGACATTGACAGCTAAGATTGGTACAATATAGGGTATATATTTATAATCAGCCGTATATTACACAAAATTGCGGTTTTAAAAGCCATCGAATACAACTAAGAGGGCATTGTCCGCTACACACAAAACAGGTGGGCAGTAATACCATTATATATAAGGAGGAGAAAGATTTGAAGATGACCGGCGCAGAAATGGTTGTAAAAACCCTTGAAGAGAACGGCGTAACCACCGTTTTCGGATATCCGGGCGCAGCCAACTGTCCAATTATTGACAAATTCCCCGGTTCGTCCATTAAGCACATTCTTGTAAGAAACGAACAGGGTGCTGCTCATATGGCATCAGGCTTTGCACGGGTTACCAAAAAGCCCGGCGTTTGTACAGCCACATCAGGTCCGGGAGCAACAAACCTGATAACAGGCATTGCAACAGCATATATGGACTCTGTTCCAGTTATTGCAATTACAGGTCAGGTTAAGTCTTCGCTTTTGGGACGAGATGCTTTTCAGGAGGTTGACATCACAGGTGCAACCCACCCATTTACAAAGCATAACTATCTCGTAAGAGACGGGCTCGACCTGCCGAGAATTATTAACGAGGCATTCTACATTGCAAGTACAGGAAGACCGGGACCGGTTTTAATTGACATTCCTATGGATTTATTAAAAACCGAATACGATTATCCGGAAGAGGAAAAGAATCCTATTTCAATCCGTGGCTACAAGCCAATCGGTATGGGAAAGGCACACGAAATGCAGGTTAAAAAGGTTGCTGAGGCTATCAAAGCGGCTAAGAAACCGGTTATTTTAGCAGGCGGCGGAACTGTTATTTCAGACGCTACTAAAGAGCTTCGTGCTTTTGTTAAGACAACAGGCATACCCGTTGTTTCAACAATGACAGGTATCGGAGCAATCGAGGGCGGCAGCGATTCATATTTCGGTATGATTGGTTCTCACGGAATCAAAATTGCAAATATGACACTTAATCATTCCGACCTTCTCGTCATCTTAGGTTCAAGACTCGGCGACCGCTCGGTTGCAAATGCTGCTGGACTTGAGAGCAGAACAAAGATTATTCACATCGATATCGACCCTGCCGAAATCGGCAAAAATGTCATACCCGACATTCCCGTAGTAGGCGACATAAAGGATGTATTAAAGCAGCTTAACAAGCTTCTTTCAGACTACAAGGTGCCCGAGGACTGGACAGATTATGTAAATAAAATCCGTTCCGACTGGTCGGTGCCTGAGCCAAACGATGACAGCGGCTTTGTAAATCCGAGATACTTTATCGAGCGTCTTTCAGAAAAAGCAGGCGCAGATGCCTATGTATCAACAGAGGTTGGTCAAAATCAGATTTGGGTTTCCAACCACTACAACTTTGCTGAGCCTCATCATTTTATAACATCAGCAGGCTTCGGTACGATGGGTTACGGACTCCCCGCTGCAATCGGTGCATCAACCGCCACTAAAGATACAGTAATCGCTGTAATGGGCGACGGCAGCTTCCAGATGGACTTGCCCGAGCTTGGAACAATGTGTCAGTGGGATATACCTGTCAAGATGATAATTCTGCAAAATCACCGTCTTGGTATGGTACACGAGCATCAGTTCCTGCTTTATAAATCAAATTATCAAGCGGTACACCTTGACGGAAGTCCGGATTTTTGCAAGCTTGCAGAAGCTTACGGCATACCGTCGATGAAGATTGACGAAAATTCCGAGATTGAAAAGGGCCTCAATGCACTTTTTGCCGACGACAAGAGCTTTATGCTTGTAGTCGAGGTTGACCCGTATGAGCCGACAGGCGGCTCGCTGAATATGCACTATTTACCGAAGGAGGGAGAATAAGATGGAATCAAAATACATTCTTTCCGTTCTTGTTGAGGATAACTCCGGTGTTCTTTCCAAGGTTGTAGGCTTGTTCTCACGCCGCGGCTTTAACATTCACTCCCTTGCAGTCGGTGTTACCAACATAGACAGCGTTTCAAGAATAACAATCGAGGTTATAGGCGACGAATTAACTGTTGAACAGATTTCAAAACAGCTCAATAAGCTTGTGGACGTCATCAAAATCAAGGTATCCAGAAGCGACGAGCTTGTAAAAAGAGGTCTTTTGCTGGTTAAGGTCAAGATTTCACCTAAGAACCGTACAGACGTTATTCAGATTGCTGACATTTTCAGAGCGAAGATTGTTGACGTATCACAGACCACTCTAACAGCAGAATTGACGGGCGATGACACGAAGATAAACGCATTTTTGGAAATGCTCCAGCCCTACGGCATTGAGGAAACTGCAATGACCGGAATGATTGCCTTAGAAAGAGGCACAAATGTACTAAAAGCATAAAATTATATTTAATAAACGAAAGGAAGTTTTAATCATGGCACACATCTACTACGAACAGGACTGTAATCTTGGTCTTTTAAACGGCAAGACCGTAGCAATCATCGGCTTCGGCAGCCAGGGCCACGCACACGCAATGAACCTTAAGGACAGCGGTGTTAATGTAATCGTTGGTCTTTATGAGGGTTCAAAGTCAAAGGCAAAGGCTGAGGAATATGGTTTGAAGGTAATGAACGTTGCAGACGCAACAAAAGCTGCAGACCTCGTTATGATTCTTATTCCTGATGAGCGTCAGGCTGATGTTTACAAATCAGAAATCGCTCCTAACCTCACAGAAGGCAAGACACTTGCATTTGCTCACGGCTTTAACATCCACTTCGGTCAGATTAAGCCGCCCGCAAACGTTGACGTAATCATGGTTGCTCCTAAGGGACCGGGCCACACAGTACGTTCAGAGTATGTTGCAGGCAAGGGTGTTCCCTGTCTTATCGCTATCCATCAGGATGCATCAGGCAAGGCTCTTGAGAACGGATTAGCATATGCTGCAGGTATCGGCGGTGCAAGAGCAGCTGTTCTTGAAACAACCTTCCAGTGCGAGACCGAAACTGACCTCTTTGGTGAGCAGGCAGTTCTCTGCGGCGGTGTAACAGCTTTGATGCAGGCAGGCTTTGAGACACTTGTTGAGGCAGGCTATGACCCGAGAAACGCTTACTTTGAGTGTATCCACGAGATGAAGCTTATCGTTGACCTTATCTACGAGGGCGGCTTCTCCAAGATGAGATATTCAATTTCAGACACTGCTGAGTTTGGTGATTATGAGACAGGTAAGCGCCTTATCACAGACGAAACAAAGAAGGAAATGAAGAAGGTTCTTACAGAAATTCAGGATGGTACATTCGCAAGTAAGTGGATTGCAGAAAACAAGAACGGACGTTCACACTTCAACGCTTGCAGAAGAATTGGTTCAGAGCATCAGCTCGAGCAGGTTGGTAAGACAATCAGAGAGTTCTATGCTTGGAACAAATAAGAACATATAAGACAAAAATGCACTTCATTATGAAGTGCATTTTTTATTGTTTTATTTTAGCAACCGCAACTGTTATCGTTTTCTTCAAAATCGCACTTTTCGGGCGGGAAAAATTCTTCAACAGGGAAGCTTATTCTGTCGAACAGGTCGCACGGATTGTCGTCAGTTGCGCCGATACATTCCTTGTTGGGAATACAGAAGTCATAAGCAGGAATTAAAAGCATTACTCTGCGTTCCAGGCGGATAATAGAGAAAATACCCAACGATACAAATACTCTCTTCTGCTCACCACCTAAAATCAAATTGTCGCCAAATACTCTGCAAACCGACTCGGGTACACTTGCAAGGTCAATATCGTCATCGCAGCAGCAACAGTTGTTATTGCAGTTGTCGCTCTTGACGTCAACCACCTTTGCACCAAGCGCAATCGGGTCAACAACCTCAACAACAGAGGACGGCATATTCGTTTTTTTCCAAAGCTGTGCATCAAATGCATCCTCTTTGTATCTGGAAGCAAACACCTTTGCGTTGCCCTCCGAGCCAAAAAGAATAACTCTCTTGTTAAACGTCGCCAGACCTTCCACCTCAGCAGGTCTGCCAAGTCCTGCATATACAGCCAAGGTAATCTTGAAGAAATACTTTAAGTCAACCGAGTAATAGCCTCTGTTAAAGGGGACTGACTCGATGTCTGAGAACACCCAGATTGTTTCTGCCTTGGTACACTTTACACTGATAGCACGGTCTACAACACACTGTGCATCAGCGGTAAAATAAACTCTTAAATCTTCTACGCACTCCTTATCTCTGCAAGAATCGTAAATTTTATCTGTATGTATGCAAACCGACTCTTTGAAGCCGCCTTCATTTGAACAGCAGTTCATATCGCTCATAGCATTACTTCCTTTCCTGAACTAATAAGGGCTTATGCCCTTTGGTAAAAGAATATGCCGCATCATTAAAAAATGTGCGGCATTTGTAATACTTATTTATTTTTTATCAGGCTTGTTCCTGAGTCCTCTTAGCTGTACAATATCGTACTTTTGCGGAACATAGTTTTCGATATATGAAACCGCATCCTCGTTATTGTCGGTAATATAAACAAGCCTTCTGCAGCCATCGGTCATAAAATGATTTTCTGTGGTGTAGTTTATCATATCAATCATTTTATCGTAGTAGCCGTTTATATTAAGAAGTACAATCGCTTTTTCGTGTCTGCCGAGCTGCTTTAGTGTCAATACCTCAAAAAATTCCTCATATGTGCCAATTCCGCCGGGTGCTACAATAAACGCATCTGCCTTTTCTTCCATAATAAACTTTCTCTCGCGCATCGTTTCTGTCCTGATCATCTCGGTACATTCTTCAAAAAGGATTCCGTCTACGTTAAAGAAGGTCGGAACAACACCTATAATCTCGCCACCGTGCTTATGTACACCACGCACAACTGCACCCATAACACCCTCGGCACCCGCACCGAAAACCAAAGAATGACCTCTGGTAGATATAAGCTCACCTAACTGCTCACCACTTTCGATATAGCTCTTATCTATAAGCGCACTTGATGCACCGAATACGCATATTTTCATAAAATCACTCCTTCATAAACAACTCTATTAGCATATGCCCTGACACTTAATATTATTACCTTTACTTAACAGTTTCGCTAAGCCACTTTTGCTTACGTTCACTCGCACGAGCGAGAATATTTTTAAGTTCTTCCCTGTCCCCTGTTTCTGTTGCACTCTTAATCGCATCAAGGCTTTCCTTAAACTCGTCTATTCTTTCGCAAAGCGCCTTGCTGTTTTCCAAAAACAGTTCACTCCACATATCAGCATTTATAAGTGCAACTCTGGTACAGTCTCTTAAGCTTCCTGCAGAAAATGATGCCGACCGCTCCAAAAGCGGATTATCACAGAGTGCAACAGCTACAACGTGCATAAGCTGGCTTGTATATGCAATCATTGCATCGTGCTCCTCCGGCGAGGTTGTTACTACATAACGGCAACCGATATAATCCGCCAAGCTCCTAACAAGCGCAACTGCTCTTGCCGAATTGTTTTTAGACGGAGTTATTAGATAGCTTGCGCCGTCAAAAAGCGTATCGGTGGAGCTTTTGTATCCGCCAGTTTCACGTCCTGCCATCGGATGCCCTCCGATAAACTCCACACCTTCTGGAAGACACCCATTAATTCCGTCTAATACATAGCCTTTAACACCCGAAACATCGGTTATCACTGCCCCCGTCTTAAAAAGGTGTGCATTTTGTTTTACAAACTCCACATTCTTTTTAGGATATAGACAAAGCACTATCAAATCCGACTCCCCGACAATACTTTTGCCATCGGTAAAACCTTTGTCAATTACTCCATCACTTTCGGCTAGCCTCAAGGCTTCGGTATCTATGTCCACACCGTATATCTTTGCGTCCATAAACCCTCTTAATCTTCTCACCATTGAACCGCCTATAAGTCCAAGACCTACTACTGTTACTACCATTCTACATTGCCTCTTTCTTATGTTGTATTATTTGTTGGAGATTCCAAGTTTCTCTAATTATAACAAATTGCTATTGTTTTTTCAATAATTAATAGCAAAAAAAACACTGCCTGAAACAAAAAATATTCTCAGGCAGTATTTTTAATTTACACTTTATCAAATTTTATAACCACTTTAAACAAATCACCATCAATTACAATCTCGAACTTACCACCAAGTGCTTCTACATAACCCTTTGCTATTGCAAGACCCAAGCCGTTTCCACCGTCAGTTCTGGCTTCATCACCTCTGACAAATCTTCCAGTTATTTCCTCAACATCAAAATCCATCTCATATGCCGATATGTTCTTGATTTCCATATAAATCTCGCCATTCTTTTCATATGCAGTCAAAAATACCCTTGTATTCTTCATTGCATATTTTATTACATTGTCTATAAGGTTTCCAAGTACTCTTGACATCTTTCTGCCGTCTGCGGATATATACAAATCCTTCTCCGTCTTTACCAGAAACTGTAAGCCTGATTTTTGAATTTCGTTATCATTCTCGCCTATAGCCTGACTTATAAGCAATGCGCTATCCAGCTTTTCAAAATTAAAGTTCTCTGTTCCGCTTTGTACCTTGGAAACATCAAACAAGTCCTGAGTGAGATTTTTAAGCCTCTCACTCTTTTTAGCAATAATTGCCACATAGTCCTTCGCCTCTTTAGGAAGTCCATCCACTCCCGATAAAAGCTCTGTATAGCTTATAATTGACGTAAGAGGAGTTTTGAGGTCGTGCGATACATTCGTTATAAGATCGGTTTTCAGCCGCTCGGCTTTTAGCTTTGCAGCCACACTTTTATTAAGTCCATCGCCGATTTCGTTGATATCTTCAGCCAGAGCTTTCATATCTTCACTTTTAAGCTCAGGAATTCTATATGAAAGATTGCCGTTTCTGATTTCATCTGCTCCCTTTTTAACTTCGTCAATATCCTTTGCCCTGTATGCCACAACAAATGCCGCAAAGCCAAAGAGAACAAGGGCGAACAAGAATGACCCTATGCTTTCCAGCAATAATAAACCGCATATACCTATAACCACTGTATATACAAATAGCATAAATATAAGTATCATCCACGTTTTCCGAAACCATACAGACAGCATAATATGTCTAAACTCTCTGAGCTTTGATAAAATCCATTTTGTTATCTTTATAAAAACTTTCCACGCCCATCTTACAGCAATACATATAATGCTTGTAGTTAAAAACATTCTGCATTTTATCTTTCTTATAACTGACAACACTGAATTGAGAATTACCGAACTTCCAACCGCTGCGATACTGCCCGTACACATTTTAAGTATATATTGCGGTACATATCCTGACTGGTATTCGTCAAGAAGTATCACGCACAACGCAACCGCAAAAAATCCCACAAAACCAATAATTGCAAGGTGTACCTCTGTCCACACATAATCAACCCACACAGGAGTTGTTTCACCATCCGCATTTTTGCCGACAGTGCAGATAAGATAAACAAGTAGGAATAACGCAAATATGATATACCTGAACACTCTTACAACACTACCCTTTACAAGCGTCGATTGTTCAAGCCACAATTTTTCACATTCCGCCACATAATCTTCATTTATGCTTGTACATATAACGATTTCATCAGTTTTGATAACATCCGTCATTTGCTCCATTGAATTGAAATAATACGGCACAGGAATTGTTTCCTCACGCATTTGACTTCCGTCCTTATTCCTCTCATAGTACCTATAAAATCTTCCGTTTTTGATTTCTTCGGCACGTTGGGCATTACAGTTTGTAAATTCTTTTCCGTTTATAGAAACATAATACCGTATTTTATAATAGGATGTCAGATTGTCCAGTTCGTGAGCAATGCTGTTTACAAAGTCCCGCCCATCAAGCAGTACTCTTTTTCGGTCGTTATCTCCGTTTTCTAAATGAAAACCGTAATATGTACTGCAAATTGCACTCTCTACCTCACTGAGAACTGCCGACATATGATGTGATTTCTCAAATGAATCTTCAAAGCTGTACATATGATATTCCCCGTCAAAATACTTCAAAAAGCCATTAACTACACCGAGCACTCCTGTTGTAATAAACGCCACAAACAGCACAACTGAAACAAACTTGGTATATCCCGAATAAACAAATCTCTTCATCAAAGCACCTCCTAATCTACCTTATAACCAATCCCCCATACTACCTTCAGATACTTTGGCTCTTTTGGGTTTATTTCTATCTTTTCTCTGATATGGCGGACGTGTACAGCGATGGTGTTATCTCCCACTACCGTTTCTTCATTCCAAGCATTGCGGTATATCTCCTCGGTCGAAAACACACGTCCTCTGTTTCTTACAAGAAGCTCTAAAATTTTATACTCAATCGGTGTAAGCCTTACATTATCACCGTCAACAGTTACCGTCTTATTCTCGGTATTTAAGGATAAGCCGTTAATGGTAATTATTCCGTTTTGCTTGCCGATTGAGCCAAGAGTTGTGTAACGTCTTAACTGAGATTTAACTCTCGCCACAAGCTCGGACGGATTAAACGGCTTAGTTACATAATCATCTGCTCCTGCCGTAAGTCCTAATATTTTATCTGCGTCTTCTGATTTTGCAGAGAGTAAAATAACAGGAATGTTCCTCGATTCTCTCAATTTCATCAGGGTTTTTATTCCGTCAAGTCTGGGCATCATAATGTCTAAAATCATAAGATGCACCTCATTATCCGAAAGAATATCAAGTGCATCAATGCCATTATAAGCTTTCAAAACCTCATACCCCTCACCACCGAGAAATATTGATATACTTTCTACTATCTCTCTGTCATCATCAACCACAAGTATCTTCATTTTTTCTCCACCTCCTGTTATATAATAACTTCTATTTCTTAATATTTCACAATGAAATTTCTTAATGTTTCTTAATAATTGACAGTCTTTCTATTCTGTGATATAATTACTCCATTATTGCAAAAGGAGTGAGCCTCAAATGTCTATGCCCGAGGATATTGTAAAGGTACAGCTTGACGAGCTATGGCCTGTTATGGCAGAGCAGATAGCATCAGGCGGAAGTGTGCGTTTTTCGCCCAAGGGTACAAGTATGCTCCCTATGCTTCGCCAGAATATCGATTCTGTTGTACTCGTAAAAGCAACTCGCAAATTAGAAAAATATGACCTTCCCCTATACAGACGCGAAAACGGTCAGTTTGTTCTGCACAGAGTAGTAGACGTAAAAGAAGACAGCTATACTATGTGCGGCGATAATCAGTATCTCTACGAACAGGGCATCAAAGATGAACAGATTCTTGCAATAATGGAAGGCTTTTACCGTGGCGATACCTATGTGAACAGCACCGACAAAAAATACCGCTCATATTGTAAAAAGCAGGTAGCAAAGCAGTACATCCGTGGTGTTTTGCACAAAGTAAAACACAAAATAGGAAACATATTAAGATTTTTAAGATTATACAAATAAAAGGCTGAAACCAGCCTTTTTTTTATTTATCAATTTCAGATAATACCGCTTTGCCCTCTTTAAGACTTTCGGGCACATTCAGTATTCTTTGATTTTTTGAGCCTTTAAAGTTCAGTTCTATACTTCTCTCCTTGAGTACAAATTTGCCGTCTACAAGCAAGTCGAGCTTATTTAAAAGCTCAAGCCAACCATTTTCTTCATTTGCACCTTTTATAAGCTCCTCAAATGTATAGCCTGTGTATGCCATTACATTAAGTCCCGAGTCCTTAGCCGCATCTGCAATGAGTGCAAGCGGTTTTGCCTGCAAAAACGGCTCTCCGCCCGATAATGTTACACCGTCCAAAAGAGGATTTGATTTCATCTTGTCGATAATAGTGTCGGTATCCTCATCATACCCGCCGTTTATATCGTGGGAGTTGGGGTTATGACATCCCTCGCAGTTATGGTAGCAGCCTTGTGTAAATACCGCAAACCTTAGTCCCGGGCCGTCAACTATTGAATCATCTGCAAGTCCAAAAAGCCTTATATTCATTATTATATGGCACCTCGTTTTACTTTGTAAATTTCGTCTGCAATTTTGGCAAAATCCTCAAGCGAAAGTGTTTCACCACGCACCGTTTCAGAAAAACCGCATTTCTTTATTATATCATTTATTGTCTGTTTATCAATTCCCAGTCCTCCGGAGAGTCCGTTTGCAAGAGTTTTTCTTCTCTGTCCGAAAGACGCTCTTATAACCTTAAATAAAAGCTCCTCATCCTCTACCTTTACTCTTGGCTCATCGAGCATTTTGAGTCTTAAAACCGCCGAATCAACCTTTGGCGGCGGATAAAAGCTACCAGCAGGAACTGTGCAGATAATTTCAGGCTCAGCAAAATACTGACAGTAAAGGCTTATCGCCCCTACGTCCCTGCTTTTCTTTGCCGCAATTCGCTCTGCAACTTCCTTTTGTACCATAAACACCATATTATTGACAGGCAATCGAAGCTCTAAAAGTCTTGTAATAATCGGTGTTGTGATATAGTACGGGAGATTTGCAGCAATGCTAATTTTATTGTCACCGAACTTCTCTCTAAGCAGTTCTTTTATATCCGTTTTAAGTATATCCTGAAGTACAACCTCTACATTATCAAACTCGGCAAGCGTCTCGCTAAGTACAGGCAGAAGTCTGTCGTCAACCTCAACTGCTACAACCTTTTTCCCCGTTTGTGCCAAAGCATAAGTAAGCACACCAAAACCGGGGCCTATTTCAAGGACGCCACTTTCAATTTCTGCCGCCTCAACCGTTTCCTCTAAAACTCTGCTGTCGGTCAAAAAATTCTGCCCAAGTCCCTTTTTGAAAACAAAACCATAACGTGAGGATATATCTTTAATTGTCTTTACTGATGTTAAATCCATTTACGCTAATCCTTTCAATATCAGTTAGCTGCGTTTTTATGTTCGTCAAAGTTTTCGGTAAAAATATGACTTCCGTCAGACTTCGATGAATCTACACGGTAGTAATAATAATTGTGCTTGTCCGGTCTTGCAGCAGCTTCGATTGCCTTGATTCCCGGCGAGCATATAGGACCTGCCGGAAGACCTGTATATTTGTATGTGTTATAGGGAGAGTCCACCTCCAAATCCCTGTAAAGAACTCTGTCAACATTATACATTCCGTCAGAAATTGCATATACAACACTAGCATCTATCTGCAATCTCATTCCCTTTTTAATTCTGTTTTCAATCACACCTGCAATAATCGTTTGCTCCGATTTTACCTTCGCCTCACGTTCAACCAACGATGCAAGAGTTATTGTACGGTACAAATCACTGCTGCTTATTCCTGCCTTATTTATCTGTCTGCCAAACTCTGCAAGCATCATATTAATTATTTCTTCAGCCGTCATATCCTTGGAAAACTCATATGTTGACGGGAATAAATACCCTTGCAGACGGTATTTTATGCTGTCATCAGTCGGAATACTTCTCAAAAAGTCATAATCATAATCTGCTTCAACCGCCTTATATAGTTCGTCAGCACTTGAAAGTCCCGAATCTACCAGTCTTTCTATAATACGTTCAAGTGAAAAGCCCTCCGGAATAGTAACCGTTACTGCATTTTTGCGTGTTCCGCCCTTTGCAAGTATTTTGATAATTTCATTATGACTGATACCACGCTCAATCTCATACATACCAAAACGAAGGCTGTTGGCATATTCCGATTTGCTAAGGTCTTTTAAGAAACGTCTTGTACTGTTTATAAGTCCGTTTTCCTCAAGGGTTTTTGCAATCACAGTTGCCGTACTGCCCTCTTTTACTTCTATTTCAACAACCGTGCCGTCTTTTGGTATTCTGTTTGATAAATTGTTTCCAACTATGCCTAAAATCACTGCAAGAACAAGTATTACAATAAAAGTAATACTTCTTCTCCTTTTCCTTCTCATTCTCTCTTCGCGTCTTTTCCGTATCAACTGTGCATCAATCACATTTTCGTTTTCCATATCTGTTCACTCCTTAGAGTACAAACTCAAATTCAAGGTCGCCAATTCTGACTAAATCGTCTTCTTTTATACCCGCTTCCAAAAGTGCATCAATCACACCTCTTGTACGAAGCGCTCTCTGGAAGAACTGCAAGCTTTCCTCATCCGAGAAGTTTACACTGCCGCCGACAGCCTCAATCCAGCTACCCGTAATTACATATACTCCATCCTCTTTTGTGATTTCAAAGCCCCTGTCATTAAGGTCGATAACCGCAGTTTCCTCCAAGTCAAGCTCCGGCTCAAATACCTTAACCGGCGGCAACTTGGAAAGCTCAGCATATGCGTATTTCATAAGCTCGGTTACACCCTTGCCTGTTGCTGCAGATATCTCAAACACCTTGTAGCCACGTTCCTTCATTTCTGCAAGAAAGCTTTCATAAACCTCTTTGTCCTGAATTATATCCGTCTTGTTCGCTGCAACAATCTGCGGACGGTTTTCAAGCTCCAAGTCATATCTTGAAAGCTCGCTGTTTATAATATCAAAATCCTCAACAGGATTTCTACCCTCAATTGATGATACGTCAACAACGTGAATTAGAAGTCTTGTTCTCTCGATATGTCTTAAAAATTCGTGTCCCAAGCCGACGCCCTCACTTGCACCCTCAATAATTCCCGGAATATCCGCAAGCACAAAGCTCATACCCTCACCCATATCAACCACGCCGAGATTGGGGGTAAGGGTTGTAAAGTGATAGTTAGCAATCTTTGGCTCTGCCTTGGTGGTTGCTGCAAGAAGAGCGGACTTTCCCACATTAGGAAATCCTACCAGACCAACGTCTGCTATCATCTTAAGCTCAAGCATAACCTCACGTTCAATGCCCTTTTGACCATTTTTTGCAAAGTTGGGGGCTTGTCTTGTTGATGTGGAAAAATGCGAATTTCCCCATCCGCCGTTACCGCCCTTTAGTATAACATAATCCTTGTCAATCTCAGAAATATCAGCTACTACCTTTCCGCTTTCAATATCTCTTACAAGCGTACCTACGGGAACAGATAGAATAATATCCTCGCCGTTTCTGCCCTTGCAGTGCTTCCCCGAGCCGTCGCCGCCGTTTTGTGCAAAGTATTTTCTTTTGAATTTGTAGTCGGCAAGTGTGTTTACGCCAGCTTCTGCACGCATAATTACACTTCCGCCCTTGCCGCCGTCGCCGCCGTCAGGACCGCCTGCCGCAATGTACTTTTCACGGCGGAAGGATATCGAGCCGTTACCGCCATTTCCTGCCTTGATTAAAATTTTCGCTTTATCTGTAAACATATTTTTTCTCCATTTGTAGTTTATTACACCAATAATACCACAAAATTCCTTTCTTTGCAAGTATATGAGTATTCTTTCCCTATAAAATTCAAAAAAACACTTGCAATTACTAATATAATGTGGTAAAATATTACGGAAATTAAAATAAAGGCTATGAAGAAAGCAAGTAGCGCATACAACCCAGAAGAGAGTAGCGGTCGTCGGCTGTGAGCCGCTGCGGAAAGTATATGCTGTGAAATTTCCTTTCGGAGCTGTATCGGTGAAGCGAAAAAGTGTGTAGTCGATAACGCAAACGGCGGTGCGTAAGTCCGTCAGAAAGCTAAAGTGCCTGCTTATTTAGCAGGAATTTGGGTGGTACCGCGGAGTATATGCTTCGTCCCTTTCACAAGGGATGAAGCTTTTTTTATCCCGAAAATATCTAACATATTAAAGGAGGAGTTTTAATTGAAAAACAAGCTTGCACAAATCAAAGAAGATGTTTTAGCTCATCTTGCAGAAGCAAAAGAGCTTGACGCACTTGAAAACATTCGTATCAAATATCTCGGCAAAAAGGGAGAGCTTACAGCCGTATTAAAGGGTATGGGCGGACTCTCTAGCGAGGAAAGGCCAGTTATCGGTGCTTTGGCAAATGAAATCCGTTCGCTTCTGGAGCAGGAAATCGATTCTAAAAAGGCGGAGCTTCTAAAAAAGGAAACGGAAGAACGTCTTAAAAAGGAAGTTATCGACGTTACTATGCCGGGCAAGGTACAGCCAAAGGGAAATCTTCATCCTTTAACACAGGTTTTAGACGACATTAAAGACATCGCAATAGGTATGGGCTTCGAGATTGCAGAAGGACCTGAAGTAGAGCTTGACTATTACAACTTTGAGGCTCTTAACATACCCAAGGACCATCCTGCAAGAGACACTCAGGATACCTTCTATGTAAGCGACAATGTTGTTTTAAGAACACAGACATCTCCTATGCAGATTCGTGTTATGGAGAACAAAAAGCCACCTATCAGAATTATTGCACCGGGCAGAGTTTACCGCTCTGATGCAGTTGATGCAACACATTCACCGGTATTCCATCAGATAGAGGGCTTGGTTGTTGACAAGGGCATCACAATGGCTGACCTTAAGGGTACTTTGGATGCATTTATCAAGGCACTCTACGGCAAAGAAACACGTGTACGTTTTCGTCCGCATCACTTCCCCTTTACCGAGCCTTCGGCAGAGATGGACATTTCCTGCTACGTTTGCGGGGGCGAGGGCTGCAGAGTATGTAAGGGCGAGGGCTGGATTGAAATTCTCGGCTGCGGTATGGTTCATCCCAAGGTGCTTAAGACCTGCGGCATTGACCCCGAGGTTTATTCAGGCTTTGCGTTCGGTTTCGGTTTGGAAAGAGTTGGAATGGGAAGATATGACATTGACGACCTGCGTCTTTTCTTCGAGAATGACACAAGGTTCTTAAAGCAGTTCTAAGGAGGGTTTTTGCGATGAAAGTACCAATGAGTTGGTTTAACGATTATACAGATATTAAGGGTATTTCACCCAAGGAATATAACAGCGCACTTACTATGTCAGGCTCTAAGGTTGAGGGAATTGAATTTCTCGGCAAGGACTTGGACAGGGTGGTTGCAGGTAAGATTGAAAGTGTCACACCGCATCCCGACTCAGATCATCTTGTAATTTGTATGGTAAATGTCGGAGATGAGGTTTTACAAATTGTAACAGGTGCTCCCAATGTAAAAGAGGGACAGATTGTTCCCGTTGCACTTGACGGCTCTACACTCCCCGGTAATGTACACATCAAAAAGGGCAAATTAAGAGGTGTCGAGTCAAACGGTATGCTTTGCTCACACGACGAAATGGGTATTACAGTATCCGACCTCGGCTACGAGCCTGAATACGGAATACTTATTCTCCCCGAAGACACCGAAATCGGCATTGAAATGCGTGATTATTTTGGTCTTAACGAGGACGTTGTTGAGTTTGAAATCACATCCAACCGCCCCGACTGCTTTAGTGTAATAGGTCTTGCAAGAGAAACGGCGGTAACCTTTGATAAGTCGTTTAATGTGCCTAAACCCACCTTTACCGAGAACAGCGAAAACATCAACAACTACATCTCTGTTGAGGTTAAAAATCCCGATAAGTGTCTTCGTTACAGTGCAAGAATGGTCAAGAACGTAAAAATCGGTCCCAGCCCTAAATGGCTTGCCTCAAGACTTCGTGCTTGCGGAGTGCGTTCAATCAACAATATAGTAGATATTACAAACTATCTCCTTTTGGAATACGGTCAGCCTATGCACGCATTTGATTTAAGAGATCTTAAGGGAAACAAAATTATCGTGAGAAATGCTGAGGATAGCGAAACAATCAAGACCTTGGACGAGCAGGACAGAGTTTTATTCTCAAATGACCTTGTAATTGCAGACGGCGAAAGAGCAGTTGCTATTGCAGGCGTTATGGGCGGTTTCAATTCAGAGGTTAAAGAGGATACTACATGCGTTGTATTTGAGTCTGCAACCTTTGACGGAGCAAGTGTAAGACAGACTGCTCAGCGTGCAGGTCTTAGAACCGAGGCATCTTCACGTTATGAAAAGGGTCTTGATGCAAACAATACTGTACCTGCATTGGAGCGTGCCTGCCAGCTTGTCGAAATGCTTGGTTGCGGCGAAGTAGTAGGCGGAATGATTGACGTTGTAGGCAACATCAAGCCACTCGTAACCCTAAATCTCCGTCCCGAAAAGATTAATGCATTCTTAGGAACAGATATTCCCACCGCCGATATGATTTCTACACTTACAAAGCTTGGCTTTGAAGTCGACGAAAAGGCAATGACCGTAACTGCCCCCTCTTTCCGTCCCGACATCGAGGCAGAAGCAGACGTTGCAGAGGAAGTGGCACGTTTTTATGGCTATGACAAGATACCGACTACACTTCTTTCGGGCGAGGCTACCGTTGGTGGTAAAACTCCTTTGCAGAAGCTAAGAGACAGAATTAACCGTTCTCTTATCGGTTCAGGTATGAATGAGATTTATACCTACACCTTCACCTCTCCCTCTTGCTTTGATAAGATTCGTATTCCCGAGGACAGTGAGCTTCGCAATACAGTAAAGATTACTAATCCCTTAGGCGAAGACACATCTATAATGAGAACAACAACTATCGCTTCTATGCTGGACATTCTTTCATATAATTTCAGCCACAGAAACGAAAATGTACGTCTGTTTGAAATTGGCAAGATTTATCTTCCCAAGGGCGACATTCTCCCCGAAGAGCCTGAAAAGCTTACAATGGGAATATACGGCGACTGTGATTTCTTCACATTAAAGGGCATTGTAGAAAAATTATTTGCAACGCTTGGCATCAATGATGCAGAATTTTCCGCCGAAACCGCAAATCCCACCTTCCACCCCGGAAGATGTGCTGCACTTTCAATCGGCGGAAGTTACTTAGGTGTACTTGGCGAAATCCATCCTGATGTACTCTCCACATACGAGATTGATACTCCCTGCTATGTGGCGGAGCTTGACCTTGCTACAATCTTTGCCCAGTCAGGCAATACCACCAAGTATAAGCAGCTACCACGTTTCCCTGCAGCACAAAGAGATATCGCACTTTTGGTTGATAAGACTGTTGCAGTTGCAGACCTCGAAAAGACTATTAAAAAGGCGGCAGGAAGCATCTTAGACTCTATTAAGCTGTTTGACGTTTACGAAGGTGCTCAAATTCCTGAGGGCAAAAAGAGTGTAGCATATGCTATCTTCTTCCGCGCACCCGACCGCAGTCTTACAAACGAAGAAATCAGCAAGGTATTTACCAAGATTACCAAAGACCTTGAGTTCAAAAACGGCGCAGTTTTGAGATAAGCGAGGAGCAAAAATGGACTTTGTCGCAATAGATTTTGAAACTGCAACCTCTGTTCGTACAAGTGCCTGCAGTATCGGTGTTTGTGAAGTAAAGGACGGCAAGGTTGCCGCAAGACGTTCTATGCTTTTAAGACCTGTACCTTTTGAGTTTAACGAGTACAATGTCTTAATCCACGGAATTACTCCCGATATGGTTTTCGATAAGCCTACCCTTAAAGATGCGTGGGAGTATATAAAGCCTGTTCTTGACGGCAAGCTTGTTATCGCTCACAATGCGAGCTTTGACATAAGTGTACTTCTTAATTCTCTTGATTATTTCGGTATAGAATATCCGACCTTTGACTATCTTTGTACGGTAAAGCTTTCACAAAAAGCATATCCCGACCTCGAAAGTCATAAGCTGAACGCTCTTGCCGATAGCTTTGGAATTTGCTTTTCGCATCACGATGCCTGCGACGATGCTTATGTCTGTGCAAGAGTCCTGATGAAAATAATCGAGGACTTTGGCATAAAATCACTATCCGAATTAGAGGATAAATTCGACATTGGTATCGGGCATATATACCCGGGCTTTAAAGAGCCTTGTACCAAAAACAGAAAAAGGCGTTCAAAAAAGAGAGTCTGTGAATTGAAGTGAACCCCAAAGTTTAGACAAAAATTTAATATTAACTTGCTTGTGAATGAGTTCGGTATTGTACCGGACTCATTCCTTTTAGTTTCATAGAAATTCTTTCATTGTTGTAGTAATCAATATATCTTTTCAATTCATC
>JAXJXP010000037.1:0-95664 GCA_036307445.1 Clostridia bacterium
CAACCTCCTAAAATTAAAAAATGCGCAGCCCTTATAAAGAGCCACGCATGAAAAACGCAGGGACTCCTTTTTAAGGTTGCAACACACTTAAAATAATCAAACACAACACCAATATACGGCATTAACATAAGACAAGGAGTTTACGTTTTTACCATATTTATAGTGTTTGATTAAATGGAGAATATACAATAACCCATTATAAATTTTAAGTATGTTGCTTATACATATTATCACAATTTTAGGAAAAATGCAATAGCAAATAACGAAATAATGTAGGGACCGGCGTCCTCGACGGTCCGTTTTATCTTCTTAATTGTACTATGATGTTTGGAGTAATAAAAAATGCTGACTTGCGAAATCCACAAGTCAGCATTTTTTATTTTAAATTATTTGTTAGCAAGCTCTACAAGATGCTCATACTTAGCCTTTGCGTCAGCGCAAGCCTTAGCGAACAGCTCTTTTGCTCTTTCCGGATTAGAACGAGCAAGTGAGTTGTAACGAACCTCGCCCATAAGGAAGTCCTCATAGCTCAAGGTCGGCTCCTTAGAGTCGAGCTGGAACGGATTCTTACCTTCGAGAGCGAGTCTCGGGTCGAATCTGAAGAGGTGCCAGTATCCTGACTGAACAGCCTTCTTCTCCTCAGTCTGAGCGATGCTCATACCGCCCTTAATACCGTGATTGATACACGGAGCATAAGCGATGATGAGTGAAGGACCGTTGTAGCTTTCAGCCTCGAGCATTGCCTTTAAGCACTGGTTGTAGTCAGCACCCTGAGCAATCTGTGCAACGTAAACATAGCCGTAGCTCATAGCAATTGCAGCCAAATCCTTCTTCTTAACAGCCTTACCTGCTGCAGCAAACTGAGCAATAGCACCTGTCGGTGTAGACTTAGAAGACTGACCGCCTGTATTTGAGTAAACCTCAGTATCGAATACCATAATGTTTACATCTTCGCCTGATGCGAGAACGTGGTCAACACCGCCGAAGCCGATGTCGTATGCCCAACCGTCGCCACCGAATACCCATACAGACTTCTTAGCAAGGTATTCCTTGTCAGCGAGTACGTTCTTAGCTTCCTCAGAATTGAGGTTTGAAATAGCCTTCAAAAGCTCTTCAGTTGCAACTCTGTTGCAAGCGCTGCAATCCTTTGTATCAAGGAACTTATCAATTGCAGGTTTAACTGAAGGCTCGTCCTCAGCAATCTTGGAGAGTCTGTCAAGGTTAGCTTCTCTTATAGCCTTCTGACCAAGGAACATACCGTAACCGAACTCTGCGTTGTCCTCAAAGAGTGAGTTAGCCCAAGCCGGACCTCTGCCGTCAGCATCTGCTGTGTACGGTGTAGAAGGAGCTGAACCACCCCAGATTGATGAACAGCCTGTTGCGTTAGCGATGTACATTCTGTCGCCAAAGAGCTGTGTTATAAGCTTAGCGTAAGGTGTTTCACCACAGCCTGCGCAAGCACCTGAGAACTCAAGGTACGGCTTTCTGAACTGTGAACCCTTAACGGTAGAAATTGCAAACTTGTCAAGAACATCTGCCTTAGGAGCAAGTGTCTCGCCGAAGTCGAATGCGCTCTGTGCGTCGAGCTGAGTTTCAAGACCTGACATTGTAAGAGCCTTAACACCCTTAACCTCAGGACATACATTTACGCAAGAGCCACAACCTGTACAGTCAAGAACTGATACAGTGATACCGAACTTGTAGCCGTCAAGCTGACGAAGTGTAGCTGTCTTTGTGCCCTCAGGAGCATTAGCTGCTTCTTCTTCGTTAAGAACTACAGGACGGATACATGCGTGCGGACACACATATGAACAAAGTCCACACTGGAGACATGCCTCAGGGTTCCATACAGGAACGTCGATAGCAATACCACGCTTTTCGTATGCAGAAGAACCGAGGGGAACTTCACCGTTTGCATACGGCTCAAATGCAGATACAGGAAGCTTTGCGCCACGGAAGCCATTGATAGGAACAAGAATGTTGTTTACATAGTCAATGAGCTTGCCCTCGCCCTCGTGCTTAATGCCGAGGTCTTCTGCTTCTGCGTTCTTCCATGATTCAGGAACGTCTACCTTAACAACCTCGAGTGCACCCTTATCAATAGCATCGTGGTTCATCTTAACAATAGCGTCGCCCTTCTTTGAGTAGGATGCAGTAGCTGCTTCCTTCATATACTTAATTGCATCTTCAGCAGGAATGATATTAGCGAGCTTAAAGAATGCAGACTGAAGAACAGTGTTGATTCTGTTGCCAAGACCGATTTCCTTACCAATCTTAACACCGTCGATGGTGTAGAACTTGATGTCATTGTCAGCGATGTACTTCTTAACCTGACCGGGAAGATGCTCCTCAAGCTCTGCAGCATTCCACGAGCAGTTCAAAAGGAATACGCCGCCCGGCTTAACATCCTGTACCATATCGTACTGTCTGATGTAAGAAGCCTTATGACAAGCAACAAAGTCGGCTTTGTTGATAAGATATGTTGAAGTAATCTTAGCATTACCGAATCTCAGGTGTGATACTGTAAGACCGCCTGACTTCTTGGAGTCATAGTCAAAGTAAGCCTGAACGTTCATATCTGTGTGGTCGCCGATGATCTTAACAGAGTTCTTGTTAGCACCAACAGTACCGTCAGCACCAAGGCCCCAGAACTTACAGCTGGTGATACCTGCCGGAGTTGTGTCGGGGTTCTCTGTGAGTTCGAGAGAAAGATTTGTCACATCGTCTACGATACCGATTGTAAACTGCTTCTTCTCTGTGTTCTTAAATGCTGCGATGATCTGAGCAGGAGTTGTATCCTTTGAACCAAGACCGTATCTGCCGCCGTAAACGGGAACTGATGCGAACTTAGAACCTGCCAATGCAGCAACAACATCGAGGTAAAGCGGCTCGCCAACTGAGCCTGACTCCTTAGTTCTGTCAAGAACAACAATCTTCTTAACAGTTGAAGGAATAGCATCTATAAAGTGTGATACTGAGAACGGACGGTATAGTCTTACCTTAACAAGACCAACCTTTTCGCCGTTAGCATTCATATAGTCAACTGTCTCAGAGATAGTATCACAAGCAGAACCCATAGCGATGATAACGCTTTCAGCATCAGCAGCGCCGTAGTAGTTGAAGAGCTTGTAATCTGAGCCAATCTTAGCATTTACCTTATCCATATACGACTGACAAATCTCAGGAACAGCCTGATAGTACTTGTTAGCAGCTTCTTTAGCCTGGAAGAATACGTCCGGGTTCTGAGCTGTACCGCGCTGTGCAGGATGCTCAGGATTTAATGAGCTGCGTCTGAATGCAGAAATTGCATCCCAGTCAACCATCTCTGCAAGGTCTGCATAATCCCAACAAGCAACCTTCTGGTACTCGTGAGATGTTCTGAAACCGTCAAAGAAGTGAAGGAACGGAACTCTTGCTTTAATTGTTGTAAGATGTGCAACAGCGCCGAGGTCCATAGCTTCCTGCGGGTTAGTTGATGCGAGCATTGCAAAGCCTGTCTGACGGCAAGCCATAACGTCCTGATGGTCGCCAAAGATAGAAAGTGCATGTGATGCCAAGGCACGTGCTGATACATTAAATACGCACGGCAAAAGCTCACCGGCAATCTTATACATATTAGGAATCATCAGAAGAAGACCCTGTGATGCTGTATAGGTTGTTGTGAGAGCACCAGCAGTAAGTGAACCGTGAACGGTACCTGCAGCACCTGCTTCTGACTGCATTTCGGTTACCTGAACAGTGCGGCCGAAGATATTCTTCTGTCCTGCAGCTGACCATTTGTCAGTAACCTCAGCCATGTTTGACGATGGCGTGATTGGGTAGATGGCAGCAACATCGGTAAACGCATATGACGCATAAGCCGCAGCGTTGTTACCATCCATGGTTTTCATTTTTCTTGCCATTGGATTTTTCCTCCTTGTTGTAACGTGGCGGTGTCTTTTGAACACTGCCCGTGTTATTACTTATAATTTTTATAAAATTATACCATACATTATAATAACACTTTTTTTTGCTAAAATCAATAACTATTCGTGTTTTTTTTAATAAAGAAAATTTTTTTTTGAAATTTTAGTAAAAACATAAAATATTCATTAAAATTTTGTGCAAGGTTTAACAAATATTTCAAAAGCAGGTTTATATTTTTGCCTTGTGTGCGATAATAAGGGTGTCAGTTCGCCGTCAGATGTACATATTTTGGGAAAGGGAGGAACGATAAAATATGAACAAGGTAGAAATCTGCGGCGTAAATACATCAAAGCTGCCGGTGCTGACAAGGGAAGAAAAGAACATACTGTTTAAACGTATAAAAAATGGTGACAAGCTTGCCCGTGAGGAATTTATAAAGGGTAATTTAAGGCTTGTTTTAAGTGTGATACAAAGATTTTCCAATAGAGGAGAAAACCCTGACGATTTGTTTCAGGTAGGGTGTATAGGTCTTATCAAGGCTATTGACAATTTTGATACAGAGCTTAATGTTCAGTTTTCAACATATGCAGTGCCAATGATAATTGGCGAAGTGAGACGATATCTCCGTGATAATAATGCAATCAGGGTATCGAGAAGTCTTAAGGATATTGCATATAAGGCACTTTATGTCAAGGAAAAGCTAATAAGCAAAAATTCAAACGAGCCTACTGTTCAGGAAATTGCAAGTGAACTTGATTTGCCGAAGGAGGAGGTTGTGCTTGCACTTAATGCAATAGCAGACCCTGTAAGCCTTTATGAGCCTGTTTATCACGATACCGGTGAGGCTGTTTATGTAATGGATCAGGTTAAAGATAGCAAAAATACAGACGAAAACTGGCTCCGTGATATTGCTATTGACGAGGCGATGAGGCATCTGGGAGAGAGGGAAAAGCATATACTAAAGCTCAGGTTTTTTCAAGGGAGAACGCAAACAGAGGTTGCAGAAGAAATAGGAATTTCGCAGGCACAGGTGTCAAGGCTTGAAAAAAGTGCTTTAAGTCATATGAAAAAATATATCTGAGTATCTTTTGTACGGAATGCAGTTATGCATTCCGTATTTTACAAATTGTTTATAAAAAAATAAAAAACTTGCAATTTCAAATGACATATATTATAATAAATATAAATATACTATTACTAACAGGAGAACTGATTATGGCAGAGAAGAAAGACAAGAAAACCATAATGGAGGTAAACGGAGAGGACGATAGAAAAAAAGCCTTGGCGGCAGTCCTCGGTGTCATAGAAAAGCAGTACGGTAAGGGAAGTATTATGAAGCTTGGCGAAAAGCCGAGAATAAGCGTAGATGTAATCCCGACAGGCTCTTTAACTCTTGACGTTGCACTTGGTGTAGGCGGCGTGCCTAAGGGCAGAGTTATCGAAATCTATGGTCCCGAATCGTCGGGTAAGACAACCGTTGCGCTTCATATTGTAGCAGAAGCGCAAAAGCGCGGCGGCGATGCGGCATTTATTGATGCAGAGCACGCTTTAGACCCTGAGTATGCAAAAAAGCTTGGTGTAGATATAGACAACCTTCTTGTTGCACAGCCTGATACAGGTGAGCAGGCTTTGGAGATTGCAGAAGCACTTGTAAGAAGTAATGCATTGGATGTAGTTGTTATCGACTCGGTTGCAGCACTTGTACCTAAGGCTGAAATTGAGGGCGAAATGGGCGATTCTCACGTTGGTATCCTTGCAAGACTTATGTCTCAGGCACTTCGTAAGCTTACAGGTATTACTGCTAAAACAGGAACAGCTGTTATATTCATTAACCAGCTTCGTGAAAAGGTTGGCGTTATGAACGGCAACCCCGAAACAACGCCCGGTGGACGAGCCCTTAAGTTTTTCTCATCTGTACGTCTTGATGTAAGAAGACAGGAGCAGATTAAGAACGGCACAGAGGTTATAGGAAACAAAACCCGTGTAAGAGTAGTTAAAAACAAGGTTGCACCTCCGTTTAAAGAGGCTGAGTTTGATATTATGTACGGTGAGGGTATTTCCAAGCTTGGAAATATTTTAGACGTTGCTGTTGATTTTGATATTATCAAAAAATCAGGTGCATGGTTCTCGTATGATGGTGAAAGAATTGCTCAGGGAAGAGATAATACCAAGAAGTATATGGAGGAAAACCCTGAATTTGCAGAAATGATTGAAAATAAGGTGAGGGCTGTACTTAATCTTGACGGCTCGGAAACGCCTGAAATTGCCGATGACAGAGAGGCTCAGGAATAGTATTTAAAAATAATTTTAAAGAAACTATTGACGTTTTGGGAAAATAATAGTATTATAGTAGTATGCTACATAATCCGATGAAGAACTATAACAGGGGGATTTTTATATGTTTTCAAGAGAGGTAGAAGTTCAGAATCAGGTTGGCTTGCACGCAAGGCCCGCAACTTTCTTTATCCAGAAAGCTAACGAATTCAAGTCAAGCATATGGGTTGAAAAGGAAGAACGCAAGGTAAATGCGAAGAGTCTTCTTGGTGTGTTGTCTTTAGGCATCACAAAGGGAACTTCCATAAATGTTATAGCTGATGGCATTGATGAAGAGGATGCAGTTAATACACTTGTTAACTTGATTGCATCAAATTTCACCGAATAAGCTGTCTTGTTAAAGTACACTGAATAACTCTACCGTATGTGTAGAGTTATTTTTATCTTATATCAAAGGAGAGGTGACTGTGAAGAAATTTAATTTGGAGGCGGAGCTGTTGCTTCTTCCTGAAAAGCCGGGTGTATATATAATGCATTCAGAAGATGACACGGTTATCTATGTAGGAAAGGCAAAAATACTTAAAAACCGTGTCAGGCAGTACTTTCAAAGCAGTAAAAACCATACTCCTAAGGTAAGGGCGATGGTGTCCAATGTGGCATATTTTGAGTATATTATTACCGACTCAGAAACAGAAGCCCTTGTGCTTGAATGTAACCTGATAAAAAAATACCGTCCAAAGTACAACATACTTTTAAAAGATGATAAGCAGTATCCGTATATCAAGGTTACCATTAACGAAAGATATCCGCGGATTTTTATGACCAGACAGCTTAAAAATGACGGAGCTAAGTATTTTGGCCCGTACGCAGGCGGTGGTACTGTAAAAACGGTTTTGGAGCTTGTGGGCAAGATTTTCAAGCCACCTAAATGCCACAGAAAATTTCCTGAGGATATAGGAAAGGGCAGACCGTGTCTTAATTATCATATCAAAACTTGTTTTGCACCGTGTACAGGCAAGGTGTCGGAGGAGGAATACCGACGCATATTCTATTCCATATGCCGATTTTTAGACGGAGACCATAAAAGTCTTGTGTCAGAGCTGGAGCAGGAAATGAAGATGGCATCACTGAATATGGAATTTGAACGTGCTGCTGAAATCAGGGACGAGCTTATGGCAATAAGACGTTTGGACGAGAAGCAGAAAATTGTAAATTCAGACAATATGAATGATATGGATATTGTTGCGGCGTCAACTACCGGAGATAATGCCTTTTGCGAAATATTCTTTGTGCGTATGGGTAAGGTTGTTGGCAGAGAAAATTTCGGGCTTATAGGAGCATCTGACAGAACGGGAGAGGAAATCGTATCTGACTTCCTTAAACAGTTTTATCGTGATGCACAGTTTATACCTTCCGAAATCCTTACAGACTGTGAGGCGGCTGATGGGGATACAATTGCAAAGTGGCTTAGTGAACGCAAAGGAAGAAAGGTAACTGTTCATTGCCCGAAACGAGGAGAAAAGAAAAAAATTGTTGATATGGTAAGAAAAAATGCGGATACAGCTTGTATAAACTATCTTGCCACCAAACAAAAGAATAAAATTCAAAACAGTGTTATAAATGAGCTTGCAGCGGCATTGGGACTTGAAACGCCTCCTGAATTTGTTGAGGCATATGATATTTCCAATATTTCAGGTACCGATAATGTCGGCTCAATGGTTGTTTTCAAAAACGGCAAGCCCCTAAGGAGCCGTTACCGTTCGTTTAATATCAAATCCTTTGAGGGTGTAAATGATTATAAGGCGATGCAGGAGGTTCTGTACAGACGCTTGAAACGTGCTTATGATGAGGAAGAGGAAATCGAAAACGGCACACTCAAGAGAGAAAATGCCAAGTTTCTGCCGTTGCCTGATTTGATTCTCATTGATGGAGGAGCGAGTCATCTCGCAACAGCGCAGGAGATGCTTCAGATGATGAGTGTGGATATTCCTGCTTTTGGTATGGTAAAGGACGACAAGCACCGTACAAGAGCGTTGGTTTCGGAGAACGGAGAGATTGCTATATCACAGACTGGAAGTGTGTTTAAGCTTATTACTGCAATTCAGGACGAGGCTCATCGTAGTGCAATAACACATCACAGAGGAAAACGTTCCCGTAATCTTAGCAAGTCGGAGCTTGATGAAATAACGGGAGTCGGAGAGAAGAAGAAAGCAAAGCTTTTGAAGCATTTCAAGTCGGTCAAGGCGATAAAAGAGGCATCATCTGACGAGCTTTCTCGGGCAGGCATAGATAAAAGGACAGCGGAGAACATAGTCGCACATTTTTCAAAATAAAATTTTTATTGCCTTTTGGTAAATTGTGTGGTATAATGCTGAGTAATGTTAAATAAAAGGAGAAGATAGAATGGCAGAAATAGTAGCATTTGTACTTTACTTTGTTGCAATGCTTGGAATAGGAGTTTTCTTTTTCCTAAAGTCAACGGGTATTGATGAAAAGGATTATTTCCTTGGCGGACGTAAGATGGGACCGTGGGTTACGGCAATGAGCGCTCAGGCATCGGATATGAGTGCGTGGCTTTTGATGGGACTTCCGGGAAGTATTCTTGCGTTTGGCTTGGGTCAGGCGTGGATTGGTATCGGTCTTGCAATCGGTACTGCTCTTAACTGGATATTTGTTGCAAAGAGACTTAGAAAGTTCTCGAGAGCGGCTGGTGATTCAATTACGCTTCCTCAGTATCTTTCCAATCGTTTTGCAACGGCAAATCCGGCACTTAAGATTATCTGTGCAGTAGTATTTTTGGTAAGCTTCACACTTTATGTTGCATCGGCATTTTCTGCAGGGGCAAAGGTGTTTGCAGATTTATTCCCGGCACTCGGAATAGAAAGAGCAATGATTATATTTGCACTTATTATTCTTGTATACACATTCCTTGGCGGATTTAATGCAGTTTGCTGGACTGACTTTTTCCAGGGACTTTTAATGCTTGTGGCACTTCTTGCTGTTCCTGTTGTAGTTGCTGTAACACAGGAGCTTGATGCCGGTGCGCTTGCAACTATTACGGCAAACGGAACAGAATATCCCTTTGAAACAAACCTCTTTAACGCAAGCTGGAAGGAAATTGTTTCAGGTCTTGGTTGGGGATTGGGATACTTTGGTATGCCTCATATTCTTGTTCGTTTTATGAGTATCGAAAGGCCGAGTATGGTTAAAAAGAGTGCAACTGTTGCTATTATCTGGGTTGTTATTACACTTTTTGCTGCTATTATGATTGCATATTTCGGCAGAATGGTAATAGGTGCTGAGCTTTTGGAAAAGGGCGCACAGGAGCTTGTGTTTGTAACACTAGCAAGAAGACTTTTCCCCGCCTTTGTTGCAGGTCTTTTGCTTGCGGCTATAATTGCGGCATCAATGTCAACTGCTGACTCACAGCTTTTGGTAGCATCTTCATCATTCACAAGTGATATTTATAAGCCTATTATTAGAAAGAATGCTTCCGAAAAGGAAATTCTCTGGGTAGGAAGAATTGTAGTTATAATTGTATCTGTTGTAGCTTATTTCATTGCAAGCAGCAAGGGCTCAGGTGCTCAGGCGGTAATGAATATGGTATCAAATGCGTGGGCGCTTTTCGGCGCGGCATTCGGTCCTGTTGTTCTCTTGTCTTTGTTCTGGAAGAGATTTACATATAAGGGCGCTATTGCAGGTATCCTTGCAGGAGCAATTGTGGATATAGTATGGTTTATGTATTTTGCTGATACAGGCATCTATGAGCTTGTCCCTGCGTTTATAGTAGGCTTTGTGGCTTGTGTAGTTGTTTCTCTTATTGACAAAACACCGTCAAATGAGGTTGTTGCGATTTTTGAAGCTGCTACCGATAACTCAATTGATGACTAAAAACTTTGAATATAACTAAAACTAAGGGCATACTGTTAATCGGTATGCCCTTGATAATTTGTGGTGATTAAGTGAGGAAATTATGTTTAGACTTGTAAAAAATGGAAATCTGTGTTATTATAAAATAGATTCATTTGAGAATACCGGCTTGGTTAAGCATTGCTTTACCACAAAGCACGGTGGAGTAAGTAGTGGCTGTTATGAAAGCCTTAACCTGAGAATGAACTGCGACGATAACAAAGATAACATATACGCAAATTACTGCATTATATGCAATGAGCTTGGTATTGATGTAAATAGTCTTGTACTTTCAAAACAGGTTCATAAGACAGACGTTATTGATGTTACATCTGCCGATAAAGGTAACGGGATTGTTTTTGAAAACAAATACCAAAGTGCAGATGCACTTGTAACGAACGAAAAGAACGTGCCGCTTGTAACCTTTTTTGCCGATTGTGTGCCTGTGTTTCTCTTAGATACCAAAAAACAGGTGCTTGCACTTATCCATTCGGGCTGGAGAGGTACGGCAAACGGCATCGCGGCACTTACTGCAGAACATATGATGAAGCATTACGGCTCATCAGCAGAGGATATAATAGCGGCAATCGGACCGTCAATACGAAAGTGTCATTTTGAAGTGGGCGAAGAGGTTGCGGTGGAATTTGATGAGAGGTTTATTGACCGTGCAAAAGAAAAGCCGTATGTCGATTTGCAGGGGTGCATCACAGAACAATTGATAAATGTTGGTGTAAAACGAGAGAATATAACCGATAGCGGAATTTGTACCTGCTGCAGAAGCGATGAGTTTTATTCACACCGAACAAAGGGGGGTAAAAGAGGTACTATGGCGGCTATTGCTATGCTTATATAAATGAGGAGTTGAGTGTCATAAAAAGAGTATTAATCGCATTCTTGTGTGTTGTGTTTGTATTGTCGCTTTTTGGCTGCAGGGGTAACCTAAAAAGCGGCGAGCTTATTATAGAGGAGGGGGCAAGTGAAATTAACCTTGCTGTTTTTGATATTGACACATTAAATCCTGTACGAACAAAATCACAGTCTGTATCAGAGATGCTTTCGCTGATATATGAACCGCTGTTCACTTTTGACGAGAAGCTTAATCCTATACCGTGCCTTGCAAAAAGTGCGTTGGTATCCTCGGACGGTCTTAGTGTAAAGATTGTTCCTGAAACAGGAATTATGTGGCATAGCGGAACGTCATTTGTGGCTGACGACATTGTATATACCGTCAATGAGATAAAGAACGGAGAATCTGTTTACAAGCATAATGTTAAAGCGATTGAGGAGATGGCAGTTGATACCGATGGCAGTGTTGTTATGACTCTTAGGGAACCGGTTATGAATATTGAGGGGCTTCTGTCCTTTCCGATTATCCGAAATGGCTCATCGGCAGAAATTGGTGAAATGCCTGATGGAACGGGTGCATTTTCTGTAAAAGAAAAAAATGCTACATCAATACAACTGACAGCGAATAAATACCGAGAAAAAAGCTCTGTTTCAGCAGTTAATGTAAGTATAATGCGTAATGCTGCTGCTTGCCTTAATGCCTTTGAAGCCAACGAGCTTGATTTAATCACCTCTGCAGCTGTTGACCTCGGTGAGAAGACACCGGCAGGCGATATTGAAATACATCAGTACACATCTAACCGGATGACTTTCCTTGGATTTAACTGTGCTTTGGAGAAGTATAAGACACCGTACTTAAGACTTGCTATGAGTGGTATTATAGACCGTGAGAAGATAGTAGAAAAGGCACTTTTTGGAAGAGGTGCAGTGTGCCGGTTACCATTTAATCCGGTAAGCAGTATATATACCGAAACAGACGGACCGGAAATTGATATAAGCGGTGCTTTTTCAAAGGCAGGATATACCAAAATTAATGGTATGTATTTATCAGAAACAGGAGAACAGGTAAAAGCTGATATACTTGTTTCGCAGGATAGCGCACGAAAGGTTTCGGTCGCACAAATGCTTGCCGAACAGCTCGAGGCTGAGGGTGTTGATGTATCTGTTACAGTAATTCCGTATGACAACTATTTAAGCCGTATTGACACAAAAGAATATGATATGTTTATCGGCGATGTTACAATGAGCGATAATCTTTGCCCTGATTTTTTGACGGCGGATGGAAATTTTTTCGGGTATTTTGACCAGCAGATGTCCGATGCCGTGTATGCTATGAAGAGTGCGAAGGGAGATGCACTAAAAAATGCTATGCTTGATTATGAGAGGGTATTTACCATAAATCCTCCTTTTGCACCGTTGTATTTTTCGAATGACGGAGTTGTGTATAAGAAAAACATTTCCGGCATAACAGAGCCTAATTTTTATAATTGCCTGACAGGGTTGGATAAGATGTATTTAAAAGCGGTGAAATAAGCTCTATCAGATTGGAGATTGCTATGGAAGAAAGACACGTTGTTATAATTGGTGCAGGAGCGGCAGGGCTTGTTGCGGCATATGCACTTAAAGACAGAGTGGAAAAGGTTACGATTATTGAGCGCAACAGCTTGCCTGCACGAAAGGTCAGGATAACGGGTAAGGGCAGATGTAATATTACCAATATAGCTGACACAGAAGAGTTTATGGATAATATTACTAGGAACAAGCGTTTTATGTACAGTGCATTCAGTAAGTTCTCGAATTATGACGTAATGGCTCTTATGGAGGATATGGGAGTTGCAACTAAGGTTGAACGAGGGGGGAGAGTATTTCCGGAATCGGACAGCGCAAAGGACGTTGCTGAAGCACTTGTAAAAGCGGCTTCGGGTAAAAATGTAAGCTTTGTTACTGAACGTGCGATTGAGATTGAAATATCAGACAATAGGGTGTCGGCGGTAAGAACAGAGAAAGGCAGGATAGAGTGTGATAGCATTATTCTCGCAACCGGCGGCAAATCATATCCGCTAACCGGCTCGGACGGCTCAGGTTACCGCTTGGCAAAAAAACTCGGACATACTGTTATCCCGCCAAAACCATCGTTAATTCCACTTGTGACAGAGGAAAAGTGGGTTTCTGAGTTAATGGGGCTTTCGCTTAAAAATATTGCGTTTTCGGTGTTTTTGGGTGAAAAAAAAGTGTATTCCGATTTTGGAGAGATGCTTTTTACACATTTCGGTATCTCAGGCCCCGTGGTGCTTTCGGCGTCAGCACATCTTGATGATGTGGGTGAAAGAGAATACAGGGCAGAAATTGATTTAAAGCCTGCGTTGGACGAAAAGCAGTTGGACATCAGGATATTAAGAGACTTTGAAGCTGCTGGTAAAAAGCATTTGATAAATGCCCTTGATAAACTATTGCCAAAAGCTCTTATTCCTGTTATAATTGAATTATCAGACATTCCTGCACATACCGAGGTTACGTCTGTTACAAGAGAGCAGAGGTTGAGGCTGGGGAGAACTATAAAAAAGCTTGGTCTTAAAATTACGGGAACAAGACCGATAGATGAAGCGATTGTAACAAAGGGTGGCATAAGTTGCAGCGAGATAAACCCGTCAACGATGGAATCAAAGATAGTTGGTGGACTATATTTTGCAGGAGAAGTCATTGATGTAGATGCTTATACAGGCGGATTTAATCTGCAGATTGCCTTTTCAACGGGTTATCTGGCAGGAAACAATGCCTGATGAAAGGATAAAATTATGACAGAAATCGGAAGTAAAGAAATCACTGCTGCTGCGGTTAAATTGGCTGTAACAGCCGATAGGACCGAAGAACAGCTGATGAAGGAAATGCTTAATGATAACGGCATCAGGAGTGTTGCAATAGACTACGGTGGCGATTTTATGACTGCAATTCCTAAAATACTCGAGCGTGCAGTAGTTGCAGCAAAGCGTGAGGGGGTTATAGGATCAACCCACGCAGAAGAGGGTGCTGTTGCAGGTGCGGCTCACGAGGCGGTAAACCAGATTGCATCAAAGGCTCTGGGCTTAAACCTTGGCGGAAAGATTGCTATTGCAAGATACGGCACGCACATTGCAGTTTGCGTATTCTTTGCAGTAGGGCTTCTGAATTTGAACGATGTTGCTATGGGTGTGGCTCACAGAGCCGTATAGAAGGAGAGATTATAATGGTAAGAGCATTCAGAGGTGCGATAACAGTAGAAAACAACGATGTTGCAGAAATACTTTCTGCAACTGGTGAGCTTTATGATAAAATAATAGCTGAAAACGGACTTAACAAAGAGGATTTTGTATGTATATTCTTTTCTCTTACACCAGATTTGGACAAGGTATTTCCTGCAAGAGCGGTGAGGGAAAAGGGTGTAACAAATGTGCCTCTTATGTGTATGGCGGAAATTCCGGTAGATGGTGCGTTGGAAAAGTGTCTCAGAATACTCATCTTGTCTAACAGCGAAAAGTCAAATGACGAAATCAAACATATCTATTTAAAAAATGCGGTCAGGCTACGTCCAGACCTTGTGAAATGAGGATAATTATGAAAAAGTTTAATGTTGCAATAGACGGACCTGCAGGTGCAGGAAAAAGCTCAATATCAAAGGCTGTTGCCAAAAAGCTCGGCTGTATTTATGTTGATACAGGTGCAATGTACCGTGCGTGTGCTTTGTATGCAATTGAGAATAATATTCCTATAACTGCCGAAGGTCTTGAGAATGAGCTTGACAAGATTAAAATAGGCATAAAATATGCAGAAGACGGACAGAGAATTTTTTTGGGCGGTACAGATGTATCAGGTCGTATAAGAGAGCCTGATGTAAGTATTGGTGCATCTGACATTGCGGTTATCCCTGCGGTGAGATTAAAGCTTGTTGAAATGCAGAGAGAGCTGGCTAAAACTAACAATGTGGTTATGGACGGACGTGATATAGGTACATATGTTCTTCCCGACGCAGAGGTTAAAATATTTCTTACTGCATCTGTTGATGAACGTGCAAGACGCAGAGTTCTTGAAATGGAGCAAAAGGGGCAAAAAGCTGATTTTGAAACGGTAAAAAAGGATATGGCATACCGTGATAAAAACGATTCGGAGCGTGAATTTGCACCGCTAAAACAGGCGGAGGATGCAGTGCTTCTGGATACAACAGAGCTTACGTTTGAGGAGGTTGTGGCGGCTGTTACCGATATTATAGCGAAGGTAGTAGATTAAGGAGAATTATATGTTGTTTTACAGACTTGCGATATTGTTCTGTCGTATGGTGATGCTCTTTAAATGCAGAATAAGGTCAAAGGGCAGAGAAAATGTTCCATTAAGTGGTGGGTTTGTACTGGCACTTAATCACCGTACCAATTATGATGTATTGCTCGCGGGCATAACCTGTCCGAGACCTCTTAGATATATGGCTAAGGCAGAGCTTTTTAAGAATAAGTTTTTTTCATGGCTTATAACAAAGTGCGGAGCTTTTCCGGTAAACCGTGGGAAAGGCGATATTGGTGCGATAAAAAGTGCACTCGAAAAGCTTAAAAATAATGAAGCTGTCCTTATGTTTCCGGAAGGAAAACGTGTCAAAAGCTTAGAGGAAGAGAAAAATACAAGAGCAAAGCCGGGTGCAGTTATGATTGCGATAAGGGCACAGGTTCCGATAGTTCCTGCCTATATAAGCGGAAAATTCGGTTTTTTGCGAAAGATAACAATATCTTACGGGAAGCCGATTTATTATACCGAATATGCAGGTGAAAAGCAGTCGGTTGATACCTTGCAGGAGCTAAGTGATGAAATGATGAAAGAAATACGTTCTTTAAGGATAGTTTGATATGAGTATAAAAATTGCAAAAACAGCAGGCTTCTGCTATGGAGTCAAACGTGCGGTTGATGAGGTTTATAGACGTGTTGACGCCGGTGAGAAAATAGGTGTTTTGGGTGAGCTTATCCATAACGAAAATGTTATATCGGATATGCAGAGCCGTGGAGTGGTCTTCTATGATACAATAGATGATGCCAAGAAGGATAGAACACTTATCATCAGAACTCACGGTGTAAAAAAGGCTATTATAGACAAAGCAGAATCGATGGGGATAGAATATGTCAATCTTACCTGTCCGTTTGTTTCCAAAATACACAAAATCGTAAATGAGCATCATCAAAACGGCTATAAAATTGTAATAGTAGGCGACGAAAATCACCCTGAAGTAATTGGTATAAATGGTTGGTGTGAAGACGATGCTTATATCACATATGACAAAAACAGCGAATTTCCGGCAGAATTTGCCGAAAAAGACGTTTGCGTTGTAGCACAAACCACAATAAACAAAGAAATATTTGTTAAAATCGTACAAAATATTAAAAACACTTGCAAAAGTGTGGTGGTTTTTGATACAATATGTAGTGCGACTAAGGATAGGCAGTCGGAGGCGGCAGCTCTTTCGGCAGAGAGCGATGTTATGTTTGTAGTTGGCGGCAAAAAAAGCTCCAATACGGCCAAGCTTTTTGAAATAGCCAAAGCGAACTGTCCGGTGGCTTTCTTTATCGAAACGTCGGCAGATATACCTGCCGGTGTGCAATATAAAAATAAAAAGATAGGTATTACGGCGGGTGCATCTACACCCGGATGTATTATCGAGGAGGTTTTTACAACGATGGACGAAAAAATGACAAACGAAGAGTCTTTTGCTGAGCTCTTTGCTCAATCTGAAAGCAAGACCCTGCACAACGGAGACATTGTTGATGCAACAGTAGTCGAAATTCGCAATAACGAGGTTATCGTTGACCTTGGCGGATTTAAGTACAACGGTCAGTTGGCTGCCGACCAGCTGAGTGATGACCCGTATGCAAAGGTTACAGATCTGGTAAAGCCCGGCGAGGAGATTAAGGTTTACGTAGTTGGTGTCAACGACGCTGAGGGTAAGGTTGTTCTCTCAAGGAAAAAGCTTATCGCTATGGAAAGCTGGAACAATATGAAGGAGGCCTTTGAGAACAAGGAAATTCTTGACGGTAAGATTATCAAAGCTGTCAAGGGCGGCGTAATTGCACTTGTAAACCAGACTCAGGTGTTTGTTCCTGCAAGACATGCTGCTTTGAGATTTGTTCAGGATCTCGACACTCTTCTTAACACAGAAGTAAGACTTAAGCTTATTGATATGGATGAGCGTAAAAAGCGTTTTGTAGGCTCTGTTCGTGCCGTACTCGAGGAGGAAAGAAAGGTTGTTGAGGATGCTTTCTGGTCAGCTGCAGAGGTTGGCAAGGAGTATACCGGTGCAGTTAAGTCTCTTACAAGCTTTGGTGCATTTGTTGACCTTGGCGGCGTAGACGGGCTTGTGCACATTTCAGAGCTTTCATGGAGCAAAATTAAGCACCCCTCAGAGGTTGTTAAGGAAGGCGATGTAGTAACTGTTTATATCAAGGACCTTAACGCAGAAACTAAGAAAATCTCACTCGGATATAAGAAGGCTGAGGATAATCCCTGGGTTATCGCTAAGGCAAAGTACAATGAGGGCGATGTTGTTAAGGCAAAGGTAGTAAGAATTATGCCGTTCGGTGCATTCTGCGAGCTTATGCCTAACGTTGACGGTCTTATTCATATTTCACAGATTGCTGACAGAAGAATTGGCAAGCCTGAGGATGTACTTACAATTGGAGACGAAGTAGAAGCTAAGATTACTGCTATCGATTGGGATGCTAACAAAATCAGCCTTTCAATCAGAGCTTTGATTGCTCCTCCTGCTCCCGAAAAGAAGGAAGAAGTTGCAGAGGAAGTAGCTCCTGTTGTTGAAGATGTAGAGGATGCTCCTGTTGATATCGAAAAGTATATCGCAGAGAATCCTGCTGATGAGGAAGTGGCTGAAGAGGTTGCTCCTGCAGAAGAAGTAGCGGAAGAAGCTGCTGACGCTGAATAATTTTATAAAACTTAATAATGTTTCAGGGGAGCTGGTAATGCCCGGCTGAGAGGAAGTATGTAGCTTCGACCCTTTAACCTGATTTGGATAATGCCAACGTAGGAAGAATTATAAAGCTTTTTAGGAGTTACCAAATGGGTAACTCCGTTTTTTTCTTCCGGAAAGGAAATTGTATGAATAATAAAACATCAGTATTTTCAAATGTTATGATTTGGTTTGGTGCAGGACTGTCAATTGCAGAGATTTTGACAGGTACACTAATTGCACCGCTCGGCTTCGTAAAAGGTGCACTTGCGGTAATAACAGGGCATATAATTGGTTGTGTTTTGCTTTTTCTGGCGGGTATGATAGGAGCAAAAACTCAAAAGAGTGCTATGGAAACGGTAAAAATGTCATTTGGGCAAAGAGGAGCATTACTTTTTTCGTGGCTTAACGTAATACAGCTTGTTGGTTGGACTGCTGTTATGATAGTAAGCGGTGCCGAGGCAGCTAATAGAGCAATCGGTGTTGGTTCATATGCACTTTGGGCTGTTGTAATAGGTGCTTTAATAGTTTTGTGGGTAATTGTAGGTGTCAGGAGAGTTAATATTATAAATACAATTGCAATGACGGCACTGTTTCTTTTGACGTTAGTGTTAAGCAGTATTATATTTCGAGGAACAGGTACAGCATCAGCAGAGGGCAAAATGACATTTGGGGCGGCGGTAGAACTTTCTGTTGCTATGCCGCTTTCGTGGCTGCCGCTTATTTCTGATTATACCAGAGAGGCCAAGAAACCCTTTGCTGCTACACTTGCAAGCAGTATTACATATTTTGTTGTCAGTGTATGGATGTATATAATCGGACTTGGTGCGGCACTTTTTGTAGGTGAATCTGATATTGCTGATATAATGGTAAAGGCAGGGCTTGGCGTAGCCGCGTTGACAATTGTACTTTTCTCAACAGTCACTACTACTTTTCTTGATGCGTGGTCAGCTGGTGTAAGTGCTGAGAGTATTTCAAAGAGAATTAAAGAAAAGCCATTTGCGGTTGGTGTTACTGTTGTAGGTACATTGCTTGCTATATTTACTCCAATAACAAAACTCGAAGACTTTTTATACCTTATTGGTTCGGTTTTTGCGCCTATGATTGCTGTTCAGATTACAGACTTTTTTATATTGAAAACAAACAGTTATGATAAGAAAGCTAATGGTAAAAATCTTATTATATGGCTTATAGGCTTTGTATTTTATCGTGTGTTTATGAAATTTGACACTCCTGTTGGCTGCACACTTCCTGCTATGATAGCAGTATGTATAATATCATTGGTTGTAAATATAATTATAAACGGAGGAAAAGAAAATGATTGAAAAATTTCTTAAAAATGTAAGAGAGACGCTGCCTCTTGTACACAACATCACAAATTACGTAACAGTAAACGACTGTGCAAATGCACTTCTAGCAATCGGAGGCTCGCCAATTATGTCGGACGATATTGATGATGTAAAGGATATTACAGCAATTTGCGGAGGATTAAATATCAATATAGGAACTCTTAACTCGCGTACTATTCCTGCTATGTTTGCTGCAGGAGAGGTTTCCAATAAGCTTGGGCATCCGATTTTGTTAGACCCTGTCGGTGCGGGTGCATCAAAGCTACGTACTCAAACTGCAAAGGAGCTTATAGAGACGCTTAAATTATCTGTTATAAGAGGAAACATTTCTGAGATAAAGGCACTTGCGCTCGGCAGTAGCAGTACTAAGGGTGTTGATGCGGATAGCTTAGATGCGGTAACCGAAGGTACAATTGACAGTGCTATCGCTTTTGCAAGGGAGTTTTCACTTAGAACTGGTGCAGTAATAGTTATAACAGGTGCTATTGACCTTGTAGTTGATAAAGACAAGGCTTATGTAATAAGAAACGGCAATGCTATGATGAGCAAAATTACCGGAACAGGATGTATGTTAAGCAGTATTATGACTGCTTTTGCTGTTGCCAATCCTGATAATATCACAGATGCGTGTACAGCTGCAGTATGCGCAATGGGACTTGCAGGCGAGAGGGCATTTAAGATACTCAATAATGGTGGAAATGCGACATACCGTACACTTATAATAGATGAGCTTTATAATATGACACCTGAAATATTAAAGGATGGTGCTAAATATGAAATGCGATAAAGAAATGATGCTTCTTTATGCGGTAACAGACCGTTCATGGCTTGGAGAAAGAACCTTGAAGGAACAGGTTAAGGAAGCTTTAGACGGAGGAATAACCTGCCTTCAGCTAAGAGAAAAGAATATGACTGATACGGAATTTCTCGAAGAAGCTTTAGAAATTGGGGCACTTTGCAGAGAGTATAAGGTGCCATTTATAATTAACGATAATATTGACGTTGCGGTGAAATGCAAAGCCGACGGTATCCATGTGGGGCAGAGTGATATGTCAGCAAAAGATGTCAGAAGAATAATCGGAAAGGATATGATACTGGGTGTTTCCGCCCAGACTGTTGAACAGGCGGTTGAGGCTGTAGAAAACGGAGCGGATTATCTTGGAGTAGGAGCTGTTTTTTCTACTTCAACAAAACTCGATGCGGACAGCGTTTCTTTCGACACTTTACGGGAAATTTGTGAAAGAGTTTACGTTCCAGTTGTTGCAATAGGTGGTATTTCCGGTTATAATATACATGAGCTTAAGGGCAGTGGTATTGACGGCGTTGCACTTGTTTCAGCTATATTTGCAAGCGATGATATAACCGCTGCTTGCAAAGAATTAAAAAAATTATCAGAGGAAATGGTATCAAATGAAAATTAAGGGTGCAATTTTTGACCTTGACGGAACACTTCTTGATTCTATGCACGCATGGGACGGAGTAGGTGAGAGGTACTTAAAGTCTAAAAATATACAAGCCTCTCCGACATTACAGGATGAAATAGAGTCTATGAGTCTTATAGAGTCGTGTGCATACGTCAAAAAACAATACAACCTTAACGAAAGTGCTGATGAGATATTGGATGGAATTCTCAAGATAGTAGAGGGGTTCTATTTTGAAAAAGCTATGTTAAAAGACGGGGTTGGGGAGTTTTTAAACTACCTTCAAAATATGGGTATCAGAATGTGCGTTGCAACGGCAACGGATAAAGCTCTTGCAGAAGCTGCTCTTAAAAGAAACAATGTTATAGATTATTTTGATTCAATTCTGACTTGTGGCGAGCTTGGTTGTAATAAAACAACTGCACAGATTTATAACAAAGCTCTTGAAGTTCTTGACACTCAAAAGGCAAATACTGTTGTGTTTGAGGATGCGTTTCATGCGGCTAAAAGTGCTAAAGCGGATGGATTTGTTGTTTGTGGTGTATATGATGAAAGCGAGAAAAAGCCGGTAAAGGATATATGCGATTTTTATATTAAATCTTTTTTTAAAGCGGGTGAATATTTTGATTAAAAAGGTTCTTACAATAGCAGGCTCTGATTCGAGCGGAGGCGCAGGAATTCAGGCAGATATTAAGACAATAACAGCGCATAAAATGTATGCTATGAGTGCTATAACCGCCCTTACTGCGCAAAATACAATGGGGGTTGATGGTATATTTGAGGTGTCTGCTGATTTTGTCGGGAAGCAGCTTGTAAGTATATTCTCCGATATTATTCCCGATGCTGTAAAAATAGGAATGGTTTCTTCGGCGGATATTATTGAAAAAATTGCTGAAAAGCTTATAGAGTATGATGCTAAGAATATAGTGCTCGACCCTGTTATGGTTTCTACAAGCGGGAGCAGGCTGATAAGTGAGGACGCAACAGATGCTCTTATAAATAGGTTGATGCCTGTGGCTACACTTATTACCCCTAATATACCTGAGGCAGAGGTACTTTCGGGTATGAATATTAAAGATGTTGATGATATGATAAAATCGGCAGAAAGTATTTTTAAAAAGTGCGGTGTGTCAGTTCTGGTGAAGGGCGGTCATCTTATCTGTGATGCAACTGACGTTTTGTATGATAAAGGAACGGTTAAAATTATTTCGTCCAAACGGATAGATAATCCCAATACTCACGGTACGGGCTGCACGCTTTCCTCGGCAATTGCCTGTGCGTTGGCGGATGGCTGCAGTCTTGAAAAAGCAGTTGAGAGTGCAAAAAAGTACCTTTCGGGAGCGCTTGAGGCAGGACTCAATCTTGGAAAAGGAAGTGGACCATTGGAGCATACCTGGTGCATAAAATAATATACAAATTTATCTTGCAAATGAGTAGCAAAGCTGATATAATTATCATATAACCTTGCATTTGCTGTTGCAAAGGCGGAAAGGAAAGTGTTATGGATAATAATGAGACACTAAAATGGAAAATAGAATATGATAAAGCGCAGCTTGTCAAAGAGATAATAGATGATGTCTATAATGCCTTAAAGGTAAAGGGCTATGACCCGATTAGCCAGATTGTGGGATATATTCTGTCGGGAGACCCAACGTATATTACCAGCTATAATGGCGCAAGAAGTAAGATTGTTCGTGTAGAGAGAGATGAACTTTTGGAAGAGCTTGTAAAGTACTATATCGGAAATTTATGATATATTGGAGGGTATTATGATTGATTTTCATTCTCATATCCTTCCCGCGGTTGATGATGGTGCAGATGATATTACAACAGCTTTGAAAATGCTCAAAAGAGCTAAACGGGACGGTATTGATACTGTTGTGTCAACATCTCATGCCTATATTGGTGATGAAAGCGATATAGACAGATTTCTTGAAAGACGTAATAGTGCATACGATGAACTGCAAAAAGCGATGATGGCTGATGGCGGAGATTTTCCCGAGATTCGTCTTGGTGCTGAATTGCATCTAAAGGCTTATATGGGTAAGTATGATTCTGTTGCACGTCTTGCTATTCAAGGGACTGACTATATTCTTCTTGAAATGCCTTATTCGGGCTGGAATCAGGATTTGTACGAGGCTATTTATAATATTCAGCTTATGGGATTAAAGCCTATAATGGCGCATATCGAACGCTATATGCGTTTTAGAAGTGAGTTTCATAATCTTAAGGCACTCGAGGTTTTGTTTCAGGTGAACGCAGATTCTTTTACACATAAGCGGATGCGTAAAACACTTTTGGAGCTTTTTTATGGTGGTTATATACATATACTCGGCAGTGATATGCACAATCTTGATGAGAGAAAAAATAAGCTTAAGGAAGCTTGTGAAATATTGTGCGAAAAATTTGGACAGGGTTTTGTAGACTTTGCTGCAAGTAATGCTGTTTCAATTCTTGAAGGGAAAAAGATTGAAGATGGGGAGCTGCCTAAGCTTAGCTTCTTGAATAAACTTAAACTTTAATAAAAAAGAAAAAATAATTGTAAAATAAGTTGACAAAACAGGGCTAACTGTGTTATAATAATGCTCGTGGTAAAAATTATGCGCCGGTAGCTCAGTTGGATAGAGTGTTTGGCTACGAACCAAAAGGTCGGGGGTTCGAATCCCTTCCGGCGTACCAAAAAGGGATATATGCGAAAGCATATATCCTTTTTTGTATACGCCGAATGAGAACCCCCGAGGGGGGTGAGATCGCGAAGCCCCCAAGAGAACGAGCGAAAGCGACGTTGGATTGGAAGGGCGGAGCATACAAGTGAGCGAAGCGAGTCGTAATCCCTTCCGGCGTACCAAAAAGGGATATATGCGAAAGCATATATCCTTTTTTGTATACGCCGAATGAGAACCAATAACTTCACTCAAATAAACCTGATGAAAGGTATCTGTCTCCGCCGTCGGGGAAGAGAACTACTATATTCTTATTGATGTTTTCTTCTCTTTTTGCAAGCTCAAATGCAGCGTGCGCTGCTGCGCCGGATGATATACCAACCAATACACCTTCCGATTTACCAATCATTCGGCTTGTATTAATAGCATCTTCGTTTGAAACGGCTATAATCTCGTCATAAATAGCAGTATCGAGCACTTCCGGTACGAAGCCTGCTCCGATTCCCTGAATTTTATGTGTTCCTGCTGTTCCTTTTGAAAGTACGGGCGAAGACAAAGGCTCGATAGCCACTATTTTAATATCGGGATTCATAGACTTTAGATATTGACCTACACCTGTTATTGTGCCGCCAGTGCCTACTCCGGCTACAAATATATCAATCTTGCCGTCGGTATCGTTGTATATCTCAGGACCTGTTGTTTCAAAATGTGCTTTTGGGTTTGCAGGGTTTACAAATTGACCTGCAATAAAGCTTTCGGGTATTTCTGACGCTAATTCTTCTGCCTTTTCGATTGCTCCTGACATACCTTTAGAGCCTTCGGTCAGGACAAGCTCTGCACCGTATGCACGCATAAGCATCTTTCTTTCTTCTGACATTGTTTCAGGCATTACTATTATAATACGATAGCCTCTTGCTGCAGCTACTGCTGCAAGTCCTATGCCTGTGTTGCCTGATGTTGGTTCGATTATTACTGAATTCTTTTTTAGCTTTCCTGATTCTTCTGCATCATTAAGCATTGCAAGACCCACTCGGTCCTTTACCGACCCTGCAGGATTAAAATACTCAAGCTTTGCAAAAATATTTGCCTTTGATGATATATCTTTTTCAATATTGCAAAGCTCTAACAAGGGTGTAGAGCCGATTAAGCCATCTGCAGATTTATATATTCTCATTCAAATCATCTCCTGATTTAATTATACTACAATGGAATACTAAAAGCAACCGAAAAAAGTCTTTTATAATTAATGGTTTTGTGGTAAAATAGGGTAAAGTGCTAAAAGGAGAGATGAAATGTGAAGATTCTTGTTATATTTACAGGCGGCACAATAGGAAGTAGCGAAAAATACGGCTGGATTGCTCCTGACGGTAAGAATGACAGTATTTTGATAAAAAGATATAGAGAAATTTATAATGATGATATAACACAATTTGACACTGTTAAACCGTGCACAATGCTTAGTGAAAATCTTTCCGAAACTGAGCTTAATATAATCATAAATACAGTTTTTGAGAATATTGATAAGGATTATGACGGAATAATTGTTACTCACGGAAGTGATACGTTACAATATACATCCGCAGCACTTTCATATTCCTTTTCCAATTCTGATATTCCTGTTGTGGTTGTCTGCTCAGCATATCCGCTTGAAGATGCGAGAGAAAATGGTACGGTCAATTTTGCAGCAGCGGTTAAGCTGATAAATAGCAAAATCAGTGGTGGTGTGTTTGTTAGTTATAAGAATGAAAAGAAGGACACAGTTGACATACACCAGGGAATAAGAGTTGTGCAGCACAAGGAGGCATCAGCGGATATTTACAGTATTGACAATAATCCATATGCTTTATATAATGGCGATATTATATTAAACAACAAATATAAAAAATCCAAAGCTTGCAAAGGGACACTAAACATAAAGTATTGCAAATCTCCTGAAATACTTGTAATTGAGAGCCATCCTTGTGATAGTTTTAATTACATTTTGGATGATGCAAAGGCAATTGTCATAAAGCCATACCATTCGGGGACACTAAATACGGCAAGCGTAAAATTGCAGGAATTATGCAAAAAAGCAAACGAAAAGGGAATACCTGTTTTTCTTGTAAACGTCTTTGGCGGTGATAGTTATGAAAGCTGTAAATTGTTTGATAATATAGGAATTACAGTTTTGCCGCTCTGCACTTTTGTTTCAGTTTATGTTAAGTGCTGGCTCGCGATAAGCCTTGGCAAAGATGTAAAAGAATTTGTATTAAAACCATTGGCAGAAGAATTTTTGGAATAGAAAAGAGCCGGCTATTTAGTCGGCTCTTATAAATTCGCTTATTACTTTTATTGAGTTTTGTGCAGCAAGCTTGCAGAAGGTGGGGTAGTCCTCGCACGAGCCTTCGTCTGCACTGTCGGATAAGGCACGAAGCACTGCAAAAGGAACAGAATTTACTCTGCATACCTGACCTATGCTTGCGCCCTCCATTTCACATGCCAAAGCGTCGAAGGTGGATACAATAAATTTCTTCTTGTCTGAGCTTGCAATGAACGCATCGCCAGATGCAACTGTACCTGTTTTTGATTTTAGTCCAAGCTTTGTAATAACGTCACCAAGCTTTATTGCTGCAGTTATATCGGCAGGAATTTTGATAAGATTTACCTCTGGAATAAGACCGATTGGATCGCCCAGAGGACTTGTATCAAAGTCGTGCTGGCAAACACTGTCAGCTATTACAATATCGCCTATTGACAGCTCTCTTGTAAGTGAGCCTGCAACGCCTGTGTTGATTATCAAATCAGGGTTGTATTTCAAAATCATAGCCTCAGCACCGAGCGCGGCATTTACTTTGCCTATACCGCACTTTGATATAACGACATCTTTTCCGTGTATTTTGCAGGAGATGTAGGTCTTGCCGCTAATTATCTCCTCTTTAACGTCGGTTGCCATAGCTTTAAGGCCGTCAACCTCTATATCCATTGCTCCAAGAATTCCAAGCATTATTATTCTTCCTTCTTAATAGTATTTGTAATTAACAGGCGTGCTGTTCAAAACTTCGAGATAGCGCTCAGCTTCTTTAACGGCAGAGGGGAGTGAAAGAGAAAGATAATTTCCGCATTCAATTTCCGATGCTCCGAAAACCTCGCCCTCGTGCGCAATTATTTTAGCAAGTGATGACTTGATTTCTGTAAGTACTTTATCGTTATCTGCGTTTCTTACTAAAAGATAAAAGCCTGTCTGACACCCCATAGGTCCGAAATACAGAATATCAAGGTCTGTATTTCTTATATAAGTGGAGAACATATGCTCAAAGGTGTGCATAGTAACATTATCCATAAATTCGTGCGAGTTTGGCTTTCTTGTGCGCATATCAAAGGTCGTAATATCACCATCTATTCTTGATATATAAAGTCCTTCACCAAAGCGCCTATGATCTACCATAAAGCTGGCATTTTGTTTTATATCCATAATTACTTTTACCTTTCCGACGGCCTTTTGCCACCTTGATAAAGTATACCATAAACTTTAACCAATTTCAAGTTATTATTTCAGCATATTGGAAAGCTCGGGAAGTACTTTCTCAAACTGTGCACCGTACCAATGTTTGCTGTCGGTGGTCTCTATGCACATAAGAGTAAAGTTAGCTGCAATTTTTGCGGCTTCTGTAATAATCTTGCCGTTTAGCAAAGCACCGGTAAACGCAGATGCATAAATATCTCCTGTTCCGTGGCAACCGCCGGTAAGCTTTTTGTGCTCGTAATAGGTGAGAGTATCTTCTTGGAGAACAACAACACCGGTAGACAGGTCGTTGTAGCTGACACCGGTTAAAACAATTGTACCGTTGCAGAATTTTCTGAGCTCTGTAAGCAATAGGTCTATATATGTACTGTCATAATCTTCTTTGTAGTCAATACCTGTCATAAAGCAGGCTTCGGTAATGTTGGGGATAATAATATCCGCCTTTGCACAAAGCTTTTTCATTGCTATAACAAAGTCAGTATCAAAGCCTGCATAAAGCTTGCCTCTATCGCCCATTACCGGGTCAACTATACTGATGGCATTGGAGCTTTGTACTATATCCAATACATAATCAATTTGTTTTATACTGCCAAGATAGCCTGTATATACGGCATCAAAGCTAATATTCTCCTTTTTCCAATGTTCAGCGATTTTCGGTATATCGTCGGTAAGGTCGCGGAAGGTGTATCCACTAAACCCGCCTGTATGAGTAGAAAGTACTGCTGAGGGAAGAATGCACGTTTCAACACCGCACACCGAAATTATCGGCAATGCCACTGTAAGCGAGCATTGTCCCACGCATGAAATATCCTGTATTGTAAGAACTCGTTTATATGTCATAATTTGATTGTCTCCCGTTAGTTAAATTTCGGCGAATAGAAAAAGACATTATTATCGCCGTTGAATTCTCTTTTATATCTTTTCAGATTTGTATAGAAAGTATCATCAAGCGCTCTTTTGGGTGTTAAATCGGAAAGATAGTTTTGAGCAAAATATCTGCTGAATTTATCAGCGCCTCTATGATTTAGGTGTGCTCTGTCAAAGAAGTCTGTGGTAATATCAAGACCGATTTCATCAAAATATTCGTTGCAGTATATAAATTCTATATCATTTTCTTTTGCAATGTTGCGTACACGTTCAAAATATCCTCGTTCACCGTCATTTTCATTAAGCGGAGTTTTGACAATCATAAGCCTGACATTTTCATCCTTACAAAGCCTGATAATATTTTTGAGCCATAACTCATTCTTGTCTGAGGAGGGAGTTGCGATATAGTTAGTATCTGAATTTCTGACAAGGTCTGTTGCGGTAGATGTAAGCATACAGTAACCATAGAGATAATCACTAAGCTCGGATGGCTTAAAATTAAAGTCCTGACTTGTAAGCTCACTCCAACGTGAATGATATTTGGTAAATTTAAAAAGCAAATCAAAGCGTTCCCCTTTTGGAGCTGACTCTTTTATCATTTTGAGTTTGTTGATACCAAAGGGAAAATCGTCGGTAAATGTATAGTTTGTACCTTCATCTGCATACTCGTCTGTAAGAGAGAATGAGAAAGAGTCAAGCACGATAAGAGAAGGCTTTTGTCTTTTAATAGCCTCTTTGATATAGTAATAGGTTGCCCAAAGCGGTTGCTTTTGGGTGGCGATAGTATATGACGAAAGCCCTGTTTCCTCGCCTATCACAAGCGGATTAAAACTGCAGTATGCATGTGAAGAACCGCAGAATATCACATCATATTTGTCAGGCTCAGAGTTAAAGAAACCTTGTATTTTAGTTGTCATATTCCACCAACCGCTAATTGTCTTTCTTGCTAAAATGCGGTCAATGCCAACAAAGAGAAAGGTAGCAATCAGCAGAAATAAAACGGCACGAAATAGCTTCTTCATTTTGTCCTCCAAAATCAGAACTGAAAATATATAAATTGCGACGAGGAATAACCTGCGCCGTATATTCCAAACACCAATGTCGCAAAGAGCAACATAAGAATAAGTGCAAATCGGGGTATGATGTGCATTTTGAGTATCGCAGTATTTGCCCCGATGTTGCGGTATTTAAGTGTATCTGCTACTAAAAGTACGACGATGGACGCAATTAACACACATAAATCTGCAGTATCAAGTCCCATTTCAATAAGACCGCCTCCAAGTAATAGCTCAGGTCTGAAATCCAAGAGGATTTTGCGTATAATAAACATTGCCGACGAAAGTGTTTCTGCACGAAAGAAAATCCATGCAAAGCAAACTATTATAAAGGTTATAATTACTTGGAAAACAGGATAATACGGTCTGTTTCGTTTCATTCCCATAAGGTCTGCTATGAGATGTCTTGTATTTTTTGTAATGTCGCCTAAAATTCTTGCAGCTCCGTGTACAAAACCCCATACAACGTAATTCCAGCTTGCACCATGCCATAAACCACTTACCAGGAATACGGTGAAAATATTAAAGTATTTTCTTGCCGTTCCTTTGCGGTTTCCGCCTAATGGTATATAGAGATAATCACGGAACCAGCCTGTTAATGAAATGTGCCACCTGCTCCAGAAATCTGCAATTGAACGTGCAAAATACGGTACGTTAAAGTTTTCCATAAGTTCCATACCCATAACTCTTGCTGCACCTCTTGCAATTGTGGTATAGCTGTTAAAATCACAGTATATCTGCACTGCAAATAGAATTGTAGCAACAACAAAATGAAAACCATAGAAGGAGTTTACATTGCCGTAAACTGTATCAACCAATATTGCGGCTCTGTCTGCAATTACAATTTTTTGGAAAAAGCCCCATAACATCAATAAAAGTCCGCTTACCATACGGTCATAATTAAAATGGTGTTTTTCACTTAGCTGATGCAGAAGATTTTTTGACCTTTCGATAGGTCCTGCGACAAGTTGAGGGAAGAAGGATACAAAAAGAGCATATTTTAATATATTCTTCTCGTGCTTAATGTCGCCACGGTAAACATCCATTGTATAGCCTAAAGCCTGAAAGGTATAAAAGGAAATACCAACAGGCAAAATAACATCAAATCTCACGTTTACAGGTGACAGGTTAAGAACAGAAAGGAGATTGTTTATGTTATCTACAGTAAATGTGAAGTACTTAAAGAAGAACAAAATCAGCAGGTTTACTGCAAAATTCAGTCCGACTGCGGCTTTTCGGTAAGTCTGGTTGCTTGTTCTGTCAATAACAGCACCTCCAAGCCATGTAAATACTGTTGATGCCGCCATCAAAAGTGCATACTGCGGGTTCCAGCACATATAAAAATAATAGCTTGCACTGAGTAGCCAGAGGTATCTTGCTTTGTGAGGTATGATAAAATAAAGGAGAGTTACTATCGGAAAAAAGATAAGAAACTCTAATGAATTAAAAAGCATAATAACCTCCTTGAAAGTTTATTTTCCATTTGCCTCAAGCCATACGATAAGCACAGAAATATCAGAGGGCGATACGCCTGATATTCTCGATGCCTGACCGAGTGAGCTTGGTTTAATTTTGTCAAGCTTTTGCCTTGCTTCTATGCGCAAGCCATAAATTGAGTGATAGTCAATGTCACGAGGAAGTGGTCTTGTATCAAGCTTTTTTACCTGTTCTGCCTGCTGTTTCTGACGTTTTATGTAACCGTCATACTTGATTTTGATTTCAACCTCTTCGCAAACCGCATCAGGAAGAGTAGGACGGTTGGGGTCAACTTCAGCAAGTAAATTATAAGTCAGCTCAGGTCTTCTTATAGCATCACTCATACGAAGTCCTGTTGAAACTGTGCTTCCGCCTGCTGCTTCTAATATGGGATTTATAACCTTTGGTGAAAGTACGATTGAGTCAATCCTCTTTAGCTCATCATTTATAAGCTGCTGCTTTTCTAAGAATTTCTGGTACCGTTCTTCACTTATCAATCCTACGCGGTAGCCTATCGGTGTAAGTCTCTCGTCAGCATTGTCCTGACGCAGAAGCAGCCTGTATTCAGAACGTGATGTCATCATACGGTAAGGCTCGTTTGTGCCTTTGGTAACAAGGTCATCAACTAATGTACCTATATACCCGTCCTCACGAAGAAGTATCATCGGTTCTTTATTAGCAAGCTTAAGTGCAGCATTTATACCTGCAACGAGACCTTGTGCTCCTGCTTCCTCATAGCCGCTTGTGCCGTTAAACTGCCCTGCACCATAAAGACCTGAAATGCTCTTAAATTCCAAGGTTTGATAAAGCTCTGTCGGGTCGCAGCAATCATATTCTATTGCATATGCAGGGCGCATAATTTCAACATCCTGTAAGCCCTTGATTGTTCTTAACATTTTAAGCTGAACGTCTTCTGGAAGACCTGTTGAAATACCCTGTGCATACATTTCCCTTGTATCAAGTCCCATTGGTTCAATAAATAGCTGATGTCTGGGTTTGTCCGAAAAACGAACAACCTTATCCTCGATAGATGGACAGTAACGTGCTCCGACACCGTTTACTCGACCGGAGTACATAGGTGCTTTTTCTATATTGTCAAGGATTATTTTGTGCGTTTCTTCGTTAGTGTATGTAAGATAACAGCAAGCAAGATTTTCGCCGGCATTCTCTGTTTCAAAAGAGAATGGAGTGATTTTTTCGTCGCCGTTTTCCTCTTCCATTTCATCAAAACGCAGGGAATCTGCGTGTATTCTTGCAGGAGTACCTGTTTTGAAACGTCGCAGAGTAATGCCCAGCTTCTTCAAATTTTCCGATAATTCATTAGAGGGGAAGGTTCCGTCAGGGCCGCTTTCCCTTTCATAATCGCCTATCAGGATTTTTCCCTTCAGGTAAGTGCCTGAACAGATAATAACAGCTTTTGCACCGTAAACTGTACCCAGATGTGTCTTAACTGCGCAAACTGCACCGTTTTCAACAATCACATCACAAATTTCAGCTTGTTTAAGTTGGAGCAAAGGCTGGGTTTCAAGCCTTCTTTTCATTTCTCTATGATATGTTTTGCGGTCAATCTGGGCGCGGAGTGAGTGTACTGCAGGGCCTTTGCCTCGGTTTAACATTTTTGATTGTATAAAGGAGGCATCTGCCGCTTTTCCCATTTCGCCGCCGAGTGCGTCGATTTCTCGTACCAAGTGTCCCTTGGCGGTACCGCCGATGCTGGGGTTGCAGGGGAGATTTCCGACTGCATCAAGACTTATTGAAAATATGACTGTACGCATACCAAGCCGCGCTGCCGCTAATGCCGCCTCACAGCCTGCGTGTCCTGCGCCTATAACCGCTACGTCAAAATTTGCTATTGTGTCCTGCAAATTATTCCTCTCCTTTGCCTACGCTCGTTGATGTGTTGTCGCTAAATATCTGTTCCTCTGCTCCATCCTCTTTTTGCTCAAGGGTTGACAATATTTTTTTTGAAATTGCGCGTGATGCTGAATACTCTATTGGAAATCTTGCAAGCGAAATTCCGATTATAAAATCAAGCATCAATATAAGCAGAGGATTAGGAATGAATGTAAACATTACAAAATTTAATGTGACTGCCAATGCAAGCAGAAAAATACACATTGGCATATTTGCTGCTGCAAAGATAAACGCATTTTTAAACAGCTGAACTGTGCTGCTTTTGAAGGTTACCATAAACTGATAAACATATAAATGCATTATAGTATAAAGGAAAGTTATTGTAGTCAGCAGTGAGAGAATAATCATCCATATTAATGAGCCTGAAGCTAAATACTCAGAGAGATAAACACTATATGCAATAACAATTAAAGCTACAAAGACTGTATCGACAATTGAAAGAATAATTCCCTGCTTGAAGTTTTCCTTGAATTTATCCTTGAAGTCGGAAAGAACCCACGTATGTTCTGCTCTTGTAAAGCATCGTGTTATGTATGCATATGCAGCAGAAGCAGGACCGCTTCCAAACAGAACAAACATCATTACTGCAAACATTGCTCTGATTATCAGGGAAATAAATGTAGCCTCATCGGTAACTGCATCGTAAACAAGGCTAACTAAAAAATCGGTTGGTGAAAGGAAAAACATAATCACCATAAAAGGGATACTTGCAATAAAGTGAAGCATATTTACCTGCAAAAGCTTCCAAAATTTTCTAAAAAACATTTCGAAGTATCTGAATATACCCTTTTTTTCGGGTGCGTCCTTTGCAACACCAGGTCCGGGTTTTGAATAATTATCGCCAAAAAGTCCCATTTAAATCAATGCTCCTTACCGAAAGGTTTTATTTTTCTATTGTATCACATTTTGATTTGTGATACAATAGTAATTAAGAAAAAAGTTATGAGGAAAAGAGTATGCGAGAGATAAAAATAAGCCGTAATGATGCTGGACAGCGTCTTGATAAATTTTTACATAAGCTTATGCCGTCTATTCCTGATTCTATGCTTTATAAGGGTCTTAGAAAGGAATGTGTGCGTTTAAACGGCAAACATACAAAGGATGCAAGTGTAAAGCTTTTGGAAGGCGACATATTAAAGCTTTATTATAGTGATGAGTTTTTTGAGAAAAAGACAGATGACTCCTATAAAAAGCTTACCCCGAAGCTCACAATCGTATATGAAGATGAAAATTTACTGCTTACGGATAAGCCTCAGGGACTATGTGTTCACGAGGATGAATCAGGTGAGGGTGCAACCTTGATAGATTATATCAAATGCTATCTCTGGAAAAAAGGAGAATACTGTCCCGAAGAAGAGCAAAGCTTTGTGCCGGCACTTTGTAACCGTATTGACAGAAATACAAGAGGCATAGTGATTGCTGCTAAGAATGCGGAGGCACTTCGCATAATGAATGAGAAAATAAAGGAACGTGAAATAGAAAAGTATTATATCTGTGCCGTAGACGGAATTATGAGCAAAAAGTCAGGCGAGCTTAGAGCTTTTTTGCGACGGGATGAAAAGAAAAAGCAGGTGTATATCTACAATAAACCTGTTCCTGACGGAAAAACAATAATAACAGCGTACAAGGTGATTGCCGAGGGGGCAGGCCGTTCGCTTCTTGAGGTGGAGCTTAAAACGGGCAGAACCCATCAGATAAGAGCACATTTTGCATCAATCGGACATCCTCTTATTGGCGACGGTAAATACGGAAAAAATGAAATAAACAAAGAGGCAGGCATTTTTAGACAGGCGCTTTGTTCGCATAGGCTGAAATTTAATTTTAAAACTGATGCGGGGATTTTGGAATATTTAAATGGACGAGAGTTTTCGATTGGAGAGATACCGTTTTATGACCTACTTAAAAAATGATGTTAAAGGAAGAATACATTCTACTGAAAGCTTTGGTACTGTTGACGGTCCCGGAATACGATTTGTTATTTTTATGCAGGGATGTCCTATGAGGTGTCTTTATTGTCATAATCCTGACACATGGGCATTTGACGGCGGGAAAGAAATGACGACAGGGGAGCTTTTGGAAGAATATGAGAAATGCCGTGCTTTTATGAGCGGAGGAATTACTGTAACGGGCGGAGAACCGCTTATGCAAAGAGAGTTTGTTACCAAGCTCTTTAAAGAAGCAAAAAACAGGGGAATTCATACTTGTATTGACACGTCAGGCGCAGGCTTTTTGTCTGAGATGGCAGGAGAGTTTGATGAGCTTATGGTAAACACCGATTTGGTTATGCTTGATATTAAGCATATTGATAATACAGAACATAAAAAGCTGACAGGAATGGGAAACAGGTCAACACTTGATTTTGCAGAATATGTAAGCAGAAAAGGTGTTGATATATGGTTAAGACACGTTGTTGTACCCGGAATTACCGACAAAAAAGAGGACTGGTACAATATAGGACTTTTTGCATCGAAGCTGTCTACACTTAAAGCTGTTGATGTACTTCCTTATCACGATATGGGAAAAACTAAGTATGAAGCGATGGGGCTTGATTATCCTCTTAAGGATATATTGCCGCTTGACAAAAAGGTGGCAGCCGAGGCAAAAGAGATAATAATTGAGGGCTTGAAGCAGGGACTGAAGAAAGGCTATTGACATCATAAGATGCAATAGCCTTTTTTTCTATATTATAAGTATTCCTTCCTGCGCATCTATTTTAATTTCGGTGTTTTCAGGGATAGCATCGCCGTTTATATTAACAGATGTAAGCATTGGAATATCCATCTTATTTGCAAGTATTGCGGTGTGCGAATTTTCGCTGGTGCTGAAAAGTACAACTCCTGCAATAAACTCTCTTTTTGGTAAAAGAAGCTCGCTTGGAGACAGGTCATCAGCGACAATTATTGACGGCTGGGTTAATATAGGAAAAGAGCGGCTTTCGTTATTTAATATTGCAATAACCCGTTCGCATATATCAAACACATCCAAACGTCGCTGACTTATATAACTATCGCCTGAATTGTCGAACATTCCTGCTAATTTGAGACAGGTATCATACACAGCAGCTTCTGAAGAATACATTTTATTATCTATAATTGAGCAGACACTATCGGTGAACGTATCGTCCTCAAGCATCATCTGATGAATGTAGAAAATCATAGCGGCTGATTCACCAAGCTCTGCATATGCTTTTTCGTAAAGAAGGGCAAGCTCTTTTACGGCTATATATTTTGCAAGACGGAATCGGCTCTTTTCCGATTCTGCGTCTAAGATGGTTCGTATTTCAGGTTTGCCGTGGAGCTTAGAGTATAGCATTGGTTTTGCAGTAGCAGTGCCTTTTTTGTTTCCGATGCCGTGATATATTTTCATAAGAAAAGTCCTTTCAGCAGCCTAAAAGCTTTTCGGCATACTCTCTGTCAACCATTTCCCAGTCAAAGCTTACATCCTTCACGCCTGAGCTTTTTAAGGCAGTATGAATTGTTTTGTATGTTTCTGGCGGTGCTTTTGATGTAAATACCGCACCGTCGTCAAGATTTCTGACCATTATTTCAATACTTCCGTCCTCGTAACGTTTGCCGAACAGAGCAGATCTCTTGTCTGCCATATCAGGCTCTTGCAAAAGAACCATAAGCTTTATTACTTCTATTGTTTTGTCGCTTAAGCCACTATCAAAAATCAACAGTTTTTCGAGTAATGTATTGTAATCGGAAACATAACGAAGGTTGTATCCTTTTAAGGACTCAAGTTCACCTGATTCCTTTGAGCTGTTTTTAATCGCTTCAAATTGCTTTTGTGAATCCTCGGCATTCTCGGTAGGCATAAATGATAGCATAAGCTTTTTTTCTTCATCGTGATAGAGAAGAGGGGTTGGAACGATTGCTCGTGCACCGCAGTCGCTGCAGATAAGAACATTAAGCTCACCCTTCAAAAGTGCCTGCTTTAAATCAGGACTGTCCGATACTGTCAAGGACTGCCACAGAGTAATATCATTAAGCTGTCCGCATTTTGGACAACGAAGCTTTTCCTGTGTATTAAGACTCATTAGAATAATCTCCTTTGTAACAATTATAAGTTCATTATATAATTTTTTTATGCAGTTGGCAAGTGAAAAAGAATTATTTGATTAAAAAGTAGTATAAAAGACAGGCTTTCTTGCTATTCATAGTATAACAGGAGGTTTTATGTATGGGTTTTTTGCTGGCGCTTATTGAAAAGCTTCTCTTTTTTGTGGGGTATGTAGGCGGTGGGTCTTTTCCAAAGCCGCTTTCTGCAAAAGAGGAAAGGGAATATACAGAGCTTATGCAGCAGGGTGATGAAAATGCACGAAAAATACTTATAGAACATAATCTCAGATTGGTAGCGCATATAGCTAAAAAATACGGAAATGACAATAATTTTGATGACCTTGTATCAATTGGTACGATTGGATTGATAAAGGGTATAAATACCTTTAATCCCGAGAAAAATCCCCGACTTGCAGCGTACATTGCCAGATGTATCGAAAATGAAATTTTGATGACGATGAGGAGCAGTAAGCGATTGTCTGCCGAAATTTCGTTAGATGAGAGTATTGGCTGCGATAGCGAAGGGAATAATATGACACTATCGGATACACTTGCAGTAGATGGTGCAGATGTGGAGGAGGAGGTATCGCTTAGAATTGATTCGGAAAAACTAAGAAAAGCTATTGAAAAGGATTTGACTCCAAGCGAACAACAAATTATCTGTTGGAGATACGGCTTAACAGGCGGAAAAAGAAAAACTCAGCAGGAGGTTTCTGAACTTTTGGGTATAAGTCGTTCGTATGTATCGAGAATAGAAAAAAAGGCAATTAAAAAACTAAAAAAGAGTTTTGAATAGTAAAAAAATCGGACTTTGGTCCGATTTTTTGTGTCATATACTAAGCATTCTGTCAATACTCTTTCTTGCGCTGTCTATAATGTCATTGTTTAAAATAATTTCCTCTCCGCCTTTTCCCAAAACGGCATTATACACATCTACAAGTGTTGTAAGACGCATATCATTGCACACACAGTTTTTGGAAAGGGGATAAAATTTCTTGCTTGGGTATTCAAACTGAAGATGCTGAACAATGCTGTTATCTGTACCGATGATAAACTCATCAGCATCACTTTTGTCAACGTAGCCCATAATAGCGGTTGTACTTCCAGCAAAATCAGCCATTGTGGTTACATCTTTAATGCACTCGGGATGTACAAGTAAGAGCGCATTTGGGTGTTTTTCTTTTGCACGCTTTACCTCGGCTGTGGTTATTTTTGTATGTACAGGGCAGCCTCCGTTTATAAAGTGGAAGGTCTTCTCAGGCACGTGCTTTTCTACCCACGAGCCTAAGTTGCAGTCAGGGATAAAAAGAATTTCCTTTTGCGGTAGCTTTTTTACAATATCAAGAGCGGATGCAGATGTTACACAAACATCACATTCGCATTTAAGAGCTGCGGTTGTATTTATGTATGCAACTACTGCTGCGTTGGGATATTGTTTTTTGAGCAATTTTAATTCCTCAACAGCTAATTGCTCAGCCATTGGACAACCTGCATCGGCGTGAGATAAAAGAACCTTTTTGTCGGGGGATAAAATTTTGACCGTTTCAGCCATAAACCGTACTCCGCACATTAAAACTGTACTTTGCGGTGCAGATGCCGCCTGCTTGCTAAGTCCAAATGAATCGCCGACAAAATCTGCAACTTCCAGTATATCGTGCGTCTGATATGCGTGTGCAAGAATACAGACATCATTTTCTTTCTTTAGTTTAAGTATATTTTCCTGTAAATCTTTCGTGTTAAACATAATTACCCGCCTCCGTAATATATGTATTATACTATTTTAGGAGTCAAAAGTCAACAAAAGTTTACATAAAAGTTTACATATGTATTGAAATATGTAAAATTGTGTGATATAATGTTAACGTTAAACTTGATTTATAAACCGATTTAACGGAGGAAATATGGGAACTGATATACTTATTGTAGGTAGTGGGTGCTCGGGGCTTTACTGTGCTTTGCATCTGCCAAGAGATAAAAAGATAACAATAATAACAAAGGCTGATGCTGAGAGTAATGACTCCTTTCTTGCACAAGGCGGAATATGTGTCTTGAGGGACGATAGTGATTTTGACTCATTCTTTGAGGATACGTTAAAGGCGGGGCATTACGAAAATGACAGAGAAAGCGTTAAGATTATGATTAACTCATCCCGTGATGTTATTAGTGATTTAGTAAGCTACGGCGTGGAATTTTCCCGTGATGAAAATGGCGAGTTTAACTACACAAGAGAGGGTGCACATTCCAAAAACCGAATACTATTTCATCGGGATATTACGGGCAAGGAAATAACGAGCAAGCTTTTGGCTGAGGTTAAAAAACGTGATAATATCACTATTCTTGAAAGCACAACCTTGCTTGATATTATAGAAAATAACGGCGAATGTGTCGGTGCAGTAATTGCAACCAAAAACGGAAGTACAGATGTTATAAGCGCTGAATATACGGTGCTTGCCTGTGGCGGTATAGGCGGTCTTTACAGACATTCTACCAATTTCAGGCATTTGACCGGTGATGCCATTGCAATAGCGATTGAACACGGTATTGAGCTTAAGAATATAAATTACATACAAATTCATCCGACCACTCTATACACCGACAAGCAAACCGACAGGAGCTTTCTTATATCTGAGTCTGTTCGTGGCGAGGGGGCAAAGCTTTATAACAAGGATATGGAGCGGTTTGCCAATGAACTATTGCCGAGAGATTTGTTGGTTAAGGAAGTAAAACGTCAAATGAAAAAGGACGGTACGGAGTTTGTGTGGGAGGATTTGAGGACAATTCCCGAAGAAGAGCTTTTAGAGCATTTTCCGAATATCGTCGAGTATTGCAGGGAGCAGAACTATGACGTAACGGAAGAATGTATTCCAGTAGTGCCTGCACAACACTATTTTATGGGCGGTATCAAAGTAGACCACAACAGTAAGACGTCGATGGACGGACTTTATGCAATCGGCGAAACTGCCTGCAACGGCGTTCACGGCAGAAACAGACTTGCAAGCAATTCACTTCTGGAAAGTCTTGTGTTTGCCAAAAGAGCGGCATTTAATATGACGGAAAATCCGAGAGAAGCGAAGGCTTTGCCGCAGATAAATCTTGATAAATATGAAAACAGGGAAGAGCTTAAAGAAAAATACCGTAAGAAAGTCCTTGAAGAAATAGAGAAAGAAAATAACAAAGGAGATAAAAATGATGTTCGATAAAGCTACATTAAAGTTAAAGGTAGACCCTCTTATTCTTAGTGCGTTAGAGGAGGATATTACAAGCGAGGACGTTTCAACAAACAGCGTTATGCCGACGGAAAAGATGGGCGAGGTTGACCTTATCTGTAAAGAGGACGGTGTACTTTGCGGAATACAGGTGTTTGAAAGAGTTTTTACCCTGCTTGACGAAAAAACAGAGGTAACATTCTTTGCAGAAGATGGAAAGGATATTAAAAAGGGCGAGCTTATAGCTAAGGTAAGAGGGGATATAAGAGTTCTTTTGTCGGGTGAGCGTACTGCGCTTAATTATCTGCAGAGAATGAGTGGTATTGCAACATATACAAGAGGCGTTGCGGAGCTTTTGAAGGGCAGTAACACTACACTTCTTGACACGAGAAAAACAACTCCCAATAACCGTATATTTGAAAAGTATTCGGTTAGAATAGGCGGAGGCTGCAACCACAGATACAATCTTTCTGACGGAGTGCTTTTAAAGGACAATCATATAGGTGCTGCAGGAAGCGTTAAAAAGGCGGTGGAAATGGCAAAGGAATATGCACCGTTTGTAAGAAAAATCGAGGTTGAGGTTGAAAATCTCGATATGGTAAAGGCAGCGGTTGATGCGGGTGCTGATATAATTATGCTTGACAATATGACACATAGCGAAATTAAAGAAGCGATGTCTTATATTGCAGGACGTGCAGAGGTTGAGGTTTCGGGCAATGTTACCAGGGAAAATATTGCTGTACTTACCGACCTTGGTGTTGATTACATTTCGAGCGGAGCACTCACACATTCATCACCAATTCTCGATTTGTCCCTTAAAAATCTACACGAAATATAAGCGGAGGGCTGAATGATGAAAGTCGAAGAACGAAGAGCGAGCATCATAAAAATCCTGACCATCGCTAAAAAACCGGTCTCGGCGAGCAGCCTTGCAGTAGAATTTGGAGTAAGCAGACAGATTATAGTAAAAGATATAGCAACCTTGAGGGAGAGCGGATTTGCAGTTACTTCATATGCAAGAGGCTATTTGCTCGAGAAGGAGTCGAAGTATGAAAGGGTGTTTAAGCTCATTCACACGGATGAAGAAACAGAGGAAGAATTAAATATCATTGTAGACCTCGGCGGTGTTATTAAGGATGTTTTTGTGTATCACAAGTTTTATAACAAGCTGACTGCAAGAATGGATATTAAATCACGGCTTGATATTAAGAAATTTATGGATGATATCACGAGCGGAAAATCAAGCCTGCTCAAAAACGTAACTTCTGGTTATCATTATCATACTGTATGTGCTGACAATGACAATACATTGAATTTAATTCAGACGAAGCTCAAGGAAAGAGGTTTTTTGGCTCCATTGCAGGAGTACGAGCCGACGGAGCTTGGGATTGGATAAAAAAACTGACTCAAACACTGTGTTTGAGTCAGTTTTTTTGAGTAATATATTAGTTTTCTTTGTAGCACTCGAAAATTTCGTCTACTCTTTCCTTGTCTTTGACTTTAGTAAATGCACTTACCAAAGGTACAATTACCATAGAAACAGCCATTGCAGAAACACCCATTTCTGGAGATTTTGCCGCTGCAGCGCCAAAGCCGGAATTAAGAGTAATTACCAAGGTAGCAATACCTACTGTCAAAAGACCGCCAAGCATACCTGCATATGCGCCTGTCTTAGTAATCTTCTTTGAGAAAAGTCCCCAGATGTATGGACCGATAAAGCAACCGGAAACAACACCCCAGGAGAAAGACATAAGACTAACAATGATGGGGATATTCTGTGTCGCAAATATGAATGAACAAGCAACGAATACAAGGCAAAGAAGTCTTGTAAGAAGCATCTGTGTTTCGGGGTTTGTACCGCTCTTTCTTACAGTAGGAATAAGGTCAACTGCAACTGCAGAAGCAGATGTAAGAACAACGGCCTCAAGAGTTGACATTGACGCAGAAAGAAGAAGGATCATAATTACTGCCAATAGAATGATGCCAAGAGTTCCTCCGCTGAGGACTTCCATAAGAACAGCAGGTATAACAGAATCAATTCCACCTTCGGGAAGAACACCGCCGAGAATCAATCTTGATGTAGAGCCGATAAGATAAGCACCACAACCGATAACAAGACAGAATATTGTAGAAATAATTGTACCACGTTTAATTGCTGCAGTATCTTTAATAGCATAGAATTTGCCAATCATCTGAGGAAGGCCCCATGTACCAAAGCTTGTAAGCATTATGTTAAAGCAAAGGAACTTGAATGATGAACCGCCGAAAATATTTGTAAGCTGCACTCCTGTTGTGGGGTTCGGGTCGCCCGGCAAAGATTCAAAGCTTCCGAGGTTTGCGATAAGTCCTGAGAATCCGCCGACATTTTCATGTCCGAGAACTGCACATATAAGGCATATAACACCAACAATCATAATAATACCCTGTACAAGATCTGTATACGCAGTTGCAATATATCCGCCTGCAACAAGGTAAACTGCTGTAAGACAGGCAATAATGAGCATCCATACCCAAGTTTCAACGCCGGGGAATACGGTACTAAAAAGTGAACCGAGACCCTTGTAAACTGCTGCTGAGTAGGGAACAAGAAATACAAAGATGATAATTGCAGCAAAAATTTTCATACCCTTTGAAGCATATCTCTTTTCAAAATATTCAGGCATAGTTTTTGCTTCGAGTTTTTTGGTTATCTTTCTTGTGCGGTTTGCGAAGAGCAGCCATGAAAGCAGGCAGCCCAATACTGCGTTACCAATACCAATCCATATACTGCCAAGACCTATGTTCCAACCGTGCTGTCCTGCGTAACCGACGAATACTACTGCTGAAAAATATGTAGTTCCGTATGCAAATGCAGTTACCCAAGCACCGATATTTCTGCCACCGATTAAGAAACCGTCGAGGGTTTTTGATTTGCCGTAACTAATACAGCCAATCATGGCCATTGCTATTGCATAAATGCAAAGAGCAATAATTGTGTAAAGTTGTGCGTTTGTCATGTGTTTTTTACCTCCTTATTTTTAGATTACGGAGGAAAAAGCCGTTTCAGGCAAAAAAAACACGCCCTCCGCATTCTTATTGAGAATACAGAGGACGAGATAATTCCCGTGGTACCACCTCAGTTTACCGTTATCTCACGATTACGGCCTTGGAGAGTGTCAAACAACACTCTTGTTCTATAACGGGAACACCCGTTGCAGCCTACTTAAAAATTCTTTTGTTCGGTGCACTGCTCGCAGGATGTATTCGGTTTAAATTTCCCCATTACCTCGCACCAACCGGCAACTCTCTCAAGGTTTCATCTAAACGTACTTGTTCCTGCTCAAACGCATTTACTGCATTAATTTTAACACTTTAGAGTAATAAAGTCAAGATATTTTTTGTAAATTATTGTATTTTTATTCAATTATTATAAAAATGTTGAGGGATATTTAGTTATATTATTTATGTCTTTAAGTCATTTTGCCTAATGAGGTTTTAAGCAGTTTTTCAAGAACCTGAAGCGATAGTTAGAATGCGAAAGGATGTCCTGAATTATAAAGTGCTTACGGGAGAAATCTCGTAAGCACTTGGAAAATGGTGCAGGTAACAGGACTTGAACCTGCATGAAATTGCTTTCACATGGACCTGAACCATGCGCGTCTGCCAATTCCGCCATACCTGCATATGAATACAGTCAATCAAAGAACAATTGATATTTTACTATAAACTTTACTTTTTGTCAATCTTTTTTTGCTAAATAATAGGGAGAGAACAGTAAATGATATACACTTACAAGAATGTTAAATATTAGCAATATTTTTGGGGCAAGCTATTGTACCGTCTTCGCTGATAATCTCGTAATCACCGAAATAAGTGTTATGACGATACACTGCAGACTTTCTATACTTACAGAAAGTTCCGGATTTGATTTTGAGAGAACTGCAACATTATGGCTAACAGTAGGTGTCAAAATCTGCAGGTACCATCTGATTACTTCTATGGCCGTGTAATGTACAAAAGTAATTGACAAATTATAGCCAAAATGATAAACTAAATATATTATATGTTTCAGATAGAAGAACCCGGATACAATCCGGGCCATAGCCCGAAAAAAACTCAATGTTCATATTGTTGTCAGTATGCTTATGCTTCCTTTGACAACCTTTTTTATAATACGGCAATGAAGTATCTGAAAGTTTTGTATGTATTCACAACAGAGACGTAATAGGGCGTGAATCTGTGGTTGAAATAAAGAATTAAACGGGAGCTTTATTATGTCAGTTTGTGCTGGATTTTTGTGTTGGTATCTTGTTGGGATAGCAGTTTCGAATATAGCTGATTTAGGCTCTATGCTTTTGTTTTCGTTAACATTATTGGTTGTATCTATACTTGGGGTTTTCTGTAAGCATCTTAAAGGTAAAAGACTACTGTTTGCTATAGGCGCATTGATGGGCACTCTTGCTTTTTCTTTTTCTGCTGAACCGATGCCATCACAATTTGATGCTTATGTTGGAAGATACATTGAGGTTGAGGGAATAATAAGTCAGGTACCTGATAAATATGACGAGTATTATTCGTATATTCTAACTTCGGAGAAGATTAGGTATAATAATGAAGAAATAGATATTGAGGGAAAGCTGAAAGTAACTTGTGAAACTTCTTTTTCTACAGGAAACAGAATAGCAATCCGAGGATTTTTAAAGGAAATAGAACCGCCTGATAACAGTACAGAATTTGACTACAAAACGTACTATAAGAGCAAGGGCATAAGTTATACAATACATACCGATGAAGTACAGCTTGTAAATGAAAGAGCCTTTTTATTCTCTCCTGTTTATTGTGTTGAATATGTTAAAAACCGTATCTCTGTTGCTGTTGACAGATTTTATGCCGATGATGATGCAGGGATAATTAAGGCGGTACTTCTCGGGAAACGTTCTCAGTTTACTGATGATTTTAAAAAGCTTCTTGTAAGCACATCTGCTATGAGATTTTTGTATCCGTCTTTTCTGCATATATTCTTCTTGCTGTCAGTATGTGAATTTATATTTATGGCGGTGTCCAAACGAAAAAGAGAACTTCTGATGGTATTGGCAATACTTATGTATTCAGCTTTTGCGGGTAACTATATCACATTTGTACGGGCAGCGCTGATTATGGCAATGGTTATAATCTATCGTAGAATCCGCGGATTTTCGCATTATCCTGATATAGTTGCCATTGTTGCAACAGCCTGTCTTGTATCAAATCCATTGCTTTTGTACAATTCAGGCTTTGTTATGTCGGTAAGTATAGGAATGCTTCTTCATTGGTTCAGACGTCCCCTTGCGGCGAAGCTTCGATTTATACGGAATATAAATGTACGGAATATGGTTGCCGTGTGGATAGTTGGAACGATTGGCCTTATGCCGCTGTCTGCATATTATTACAACGGTGCTTCGATGTACAGTGTTATATTTACATTTTTCTATACACCGCTCTCGATGATGCTGTTTATACTCTTTCCGATAAACCTGCTGTTATTAGAGATTTTTGGCAATTCGGGTCTTTTCGGGATATTGATTGAAATAATTATTGAACTAATGCAGAATATGCCGCAAATGGTGGCGTTGTTGCCGGGACATTATTTAGCAATTGGCAGAACGACTGTTGTAGGATTTTTAGTGTCGTTTCTGATTGTTTATATAATAAAATGTGCTGTTGACAGGGAAATCAGAAATGTGAAATTCAAGATGTCTGTTGCAGCTCTTGTAGGTATTTTTTGTGTTTATACAATTTCTGTATTTGCGGATTTGGGCAAAATGAGAATAACCTTTGTAAATGTAGGACAGGGAGATGCTGCTATTGTTGATATTATTGGCAAGGACACGATCCTTGTAGACGGTGGCGGCGGAGCAGCTGACAGTGATTATAATATAGGCGAGGAAGTATTTTTGCCGTATCTTACGGCAAAGGGATATTCCAAAATAGACCTTGCGATAGTATCGCATTGCCATAAAGACCACGTTGAAGGGATTATTGCAGCAATCGAGAACCTTGAGGTACATACTGTTATGCTTTCAGGCTGCAATGAAGGCACAGAATACCGTGAACGTGTAGTTTCGGTTGCAGAAGCTAATGGAACAGAGGTTTTGTATGTAAATGCAGGCGATAAGCTTGAGTTTGGTTCAGGACTGATTATTGACGTGCTTTCTCCAGGTGTGGGAGAAAAGTATGATGACGAAAATGATTATTCCCTTGCTCTTAAAATGACCTATGACGGAACAAGTGCTTTCTTTGGCGGTGATATTACAGCTGAGGCTGAAGAAAGGCTTTTTGGCAAAGTTGGAGATGTAGATATAGTTAAGGTATCACATCACGGCTCAAAGAATTCTTCTTCGCAAGAGTTTGTGTCAGAGGTAAAGCCGGAATATGCGGTGTTTTGTGTAGGAAAGAATAATATGCACTCTCATCCGGCAGACAGAGTTGTTGAAGAATATTTCAAGGTTGGCGCAAGGGTACTGAGGACTGATATAATGAAGGATATAACATTACTGTGTAATAAAAATAAAATTGCTGCAGCATGGTACGGGGAGGTGATGAAATGGCAGTAAAGGAAAGCGACGTTATGAAATTAAAACGAGAGCTGAACGAAAAGGGCGTTTCTGGAGCATATCTGTTTTATGGCGACGAGCTATATATGCGTGATTTATATGTAGATAAAATTCGTGCAGTAATCCCGGAGGACGGCTTTGAGGAATTTAACCTAATCACCATTGACGGAAAGGAAACAACAACTGATGAGATAGCTGATGCAATAGAAAGCTATCCTATGATTAGTGAGAAGAAGCTTGTAATAATAAGAGACAGCGGTATATTCAAAAAGCCGAAGGAAGAGGTGGCAGAGTTCTGGAATGAGGAGCTAAAACGTCTGCCGGAATATTGTATATTGCTGTTTATTGAGGATAATGTAGATAAACGTTCTTCTGTATATAAGACAATGAGTAAGTACGGAAGGGCGGTTGAATTTGCATATCTTAAGCCGTACGAGCTTACTGCGTGGGTGCAGGGGGAAGTATTAAAGGCGAAGAAAAAGATGAGCAAAAACGTTATTGAATACTTCGTCTCAGTCTGTCAAGCTGGACTTATTAACCTTAAAAACGAGCTTGACAAGCTGTTAATTTCATCCGAGGAAGAGATAACAGAAACAGATGTCAAAAAGATGGTGTCAAAGTCGGTAAATGTACAGGTTTTTGATCTTACCGATTGCATAATGGAAAAGAATACGGATAAAGCTTTTGATATTTTGTCCGACCTTAAAACAGCACGGGAATCGGCATTTACGATTTTGTATCTGTTAAATTCTGCCTTTGATAAAATGCTTTTATCAAAAGTGATGTTCGCTGACGGTGCAACCTCGGCTGAGGTGGAAAAAAGAATTGGACTCCCATCATTTATTGCAAAGAAGTATTATGAGGGGGCTAAAAAGTTTTCTGAGGATTTTCTGGCAGAAAGAGTGTCGCGTGTACCTGAGCTTGACCTTCAGATAAAACAAGGCAGGATAACCGACTGGGATGCCTTGTACAAATTTGTGTTTGAGGCGTTGGCACTCTGACCTTTCAGAACCAAATTTCTGCAATTCACATATAATATTTAGTGAATAAGCGTGCGGAATTTTTCGCCGTGCAGAAAGGAAGGGTTCTTAGATGTTGAAAACGGTATCTGTCATTGGCGGAGACCTGCGTGCAATTACTCTAGCAAGACTATTGTCGAGTGATGGTTACAAGGTTTCTGTATTTGGCTTTGAAAAGGATATTGATACCACAGGTCTTAATGTATCTACAGATATGTATGAGGCATTAGGGGCAGAAGTTATAATATTGCCCATACCTGCAAGCAGAGACGATGTCAGTATAAATGCACCATATGCGAAAAAACCTATTCTCGTTGAAGATTTTCTTGCTATGATAGGCCCTGCAAAGCTTGTGCTTGCAGGACATATTTCACCTGTTCTTGCTGCAAGATTTGACAGGGAAGGTATTGCTTTGATTGATTATTATAACCGTGAGGAGTTGATGGTCAAGAATGCAATACCTACTGCAGAGGGTGCTCTGGAAATTGCACTTTCTGAGATGCCTATTACAATTTTTGGGTCAAAGGCACTTGTAGTCGGATATGGGAGAATAGGGAAAATACTTACTAAAATGCTTATAGCATTAGGCTGTGATGTTACTGTCAGTGCAAGGCGTTGGGGTGATTTGGCGTGGATTGAATGTGCGGGCGCCAATACCGCCAATACTGCGAAAATCTCAAATGACATAGGGAAATATGATGTAATATTTAATACTGTTCCAAGTCTTGTTCTGGGAGAAACAGAGCTTAGTAATATGAATGAAAATGCTCTAATTATCGACCTTGCTTCTGTTCCCGGAGGAGTAGATTTGGAAACAGCAAAAAGTCTTAACAGACGTGTTATTTGGGCTTTATCTTTGCCTGGTAAGACTGCGCCCATCAGCGCAGGTCGCATAATTAAGGATACGGTAAAAAATATCCTTTGCGAACTGGAGGTGGGGTAAAATGGAGCTTGCCGGAAAGACGATAGGCTTTGGTATTACGGGGTCGTTTTGTACATTCAAAAAGGTTATTGCCGAGATGGAAAATCTTGCAAGGATGGATGTAGAGGTTGTACCTATTTTGAGTCAGGCGGCATATATAACCAATACACGCTTTGGTGATGCACCTGACATAAACGCTAAAATAGAAGGCATATGCGGAAGAAAGATAATTTCTACCGTTAAAGATGCCGAACCGATAGGGCCTAAAGGATATCTCGACTTGCTTATTATTGCACCGTGTACGGGGAATAGTCTTGCAAAGCTGGCATCAGGAATAGCGGATACTTCGGTTACTATGGCGGCAAAAGCACATCTTAGAAATCAAAAGCCTGTGCTTATTGCAGTTTCGACCAATGACGGTCTTGCAAATGCGGCTAAGAATATAGGAGCACTATTAAACTACAAAAACATATTTTTTGTGCCGTTCCGTCAGGATGACTGCATCAATAAGCCAACCTCGCTGGTAGCTGATATGCCGTCGATTATAGATGCGGCAAAGTATGCTCTGGACGGAAAACAAATACAGCCGTTACTTTTGGGTTAGATGTAAGATTGAGGGTAGGAATTTCTTAGCCCTCAATTTTTTGCGTGAAAAAATATGTCGAAAAATGACTGTTGAAATTTGAACTATCTTAAATTTTTGTGTTGATTTATTTTGAAAGCTATGCTATACTAAAATCAACCACATATCACAAATATGTTTCGTTGTTCCTTGATTATTTAATAACAGGTTCTTATTTTTGTGTTTATTTTTGGGCTTTTTTTGTTGATAGTTTATGTTATGTAAAAAACGTAGGCTACAATATAGTTTGCTATCTGCGAAAAAGCACAGTTTTGACACAGAGGAACAAGCATATTTAGATTGTGATGTGTGGTTACTTCAAATCTAAGCCGCGTTTTTTGGCGTGGTGCAGGTTTGTGCCACGCATTTTTTAATTTTGAAAGGAGAAAATATTATGCCTGATTGTAAGGAAATGTATTTTAAGTTATTTAATAAGATAACTGACGTTATTGAGGAGCTTAAGAAGATGCAGCTTGAAATGGAAGAAAAGTATGTAACAGATTTTGTTGAAGATATGTAATCCGATTGCTAACCGTTTTATAGCTCTTAGGCAAACAAAAAAATCAGGGCATATGCCCTGATTTTTTTGTTGTGTATTTAATTACATCTTACCCATAAACTTCATTACGAAGTAGAATACGAAGAGTGCAGTTGAAATCCACATAACAGGCTTAACGTCCTTGATTTTGCCTGTCAAAATCTTAAGAACTACCCATGAAAGCATACCGAACATAATACCGTTTGAGATTGAGTATGTAAACGGCATAAAGATTACTGCAATAAATCCGCCGATAACATCAGCGATATCGCCGTCAAATTCCATATTCTTGATTGCACTGAGCATCAAAAGACCTACAAACAGCATAGCCGGTGTGGTAGCGAATGCAGGAATTGCAAGGAACAACGGTGAAAGTACCAATGACAGCACAAAGAGGATTGCAGTTACAACAGATGCAAGACCTGTTCTTCCGCCTGCAGAAACACCTGCACTTGACTCAACATAGCTTGTTACTGTTGATGTACCCATACAAGCACCAACTACTGTACCTACAGCGTCTGCAAGAAGAGCACCCTTAGCATTGGGAAGCTCGCCCTTTTCGTCCAAAAGATTTCCCTTTTCAGCAACACCGATAAGAGTACCTACTGTATCAAAAATATCGGTGAAGAGGAAGGTGAATACTACTACAAGGAAGGTTGACAGATTGCTTGCAACAAAGCCAAAGTCAAACTTAAACATTGCAGGAGCCTCAATGCTGACACCTGAGAAGGACGGGATAAGAGAATATACACCGTTTTCTACATCGACAACATACCAGCCGCAAAGCTCTGCGATGATACCAAGTACCCAAGTAGCAAGGATACCTAAAAGGATATCGCCGGGGATTTTGAAGTGGTGAAGTACACCGATAATAAGAAGTCCCACAATAGCAAGCACAAACTGTGGTGAGTTGAACTGTCCGATTGCAACAGTTGTTGCCGGGTCAGCCACTACAACACCTGCATTTATGAGTGCAATAATAGTGATAAAGAGACCAATACCTGCGGTAATACCGAACTTAAGGTTTTTCGGAATCTGATTTACAAGTGCTTCTCTGAATTTAAAGAGTGAAAGTACTAAGAATATGATACCTTCTACAAATACTGCTGTTAAAGCAACCTCGTAGGAATAACCCATAGCGCCGCAAACTGTGTAAGCGAAGAATGCGTTAAGTCCCATACCTGATGCAAGAGCAACAGGGTAGTTAGCAAAGAATGCCATACATAGTGTTGCAATTGCTGCAGAAAGTGCAGTTGCAGTCAAGATAGCGCCTGCTGATGCACCCTCGATACCGCCTAAATAAGCCGGGTTAACTGCCAGAATATACGCCATTGCAAGGAAGGTCGTAATACCGGCGATAATCTCGGTTTTGACGGTTGTGCCGTTTTCCTTTAGCTTAAAAAGCTTTTCCATTTGTTTACCATCTCCTTAAAATATATTTTTGGTAATTTCATTATACAATAGATTTTGTAGTAATTCAATAGTTTTTGTAAAATTTGCCCATATTTTGTATTTTGTATCCAAATCGAAAAAAATGTCATATTGCAATTTGCAATATGACATTTAAAAAATTACATAGCATCAACAGTTTCTATTCCGAGAACATCAAGGTGCTTTGTAAGCACTGCCTTTGTAAGCTTTATAAGAGCAATCCACGAGCTACGTTTTTCGGCATTTTGCTCGTTTAGAATATGACTGTCATGGTAAAAACGTGAGAATGCTGTGGCGATGCGGTATGCACTTTCACATATATAGTTTGGAGCCTTTTCCGAGTGGGCATAACAGAAAGCCTCGCCCGAAAGAAGTATCGACAGTATAAGGTCTCGCTCTGCATCGTTGTAGACTCCGCATAGTGTTGTTTTTACATCTTCGGTCTTTTTGAGTATTGAGTTTATTCTTGTAACTGTATACAGTAAATACGTTCCTGTTTTTCCCTCAAATGAAAGGAATTTGTCGAGGTCAAAGATGTAATCTTTTGCGCGATGATTTATAAGGTCTCCGAACTTAACAGCTGCCATACCTACACGGCGTGCGGTTTCTGCTCTGTTTTCATCGGTAACAAATTCGCTTGCTCTAAGTTTTTCTGCTGCTGAATCGGTAACTGTTTTCAAAAGCTCTGAGAGTCGCATAACACCGCCGTCTCTTGTTTTGTATGGTTTGCCATCAGAACCGTTCATTGTACCGAAACCGAGAAATTCAAGCTCTGTGCTTTCCGGTACAAGCTCTGCTTTTTTAGCACAGCGGAAAACCTGTTCAAAGTGAAGCCCCTGTCTTTTATCGACAACGTACCATATTTTATTGGGCTTGAAATCCTTTTGTCTCTGGATAATTGTTGCAAGGTCTGTTGTGGCGTAGATGCTTGAATTGTCTGATTTTCTTACAATAACAGGAGGCATAGGAGCCTTGTCGTCATCTCTTGCAACATCGACAACCATTGCACCCTCGCTCTCTCTTAAGAGCTTCTTGTCCTCCAGACGCTTAATAAGCTCGGGTATAAATTTGTCGGCATCAGATTCGCCATACCACAGCTCAAAGTCGACGTTAAGCTTTTCGTAGTTGGATTTAAGGTCTGCAACAGAAGCACGCATAATCTCTTTCCAAAGTGCTATATAACCGCTTCTGCCGTTTTGGAGTTCAAAGGTCGCCTCGTGAGCAGCCTTTGCAAATACCTCGTCCTCTTTGCTCTTTTTTGATGCAAAAGGATAAACCTCGTTTAAGGTATCTACGTCTAATGCTGGCACGGTATCTTTATTTTCGTCAAAATCGGGTGCGAAGCAACGCCAGTCGGGATTTCTTACGGCAAGTTCTGCTATAACAAGACCAATCTGCAAGCCCCAGTCGCCCATATGAATATCGCCCATAACCTCGCTGCCGCATACCTTTGCCAGTCTTTTTAATGACTCGCCTATTATTGCAGAACGAAGATGCCCTATGTGCAATGGTTTAGCAACATTTGGACCGCCGTAGTCTATAATAACCTTTTCGCCTGCACCTACCTGAGGTACACCGAGGTTGTCATCATCTGAAAGCGATGTTAAAAGCTCAATTAAATAACTGTCGTTTAATACTATATTTATAAAACCAGGGGCAACTGCGTCGGCTTTTTCGATACTGTTGTCTTCTGAAAGTACTGCACATACCTCATTTGCAATCATAATGGGGGCTTTTTTGTAGATTTTAGCACCCTTTAATGCACCGTTGCATTGAAACTGGCAAAGCTCAGGTCGGTCAGAAACGCCGGTAATTCCCAACTCTTTGTCATAACCGCATTTTTCAAATGCAGCAGAAACTTTATCAGTCAGTATTTTTGTAATTCTGTCCATTGTTTATAAAAATCCTTTCCCTAAAGTTATAAAATCACTGATAATTCTACCACTAAAAACAACTTTTGTCAATCATAAGAGCAATTGGAAAAGAATATAAATTCAAGAGGAGGCGGTTGTATGCAGAACAGCAATGATTTAAGACGTAAAATAGTGATAGACATTCATAATGCCGAAAAATTAGGAATGGTAAATGATATTGATGTTGATATAGGAACAGGGAAGATTAATGCAATTATTCTGCCGCCTAAGGATTTGCTTTCTAATATTTTTACAAGAGGCAGAGAAAGGGTAATACCTTGGAATGCAGTTAAAGCGGTTGGCAGAGAGTTTATACTTGTGGACTGTGCAGGTATTGTTGAATTGTTATCTTAATGTAACATTCACGTTATTGAAAAGTTATCATATTTAATGTATAATATATATTAAGAAATTCTATCGGAATATACCAAAGCCGAAAGGAGAACCGATTATGAGATGTCCTTATTGCGGATTTGAAGAAAGTAAAGTAATTGACTCAAGACCGACCGAGGAGGGCGGTGCTATCCGCCGCCGCAGAGAGTGTCTTAAATGTCAGAAAAGATTTACAACATACGAAAAGCTTGAAACTATTTCTCTTGCTGTTATAAAGCAGGACAATTCTCGTCAACCTTATGACAGAGGCAAGGTTTTAAGAGGTCTTATGCGTGCTTGCGAAAAAAGACCTATTTCAATTGCTCAGATGGAAAAGATTTCCGATGACATAGAAAGCGAGCTTTATCAGTCGATGGTTAAAGAGGTCACCTCTACCGAAATAGGTGAGAAGGTTATGGCACATCTTAAAGAGCTTGACGAGGTTGCATATGTGCGTTTTGCATCTGTGCATAAGCACTTCTCAGACATAGAAACCTTTATGCATGCACTAAAAGAGTTAAGACCTGACAGCAAATAAAACTAAAGGAACAAAAAATATGGATAACAGAACAATCGCGGCAATCTCGACACCACAGGGAGTGGGCGGGATTGCCGTTATCCGCATAAGCGGAGAAAATGCAATCGGTATTGCTGACAAAGTTTTTAAAGGTAAAATCAGCCTTTTGAATGCTCAAAGCCATACCATTCATTATGGCAAAATTATTAGTGATAACAAAATTATTGATGAGGTGCTCGTTACTGTGATGCGTGCACCTAAAACCTTTACCCGTGAAGATGTTGTGGAGATAAGTACGCACGGAGGTTTTGTTGCGTCAAGACTGGTTCTTGATGCTCTTTTTGCTGCAGGTGCTGTTCCTGCTTTGGCGGGAGAGTTTACAAAACGTGCGTTTATGAGCGGTAGAATTGACCTTTCGCAAGCGGAAGCAGTAATAGATATTATAAATGCAAAAACTGACCTTGCGCAAAAGAATGCTCTGTCTCAGGCTGGTGGGCATCTTACAAAGAGAATTGACGGGATAAGAAGTTCTCTTGTATCCCTTGCTGCTGCAATGCAGGTATCAATAGACTATCCAGACGAGGATTTGGAGGATATGACAATTGATGAAATATCCGAAACACTAAAGAAGGCTTTTGCAGATATAACCGCTCTTTCGAATACCGCATCTCGAGGAAGACTCTTGAAAAACGGCATTAGAACAGCTATAATTGGAAGACCAAATGTCGGAAAGTCCTCTCTTCTTAATTATCTCGCCATGGAGGAAAGAGCAATTGTAACGGATATAGCAGGTACTACCCGTGATGTTATAGAAGAGTCGGTAGATTTAGACGGAGTTCCGCTCATACTGCTTGACACAGCAGGCATAAGAAGTACAGCTGACGTTGTTGAAAAAATAGGCGTTGAAAGGTCGCTTAAGTATATTGATGAGGCAGAGCTTGTTCTGCTTGTCCTCGATGCTAAAGAAGGATTAACTGCTCAAGACGTTGACTTGCTTGATAAAACCGCAAATGTAAAAAGAATAGTCCTTATAAATAAGACAGATGATGCAGAAAGCTTTGAATTTGATGGAGCAATCAGAATTTCGGCACTTACCGGTGCGGGAATACCTGAGCTTTCGTCGAGAATTAAAGAAATGTACAACCTTGGAGTAATCGGCGAAAATGAGGTAACAATTACAAATGAACGACAGGTAGCAGCGCTACTTCGTGCGAAAGCTGCAGTTGAACGTGCAATAAATGCTCTTTCAGAAGGTATTGCTCAGGACTTTGCTGCGCTTGATATAAACGAAGCTTTAGATGCTCTCGGAGAAATTGACGGAAGAACTGTTTCGGAGGATATTGTTTCAGATATATTTAAAGGCTTTTGTGTAGGTAAATGATGCATAAATGTATAAAAACTGCCGAATTTTGCATATTTGGCAGTTTTTATCGAAAAAGACTTGCATAATTAGTTAAATTTTGATATGATAAGACAGTAAATATTGAAATTTAACGAGGAGGTTTTTCTTTGGAAAGCATTTCTTTGTGGTTTGATTCCGTTGGTGCGTGGATTTATGACGGAATATATTCCACATTTATAGTAGACGGCAGATGGGTGTGGTTTTTAAATGGTATTAAAAACACATTGCTGATTTCCTTGTTCTCGGTATTGCTTGGTATGGTATTAGGACTTGTAACGGCACTTTTCCGTCTGTCAAATTCAAAGGTATTAAAAGCAATTGGCGGAACATATGTTGACGTGATAAGAGGTACACCTACTATGGTGCAGCTGCTTATTATATATTATGTAATTTTTGCACCTGTACCTATACCAAAGATGTTGGTGGGTATAATAGCATTTGGTATAAATTCAGGTGCATATATTGCAGAAATTGTACGAGGCGGAATACTTTCAGTTAACAAAGGTCAGACGGAAGCAGGAAGGTCTTTGGGCCTTACAAATGCACAGACTATGACCTTTATAATTATTCCTCAGGCGGTTAAAAACATTCTGCCTGCACTTGCGAATGAGTTTATCGTGCTTATTAAGGAAACTGCAGTTATCGGTATGGTTGACAACTTAGACCTTGTCGGTGCTGCCAAAAAGGTACAAAGCCGTACTTATGACTATTTCTGGCCGCTTATATCAATTGCAGTTATTTATTATGTTGTGATTAAATTTTTGTCCATACTGCTCAACCGTTTTGAAGCGAGTCTGAGAAAATCGGACGTTAGATAAAAGGAGAAAATTATGATTAAGGTAAATAATCTTCATAAGCATTTTGGTAAGCTTGAAGTGCTTAATGGAATTGATGAACATATTAAGCCCGGTGAAAAGGTGGTTGTAATCGGACCGTCAGGCTCGGGTAAGAGTACATTTTTAAGATGTCTCAATTTGCTTGAAACGCCAACAAAGGGTGATATTTATATCGATGGTGAGTGCATTACCCAAAAGGGCAGTAACGTAAACAAAATCAGAGAGAAGATGGGAATGGTGTTCCAGCAGTTTAATCTGTTCCCGCATTTAACTATTCTTGATAACATCACACTTGCACCGATTAAGGTTAAGAAGATGTCAAAGCCTGATGCTGAGAAACTTGCTATGGAGCTTTTGGAGCGTGTAGGTCTTGTTGATAAAGCTAACGCATATCCTGCACAGCTTTCGGGCGGTCAGCAGCAAAGAATTGCTATTGCACGTGCACTTGCTATGAACCCTGAAATTATGCTCTTTGACGAGCCGACATCAGCGCTTGACCCTGAGATGGTTGGCGAAGTTCTTGAGGTTATGAAGGGTTTGGCAGAAGCAGGTATGACAATGGTTGTTGTAACACACGAAATGGGATTTGCACGCGAGGTTGCGTCAAGAGTTCTCTTTATGGATCAGGGTGTTGTGGTTGAACAGGGAACACCTGAGGAAGTGTTTAACAATCCGCAGAATGAACGTACTAAGTCTTTCTTAAGTAAAGTTCTTTAAGTTTATAACGTCCAAAAGACGCTATAATAGATAATTTCTTGTAAAAACAGGAGGAAAGAAAAATGAAAAAGAGTATTTTGAAGTTTGCAGCACTTTCTGTTGCGGCAGTTCTTAGTGCAGGTCTTATGACAGGCTGCGGCGAAGGCGCAAAGGACACACTTGTTATGGGTACAAACGCAGCTTTCGAGCCGTTTGAGTTCACAACAACAGAGGGCTTGGTAGGCGAATTTGACGGTATTGACGTTGCTATTGCGGTTGAGCTTGCAGAGTCAATGGGCAAAGAGCTCGTAATTGAGGATATGGAATTTGACGGTCTCTTGGCATCTGTTCAGACAGGTAAGATTGATATGGCAGTTGCAGGTATGACAATTAAGCCTGAAAGACTTAAGAGCGTTGATTTCTCAATTCCTTACTACACAGCTACACAGGTTATGGTAGTTGCTGCTGATAATACTGATATCACAAAGGCAGATGACCTCAAAAACAATAAGAAGGTCGGCGTTGTTCTCGGCTACACAGGCGATTCTATCGTAACAGACGACCTCGCAATTGCAGAAGAGAATATTACTCGTGCTAACCGTGGTGTAGACGTTGTTCAGGATGTTAAGAACGGCAAGCTCGATGCAGTTGTTATCGACTCTTATACAGGTAAGGCTCTTGCTGAAAAGAATGGCTTGAAGGTTGTTGAGGACGCTGAAGCCTTTGAGGCTGAGGAGTATGCTATTGCAGTTGCTAAGGGCAACACAGAGCTTCTTGATGCAATCAACACCAAGCTTGAAGAAATGCTTTCAAGTGGTAAGATTGAAGAAATCGCACAGAAGTATAACTAATACATAAATGATTTCGCTCCTATGGTGGTTTAGACTGCCATAGGAGTTTTTTTGATTTAGTTAGAAATGCTTAATCCTGATAATTCAAATATTAAAAAAAGAATATAAAATATAGTTATTGCAATTCATTTTCTTGTGTGATATAATTTTATGCTAAGAGGATAGTATATATTGTAATATTCACTATGAAAAGGAAATGGTGAGAGAAATGAAAATATTAGTTACCGGCGGTGCAGGTTACATAGGGAGTCATACCTGCGTTGAGTTATTAAATGCAGGCTACGAGATTGTAGTTATTGATAATCTCTGTAATTCTTGCGAAAAGAGTCTTGACGCAGTTAAGAAAATTACAGGGAAGGATTTCAAGTTTTATGAGGTTGACCTTCTCGATTATGAGGGTACTGAAAAGGTCTTTAAAGAACACAAGTTTGATTCGGTTATCCATTTTGCCGGCTTGAAGGCGGTTGGCGAGTCAACAACAATGCCCTTAAGATATTACCATAATAATATTACAGGAACACTTAATCTTGTTGATATTATGGAAAAGCATGAATGCTTCAATATAGTGTTCTCGTCCTCTGCAACAGTTTACGGAATGCCAAAAACCGTGCCTATTTTGGAGAATTTCCCGCTTTCTACAACTAACCCGTACGGCTCAACCAAGCTGATGCTTGAGAATATCTTAACTGATGTATTCAAAGCAAACGATAAGTGGTCTGTTACACTTCTTAGATACTTCAACCCGATTGGCGCACATAAGAGCGGTACAATTGGTGAGGATCCTAAAGGTATTCCTAACAACCTACTTCCTTATGTTGCTCAGGTTGCAGTTGGTAAGCTGGAAAAGGTACACGTTTTCGGTAATGATTACCCGACAGCAGACGGAACAGGTGTTCGTGATTATATCCACGTTGTAGACCTTGCTTTAGGACACCTTAAGGCAGTTGAGCATAAGACAGGAAAAGCGGGTGTGCATATCTTTAACCTCGGCACAGGTAACGGATACTCTGTTTTACAGGTTATCAAAGCATTTGAAAAGGCTTGCGGTAAGGAAATTCCGTTCCAGATTGACCCAAGACGTCCCGGTGATATTGCAGAATGTTATGCCGATGCTACCAAGGCTCTTAATGAGCTTGAGTGGAAGGCGGAACGTGAAATTGCCGAAATGTGTGAGGATAGCTGGAGATGGCAGTCAATGAATCCTAATGGCTTTAATGGGTAAAAAATCAGGTATTGCATTGCAATACCTGATTTTTTATGATGTAAAGGTTAAATTCTCTTCGCTGAATACATATACGCCGTCGCCTGCTGGGGTTACGGTCAAAAGGAGCTTTCTTGTTCCTTCGTCAATAATAGTTGTAAAGCTTTCACCGACTTGTTGAATAGAACTATAGGTTGCACCAGGGTGGTTTTGTTCGACATAGTGAGAAACTGCACTATGTTCGTTGGAAAATTTGATGCGGTTAAAGATGCCGTAGCCTTTAATGGCACGGTAAGCACAAGCGACTGCAACGCCTGAAAGGGCGGCAAGTACGGATAATTTTTTCTTCATAAAAATGGCCTCCTTACTATTCCTGATGATATATGTTATATACTTCACGCTTTGGCATATCTCTGTCTGTTGCACATTGCTTGATTGCTGATTTTTTGCCCATTCCTTCGTCTATCAGCTTATCAATGTGTTCGGTTATCGAAAGATTATCCCACCAGTTTTCTTCTTCCTGTACAGCTTCTGATGCACCCTCTATTACAAGCACATACTCGCCTCGTGGAGAGTTTTCTTCATAATATGAAACAGCTTCACCAATTGTCATACGCAGTATTTCCTCGTGCAGCTTGGTAAGCTCACGTGCAAGTGCAATTCTGCGGTTTTCACCAAAAGTTTTTGACATATCAGAAAGTGTGCTTTTGAGCTTATGTGGAGCTTCATAGAAAATAAGTGTTCTTGTATCATTCTTCACACTTGCAAGATGCTCGTGCCTGTGGCGGTTATTCACCGACAAAAAGCCTTCAAAGCTGAATCTTGATGTAGGAAGACCTGACAGAATAAGTGCATTTATAGCCGCAACGGGTCCTGGTACAGATGTTACATTTAAGTTGTTTTCAATACAAAGTGCCACCAAATCTTCGCCGGGGTCGGAAATGGCAGGTGTTCCTGCATCTGATACAAGGACGATGTTTTTTCCTTCTTTAAGAAGTGATATGAGGTATGTACCCTTTTCCTTCTTGTTATGCTCATGATAGCTTGTGAGTGGTTTGTGAATTTCAAAATGATTGAGTAGCTGAAGTGTACGGCGAGTGTCTTCGCAGGCTATAATATCAGCTTCGTTGAATATTTCAAGGCAACGTGCCGATACATCGCCGAGGTTTCCTATCGGTGTTGCACATAAATAAAGTGTTCCGCTCACTTTGGGCTATCTCCTTTCATATATATCTTTAAGTTCTTCTGTTTCACTGCCGTCCTCGTTATAAAGGACAAGCGGCGGGAGTATTTTAAGCTCGTTGCCGCCTCTTAATAATCCGTCAATAAGAATAAGACTTGGTGAGCTTTGAGCTTTCGGGTGAACAAAACGTAAGCGTTTTGGCTCGATTTCGTACTTTCTCATAAGCGAAATTATATCAGTAAGTCTTGATGGGCGATGCACCATACAAAAATGTCCGCCGATTTTAAGCATAGATTCTGCCGCTTTAATAACGTCCTCTAAGGTGCACGAAACCTCGTGTCTTGAAATATGCTTGGAATAATCCTCACATTCTATTCCACTACCGCATTTCATATACGGCGGATTGCAGGTAACAAGATTGAAGCTGCGTTTTGGAAAGATTGATGTAACATTCTTCAAATCACCGCAGTAAAGATTTACTTTATCTTCAAGATTGTTCGCATTTATGGAACGGACAGACATTTCGTGAATGTCTTCTTGTATTTCAAGACCGTATATTATTTTTGCTTTGCTCTTGTGCGAGAGCAGTATCGGTATAATTCCGCTCCCTGAGCAAAGGTCCAATGTACTGCTTGAGAGAATATCCCTTGCAAAATCAGAAAGTAAAACAGCGTCAGTTCCAAAGCGAAAGCCGTTCTGCTTCTGGATAAGAACAAGGTCGTTTATCATCAACTGTTCAAGGGTTTCATCCTTGTTAATCATTTGCTGCATTGTCAATCACCGCAAAGCTGATTTCACCTGATGCTGCAACTGCGCCGTCAACAGTAGCTTTTACATTTGCTTTTCCCATACCGTGTCTGTACGTTACAAGCTCTGCTTCCAGTAAAAGTGTATCGCCCGGTACAACCTGACGTCTGAATTTCATTGAATTGATACCGGTAAATACTCCAAGCTTTCCCTTATTTTCGGGCAAAGACAACAACATTACCGCTCCAACCTGAGCCAGGCTTTCGACTATCAAAACGCCCGGCATAATGGGATTTGACGGAAAATGCCCCTGAAAAAACGGCTCGTTTACAGTTACATTCTTAATTCCAACTGCTCTTTTGCCCTCCTCCATTTCTGTGATTTTATCGACCAGCAAAAACGGATAGCGGTGGGGGAGAATTTTTTGAATATCAATGTTATTTATCATTTTATTTAGTCCTTTCGGTAGTTATCAGCTATGGTAAACTGTGTATAAATCCTTCGAGATTTTATCAATGCTTTCTATTGCACCTGCTAATCCGCGTATGACTGCATATTCGTTTTCAGGTGCTAAGAAAAGCTTCATTTCGGTATCAGTTTTAAGTCTTTGCACAAAACCTCGCATTGATGCCCCTGCACCTGTAAGGAGTATACCGTCCTCTACAATGTCTCCCAAAAGCTCGGAGGGTACAGAATCAACTGCAGACTTTAATGCTTCACAGATAGCATTTGATATGGGCATCATTGCATCAAGAAGCTCGTCGGAGGTTACTTTTATTTCGGTAGGAAGACCTGTTTTGAGGCTTGTTCCGCTTACTGTTGACGAGGATTTTTCGCCGGGGAAAACAGAGCCTGCTTCAATCTTGCATCTTTCTGCCGTAAGGTACCCGATTGAAAGTGAGTGATAATCTCTCATATGTGCAATAACAGCATCGGTAAATGCGTTACCGGCAGTTTTGAACGTGGAGAATGATGATAGTTGTCCTAATGATACTGATGCAAAATCACAGCAACCTCCGCCAATATCTGCAACCATAAGACCTCTTGCTAACATCACATCACATTTAGCACCGATTGCAGCAGCTATCGGCGTTTCCATTATGTACACAACCCTTGCACCTGCGATGATTGCAGCATCACGGAGAGCTCTTCTTTCAACATCTGTTGCGCCTGATGGAATTGACATAATTATTCTCGGCTTGATGATTGTTTTTGGGCAGGCTCTTCTTAAAAGGTCTTTTAAAAGCTCCTCTGCTAATGTGCAATCACTTATAACGCCATATGCAAGAGGAAATACTGCAGAAACTGATGCAGGAGTTCGTCCTAACATCTTAGATGCTTCGAGTCCTGTTGCTATGGTTTCGCCGCTTATTGTATCAAATGCTATCACAGACGGCTCGTCAAGGACAAGACCTCTGCCTTTTATGTAAATTCTTGTGTTGCTTGTACCGAAATCAATTGCTATGTCATTTGTTAATGTGTTAAAATCCATTTAAAAAACTCCTTATTTTATATTCCGAGAATGCGTTTTGCATTTGCGGATGCAATCATTTCTGTTTCGTATTCTCCAAGTGATAATGAACAAAGCTGTTCATATGTCTTTTTCGGTGAAAACCACGGCCAGTCTGTCCCAAAAAGGACTTTATCAGCTCCGTGTGATATAATCATACGTTTTGCATCATCGCTATTCATAAGATGGAAGGAAAAGCAGGTGTCAATCATAATGGGTGTACCGATTATGTACCTTTCTGAGTCTTCCCACATATCCCATCCGCCCATATGTGCGGCTATTATGTAATTTCCTGAAACGTAATTGAGTACATTATTAAGCCGTTTTGGAGAACAGTGAACGGGTGGGGGACAGCCGTGGTCCTTTCCTGTATGAAAGACTGTGTATAAGCCTAATTCCTCGCACTTTTTAAGTATTCTTATCGACTCTTTGCTGTCAACATAAAAGGACTGATATTCGGGATGAAGTTTGATCCCCTTTAAACCAAGCTCTTTTATATGCTCCAAAATTCCATCTATATCATCATTTTCCGGATGTAGACTTCCGAAAGAATAGATATTGTCGATGCCGTTTATAAGAGCTGCAAAGTTGTTTATGTTTTCGGTCTGCTTGGGTGCGGTTGCGATTGGGAGTACTACCGATGCGTCTATGCCGTATTTTGTCATATCGCTTTTAAGTCCATCAATACTGCCTGTCCCTGTTGCCTTGAACTCATAACCGCCGAAATTTACTATGTTATCCTCAAGTATTTTTATTGTCCGCTCGTAAATCCTGTCGGGAAATGCGTGCGTGTGAAAATCTATGACCATTATCTATCTACCACCAAATATAAATATGCATATATTTTATAACATTTTACACCTAAAATCAATAGTTATTTATAATTTGGATTGTTATTTCACCTCTTATTAGTTTTTTGCATAATATATATTGGAGGTGAAAATATATGAACAGATTTGGTTGTGGATGCAACAGCAACTGTACAGCTCTTGCGATTCTTGCAAGTATCATTTTAGGTGTTGTTGCAGCGTTTTTGAGAATTACTGCAGTTATCACGGTTACCCCTGCATTTTTGTGGGTTGTGCTTGGTATTGCAGTTGTATATCTTGGTGTAACGCTTGTTACCTCAGCTCTTGCAAGAGGTTCAGGCACAGATGGCTGTGTGTGTCAGGTTTTGCCGGTACTGCTTACAGGTATTCTCGGTGCAATTCTGACTGCTGTAATTCTTCTTGCGGTAACATTTGCTGCTACAAGCATTGTTGGTGCAATTATTACCGGTGCTTTGATACTATTCCTGTCGTTGATTCTGACAATTACTGCTTGTCTGGTAAGATGTCTTTTTAACTGCGACGACTGAGTAAAAATAATATATTAGGGGCAGTTCATTGAACTGCCCCTTTGTTGTATAATGCTATTTCTTTTACGGCATTTGTTAAGTTTATAATATCAGCTTTTTTGTTGTATATACCAAAGCTTGCTCTTACAGCACCGCCTTTTGCAGTACCTAGTGTTTTATGTGCCTGATAAGCACAATGCCAGCCGCCACGTACGCAAATATAGTACTTATCTGACAAAATTTCTGCAACTTCAGGTGAGTCATAGCCATCAATCGTAAAAGCAACAGTTCCGTTTCTTCGATTAATATCCTTGCTCCCAAGAACAGTTACACCTTTAATTTTTTTAAGCTGTTTTATAGCTTCTTGTGCAAGAGAAAGCTCTTTAGAACGTATATTTTCTATGCCGGTTCCCAGTATATATCTTACTGCAATTCCAAGTGCAGCAATTGCGGGAGTGTTCATTGTACCCGAGTGGAGCATATCAGGCATATAATCGGGCTGAACAAGGCTTTCCGAATTGGAACCTGTACCACCTGTGATAAAGGGAGTAAGCCTAGCACGTTCTCCAACATAAAGACCGCCTGTGCCTAAAGGTCCTAATAGCCCCTTGTGTCCCGAAAAGGCAAGCAAATCTATATTCATACTTTCTGTATCAATGTCAAGAATACCTGCAGACTGAGCGGCATCTACAAGGAAGAGAAGATTGTGTTCTCTTGCTATTTTGCCTATCTCGGAAATGGGTTCAATGCTTCCGCATACATTTGATGCGTGAGTACAAATTATAAGAACAGTTTCGGGTTTTATAGCCTTTTTAATGTCGTTGGGGTCTACAAAGCCCTCGCTGTCAGCCTGAACAACGGTGTAGTTACCAAGAAGATTAACAGGTCTTAAAACACTGTTATGCTCCATTGACGTAACTATAATATGACCGCCGCCCGCTCCAACCCCTAAGATTGCCATATTAAGAGCAAGGGTTGCGTTTGGGGTAAAGGCAATTCTTTCGGGATTTTCTATATTAAAAAGCTGTGCAAGAGAGTCTGCTGTATCTGCGATAATTTCCGCACCTCTCCTGCTGTAAATGTGTCCGCCACGTCCTGCATTTACACTGTTTTTAGCTGTATGCTCAGCCATTGCCCGTATTACACATGCGGGTTTATAGAGGGACGTGGCTGCATTATCAAGATATATCATACACTAATCACTGTCCGGAATTATAAATTTTTTAATTCTGTATCTTTCGGATAAGCTGATAAGAAGCTCTTTGCCGCTTTCGTCGGTAAGTATAGAATACGAGCAACCGCCCGTGCTGTTGGGTGTATGCACTACTTTTGAGTAAATTCCGTTTTTTTCAAGTAGCTTGGAAAGTCTTACAGCAGTGTTAATAGGACCTACAACAGCATATATTTGCGACATATTATCAGTCCTTTCACGGAAGAATAAGGGTAATAACCCTTATTCTATAATATGCTGATATTGCAATTATAGTGATGAGACAAAATACGGTTCAGCTAGGATGCCGAACCGTATTTTCTTATATTGAGTTTATTATTATTGGAATGGTCGCAAGTGCAAGTATGTTTGATACAAATGCGAGTTTTGCACCGGTTTTGCAGTTTTCGCCGATAAGTCTTGGAAAGATTATTGTGTTAAGCCCGCAAGGCATTGCAGTAAGAAGAACTGCTGAACGGACAATATTTTCAGATGCGAGCTGTCTTAAAACCAGCAGAAGTGTTACAGGAATAATAATCAGCCTGAATGCACAGGCGATATATACGTTTTTGTCGGTTATAAGCTCTTCTATTTTGTATTCGGATATTGTTATACCTGCCAAAAGCATACTTATCGGTGCCATACATGAGGAGGATTTTAAAACTGCCGTTTCTGCAAGCTTTGGTATTTTTATGCCGGTAAGTCCAAATATTGCTCCTAAGAATATCGCAATTATTACCGGGTTTATAAGTCGTTTTAAGGAAAGCTCTCTTTTGGTGAGCATACAGTAACCCACAGTATATGTAAAGCAGGAGAATGGCATTGCAAACAAAATCATATTAAGAAGCCCTTCTGTCCCATACAACCCTTCTGCAACGGCATAGCCCATATATCCGAAATTGGCAATAATAAGTGTGTATTTGTATATCTTCCTTTCATAGTCATCTTTTCCTAAGTGTTTCGATATCATAGTTGCAAATAATAAAAGAATACCGAGGATTACTATTCCGGTAAGGGTTAAAGGATAGTAAACGGAAAGGTTGGCTATATTGAAATTTGTGTAGAATGCTTTAAAAATTGTACAGGGGAAGAAGAGGTAGACCTCAATAGTGGAAAGTGCTCGGCTTTCCTTTCTGTCTATAAGACCGGTCTTTCCTAATACATAACCGATTAGCATAAATATAAACAACAGAAGTATCTGTTCTGTGATAATTCTCATTTTTCGCCTCCGTGGGATTTTTGTGTTCGTACTGTTCAAGAATACGCATCTAATTCATAATATGGTATCTCTAATTATAAGCTTATATCATTCAAAAATTACAGCAAATAGTTCTATGATACAACATAACAATTATTGAAAATATTACTTTTTATTTTATAATACAAATTAAAGATTGTCAACTGACAAGCGGGAATAAATATGAATATTGATGCAATTATAGGTATGAGAGCCGACAGCGTAGAAATGGTAAAATAAACCAGTAAAAAAAACAAGATATTAAAATCACAGCACTTGGTGATATGCACCCCAAAGTTGTTTAAATTTTGGGGTGCATATCATTTGTTTTGCATTTTTTTTAAGAGAACATACTTACTGCTGTATCAATCACTCCGCCGATTGACTTAAAAACCCCTTCTGTTTTCTTCATCAGCTTGTGTCGCTGTCTGTCAGATACGGGGTCAACAAGCATTGTGGCTGCTGCACCTAAAATAAGTCCTGCTGCCATTCCCTTGATAAAGCCTGATGTGCACATTTTCTTTCCCTCCTTGCAAGTTAGAGTATAATTAGTTTGCCGCATTTTCTGTATTTTAGGCATAAGTGTGAAAAATATTTTTAAACTTTTAACAATTTGCGAATTGCAGTTATATAAAATATAGAGTATTATATTATAGACAAATACAATAGGAGGGATTGCTAATGACACTTATAAGACCATTTTGTGGTTGCAGATATAATAAAGACAAAATTGAAGATATGGGCAAGGTTATGACACCGCCGTATGACTCGATTGGCGATGAGGAGCGACACGAATTGTATTCTCTTGATAAGCACAATATTGTGAGGGTTGTCAGCGGTCTTGGATATGAAGATGATAATGAAGAAAATAATGTATTTACCCGTGCTAAGAATTACTTTGGGCAGTGGCTTCAGGATGAAATAATCAAACAGGACAAAAAGAAAGCAATTTATATGTATGAGCAAAGACTCGAATATAACCACTCATCCTATTCAAACAGGGGCTTTGTTGTCGAAATGAAGCTTTGCGAGCCGAGTGAGAAAAAAGTTATTCCGTGTGAGAAATCAGCTGTTAAAAACAGAGACCGTGCCAAGCTTATAAGGGCTGTTGATGCCAATGTGAGTATGATAAACTGTATGTACATAGAGAGCGAAAAGTACATTACAAATTTTATGGAAGACATTTCCGAACGTACTCCTGATACAGTTTGTACTATTGATAACGGAACAGAACAAAGGCTCTGGATAATTGATGATGAGAAAGAGGTTCAGTATATTCTGTCACTTTTAAAGGACCATACCTTCTTCCTGATTGATGGTCAGAACAGATATGAGGTTGCATTAAACTATGCAGAGGAACGAAAGGCTAAAAATCCCAATCATACAGGAGACGAAAGCTATAATTACATTATGACGCTACTTTCCAATGCCTATGATGACGGACTTATGCAGGTGCCTTTTCACCGGCTTTTGAGGTTCCCAAAGGGTTTTCGTGAGGATTTCTTTGTATCAGCTGCACAGGACCATTTCAAAATTGAAAAAATCATTGTTGATACCGAGCTTGGAGAGATGGTGGACACCATCAAAAAGCAGATTGCAACTACAAGGAAAATGAACAGGTTTGCTGTATATACAGGCAAAAATTATTTCTACCGCCTGACACTTACCGATACGGAGTATTTAAAGAATCTTCTTCCTGATGTTTCGGACAGCTACCGCAGTCTTGATGTGATTGTCTTGAACAAGCTGATACTTGAGGATATATTTAATATTATGGAAGAGTCATACATTGAGAGGGTTACATATACAAAGAGCATAACTGACGGTATTGGTGAACTTAAAAAGGGCACACATCAGTGTATGGTTTGTATGAATGCGGTAAAAGCTGAACAAATCCGTGCTGTTGTAACAGAGGGGGAAACGATGCCCGAACGCTCAATATGTGTTTTCCCGAAGCCTGCAATGGGTGTTATTATGAATAAGCTTGACTGATTTTAGAAAATCTGCCCGTTAAAAAGGGCGGATTTTTTGTATGTTGCTATTGCAAAAATGTTCTTGATAATGTATAATATGTATAAATATACATTTTGGAGGTTTGCTATGAGAGCTGCAGTAATTCCAAATCCCTGCAAGGATAAGGGACTTATTCAGACAAAAAAGCTTTGTGAAATACTTAAAAGCCGAGGGGTTGAAGCAGTTACCGATGAGTTAGAGCTTTATAACAATACAGATGTTGTAATTGTTTTGGGCGGAGACGGCACGATATTATGTGCGGCGGAAGAATGTGCAAAAAGGGGTATTCCGGTTATGGGCATAAATCTCGGCAGAGTGGGTTTTATGACAGAAACCGAGCAGGATAATATGGAAGAGGCTGTTGACAGTCTGCTTTCAGGAAAATACAGAATTGAAGAACGTATGATGATGAACGTGTCGGTGGGCAGCAATGAATACCTTGCGCTTAATGACTGCGTAGTGGCAAAGCCTGATGCACAGATGATAAAAACGGCAGTTTTTGCCGAGGATGAACAGATTACAGAATACATAGCAGATGGTGTCATAATTGCAACGCCGACAGGCTCTACCGGTTATTCGCTGTCGGCAGGAGGTCCTGTTGCTGACCCTGGAACCGAAATGTTTCTTGCAACACCTATCTGTGCACATACGCTTAAGGCAAGGCCGGCAGTTTTAGCACCGGAAAAGACTGTAAGTGTGCATCTTTTAGAGGGTGCGGCAGACAGTGCTGTAGTAACAATTGACGGTATCGTTAAAGAAAGTCTTGCTGTCGGGGACAGAGCTATAATTACACGTTCTGATTTAAAGCTTAAGCTGATTAAGTTCGGACACCAATCATTTTATAATATTCTTACAGCTAAACTGCTGTAAAGTTCGGAGGGAGCTATGAAGAGAAAACGCCATCAGCATATGATGAAGCTGATAAGCGAAAGGGATATAAAAACCCAGGAGCAGCTTACGGAAATTCTGCGGTCAGAAGGCTTTGCAGTAACGCAGGCAACTGTTTCAAGAGATATTAAGGAGCTTGGTCTTGTAAAGACTACTGCCCAGTCAGGCGGATACAAATATGCTGTTCAGCAGATACCTGAAATTGAAGATACGGCTGAGCATCTTAATATTTTCTCGAAGGCGGTTGTGAGTGTCGATAGTGCACTAAATCAGGTTGTTATAAAGACTTATGCAGGAATGGCTCAGGCTGTTGCTGCGTCTTTGGACAGACTTATGAGTTCGGAAATAGTTGGTTCTATTGCGGGTGATGACACGGTGCTTCTTATCGTAAGAACTGAAGAAAGTGCAGTATCAACCGTATCAAGACTAAAGAAGATGTTTAATTATAGGGGATAGTAGAAATGCTTATCAATCTTGAAATAAACAATATTGCTTTGATTGACCGTGTTCAGTTGGATATAAATGATTCTATGACCGTTCTTACCGGTGAAACAGGTGCAGGTAAGTCGATTATTATTGACTCGGTTAATCTGATACTTGGTGCAAGGGCAAGCAAGGGCCTTATCCGCTATGGTGAGGAGAAGGCTCGTGTTCAGGCACTTTTTTCGGTATCGGAGAAGGTGGCTTTTGAGCTTTCAAAGCTTGGAATTGAAACAGAGGACAGTATGGTTGCAGTTTTGAGGGATATTACTGCTGACGGCAGAAGTATTTGCCGCATAAACGGTATGATTGTAACTCAGAATATACTGCGTGATGCGGCGGCTTTGCTTGTAAACATCCACGGTCAGCAGGACAATCAGGCACTTTTGAATCCAAAATTCCATCTTTCCTATCTTGACAGCTATGCGGAGAATGAAAAGGAGCTTGAGGCTTATTCTGATGCCTATGACGAATGCTGTGCGATTAAAGCACGTCTTGACCGCCTTAATTCTAACGAAAAGGAAAGAGCAGAAAGAATTGACCTGTTAAGATATCAAACTGAGGAAATTTATGCGGCAGGTCTTAGTGAGGGTGAAAAGGAACAGCTTTTAGAAGAACGTATCCTTATACAGAATGCAGAAGCTATAAATGAAGCAGTTGCAGAAGCAACAGAGTATCTTTATGACGGCGAAGAGGTTAATGCATATGATCTTGTAGCCCGTGCAGCAAATGCGGTCTCAAAGCTAAGTGATATAGATAGTGCTGCAAAAGCGGCAGAAAAGATATTTGATATAAAGTACGCACTTGAGGATGTGGTAAGCGAAGTTCGTTCTCTTGCTGACGGGGTTGAGTTTTCGAGGGCAAGGCTTGATGAGATAGAGGACAGAATTGACCTTATAGGTAAGCTCGAACGAAAATATGGCGGAAGCGAAGGTGCGGTTTTGGAATTTCTTGAAGCGGCCGAGAAGGAACTTCTTGAGCTTGATGTTGGCGAGGAAATGAACGAAAAGCTCTTGGAAGACTACCAAAGGGCAAGAGAAAGGCTGTCAAAAGCGGCTGATATTCTAACTAATACACGAAAGCAGGCGGGCGAAAAGCTTGCTGCTGATATTGAAAAATCGCTTGCAGACCTTGATATGCCAAAGACTAAGTTCTTGGTTAATATTGAAAGATCAGACTCTACAAGAACAGGTGCAGACAGCATAGAGTTTATGATTTGCCCTAACGTTGGAGAAGAGCTGAAGCCGTTGGCTAAGTTTGCATCGGGCGGTGAGCTTTCGAGAGTAATGCTTGCTATGAAGTCTATTCTTGCAGATGCAGATGATGCTGAAACATTGATATTTGACGAGATTGATACGGGGGTTTCTGGTTCTGCAGCTCAAAAGATTGCTAAAAAGCTTAAGACTTTGGGAAATAAAAAGCAGGTTATATGTGTCAGCCATCAGCCTCAGATAGCTGTTGCGGCGGCAAATCACCTGCTGATAAAGAAGAACTCAGACGGAGAGAGGACAACTACAAGTGTATATCCGCTTGATTATGACGGAAGAATAAGAGAGGTTGCACGCATTATTGACGGAAATAATCCGAGTGATGCGGCACTTGCTCATGCAAAGGCGATGATTGATGATGCGTAAAACAGGCATAGTAAAAACTAACGGAGAACAGGCTGAGGTTGCAATAATACGTGAATCCTCTTGTGGAGAAAACTGTGCAAGCTGCAAAGGCGGCTGTACACCAAGCGAAACAATAATTGTTGCTGAAAACAAGCTTGGGGCAGAGGTTGGGGATAAGGTTGTGCTTGAAATGCAGGATAAAAATGCACTTACAGCAGCCTTTATTGCGTATATAATTCCTCTTATTGTGCTTATTGTGGCAAGCGGTCTTGTTTCATACTTTGGCTACGGCGATGGAATGGCGGCATTGTGCGGTATGGGAGCAATGGCTGTTTGTTTTCTCGCAGTAAGAAGAATAAGCTCAATTAAAGCGGATATGTTCAAGGTTAAAATTATTGATATCCTTGGCTGAAAAAATTGTCGAAAAAGATTGTACGATTTGGAATTACAGTCGATTATAACAGATTGACACGTTATTTGTGCTGTGATAGAATTTAGAGTATACTACAAATCGGAGGAAATATTATGACAATTACAACAGTTACCAAGGGTGGAGTAAAATCGGGCGTTACATATGCAGGCCTTAAGCTTAATAATAAAACCGATGCGGATATACTTTCTGCAATCGGCGGAGTCGATACAAGGCAAGAGGAATTAAAACGCCTTATAAGAATTGGTATTGAAGAGGATAAAGCTAACGGCACGTTATAGTTTTTTGCGAAGGGGGATATAGAAAGTTGAGCAAAAGAAAAAGGTTACTGCAGCTTTTTTTGACTTTTTTTAAGATTGGGGCTTTTACATTTGGCGGCGGATATGCTATGATTCCGCTTATCCAGAGAGAAACTGTTGAAACGCACGGTTGGGTTTCTGATGACGATATACTGGAGATTGTGGCAATTGTGGAGTCTACTCCTGGTCCTATTGCAATAAATTCATCTACATTTATAGGTTACAAGGTCGCAGGTGTCCTTGGAGCATTGTGTGCCACATTTGGTACGGTATTACCGTCATTTGTTATTATTACATTGATATTCTATCTCTTAAGAGAATTTCAGGATATTGAGGTGGTACAATTTGCTTTTAACGGAATCAGGGCAGGTGTTCTTGCACTGATTGTTAAAGCGTGGTGGAATATGTACAAGAAATCCAATAAAAATGCTTTGTCGTATTTTATTGCGATATTCGCATTTGTGGCAGTATGCATATTGGATATAAATGTGCTGTATGTGATTGCTGTGTGTGCAGTGATTGGCTTAATTTCTTCTCTTATTAAAGCAAAAGGCGGAAGGGAGAAGGAAAGCAAATGACAATCTGGATTATATTATTTTTAACATTTTTCAAAATAGGACTGTTTACATTTGGTGGTGGATATGCAATGCTTCCGCTTGTTCAGGAGGAGGTCTTAACTCGCAACTGGATTGAAAATGCGGAGCTTATAAACTTTATTGCTGTAAGTGAAAGCACTCCCGGACCGTTTGCAATCAATATGGCAACATATATCGGCAATGAAATGGGAGGTATTATCGGTGCGGTTTTGGCAACACTTGGTGTTGTTCTGCCTTCCTTTATTATCATATTGATAGTTGCCAAATTCTTTGAGAAGTTTAAAACAAACAAAATTGTAAGTGGATGTATGAGTGGGTTAAAGCCTGCTGTTATAGGTTTAATTGGTGCGGCTGTTATTTCAATAGGCGAAACTGTATTTGTTACAGGTAATAGCTTGGATATGATACTATCTGATGCGTGGTTTTATGTTTCGGCGGCAATATTTGCTGTTATGGCAGTACTTGCATTCAAGAAGGTGCATCCGATTGTGATAATACTTTTGTCTGCGGTAATCGGTATTGTGGCAGGCTATATTGTGTGATGACAGGGAGGAATGATAAGTTCCTCCTTTTTGTTTTCGGCATATTATATATCGGAGGTGATAATATGCCGTATGACAGAATTGCGGCGTCAAGATATGCAAGAAGATGGGCATTTGGTTTTAATCCTGAATTTTATAATTTTGACGACATAGGCGGAGATTGTACGAATTTTGTTTCTCAATGTATGCTCGCCGGTGGATTGGAAATGAATTTTACGCCTGTATTCGGGTGGTATTATATCAGCGTTAATATGCGTGCTCCTGCATGGACGGGTGTTAACGAGCTGTATGATTTTCTGATAAACAATAACGGTGTTGGACCTCGTGCGGTGGAAATTGACCTTGCCGATATAGAGCTTGCTGACCTTATTCAGTTTGATTTTATAGGCGATGGCAGATTTGACCACACACCGATTGTTGTAGACCCCGGTATGGGTACTCCGGAAACTGTTCTTCTTGCAGCACATAGCAATCCTGCTTACAGAAGACCGCTTTCTACCTATAATTACCGCGGACTAAGGTGTCTGCATATTTATGATTAGAAAAAAACAAGGGGAAAACCCCTTGTTTTTTATCTGGGCATACCGAGTACTCCGCCAAGCATACCTGAGGCGATAACAGCAACTAACATTATAAGCATATGCGTATTTGCTGCAACACCTTTATTGAGTATTACTGAAACAAGATATAAAACTATGTAATAAAGTATGCTCATTCCGGCTCCTGTAAGAAGACCTTTTGACCCAAGCGCCTTAGATATTGCATAAGCACCTGTCATACAGGAAAGTGCTGCAATAAAAAATATAAGTGCGATTATCGCATTATCGGGAACATCGCCATAGCAGACAAGAGCTGCCAAAAGCGTCGAAAGCATAAATGTTACAAGCAGAGAAAGTATAGCTCCCTTAAGCGTAACAGACAATCTTTTTTGCATAAACATCACCTATTCTTTTTTTTGTAACAGTTTATGCTGCAATTTTAAAGTATATTACAATTGAAAAGGGCGGCTATAGTTAACCGCCCGATTTTCAAACTGTCAGTATTCCGTTTTCAGATTCTATTAAAAGCATAATTTCTTCCTCTCTGCCATTTTCGGCATTGATGTAAATTAAGAAATTTTTGCCGTTTGACGTGCCTTGAAATTCATAACACAGAACCTCTCGTTTGCTGTCTTTTGGAATAAGAGCGAGCTTGGCAGAGTCAATATTAAGGTGATTTGATACATATCCACGTGCTTCTTGCCGTGTAAGCTTTGGCGTGAGATTTTGTCTTAAGGTATGGTTCATAATATAGCCGTTCGTTTCAAGACCGACAACCTCGCCGTTATCGAGTGCTATCTTAACTTTGACAAGGTCAGAGTAATGAACAACGCCCTCTTGCTCATAAGCGAAGTTTATAGTAGCACTGCCGTCGGTTCTTTCGTAGTAGCTTTCGGTCATAGAAGTATAGCCGTGAGCTGACAAAAACTCCTGTGCTTTTGCTATCGCTTCGTTTACATCAAGAGCAGCTTCGCCAATTTCTCTATTGTTCATATAATACAAAATACATCCGCCAGTTTCAGTTATAGATATTATTTTATTGTTGTCATCTGCGGTAAAGGTATAGCAGTTTATAGCAGAATTTTCACTTTTTCCGCCATAAGAGATAAAGCCGGCTCCATTACCGAAAAAATCATTGGCTATCATTGCGGCCTTTTCTGCTGTTATATTTTCTTTCCCTTCAAGGTAAGCAGGAGAGCGTCCGCCGATATGCTCTGAAAATGGTCCGTCATATATCAGTGACGGATATTCGCCAAACTCCTTTTCTATCGCCGAAAAGCCGTTGTCCCCGTCAGCATAAACTGTATTGTTACTTTGACGGCTACTTCTGCCAAGTGTTACACTGCCATTGTATATATCCTGTTGAATTGAGTTAAGTGCAGCGGATAGGCTTTCCGCATAATTTCCTAATGTGGAAAAGGTTTTATACTCATCGTCGCTCATTTTTGTATCATACAATGCATTCTGACTCAGATAAAAGCTGTAATCTCCGACTTGTGACAAGAACTTTTCTGTATTATCAAGTGAGATTTCAGAAAGCGGAAGCTGGGACAAGCATTCCTTTGCAGCGGCAGACTGACGTGAAAGCTCTGCAGAAATTGAGGCAAAATGCTCAGGGGAGTTTACCAGCAGTCCTTTAGCTAAAAGTGAGTTTATATCGTCTACATAATCACTTAGCTCGAACAATGCCCTGTTGTATGTGTTTGACACGTTATTTTCTAGTGTTTTTGCACGGTCATACTCGTAACCTGCGACACAACTTACTGCAACAAGCAAAACAGTTAAAAACCAATATCCGTATTTTCTTCTCATATTCTCGCTCCTTTTATCGGTTATCTTCTGCTATTGTGTCCGATTGCTTGGTTTAATATGTATCAAAACTACAGATTATGGCAAAAATGCTATTAAAGGAGTGTGTTATATGAAAAAAATATCAGCAATCTTTCTTGTTCTCACAGTTACATTTTCCTATGCAGTAGTATATGCTCAGGGGGTTAACGAAATATTGTCATCAGAGCTTCTTAGGTTTCACATTATTTCATCATCGGAAAGCGAAGAGGACAACAGAATAAAGCTTGATGTAAGAGATTATATATCGGAAAGAATGACAGACTGTGATATTTCGCCATATACCCAGGAATACGTAATGGAATGTGAACGTCTTGCAAACATCAGGCTTTTGGAGCTTGGTGTTGAATATAAGGCGAAAGGAAGAATTGAGAGGGTATATATTCCAAAGAAAAGCTACAAGGGCATTTCTCTGCCGTCGGGGTATTACAATGCAATAAGGTTAGTACTTGGAAATGGAGAGGGGCAGAACTGGTGGTGTGTTGCTTATCCGTCCTTATGCTTTTCTGAGGATGTAAATGGTGAATTATCAAAAAGAGGGACACAAAAACTCATAGATAGTGTACCTGAGAATATATATGAGCTAATATCCGACGATGCTGAATACAGATTCTTTATTGTTGACCTAATAGGCAGAATTATCGGAAAAACCTCTCGATAAGAGAGGTTTTTTAGTCGAAAAAAATCTAAGTATGAAAAATAATGCTTGACAAACGAACAAATGTGTGGTATAATACACCCATAGCTTGAGAGAGCAACTTTTTTTAGAAACAAGAGTTGCGTAGTGCTACGAGTGAGCTATTTCTTATTTTTGCGCGCAAAATTAAAATATTTTTTTAGGAATTTAGTTGCACAGAGCTACACACTCAAGCGTGAAAGGAGATTTATTAATGGCAACTACAAATATTTCGGATTTAGTTAACCCTCAGGTTATGGCAGATATGATTTCTGCTAAAATTACAAAGAAGCTGGTTGTAACACCGTTTGCAAAGGTTGACGATACACTTGTTGGTGTTCCAGGTGATACAATTGTTGTACCTCAGTATGCGTATATCGGCGATGCAGAAGATATTGCAGAGGGTATTGAGGTTGGCACAACCAAGCTTGTTACAACTACAACAAATGCAACAATAAAAAAGGCTATGAAGGCAGTTGAATTGAGTGATGAGGCAGTCCTCTCAGGTTACGGCAATCCTGTTGGCGAAACAAACAATCAGCTTGCGCTTGCAATTGCATCTAAGGTTGATAACGATGCTATGGAGGCACTTCTTACAGCACAGCTTACATATGATGCTGATGGAATTATCAGCTATGACGGCATTGTCGATGCTATTGATGTATTTGAGGAGGAAACAAATACCCCCAAGGTCATCTTTGTTCATCCCAAGCAGCTTACCCAGCTCAGACACGACGCAGACTTTATCTCTGCTGATAAATACAGCGGTATGACTGTTATGACAGGAGAGGTTGGTATGATTGCAAATGCAAGAGTTGTTCCGTCCAAGAAGGTACCTTTGGTTGACGGTGTCTACATCAACCCTATTGTTCAGCTTGAAACAAATGATGATGCAGATGAAACAGCGGCACTTACTGTATACTTAAAGCGTGATACAAATGTCGAAACAGAACGTCAGACTCTTAAGAGAGTTACCGATATTTCTGTTGATAAGTTCTATACCGTTGTGCTTTCCAACGCAGCTAAGGTTGTACTCGGAAAGTTTAGTCAGACAGCGAGTGAATAATAAATGACAGATTTTGAGTTTTATTGCGAGGAATATGGTGGCTGCGAGTTCGCTGATGAGGAAGAATTTGAGCGAATGGCAAAAAGAGCACGTCTGTTTATAAAGCACGTTACATATACTGAGCCTGATTTTGAGGATGACGATATCCGTTCGTGCGTATGTGCTCTTGCGGAGATATACGCAGAAAATGGCGTAGGTACTTCAATTGTTCGTGAGAGAATAGACGGTTTTGAAACTGAGTACAAAGACTGTGCAGATGAAAAGATATTGATGCATACTGTAAAGCTCTATATTCCGCCGGTTCTTCTTTACAGAGGATTTTGACGGAGGTGCCAAGTGATGAAATATCAAGCAGTTACTGTATTTAAAAGAAACGGCGATGACTGGGATACTGTTGTATTTCAAAAGGCATATGTAAGGCGTGTAAAAGCAGTTGATACAGAAAACGGAGGCAGATACGAAAAGGACATACTGACGGCGAGAATATTTTCGCCGTCTGCAGTGTCCATATGTACAGAAGATAAAATAGCGGAAGGTAGCGGGTATTCCTCTTTGCCTGAAAATGCTCTTACGGTATCAGATATTGTAGATAACTATTGCCTTAAAAGAGGCCACATTCGTATAACTGCGAGGTGATTGTCTGTTATGGCAGGTATTAGCTTTACAATTAAAGCTCCTAAGGAGATTATTGAAGGACGGGGTTTGGGTATTGGTGAAGAGGTGCAAAAGCTGATAGACAGCGAGGTGCTTAAAAGATGTGAACCGTTTGTGCCAAAAAATAGCGGTGCACTCATATCAAGTGCAGAACGGGCTACAAAAATTGGCTCCGGCAAGGTTACATATGATACACATTATGCGGCTTACCAATATTACGGTGTTTCGGTAAATGGCAAAGCACTAAAGTACAATGGTGCACCAAGCAGAGGCTCATTCTGGTTTGAAAGAATGAAAGCCATACACGGCAATGAGATTTTGAGCCTTGCTGCTAAAAAAGCCGGTGCTGCTAACATCATTGCCTCAATATCAAAAAGTAAGAAAAGAAATTACATACCAAAAAATCAGAAAATAACTACGGTTATAGGTCTAAGGCGAAACCCTGTTTTTAAATAGTCCGGAAAGGAATTGAAATGATAAAGGAATTACACGAATTTTTTAAGACCTGTCCGCTTCTTGATGCATCCAAGATTAATATTGATTATCTCGGAAGCAAAAGCGGTGGCTTTACCATAGAAGCTCTCCCGTGTGAGCCTGTTATGCGCAGGTACTATACGGGAGGGTCTTTAAGGCAGTATTGCTTTGTACTTGCACTTAGAAGACCGTACACAGGCAGTGTTGCAGAAAATCTTAAAAATGAGCAGCTTTGCGAACAGCTTGCCGAGTGGGTGGAGGAGTGCAGTCAAAGCGGAAATTTGCCTAAACTACCAAAGGGAGAATCTGCACAGGAATTAGCAGTTACATCAGGCGGATATCTGTTCGATGAGGCGACTAATCATGCGCGCTATCAGATAGGCTTCAGACTTATCTACACTAAAATTTGAAAGGATATGGTATTTTAAATGGATAGAATTTTAAAACGCAGCGACAAGCTTGCATTTTACGAAATTGACGGAACATACAACCGTATGAGAGGCTTTACCGATTTTTCGGTAAGCAAAAATCCGACGGAATACACAAGAAAATATGTTGATGAACAGAGCGAGAGAAATGATGTTGTGGGCTATAACCCTTCAATTACTTTTGCTTTTGACCGTTTCTCTGATGATGCGGTACACTCGGATATGGTTTCTATTGCGGACAGTGAGCTGGTTGGAGCAGGTGCTGTAAGAAGTATTGTTATTGTTGATACAACAAAGGAAACGGAGAAAGGCTTTTATGCACAGAAACGCAACTTTGCTGTTATCCCTGATTCTGAGGGTAATGACAGTGATACCTATACATATTCAGGCAGTCTAAAGGCTAACGGCGAAATTGTTACGGGTTACGCATCTACTGATGATGAGTGGCAGACTATAACATTTACAGCGGAATGAGAATTATAGGATGCGAACCGCCACACGGTGTTTTAGGTAACGGTATTTACTATCCTATAAGGACCGATTTTGGCGTTTGGCTTGAATTTGCAAGGATACTTGAGGAAGAGGAAGGGGCGCGCGCCGCAATGCGTGCGCTCAGACTTTGTTATAAGGATAAAATACCGCTTGATTTTAATGAGGCATTGTCGCTATTGTGTATATTTTTTGCCGGCGGCAAGGCTATAGAAAAGACGGATGATAAGGAATACGAGCCTGTAATTTCTTTTTCTAAAGATGAGGAGCTTATATATGCGTCTTTTTTGTCCGATTATGGTATAGACCTATCCAAAGAGAAGCTGCATTGGTGGCGTTTTCTTGCTTTGCTTAAAAATTTAAGCTCTGAGAGCGCGTTGATGAAGGTTGCACAAATTCGTGCTGCAAAGCCATCTGATATAAAAAATCCTCTACTTAGAAGGCAGCTTTTAAGACAGAAACAAATCTACTCACTTGGAACAAACAGAACAAATCCGGGGGATGTTATGGCAGAACTTTTTGCGGCAGAAAAGGGGTGATTTAATGGCTGATGGTTCAATAGTATTTGATACGGAGCTTAATCCTGAAGGCTTAAATAAAGGATTGCAAAAGCTTGGCGATGATTCAAGCACAGGTCTGAAAGAGTTATCCGACACGGTAAACAGAAGGCTTGCAGAGGCTTTCGGCACGGCTGCAGCTGAGGTTAAAACACAGACAAAGTCTATTACCGACGAAGCTATTGCTGCTGAGAAACAGTACGATAACGAGTCGGAACGAGTACAGAACAACAGGAAAAACGCAGAGGCAGCATATATTCAATATATAAGGGATAATCTCGATAAAATAAGGGGAATAAGAGAAGATGAGCTTAAATGCCTTGAGCTTTCCTATGAGCTTGGAATTATAAGCACAGAGGAATACTTTTCAAGATTGCAAGATTTTAGGGACAGATATTTCTTAAGAGGGTCTGCCGATTGGCTTAAATATACAGGTGAAGTATTAGAGCATAACAAAAAGCTTGCTGAAGAACAGGAAAAAGCTCTTACTAAGGCGGCTGAAGAGACAGCAGATAATATCAATGATATTTTTGAAGAGCTTGAAAAGAACAGAGAAAAGCTATCCGAAAAGATTTCTTCTTATGGAGGTATAAGTAATCAACACAAAATAACAGGAGACGGACTTGACATCGAATATGTTTCTCTTGCAAACATCGGGAAACAGAATGAACAGCTTGAGGAGTATCTTCGTCTTATGACTATTGCAAGGGATAGAATTAACAGCTATTGGCGTGATGATACAGGCAACACGGAGATTGACGAAAAGAACAGGGAATTGAGAAACAGTTATTTTAGTCAAATAAGAGATATGTCAATAGAAGATGCGACGGATTTTGCAAGGACTATTTCAGGTACTTCTGATGAAAATTTCTTCTCGCATCTTAGAGCTTTTGAAGAAAGAGAAAAGCTTGCTGATGAGATTTCAAAGACTCTGTATTCGAGTGAGGTTAAAGAAGCGGCAGAAGATGCGGCTAAGAAGCTTGGCAGTAATTTCACATCTGCGCTTTCGGAAGAATTTGAGTCGCTTTCGGGCAAATTTTTCTCGAACGGACAAAGTGCCTGCGAGAGCTTTGGCGAAGGCTTTATGTCAAGTCTTAATTCTGTGCTTGATGAGCTTTCAAGGTCAATTTCTGCAGGAGTCAGCAGTCTCGGTTATGGTAACATATTTAGTGGCGGTGTTTCAAATATCGAAAATAACACGAGCTATAACATATACAACCCGCAATCTCCTGATGAAACCATAAGACTTATGAGAGAAAAAGATGAGATGAAGAAAATGATGCTTGAATAGAGAGGAGGAGATTATGAGGCTTAAATTTGAAAATGAACTTGGGACTGTTGAGATGTCAGGCGGCGGCGATGATTCGGTTCGTATAACAGGAATCAACGGTCTTGGTGTGCCTGCTTATGAGAGAAGAATATATGCTTCCTACGATTTTGATGGTGCTGTGGAAAGTATGAGAAGACTTCCTGTGCGAGTTATCACAGTAGGAGGCGATATTATTGGCGGTATGAGCGAGGCGGCAAGAATAACAAAAATTCTTGGTATGCCTTGTACAATGACTGTTATTTGCGATGACTTTGAACGAGAAATAAATGTTGCAGCCTGTGAGTCACAGCTTGAAAAAAAGAACAAAGAGTATGTTAAGTTTGCGCTTTCTCTTACTTGCGATGATCCTTATTTTTATGACAGTGTGCCGACTGAGGTTGGACTTTACATCCGTGAAAAGCTTATTTCTGCTGACATAACACTTCCTGCTATGTTTTCTAAAAGAACTACAAATGCAAGTGTTACAGTACACAGCGACAGGGAAGTTGAACCTGTTATAACAATTTTGGGCAAAAGAAATCCTGATGAAACAGAAGGTAAGATTGTTATTGAAAACAAGATTACGGGTACAGTATTTACGTTATTATATGTTCCTGAAGAGGACGAGCTTATCACAATAGATATTGCAAAACGTACCATAACTTCCGATATAAACGGAAATCTAATCAGCCATATTTCTGATGACAGCTTCTTGTCAGACCTTGTTATAGACGATAGGGGTGCGGAATTTGTAACAACAGGCTATGGTGCAACAGGACATATAAGTGCATACATTGTATATCGAAACAAATACATCGAGGCGATTTTATGACGGAAAATGAAATTAAGCTTATTTCATACCTTGCACGCGACGGTATGAGCCTTGATAAAATTAGGAAAACTCTTAAGATTAAAAAGAGTAAATGGCAGAAATTTTTGAAGGAAAATCCCGATGAAAAAAAGCGTCTGGAGCTTCTTCGGCATACAACGGATTATGCGGTTGAGGATGCACTGTTAAAACGTGCTTTGGGGTACACATCTGAGGAATACAGAGAGACGGAAAAACCAAACGGAACAGAACAGGTTACAACACATAAGGATGTCCCACCTGATGTGAGAGCTGCGGCTTTGTGGCTCAAATTCAGACGCAAGGATGTGTGGGATGAAAAGCATCAGGAGCCTGACGAGGTTGATATAAGCGAGAAGATAGAGGAGCTTGACAAAGAGGCAGAAAATGAAGATGAGTAAAAAACAGCGGGAGTTCTGGAACAATGCAAACTGCCGTTGGAACATAAAAGAGGGTGCAACAAGAAGTGGAAAGACATATCTTGATTACTACTGGCTTGCAAAAAGAATTACAAAAACCCGTGGCGAAGGTCTGATTGTACTTATTGGAAATACTCGCTCAACTCTTGAAAGAAATATTTTGACCCCTATGCGAACCATATGGGGAGAGAAAGCAGTTGGTGCAATTAAAGGAAACGGCACAGTTGAGATGTTTGGTAAACGGTGTTTTGCACTCGGTGCGGACAGAGCAAGCCAGAAGGATAAGCTTCAGGGTACAGGTATCGAATACTGTTACGGCGATGAGGTTACTACCTGGAATAAGGAAGTTTTTGAAATGCTGAAATCCCGTCTTGATAAACCTCATTCCTGTTTTGACGGCACCTGCAATCCTGACGGACCTAATCACTGGCTCCTTGAATTTATGCAAAGTGGTGCGGATATTTACCGTCAAAGCTATACCATATATGATAATCCGTTTTTAAGCCGTGAGTTTGTCGCAAATCTTGAAAAGGAATATAGCGGCAGTGTGTATTATGACAGATATATTCTTGGTAAGTGGACAAGGGCGGAGGGTCTTGTATATCCAATGTTCAGCAAGGAAAGGCATTTATTTGAGACAGCACCTGCGGGTGATTATTATATATCAGTGGATTATGGTACAGTAAATCCGACATCTATGGGACTGTGGTCGGTATCAGGCGGTGTTGCATACAGAATAAAGGAATACTATCACGACAGCAAAAAAACCGGCAAACAGCTTACTGACGAAGAATACTACGAAAAACTAAAAAAGCTTGCAGATGGGTATTCGGTACAATATGTAATCGTAGACCCTTCTGCTGCAAGCTTTATTACACTAATAAAACGTAAGGGTGAGTTGTCGGTTATGAAAGCCAAGAATTCGGTAACAGACGGAATAAGATATACTGCAGGGCTGATAAATTCAGACAGGATAAAAATTCATTCGGATTGCAGGGACAGTATCAGGGAATTTGGTGAGTACAGTTGGGACGAAAGCAGTATGTCAGACACTGTTATAAAAGAAAATGACCATGCGATGGATGATATAAGATACTTTTGCACTACGGTTATGAAGAGGTATTACGATTGAAAGGATGGAGTCTATTGAAGTTATTTAAAAAGAGCCAACCTCAAAAAAAAGAGGCTCAGTATAAACTTGAAGGCTGGCGTGAAATGTACGAAAACGGCGGCAGATTAAGACTTGCTGCGGCAATTTCAGCAGAAGTAGCGAGGCTTGTTACGTTAGAGCTTGAAAGCTCGGTCTATGGCTCAAAGAGAGCGGATGTGCTTAATGAAGCATACAGAGAAGTTGTTTCGGGAGCAAGGTATTTTTGCGAGATTGCGTGTGCGTTTGGCGGAGTTATGCTAAAGCCGTACATCGAACGTGGCAAAATAAAAACAGCAATTATTCCTTCCGATTCTTTTGAGATTACTGCATCAAAGCAAGACGGAACAATAGTTGGTGCAAGGTTCTTTGAAAGAATTGAAAGGGATGGCAGGCAGTATGTGAAATCGGAGGAACATATGCTTCTGCCTGGCAGCTATCTTATCATAAACAAGGCATATATTGATGCAGACGGAGAACTGAAGGAAATAGCTCTTTCAGAAGTTGATGCGTGGTCGGATATTGAACAGGAAGCAGTAATATCTGATCTGGATATACCGCTGTTTTCATATTTTAAAATGCCATCTCCGCCGACTAATGATATTATATCACCGTTGGGTGCTCCGATATATGCACGAGCAGTTGAGCTTATAGAAGATGCTAACAAGCAGTACGAAAGATTGCTTTGGGAGTTTGAAAGCGGAGAAAGAGCGTTATACATTGATGAAACAGCAGTAAGAAGAGGTTCAAGGGGTGAGGCTAATCTCCCTGACAAACGTCTTTACCGTATGCTTGCGACGGGGAATGACGAGCTTTTTGAGGACTGGACACCGGTGCTTCGTGATGGGGCGATAATTAATGGATTTGACAGAATTTTAAAGAGAATAGAGTTTAACTGCGGGCTTGCGTACGGAACGTTATCTGACCCGAATTCGGTAGACAAAACTGCTGAGGAAATACGCACATCAAAACAAAGGAGCTTTGCAACTGTAACAGAGATTCAAACTGCTCTTAAAAAAGCAATGCTTGGTTGGATTTCGGCTGCAAATGCACTTGTTGATATTTATGATATTGCCCAAAGCGGTGAATATAAGGTTGATTTTGCTTTTGACGACAGCATAGTTGCTGACAGAACGACGGAGTTTGATGAGAGAATGCGGTTATTAAATGCAGGCGTGATTTCTGCTGAGGAAATTAGGAGATGGTATTTGGGTGAAGGGGCTAAAAATAATGAATGAAGAATTTTTAAGCGGTTTGGGACTTGATGAAGAAACAAGCAACTTGATAATACAGCAATATAAAGATGAAAAGCTTCAGGAAAAAGTGGCAACAGAACTAAAAATGGCTGGTACTGTAGATGAAGCGGTTGCTAAGACTATGCTTGATATGGATGGGCTGACTGATGAGAATGTCAAGGAAAAAATAGGGCAATTAAAGGAAAAGCACCCATATTTATTTAAAAATACGCAACCGAGGATTATATCTGCTGCAGAGGGAAAATCAAGTGTCGACAAAGGTGAGTTTTCCAAAATGAGCTATCGTGAAAGATTGGAATTATTTAAAAAGAACCCTGACACATATAAGAGGCTGGTGGAATAAATGATTAGGCTTTATGACTTTAATTTCAATCTACTTGCAGAAACAGACAGATGTATTTCATCAGAGTGGGAGCTTAAATTTAACGGTATAGGTACATACGAAGGGATATTTCAGGTGAATTCTGACTTTGCCTCGGTATTTGCTGAGAATGAGTATGTTATTATCAGCGAAGATGACAAGCAGGCAATTTGTGTGGGGAAATATATTTCGGATAATCTGCGTGTTTACGGAAGAACGCCAGAATGGCTTTTGAGCAAGAGAATTGTTCTGCCATTTAAAACCAGCGTAATTTTTGGCGATACATATACCGATCCTGAAACAGTAATTATTTATCTGCTTAATCAGGCATACAAAACACCCGCTGCAGTGTGTGAGGACGGCACAGTTTCGAGTGATATAAACACAAATGCGGTATGTGATGAGTTTATTGTTCCTGAGAAGATTGGGGTTGAGTCTTTTGGAAGACATTTCTGGCGAAATGGAGCAAATCCTCTCTCTGATGTAATCATAGACCTTTGTGATATTATAGGATGTGGATTTTTATTAAGAGCTGATTTTCAAAACAAGTGCTGGAATTTTAATTTGGTTTTTGGTCAGGAGAAACACATTTTGATATCCAAAAGCTTAAAGAACGTCTATGACTTAACTTTAAAAGAAAGCTTTCTTGATTCGGCAACCGGAGGTTACTACGAAATTTATGATGCAGATGCAGAGCAAAAACCATACGGGTACATCAAAGGAGAAATAACCGGAACAGGAATATTATATTGGGACACAGTTCTTTCGTCAGCATCGGGTTTGTCAGAGGCACAAAAGCTTATAAAGAAAGCAACGCCTGAGTTTAAACTAAACTGTGAACTGCTTGGCCTTGAATATGGTAGAGATTATGAATTGGGTGATGTTGTAAGAGTACAGTTTGAAATGGGGAAGTTTCGGAAAACGTTAAAAAGACGTGTTACCGGAGTTAGTATAATCAATTCATCCTCGCAAAAAAGTATAAAACCGACTCTTGCAGAAATGTAAACGTCTTTGTCCGCAGACGGTATAAAAGAATTGGCGGACGGAAAGGTTTGATTAAATGGGTTACAAGTGTAGTTTTTTAGATAATGAGATTTATGGAGCTGATGATGTATCGGCAGCGTTTTCCAGATTGCTTTCAAGCGGTGTTCTTCCGTATCCGCAAACAGAAACAGTTACAGATGCTCTTAACTATCTGACATCGGAGGTGGTTGGCTCCGGTGTGTCAGAGTTTGGCGGACTCGAGGTTACTCGTACAGAAACCGGGGCAAAGGTTTTACAAGGTGCAGCAGTCTTTGAAAGCGGAGTGTCAGTTGTTGTAGATAGTGAAGGTGCAACTGTTGATTTTGAAGACAAGACAGCTGTCTATATTTACTTTATATATTATCCGGAGTTTAACAGCGTTTTGCTAAAGGTAAGCGAGGAAGTACCTGAGGGTGATACTGTTGTGCTTGCATATATTGATGCAACGGGTAAAATCACCGACCAAAGAAGCTATGCAAAGGCAAAGGTTGCAATAAACACGTCAAACATATACCACGATTTTAGTATTCATCATTCGAGGTATACGCGTTTTTACGAAAATGCAACTTCGGATTCTCAAACTGTATATACTATGCCGCATAATGGGTTCAGATACTTGCTTTTAAAGGGTGCAGATATGGAACCGACGGTATATGAGCCACAGGAGCATATTCTTGATTTGACTAACGAAGGAAGGCAGCGCATATACCTGAACAATGCTCCTTTTCTCACAATGGTTTATGTGGAAAAGAATAGTACAGAGCTGACAATAACGACTGTTACAGAGTCGACAACAAGTATTAATTATCCGCATACATTATATTTTACACTTGCATAAAGGAGCGGATTAAGACAAAATGAAAACAACAATTATTACTATAGCAGGTGCAGTTGGCAGCTTTGTTTCTTACATTATAGGCGGATGGGATGCGGCGATGACTACTCTGGCTATGTGTATGGCGATAGATTATTTGACAGGCTTTGCTGTTGCGGCAGTGTTTAAAAAATCACCAAAGTCAGAAAACGGAGCATTGGAAAGCAGAGCGGGCTTTAAAGGACTATGCCGTAAGTGCACGGTGCTTTTAATGGTTTTGATTGCACATAGATTGGATGTTGTGCTTGGTATGGGCTTTATCAAAGATGGTGTTGTAACTGCATATGTGCTTAATGACTGTGTATCTATTATAGAAAATGTAGGGATTATGGGACTTCCGATGCCTCCTGTAATAACCAGAGCAATTGATATGTTAAAGGGCGGAACAGATGAGTAGTATATGTAAAAGCATCTCAGAGCTTACACCAAAAGCCCAGCTCGCGTGTAAGACATTTCTTGCAGAATGCAGAAAGCTTGGCTTAAAAGTCAGAATAACGGAAACCTACCGTTCACAGCAAAGACAGGATGAGCTTTATGCCAAGGGGAGAACTGCTTCGGGGAATATTGTAACCTGGACAAGAAATTCGCGTCATACAAGCAGGCGTGCCTGGGATATATGTCAGGACATAAAGGGCAGGGAATATGATACATCAGATGGTTTCTTTGAAAAATGCGGTGCGGTTGCCAAAGAGCTTGGCATAATCTGGGGCGGAAGCTGGAAAATACCTGACAGACCGCACTTTGAAATTGATACACTCTGGTCGCTTCCGGAAGAATATGATTGTGAGGATATAGCGGTGGAAGAACTAAATATAATAAAAAGACGACTTGAAGAGCTTGAAAAAGCAAATGCTGTATATAACTATATAGATTCCAATATGCCTGAATGGATAAGACATATTACCGAATGGGCGCTTGAAAAAGGCATAATAACAGGTACAGGTACTGGACTCGGTATGACAAAAACCAAGGCAGAAACTCTTGTTATGATAAAGAATGCAGCAGAAAAACTAAAATAGTACTTGAATTAGCTAAAAGCAGGGAGTATAATTATATATTATAACTCTCTGTTTTTTAGTATAAAGGATTTTGATATGACACACATTATAGAACATTCAATCATTGACAGCGTAAAAATTATACCCCTGATATTTATAATATATCTTGTAATAGAATATTTTGAGCATAGAAACAATACATGGCTTAGTCATAAGCTTATGAAAACCAAAAGGTTTGGAGCGGTTTGGGGAGCGTTGCTAGGCAGTATTCCCCAATGCGGTTTTTCGGTTATTGCTGCTGATATGTACTCAAATAGGAATATCACATTAGGTACACTTATTGCTATTTTTATTGCCACAAGCGACGAAGCTGTGCCGATTATACTGTCATATCCCGACAAAGCGTATCTTGTGGCTTCCGTAATCGTGGTAAAGATAGTTATCGCGGTAATATGCGGGGTGCTGATAGACTCTTTGTATAAGGCTAAAGCTACCAAAAACATATGCAAGGAAGAGTATCATCACGAACATTTTCACGGAAATTGCGAAAACTGTGATGACGGTATTGTAAAATCTGCTATAAAGCATACAATAAAAATATTTCTGTTTGTACTGATTGCAACCTTACTACTCACTATGCTAATAGAGAAAATTGGCGAAGATAGGCTTGCGACCTATCTTTTAAATGGTTCGGTATTTCAGCCGTTTATAGCTGCCCTTGTGGGACTTATACCGAATTGTGCAGCGTCTGTTTTACTTACACAAAGCTATTTATCCGGTGCTATTTCGTTTGGCTCGCTTATAGCCGGGCTTTCGTCGGGGGCAGGTGTGGGAATATTGCTTCTTGTGAAGAAAAATAGAAATATAAGAGAGAGCGTTGGAATTATACTACTGCTCTATTTGATTGGTGCTTTGAGCGGTATGATGCTACAAATTATAGGATAAAATTCAGGACGAAGAGAATTCTTCGTCCTTTTTGATGAGAAATATTTCATATTTGAAACAATCTGCCAATGATTTTCTGTCGCTTGGCGGACTGTCGAGGACGCCAGTCCCTACAACAATGAATAAATTTGTTGGTGGAGAAAGTTTATCAGCGGTGTTGAAAGGTATGTCTCCTGAAGGTATAGCGAAGGTTAAAAGTGCTGTTGCAAATATACAAAAGGAGGCTGAGAGCGGAGCGTTTGATGGTTTGTCCGAGGCGGAGTTTGAGGCTGACAGTGATGTACAGGTTATAAGGGATGCGGTAAAGTTTTCGGTTGAAACACTATCTAAAGGCAGAAAATATGTACAGGCTGAAGAACAAGTAATCAAAAGCACAAATCCTGAAGACTGGGAAGGTGAAATAATAGACTATGTAAACAAAACGGTCAGGAATGGTAATGATATTACTATCCACACTGCAGACGGAGAGGATATCACCATCACTGGAAGGACCGCTTGGAAGCTTGGTGATAAGGGCACATATGATGATAAGTTGTATTTTGTTAAAGGTAATGCTTCGGGGGTTATTGATGAAATAATTTCTGTGTCAAAGGGTAAAGATTACAAGCCTCCCAAAAAAGTACATAACAATGGTTTTGCAGAAAAAGGATTTAGGTATAAAACGGCATTCTTCAGAGATTTAGATGGTGGATATTATAAACTGAATTTATCGGTAGGAATAAATGCTGATGGAAAAGAAATGTATAATATTGGCAAAATAGAAAAAGTGCCATTCCCAGTCAGTGGCTCTAAGGCCACAACGGGAACAGCACCATCTATGAATAGTATATACCGAAATGGTGAGATTGTCAACAAAAATTTTGAGGAAAGTTTGTCCGATAATATAAATGGTGTTAACAGGGTACTTGGTGAGACTCAGAGGAAATTCTTTGAGGCGTTTGGTCTGCAGGTAGAGATGGATGAGCGGTTGGATGCAAATGCTAAAATCCTTTTAGATGAGGGAAAGGTTATAGTATCGCCATATGCCGTTATAAACGACTGGGAGATTGTAAGGCACGAGTTTACACATCAGCTTAAGATATTGGTACCTGAAGCATATGAGCTTTATACACGTCTTGCGCGTCAGGAAATAGGTGGCAAATGGGACGAGTATTACAAAGAGGCTGAGAATGATTATACAGGGTATTATGCGAGAAGGGGTAAAAATGCTGAGGTTACACCAGAGCTTATCGAGGAAGAGGTATATGCAAGGTATGCTGAAGGTCTTGACAACAATGCCTTTATAGAAAAGGTGGCAAATGAGAATGCTACATTGGGTGCAAAGATAAGAAATCTTTTAAAGAACATTATCGAGCGAATAAAAGGTATGTTCTCCCGTGGCGAGCTTAAAGGCAATACCGATTCTATAAAGAAGATTATATCTGCTAAAGATGCCTGGGAAAATGCTGTTATCGAGGCTGCAAAGAAGAAGGGCAAGGGGAACGGTAAGAGATACAGTATTTATAAGGTTGACGGTAAAATAAGGGTTGTGGTTGACCGTGATATTACTCGTGGTGAAACAAATATTGATACAAGACAAAAAGTAAGAGACTATATAAAAGACAACTATGATAAAATAGCTGTTGGAGAAAAAGGTACAGTATATGTTACTGAGAGAGGTGCTAAAGAGTTCGCTTTTTCTGAATATTCAAAAGATATGGAGGGTAAAGAAAAATATGATAAATTCAGAATGGCAGACAATATAGACGAGTTAATAACCAGTATGTTTGGTGATAAATATGAAACTCCCAAGCATATAAGAAATGATGATATAATCGGTTTTTATCGTGCACCTGTTGAGGTGCAGGTAGGAAACAGAGTATATAATGTTAGTGTTTTAACTGCGATAACAAAGGATTATAAGGAAGAATTTTATGATGTGGTAGACTTTGATTTAATAAAAAAAGATGAGCCTCACCCCAACCTTATCTCAACGGCTGAATTTATCAGCCGGAGTAGGAGACTGGGTGGCGACTCATCTAAAAATAGTATACCACAGGAGCGGCAGTCTGTCAACAAGGAGTTTGTGGAATCGAGTGAGGACAGGGTTCGTCAGCTGGAGAGTGAGAATGAAAAGCTTAAGGAAGCAAATGATTTCTTAAAAGAATTCTTTGTGCAGACGGGTCAGGTGCATATTGATGCTTTGCATATTTCGGATATTGCAGAAGATATAAAGAAGAGATATGAAAGTCATATGCCTGTGAGGGATATAGGTGCAAAGCTGCAGGCGATTTATACCAAGATGTCAGAGGATGGTGCGAGGTCAGAGAGTGATGCTGAAAAAGCGGAGATTGCAAACACAGCTGCGAACGAGTTATTTGCTTTAGCACAAGATATACTGGAGCAGTCGGATGCTATTGACAGGACTATGTATGACAGATATGCAGAGCTAAGACACGATTTGAGAACGGTGGGGCTTTCAATCTCGTCTCAGGATGCAAGGGACATTCCTGACTTTAACGATTTCCGAAAAAGGAATATGGGCAGAGTGAAGATAACATCAAAGGGCATAAGTGTTGATAGCTATTATGAGGAGCTTATAGCCCTTTATCCTGAATTCTTTGCATCGGAAGAAATATCTGCACCATCAGACCGGCTCTTAAGAATTGTGGAAGTGAGGGATATGCTTGACCCTAAATACAGAGATGTTGCGTATTCTGATGAAGAGGCATCGGCGCTGGCAGTTGAGCTATACACCGAATACTTCTCGGACAAAAATGCAGCTTTTGAGCAACAGAGCCTTGCTAAGATGATAAAGGATACATATGCAAAGAGCCTTAGAGAGCAGTACAACGATAAGCTTAAAAAGGCGGTGGACTTCTACCGTGAGCAGATGGAGTTTTACAGAAACCTAAATCAGAACGTCGAGGACAGAATTACAGCTGTGCCTATGGGTGAAGAGAATGTCAAAGGTTACACCGATACAGACTATACAGGTGAATTCGAATGGTACAAGAGCAAGCTTAAGGATACGGGCGTTAAGTTTATCCGAAGAAAAAGTCCGGGAGGGAAAAAGAACACGCTCCTGATGACGTTTGAAAGGCCGACGAGAGAAGCGCTAAGAGAAAACAGCGATTACCGCGAGGTTATTGACCGTGTAAAAAGCCGTATAAACGGTAATTGGGAAAGCGGAAAGAGTGCAAAAACTCAGTTTGAGTATTCGAGGTCTAACATATGGCGAAGCTTCAGGAGGTTTTTCGGGGACAGGGATTACCGTAAGATGAAGGAACTGATACTTGACCCGTTGGAAGACAGCAAGAAACAGTTTATGCACATGCAGGAGTTTTATTCTGAGCTTATTTACAATAAAGTCGAAAAAGAGCTTGGTATAAAGAAAGGTTCTAAGATGTCGGCTTTAGTACAGAAGTACGGCGAAAAGGTATTGACTGAGGAAGAGCTTGATAATATATCCGAAAAGGATATGGAGAAAATTAAGCTTGCTGACAGAATTTTCCGTATGTGCTATGATGGTTTGATTGATACCATTAACGATACAAGACGTGCTATATATCCTGATGCAGATACTAAGGCGAAGGACCTTGAAGATGAAATCATCAGGATTGAAAAGGAAATAGGCTTAATAGAGCTTGGCTTTATGACAGGAGACTTCGCTGATGTAAAGGGCTTTGACAATTATGCGCTTGAAAGAATTGCGATAAGACAAGAGAGCGCTAAGGAGCTTGCGTACAGAATAAAGCTTAATGCAGAGCATAGAGCGGCTTCGCTTGATGCAAAGATAGAAAAAATAGAAGCTGATATGGCAAGTACGAAAAATAAGACTACCAAGCGGTATCAGGATATGGCTGACCGTCTGGCAAGATATGAGGCTGAAAAAGCGAAGTGGAAGGCTTTAGCAGAAACAAAGCAGGCTGAACTTGCTGAGAAGATAAACGAACTAAATAGTGAGTTTAAGTCAAATACAGAGTATTTTAAGCAGAAGCTTGATAAAAGGCTTAAGACTCTTAATGAGCGGCTTGGTGAAAAGCAGGCGATGCTTCAGGCTGATGAGATTACCTATGGTAAAACCATTGAGAAGAGGAAGGACTATTACAGACATTTTGCCGACCTCGCATCAGAAGTGCCGGTATTCTTCGGGTACATTCAGCAGATGACACAGGATAACGGAAAGACGGTTATAGAGGCGGCGAAGGAGTATTTTGACCGCAGAAGTCAGAAGAGCAACATTGACAATCGTCTTGCCGGCAAGAGTACTGACACTAAGCCGAGAGCAAAGTGGCAGAGCTTTGCGCAGCACAGAGCGGATGATTCTACGGCCGTGAAGTATGATGCAGTAGGTGGATTTTTGGAATATTTGCCTGCAGCTGCATATTCGGCAGCGATTGACCCGCAGATTTCTATTTTCCGTACTATTGCGGAGGATTTGGCAGCAAAGGTGGATGGTAAGGAAAACAATACCAATCTCGGCAGCTTTATCGGGTACCTGACAGAGTATGCAAATGACCTTGCGGGAAAAACTCACGCGATTGACAGAGTGATTGTTGATTCGCTTATGAGCAGAGATGCGTGGAAGAAGCTTAACTGGGTGAGCGGTAGAATTAAGGGGAATATGATAAGCTTTAATGTTTCCTCTATGTTTGCGCAGATACTCAATATGCCTAATGCTATTGCGACTATTAAGAACCCGACGTGCTTTATCGGTGCTATGGGTGATGTTGTTGCCGGTATTAAGGATGGAACTGAGGTATCTGAGAGATACAAGGAATCGCAGTTTTTGAATGAGAGGTATACAAACTATTATTCAAAGTTTGAGCACGGTGTAAGTGCTACTGCAAGGAAGGTATCAGAATGGATGCTTCAGGCTCTTGACGAGGTAAACGGAAGGGTTATATGGAATGCTGCTTACAGAAAAGCGGTGAAGCTTGGTGAGAAGTCGCCTGTAAGATATGCTGATGATGTAACCAGACGACTTATTGCCGGCAGACAAATCGGTGAGATGCAGCTTTATCAGAAGAGCCGCATTATGGGAATGCTTATGCCGTTTTCTGTTGAGGTGGCAAACAACTGGGACGTTATTGAAGATATTGCGAGAGATTCCGCAGAGAGCGGAAGAAAACATAGCGGAGTTATGAAAGCTGCAGTTGTCGGCGGTCAGGCTTTGTGGAGTGTGTTATTATTGCTTGCGTCAAACTGGTTATTTGATGAATTGCTGGAAAGGCTCAGAGGTTCTGACGGTGGGCTATTGAATCCAATTAAGGTAATTGAAGAAGGTATTAAGAATGGCGAGAGTGTAGAAGAGATACTGGGAGGTATTGCCGGTGATGCAATTAGCGCTACGCCTATTGGTTCTGCGGTAGCTTCGTTATATCCTGAACAGGGCATGCAGTTTGGGGACAAGACTACTCCAACAAGAGCGGAGCTGTTCGGTTCTAACGACCCGACAAGATTCGGAACCGGGAATATGTTTTCTTCAGCATTAAAAAAGCCCTTTAATTATCTTGTTATGCCCGGCGGTGGAAGTCAGCTTGATAAGACTATGACGGGATACAAGGCGTTAAAAGAGGGGGCAATTACAAACAAGAAGGGTGAAGTGCAGTATGAGGTAGATAATACCAATCGGGTAAATGCTGCAAAGGGCCTTTTGTTTGGCAAGAGTGGTTTTAAGGAAACGTCTGATTATTATGATGCCAAGGACAGCAAAGGGATATATGAGAAATATCTTTCAAGAAAAGCCGGGATGAGAAAGACGATGCAACAGACGGAGCTTGAACGTCTTATAGGTATTGATGAAAGTATAAAGCCGTCGAAGCCTGGGATGTCGTTTGAGTTTAATGATGTTGAGTACAAGCCAGGAAGGCATTATGATACCTATGAAAAGATGTATGGCAGACGTGCAAGTCAGTATTACAACAAGGTAATGCTTACCGATGAGTATAAGGCGGCGAATGACGAGCTGAAGATTGTTATGGTGAAGGATGCTTTTAAGAATGCTTTGAAGGATGCGAAGGCAGCATATGTTTTATGGGCAAAGAGCGGCTTTCCAAAAGATGGAGGTTCGTTTGAGCAGAGCTTTGAGTCTGAATTCGTTGGCAAGAAGATTGTCGGGAACAGTGATGCGGCAGAATCATATACTGCAGAAGGGTTTCCGAAAGGTAAGGGTTATGTTGAGGTAGAGAGTGGCGGACAGGTGTATATTCTTCAGGGTGATGCCTACAATGCCTATGAAAAGGCGAGGTATGACGAGTTTGCTCATAAGTCTGAGTTGATGAATAAGTCCGGCACAATGACTGTTCGGAATGAAACGGGGGCGGAGAGCAAAAATACCAAAATGAAGGCGATATTAAATCAGCTTGTTAATGACGGGATTCTTGCTGTTGATGTGGCGCAGGATATGCTTGATAAGTACAGAGACGGAGCTGAGGTTGAAGTTCCTATTGGTGTTGAGTTTATTGCCGGCAGGCAGGAGGAGTATCAAGTTGGGTACGCTGAGCTTACAGAGAAGGACAAGAAAAATATCAATAAGAGCCTGAAGGCTAAAGTGAAGAATAATGAAATGACAGAGGCTGAGGCTGATAAGTATGCGGAAGATTTAATGAGCGGTAAAATTACATACACTAAAAAACGATACATCACCGGTGATTTTAACTCGCTTACTTCAGAACAGCAGGAGAAGGTGCTTGACAGTATCAACAAGGCTGCGAAGGAAAAGGCGTTTGATGCTGTGGAAGATAGGCTTAACTAAATATATTCGTTGCCTACACGGTTGTCTACACATAACATTTTGAAAAAAAGTAAAAAACCCGCTTAAACTTAGTGTTTAAGCGGGTTTTTCGTTGGTGAACCATCGGGGATTCGAACCCCGGACAACTTGATTAAAAGTCAAGTGCTCTACCGCCTGAGCTAATGGTCCTGGCTGGGATAGCAGGACTCGAACCTACGAATGTCGGAATCAAAATCCGATGCCTTACCGACTTGGCTATATCCCATCATTTGTAAGCGAACATACGTGAATAGGTCTTGTCCATATCCGTACAGAAAAAAAGTGGGGTGGATAGTGGGATTCGAACCCACGACATTCAGTGCCACAAACTGACGCTCTAACCAGCTGAACTATATCCACCATAAAGAAATGGCGCACCTGAAGAGATTCGAACTCCTGACCCACTGCTTAGAAGGCAGTTGCTCTATCCGACTGAGCTACAGGCGCAAACAACCAACCCAAAAAGCAGGCTGGGAAATAATAAAGTGGAGCGGGTGATGGGAATCGAACCCACACAATCAGCTTGGAAGGCTGAGATTCTACCATTGAACTACACCCGCACTGATAATTACCGGAGGGTCTCATCAGCGGACCTTTATTATTA
>JAXJXP010000038.1:0-1584 GCA_036307445.1 Clostridia bacterium
AATTTCAGCAATTATCGGTGGTTTATACAGTATTTTTGTTACAGATGCGTTAACCGTAGGTGTTAACAATTACTTTATCAAGAATACTGATTCAAAGCCTTCATTTGCAGATGCTTTTTCAGGCTTCAAGGTTAAGTACGGAAGAAACATCGGAACATTGTTGCTTGTAGGTATCAAAACAGTTTTATGGACTCTTTTGTTCATCATTCCGGGAATTATAAAAAGCTTTGAATATGCTATCATTCCATACATCCTTGCAGATGATCCTGAAATTTCTTCAAAAGATGCTTTCAAGAAAGCAAAGCAGATGATGAATGGCAACAAATGGAGACTCTTTAAGCTTGAATTCTCATTTATCGGTTGGACACTTCTTTGTGTTTTAACACTTGGTATAGGAGTAGCCTTCCTTATTCCGTATGTAAATGCTGCAACTGCAGAATTTTATGTAGAATTAAAAAATAACTAAAAATATTTAAAAGGAGATTATTACAATGACTATTGAAAAGAAAATTAACGGAGAAGCATTAACCCTTATCGTATCAGGAAGACTTGATACACAGACAGCACCGGAGCTTGAAAAAGAACTTGACAGCGTTCTTGCAGATATCAAGGAACTCACCTTTGATTTTGCAAACCTTGAGTATGTTTCATCTGCTGGACTTCGTGTAATTTTAAAAGCTCAGAAAGCAATGAACGCACAGGGCAGCATGAAGCTCACAGGTGTTAATGACAGCATTATGGAAGTTTTTGATATTACAGGTTTCCTCGATATTCTTACAATCGAATAAGAACGAAGACAATCTTATAAGGAGATGAAAATATGGCACTGAATTTAATAATGTCTGCATCATATAATGCACTTCTTGCCATTCTTCTCTACATACTTGACAAAAAAACAGCGTTTTCCAAAACGCCTCATAAAGTTAAGCAATTTATTATAGGTGTTCTTTTCGGACTAATGGCGATTTTTGCAACAACTACCCTCGGCGGATTTGATGTAGGCGACGGAACTATAATGAATGTCAGAGATGCCGCACCTCTTTGCGCAGGTCTTATCTTTGGTGCTCCTGCAGGTATCATAGCAGGACTTATAGGTGGTATTTATCGCTTTGTCGCTGTGTATTTCGGACTTGCAGGAACATATACTCAGATTGCCTGCTCAGTGTCTACCATCCTTGCCGGATTTATTGCCGCAATACTCAGGAAGTATATGTTTGACGATAAGAAACCAACCTGGCTGTATGGTATGGGTATTGGTATGGTTACGGAAGTTCTCCATATGCTGATGATATTCTTTACCAATATGGATGATGCAGTAAATGCCTTTGAGTTTGTAAAGATATGTACACTGCCTATGGCAATCGGTAACGGACTTGCTGTTGGAATTGCGGTATTCGTAGTATCTGTAATTGGCAGAGAAAAAATTGCTCTAAAAAAGGAACAAAAGCAGATTTCACAGACATTCCAGAGCTGGTTACTCATCTGTATTGTAATTGCTTTTGTTGCCACAAGCTCATTTTCTTCTGTATTGCAGACAGGTATGAGTGAGGTTCAGACAAATAAAACCATTGAAATGAGCCTTTC
>JAXJXP010000039.1:0-2209 GCA_036307445.1 Clostridia bacterium
TCGAGATAGCGCAAAAATTCATATATCTCTGTAACGGTGAGATCTGCAATGGGATTAAAATCGTGAGCACCGTCGCCCCACTTGGTAAAGTAACCTACATAAGCTTCGCTTTTATTGCCTGTACCGGCAACCAGTCGGTTTTCCGCGGCAGCAACCGCATATAAGGTAAGCATACGAAGTCTCGGTGCTATATTGGAAAGTGCTGCCGCATTTAAAGTAGTAACGCCGTCAAGGGCTTTTAGTTCTGCTTCTTTTACGGGTGTCAGATCAACGGTACGGGTTTCGATATTATATCTTGCAGCAACCTCTTTGGCATCGGCTGAATCTTCATCGTAATTTCTCCTTGAAGTACACGGCAGGATAATACCCACCGTGTTTTCACAAGCTGCTTTACAGAGAATACCGACCAAAGCGGAATCCTTACCGCCACTGTTGCCGTAAACTATTCCTTTTGCTCCGCTCTCACAGAGAACAGATTTTATAAAAGCAACTCTATTTTCAAATTCAATCTTATAATTTCTCATTAAAAATCCTCCTTTGTTACGGAACAGTTCACCAACCGGTTAATTGTGCATATTGTTAATGTGATTGTTTCTTTTATCTGAAGGTGTAACAAACATTAAGAAAAAACATACCAGCATTATAGCGGAACCAAAGCTAATGGAAAATGCACCAAAATATCTAATCAAAATACTGCCCATAATCGCACCGAATGCAAATGACAATACAATAGAGAAAGAAATAAATGTACTGTGCTTATACTCATGATTATTTACGAGACCATACATTATCGCGCTGTGAATTGCCGAGCGCATATTTCCTATACACATGGTTGTTGCGACATTTTCATTCTCAACCCTTCTAAATGTCTCTACTTGAATGCCACAAGCCAAAGAAATAAGGCAATTTGCGGGTAAGTTCATCTCCTGCGAAAAAACAGCAACTATTAAAAAAATCACAGCCTCAAATAAAACGCAGATTTGTCGCCAGTGTAACAACTCACACTGTTTGCAAAAATGACAAATGCATGTTGACAAAGCAACTCCACTTAAAAATGCTATTATAGGAAGTGCATAATGTAATGATGACATCCATTCTCCCTTTGACAAATGAATACTGAACATCAGAACATTTCCCGTCTGCGCATTTGCAAAAACATGTCCCCTATAAAGATATGAATATGCATCCATAAGTCCACCGGATATTGCCAAGAGCACACCTACAGGAAATGATTCCGACATTTGTTTACTCATATTCAAACCACTTTCATTCTTTAATTTTATAAAGTTCCGAACGTCTGTCACGGAACACAGGGATGCTGTTGCGAATTTCGTTAAGTATCTGCAGATCGCATTCAGCAGTTAATATTTCTTCATTTTCTCCGGCAAGTACAAGTGTTTTTCCAAATGGTTCTATGATGGCTGAATGGCCGCCATATACGGTTTTACCGGCTGTTCCACAGGAGTTACAGCAAACAACAAACATTTGATTTTCTATTGCTCTGGCAACAGTAAGTGTTTGCAAATGAAAGATACGTTCTTTCGGCCACTGTGATACAACAAAGAGCATATCTAATCCTTGCAAAGCAAGGCTGCGAGTCAATTCTGGAAAACGCACATCGTAACAAATGATAATACCACACTTCACGCCGTCGAGTTCAAAACGACATAGGTGGTCGCCGCAAGTATAGTAATCATCTTCTCCCATGGGCGTAAACAGATGTGTCTTATCATATTCGGCAATACACGAACCTGCCCTGTCGAAAACAAATGCAGTATTATATACCTTTCCGCCCCGTACATTAGAGACTGAACCGGCAACAATATTTACTTTATACTTTTTTGCCAGTTCTCCAATACGGTTGTTTACTTCATAGCCGTTCCTACAGGATAACTCGGCAAGGTTTTCCTTCGGAAAAAATCCGGTATTCCAAGTCTCAGGCAGAACAATCACATCAGGTTGTGATTTAACGGATTCCCCGATAAGTTTCTCGGCAAGAGAAAAGTTTTCCTTCGGACAGCCGAGTTTCATATTCATTTGAAGGCAAGTGACTTTCATGGTGTTTACTCCTTTGTGAGCAATTTGCAGAGTCTGTTTGCTGCTTCCTTGGTTTCTTCGGGTTTTCCAAATGTGGAGAAACGGAAATAGCCTTTTCCGCACTCCCCAAAGCCATCACCGGGAATACCTACGACTTGAATTTCTTTGAGCA
>JAXJXP010000040.1:0-49505 GCA_036307445.1 Clostridia bacterium
GCCGTTGCCGTAGCCGTTGCCGTAGCCGTCGCCGTAGCCGTTGCCGTTGCCGTAGCCGTTGCCGTTGCCGTAGCCGTCGCCGTAGCCGTTGCCGTTGCCGTCGCCGTTGCCGTAGCCGTTGCCGTTGCCGTAGCCGTTGCCGTTGCCGTAGCCGTCGCCGTTGCCGTAGCCGTCGCCGTAGCTTAAAAACTGTTTGATTTTCAATATGTCCATTCTGATACGCCCTCTATATTTGCAATAGCCTCATCCGAACAAGGTACAATCTCACATACATCAGTAAGCACTATACTATCGACTTTGTTTGAAAATCTGCAATCACTTGTTTTTCTTGCACCATTTTCAGCCAAATCAAGAAGTGTATTTGCTCCGTTCCATCTCCACAGGTTACGAACATCTTTCATTTCAACTTCCTGTCCGTTTCTCTCAATCAAAGTACCGAAGTACACTCCGCTCTGAATACCTCTTACCAACACTTTTTTTCCATAATAATTTTTCATAATTTCAATCTCCTTTTATAATTTTTAATTTTTTTACCTTAAAATTGTTCTTTTATTTCCGTTCTCCGTCCATTTTTGAACCACACATATCGCAATAAGGCGGTCTAAAATCTTGCCATTCGTGTTCTTCGCCGCACTCGGAGCATATTACAACTCCGTTTTCATCTGTTATCCACTCGCCATGCTTCACTTCCACAACATCTGCGTTGGGAAAATGTTCTTCGTTTTTTATCGTATCAATGATATACCTCGACACTCCCATATGTTCAAGCCAAGCACATAGTGGCTCTTTCTTAATATAAGCCATCACTCAGCACCGCCTTCCTTAATCAATTTCTTTTTATAGGCTCTTAAATTTCGCATATATTTACAAGACTCTTCTCTGGTTCGTCTCTTTGGGGGATTGTCCTTTCTATATTCGGCAAGGCGGGTGTATGCCTTATGGCTCACGATGTAACAAATTGTGCTTTGTCTTGTTCCGAAGATTTCGGCAATCGCTTTTTGTGTGTACCCTTTGGCATACATCTTTCGCATTTCTTCTACTTGTTCATCCGTAAACCTTGCTCTGCGGTCTTGATTTCTGCTGAGTTTTATTTTATCGACAACAGTTGCCATCACCCCTCACCGCCTTTCAATTTCTCAAAATAAAATACTATCGGCATACAATAAATAGGTTTTATATTCCCAAAATCTTCACCTACTTTGAATATATAATTCCTACTATGTAATTTGTTTGGTATTTCATAAATCATTGTGCGGAAAGTTTCAAGACTGTTTCCTCGCTTATAATGGTTGCATCTTCTGCAAGCAGGCATATAATTATTTTCGTTTTCCACCTCTCCCCAATCCGCTTTGCCTTCCTCTGCTTGCCGTATCGGTATTAGGTGGTCAACTTGCATTTCGTTATAAGCAATGATTTTTCCGCAATAAGCACAATGTTCATTATATTTTGCAAAAACTCTTTCTCTTACTTCTCTTTTTATCATTCCTGCCCACCGCCTTTCTCGGTTGGATATACATAGCACCAACTCTGTGGCGGTCTTTTGAGTGGTTTAAGATTATTGCAACAACATTCTTCATATACACCGATTTCATAGCTCTCGCTATAAAAATATTCGCACTTATCACATTTATAAGGATTTAAGCAGTCATTTACACATATTGTCGCAAACTCGCTCAACTCTTTCGGCTCGTCATAGATTACAAGGTCTGATATGTGCCAACCATAAAAAGTGGCAATTCCACAACCGACATATTTTCTTAATTCCTCAATAGTTAAGCAAGAGGACTCGCAAAGCATATTTTCTCGCCAGAAATCATCTCCATTGTCGGCTACTGTTTTATATTCGTATTCGCCATACTCGGCAAAATCATCAGCCTCATAAAACTCTTGTATTCTTTCATAAGTTTCATCATCCCAAAGTTCCGCTTCATAATTTGCAATGCAATCGCAAACAAACTCGCCTATGACTTTGCCGCTTCTTTCGTTATAAAAACAGGTTTTGTCATATTCGGAAATGTGTTTCCCTGTTCCACCAAAAGAAACAGAAACGGGCTTTTTGGTTTGATAGATATAAACCTTAAAAGGTGTATCAATCTTCGGTCTTGTTTTCCTTACCTCAATGGTCTTTTTGCCGCTTGCTATAAGTTCACACCACTTAGGCTGTATGCTTATCAATACTGATTTCATTCCCCCTCATCTTCCTTTCTCATATTCTGTTTTTCTTTGTCGATTAAATAACGAATGAATTGTGATATATTCATTTCGTGTTTGTGTGCCATTTTTCGCACTTCGTTTCGGTATTCCTCTGTCGCTTTTACCATTATGTATTTTTTGCATTGTATTACCTCACTTGTCTTTGAAATTCTTGCATATTTTTGTGTCAATATCAAAATCGGCAGGGCAATCAATCGGTTTGCCTTTCCACCAACAATTATCACATTGATTTAACATATTCCAACGGAATTTTCTATCGGTAGGAACAAGTCCCATTTCTTCCATAGCAAATCGCTTGTCAAAATCGTATACTGTGTGTCCGTCAGGCTTAAAATAGACAGGACTATCTTTATCCCACTTCAAAAGCAACCGCCAATATTCAGGATATTTAGAACGAAGCATTCGCAACTGTTCTACACCTTGATTGTGGCAGAACCAACAACCGCCCCTTGCAGATTGTGTATAAATCGGTGAAAGTAAATCATTTTCCTCGCACCATTTACGGCACATTTCTTCTGTCCATTCGGCTTCTACCAACGGAGAACGCTTTTTGTCATTCAATGTGTGAAATCTGTTCGGCTCATCAAACGCAATTCCTATATATTCAATTCCGTTTGTTTTGCATTTTCTCAAAGCACCCATTTTCAGCCTATCATTGCACCAAGCACCTTTAACAATAGGAAAACCATAAATACAATCTGCATTCAATTTCTTGTTAAAACGCATTTTGTAAAACTGTTCCTCATAGGTTACATCTGCTCTAAAATGCTCAACCTCAATTCCATAGCGTTCTTTAATGATTTTGTCCGCTTTTGCCTTAAACTCAACCATTTCGGGGAAATCTGCGTGTATGGTATCTGTTGCCCACACTTCTGCGTGTACTATCCTATCAAGTGGCAATCCTAATTCTTCAATAGCACCTAAACAAGCAAGGCTGTCTTTACCATAAGACAAAGACAATACACATTCTTGATTTTTCATTTCTCCCCTGTTCCTTTCTCTCTCACACTATGCTTTGCCTTTGTATCATACCAAGAGCCATCATCATACCTTAGTCCTGTTTCAGATAAAACCTGTTCCCCAAGAGCCTCGATGCTTATTCTTTTATTTGCAAGGTCATCTATGATTTTGCTATATCGAAGGATAAATCGGGTTAGCCGTTTGGCTTTCCATCCACATAATTCTAACAGGACGTATATCGGAACGATGCTTAGTACGTCTATGCTTATCTGAGCAGATTCCCTACGGAATTTTTCATCTTCACGAAGCCTGCGACGCCTCCTCCAGCAAAATTGTCTATGAATAATTCTGACATCATGAGCCGTTCACCTCTACTCTCAAACGCATACCGGTATATATCCTCGCATCCATAATTCCGTTCTCCCGCTCAATATCATCAATCTTATATCTGATATCGCAGCTGTCGCCGTAAATGCTTCTTGCAATGCTCCATAAGGTATCACCGCTTTGTACGGTGTATGTTATGTACTTCTTGGGAGCGCTTGCCCTGCAGATAAGAAAGAAACTGCCGACAAACACAACCAAAAGCAAAACCGCAATCACAAGTGCCGTAATCCTTCTTCTTTTACGTCTTCTCCTGCTCTGTCTCATCATAATCTCATACCGCCTGCTCATAATCTGCCTCCTTTTATCTCTTGTGCCTCGATTTCCACTCTAGGAATATCGCTGTAATATTTCGAAACAGAAAGACTAACTACTTGTGTATCGTCTATGTACGCAATACCGTTTAGTGCATCGCATACAACCTTTGCAATGTTGTCAGCATCAGGCTTTTTGCTGGGTCTTATAGAATTACTTTCTGCTAAGGTCTTTTTCTTTTTGCTAAAGCTCTGCGGAATACCATAATAGGCTCTAATAACTACACTCACATTCTTTTTTATCTTACTGTCATCACTAAAACCAAAGTATTCTCCACCCTGATTCTTGTACTCAAGCTTTATAAGATTTTCGTATAGTTCAGTTTTCTCAGGTGTGAAAGAGTGATTTTTTCCTGTATATTTATTTCTTACCACTCGCGCCCTTGCTTTTCCTTGTGGCTCGCCTAAAATTGTAATTATCACGGTTATTTCCCCCTTGTTAGTTTTTCAATATCCGAAAACACAGAATTGTCTTTTGTATATACTTTACTTTCCTCTACTTTACTTTGTTTTGAAATGTATACATTTTTTGAAGAATTGTTAACATTTTCAGTAAAAATGTTAACATCTTTGAAAAATTGGTCGACTTGAACCAAGAGGTACTCGTTTTTGATAGAGATATTTTTACGGCGACTGACCGCCTCAAAGTATCGTTTTTGAATGCCGTATGATGTCAAAATCTTATACTTCTCATATTTCTCTCTATCAAAAATACCTCTCTTAATCGAAGCACTCACTATTTCAGACACAACATTGTCACCCGGATTAAACCCCAATCGTTTACCGAACAGCATAGCCACATCTTTTGTCCATTCACAGTAGTAACCAAACCCACCATATATCTTTTGGAAGAGCTTAACAACTACCGCAAAGCCTGTCAGTCCAAATTCTGCCTCGATTAAATCAAATTTGTCGTCGACCTGTACATCAAGAGGAAAATAATCTATTCCATCTTTCATACACAAATCTCCTATCAATTATCAAATGGTAAATTGCTCATATCTGTACCAGCAAACTTCATAGCATCAAACTCGTCAAATGTCGGCTCTGTATTAGAGCGATTTACATTATTTAGTATCGGAATGCTCCTTGCACTATTTTCATTGTTATCAGAACGAGAGCCTGCAAAATACGCTTCCTCTATTACAACCTCTGTTGCATATCTTGTGCTGCCATTGTCATCCCATGAGCGTGCCTCTATACGGCCACAAACAGCTATCATAGAACCCTTTTGAAAGTGTTTGGATACAAATTCAGCTGTTTTCTGCCACGCTGTGCAATTTATAAAATCTGCCTGCTCCTTGTCAAAGCGTTTTTGTACTGCTAAGGATAGCCTCGCGACAAGAGTGCCTTGCTGTGTCTGCCTCAGCTCAACATCCCTTGTAAGACGGCCCATCAAAATCACTTTGTTCATAACTCCACTCCTTAAAGCTTCAATTTTTTTACTAAGTACTCATCTAATTTAATGCCGTAAACATGATACTTTTTGAAGAACTCTTTTTCGAATTTGTGCGCCTGTGCGTGATGCTTTCTGCAAAGAGCAATCGCACTCCGTCCAACATTATCTATCTTATTACGGTTAAAACCCATACCAACCCTCGAACCTTCGCAGTGATGTATTTCTGCCTTTTCGTTGCATACACAGCATTTTCTGTTATAAAGGCAAGAATATAAATAATGCCCTATATCATCTGTATAATTCAGCATCGTATCTCTGGTCGAAATATTATGCAGGAAGCAGAAATCAATCATATAATTGATAAATTCGCGTGCTGTAGATACACTGCAATTAGCCAAGCTGAAATATTCCTCGCCCGATGCTTCGATATACCCGTATTTCAAAAACTCCTTTATGTACTCAGGGTAATCACCGTTCCAATTCGCAATATCACGAATAATAGCATGCGCTTTCATACGCTGCTCCGCTCTGATGGTACGCCCATCATCGAACCTAATCAAGCAATTCTTAATTTCCTGCTTGTCCAACAGAAATTGGTTTATTTCTGCTATTATTAAGGCTCGGCCATCTTGCACCTTTAAGATGTTTCCTACAGCTTCCATACCCTAAACACCTCTTTCTACTTCAGCTTTCCAACTCTTCCAACAGATGCAGCAGTTTGCGCCGTTCCAGGTAAGAGCAGTGGTAGGATAGTCAGGTGCAAGCATTTTTATTTGTATATTACTTATTTCTCTATCAGTTTGTGATACATCACCAACCCACTCAACACCTATTCTTGCACACTCATCAAATTCGCCCACATATTGCTTCCTAAGGCTTTTCTTATCACCAAGGAATAAACTGTAGTTCTCATTATAATTAACGATTATACAATCCCTATCAATACCACAGGACACAAATACAATACCGTAGTCTTTGTCGTTAATTGACTCCATTCCGTGTGGTAGGTGATATGGCGTAAAGCTATCATTTGATTGATACAATACACTTCCAGTGGCCTTTTTAGAGTCATCTCGTTCCTTAGTTTCTTTGAACAAGTCATCCACTGTAAGCATATTGCCTCGCTCTTTTTTTACTGCACCCTCTAACGCTACATCAGTTTCAACCCCTTGCGGATATAACTCAACATTGCCGCCAAAGTCTATTACAGTACAAGAGGTTTTTCCATCACAAGTCCTTAGTACTCTTCCAACCTTTTGTACCCATTGTCCGTGTGTACCGTTTGTGTCAAAGTCTACAAGATTTCTAAGAGGCGGATAATCGTACCCCTCCGTACAGATATCCACATTTATAAGTTCATCGCTATCGCCGTTTTCGAAGCGTTCAAGCTCTGCCTTTCTTGTTGTATCATCAAGACCTAACCCGAGATATGCAGGGCTTCTGCCCAGTTTCTTGAGACGTACATATATCTTATCGCAAAATTCATGCGACGGTGCAAAAATAATGCTCTTTCCCGGTTCTTTGAATTTAATAAAATCATCACACAGCTTATTGATGATTTGTTGCCCTGCATCGTCATCCTTGCAATTCTTTGCAAGATGTCCTTTTTCTTCTTTATCGCCCAGATTAAATACCGGCGATAAATCAATAAACTTAGGTCTTACAAGATAATGACTATCTATAAGAAACCTACTTGTTATCTGATAAAAATTATCAAATAAATGTATAAGTGGAAGCTTGTCCCCTCTGTTCGGTGTTGCTGTAACTCCCAGAAGTGCTGTTTGCGGATTCCCTCTAAGATTCATATTGATGATATCTTCATACGTCGATGCTGCAGCGTGATGCGCCTCGTCAATAACAATCATATCAAAATAGCTATTGGTTTTAGCAAGCTCCGGCATTATATTGGTTACTGTCTGTACCATACCGAAATGCACATATCCCTTTAGACTCTTTCTGGTTGATGTTATTTCTGATGTTGCTATATCGGGACACACAAGAGCGAATTTTGAATGGTTTTGAATATGTATCTCGTTTCTATGTACAAGCACTAATATATGAGGACTTCGCTTGTACTCAGCCCTAAAACCATTAAAGAAACGACCAATCGCAGCTGCAAGCATTATAGTCTTTCCGGCACCTGTACCTGCTACAATTAACGAGTTGCCTCTTTCGTGCAACATATCAACTGCATAAGATACCGCATGTTCCTGATAAGGTCTTAACTTCATTCCATCACCGCCGGATACCGCAATCTGAAACTGCCATCTTTACCAAACGAACCGATTATGCCATTATCAGAACGAAATCTGCAAGCATTATTCTGTTTAGCAAACTCCACGATTTTCTGTAGCTCATCGGTCTTTACGCATGAGGTAATATTCTCATTCTGTTTTGCATCAATATACGGTCCTAAATCATAATCAAATACAGCCTTATCATTATACGCAACATTTAGCCTTATGCTCTCAATTATATTCTTTTGAGTATCATATTTAATATACGGTGTAGGCTCTTTTCTGTTTTTTACATCATCTAAAAATCTGTCTAAGCATTTATCAATCAACCGTTCAATGTGTTGATTATTCTTAAAGTAATAGGTAACTACCGACATGTTTTCATCGAGATACTTGTACAACTTTGCCCTTGACATCTGGCATACCTTTCCTCGATGGAATGGTGTATCATCATCCAAAAGCATTATCTGCAAAATGTAAAAATCTTTGCCGGTTCTTGATATCTGATACTGCGCTTGGATTATATACTTAAAAGGAATACCATTCTTGATGACAACAGGCATCATAGATTTCTGTTCGCATACAAAGCTTTGGCCTATTTGGGGAGTACCGCTTCCAACAGCAAAGGGCACGATATCAACGCTCTCAGCAACACCTGATATATCTAAGCTTGCAATGAAGTTATCGTCAATATACACCTCTCCGGGCTTGAGTCTCTTGCTCCTTTGCGCTTGCAAGCATCTAACTCCATAAGGCTCAATAGTATGTCCGTATTCTGCGAACTCAGGTGCTAAATATTCCTTGCGATATAAACCATCATTTAGCATTTTATGATAGAGTGCCCAAACAGTGGTATATGGTTTTTCTTCCCTAAACCGTTCGGCATTTATGCCGCAATTTTGAAGCTCCTCGGCTGTAGCATAATACTTAACAATGTCAAATACCTCGCTGCTGCCTATTCTCGATGCACGAGCCTTTTCCCATGCAAGGGTACCCTGTTTTAATGGTGTTTTTTTAAGCATCGAAATACCCCCTTAATTTCTCCCATCTCGGTGTAGACTTTTTAAGGCAGAAAATATATGCATATTCAGCATTTATTATTTCTTGCTTATCTATACCGTTCTCAAACATCGCAATAATTTCGTCAGTTTTATTATCTGCAAGCTTTGGGTTTGCAACAAATAAGTCATATACCTCTTTACATTCTGCCACTTGTTCTTTGTTAAGATGTTCAAGGTCGATATTCTCTTGTGGCTCATCGAGCGGAACGACTATTGTCGGTTGCTCTTTCTCTGGCGGCTCAACATAATCATCCTGTTCAAATGCATATATTGAGTCTTGCAATTCAGGAAGAACCTCTTTCACTCTTTTTAGAGCGCGTCTAATGATGGTTTTATTTACCATCTCACCTGTCCACTTAATCCAGAATGTCCCGGTGTTCAGTTCATCAGTAATTATCTTTCGTTTCTTCGGGCCATAAGGTGTGTCCTCAACCACCCATTCTGATTTGTATAGCCCCTGCTCACTTGTTTTGGCAACCTCAAGAATATCATCTATTGGCATTTCACAAGCAATCATAGCGACTCTTACATTCTTTTGCACATCGTGAATATCAAGCCTGCATAAAAATTTTGCAAAGTATTTACGAACAAGCCTTTCTGCTGTTACTGCTCTGTCGGGATTTTTTCTTGCATCCTTTAATATATACACGATATCCCCATTATAAAAGTTTTCTTCAAAGTATGTCGTACACAAATCATCCTGTGGAACCGGCACAATTGTATCGGTAATTCTGTAGCCCTTCCTTGCAGCTGCTCTTAAAAAAGCTTCTACTCGCGCAGATGGTACTATTGTGTTTCCTCTCTTTACAAAATCAATCTTGTCATAATCTTCGGGCACTATCCCGCCTTGCGCAAGTGTCTGTAAGCCTGAAAGTAAAACATTTGATGCATTATACGAGTCATACTCCGATTTTATTGACAGCGTTTTTAATTCCTTTATTAGCTTATTTGCAAAAGGGATGCAACCCGTTTGCAGTCCTATTTCTCTTTTCAAAACAGCAAAGCACTCGCTTGGGTTTGCTGTTAATTGACTATATACCGTTAATTTACCCATATCAATCCCTCTCGATTTCTGCAATTTTCATACTGTAATTAAAATGCGACATGCAATCTCTTACCGACAGTGTAGAGCAATCAGCGCATATCATAGTGCCGCCATAGTCTATGTATTCATCTCCCTCATAAATCGGCTCCTCACAGACCTCGCATCTATATAGCTCTGCAGGTTCATCGCTATTTGGACATCCAGAAGAGCAATGGCTATGTCTGCAAAAATTACACATATCTTATACTCCTTTCTTGACAGCCCATAAATTTTGTGCTGTGTCGTATGTATATCCGACTAACTCAATTTTGTTTCGTTCCGCAGAATGACATCAATCTGTATATTTTTTTTCTAAGATTCTACATATTTCACAATTATGATATCCTTGTTGACAGAACACTTCTGAATAATGCTTTTTCCTTTTTGATGAGTAAAACCATATTTTTATAATTGATTTGCTCGTAAGCCCTTCACAACATATTTCTTGTTTTGCTTGTGCCTTAAAAAAAGGGCATTTAATCTTCGCATCATCATATGTTGTAGCAATAACACATCACCTTTTTTCAAAATATATACTAGCATATAATGCCTACCGTTTTTACATATCCATACTACAATCACTTAATTGTATTACTCATTTGTCTCGCTAAATCGCCAATGCTAATATAACCGTCTTTGAAGGTAAACCTTTTTACAATTGTCTCATACTTATTCGTCCCCATCATTCGCCCTACATCTTTAATGCGGAACATCAGTTTATCAGGGAACATCTCCCTTATCGCTGCAATGTTATCTCGCATCGCCTCCGGCTCTCTTGCCATATCATTGCTCCTTTCTATTTGCCGTTTCCCAGCAATTCGTCAATTGTACAACCAAGTGCCTTTGCCAGTATTTTCCATCTTTGCCCGGTAAGGTCTGTAACTCCGTGCTCTGCTCTGTTAATTGAACTTTCAACAATTCCTGTCCTATTTGCAAGTTCAGCCAATGTCAAGCCAGCTTTTTCCCTGTAATATCGCAGATTATTCATTTGTATCACTTTCCTTTCTTTGCATTAAGCAATATTAGTTTGACAAAATAAGCCGGTCGGTGTATAATCAAGTTATCAGACTAAAACTAAACAGCCGCCCGGCTTATATTACATTTTGCAGAAAAAAGCAAGAGGGACGAAACTCTATCTTTCTGCAGTAGATAAGTAAACAAGAACTGGACGTTACAGTGCGCATCAGTGTATAGGGGATATTTAATGCAGCTCTATTTTGATTTCTTGTTTTGCTTATAGCAATATTATATCCCAAGTTCTTGTGAATGTCAACAAAAGTTTCACAATAACTTGTGATTTTCACCTTTTACACAAAAACAAGGAGTGAGATATATGCACAATTCACAAGAAGTTGCGAATGCCATTAAAGATTTATTGAAATCCAAAAACATAACTGCCGGGAAAATGCTTTCCGACTGCAACCTAAGTGTTAATACATTGTCATCTATGCAATCAGGTGGTTATTATCCAAGATTAGAAGCTATTGCTAAGATTGCGGACTACCTCGACTGTTCCGTCGACTACCTTCTCGGCCGTACAGATGTAGTTGAAGTGAACCGCAGAGCTTTTGTCTATACAGGCTATGGAGAGGTAGCAGCTCTCGGCGGCATTGAAAATCCTCAACCACCTAAAAAGAGAAGAGAAACCACCTAATCGTTTTGTTGATGTCAACAAAAAAATACCGAGCATAATAGCAGTTCGTTCAGGTTGGAAGGAGAAATTTCAATGGAACGTAAGATTAGACGGGCTGCTATAAAATTTAATAGAAGCCTTCACGGTAGACCCGATAGCAAAAATATAATAGCCGCTCTTAAAAAGAACGGCTACGAAGTAGTTTTTTATAATACAACCGACGGCGATGCAGCCTTAAAGGCATACAATCTTCAGTCTCTTGCATCAGCAAGAAATGCCTTTACCATCAGTGATGCGGTCAAGATTGTTTTTGTAAATAATAACCTTTCAGCATCGGATAAAAGAGATGCTCTTTTGCACGAGTCCGGGCATATTCTTCTCGGACATATCGGTAATGGTATATCACATTTGCTTGATAACCGCATTAACGAGGCAGAGGCCGACTCTTTTATGCTCGAGGTTATTCATCCCACTCGCACTTCACCGCTCACAATCATGCTTGCGGTACTGCTACTTATCAGTATTCTTGTGGGATATGCTCTTTATAAAAAAACTACATCTCCTGTAACATTTATCCCAGCACAATCTTCAGAGGAGATGGTTTACATCACATCATCAGGGAGCAAATACCATACTGAAGGCTGCATACATACAAAAGATAAAGATTGTGCAAGAATTGCAAGAGCACAGGCAGATATAATTAAAAATCCCTGCTCTGTGTGCAATCCGTAATATATAGCATAATACAAGATATTTAACAACGGACTGTTATTATGCTAAAACCAAAGTAACAAATGTTTTTTACTGTTAAAATACCGCTGGGAAAGGATATAAGAGAATGAATCAAGAAGATCAACTACCTAAATTTTTTATATTGCCGCTTATTATTGCAGCTATTCTATTTATCTCAATCGCTGACTTGCCTTATGGCTTCTATACTTTTATGAGAATAGTTGTGCCGTTATTGTCGGCAATATACCTATTCTTTGCATATACAACAGAAGGAAAGTTCCATTTTATGTTAATTCCCAACATAATCATAACTATAATTTGGAATCCTATACTCCCTGTTTATTTGGACAAAGAAACGTGGGTAGTAATAGATGTCTTTGCAGGACTCGTTGAGCTTGCTATGGCCCTTTATGCGTTCTATTTGTGGAGAGATAATAATTAAGAAAGGAATTGATTTGTTGTGGAAATAGTTCTTGCAATATTGGCATATCTTTTTCATTGCTTTACTGCTTTTTCTCTTATTTACTCATATGATGAAGCAAAAATATGGGGAGATATCGATAAAGATGAGTGTCCTAAACTACATATGCCCAAGCTTGATGAGTTAAAAGAAAATGAGCTGTTAGAACTGTGTGAAGACGACTCGGAAGAGGAAAAAGAACGCAAGATAAGAATAAATGAACACAGGAAGAAAAAAAACAAAGAGTTGAGGCAAAACTATATAGATGAAAAGATAAAGCCGGCAGCACTTTATTTCCCTTTGTTAGAAGAAATAGATTATTACCAATCAAAATATCGTAGCGGTTTTACTCAATTTATAATCCAAATTTTTTCCTTGTTGCTATGCTCACAAATGCTCATTCGTATAGATTTTCTCGAATCTGTAATAGGCACTATACTCATAGTTGCATTAGTATGCACCCTTAGTAGCTACATAATATATCTTATTTATAATAAATATTGGAGATGTCATAAAATACGAATGAAACACTTTAATTACGAACATTATTGTAATAGTGATGACAAATATATTATTAACTCACATTACGATTACCTTTGTTCAATAAAAGAAACGGTTTATTTTAGATATTCTATAAGAAAAATATTTGATTCCACATCCATGATTATATTTTTATTGTTTATGCCAATGCCCGATTAAGAAAGGAAAAAATACAGCATGAAAAAGCGAAAAGACGGTAGATGGACAAAGACCATAACCATCAACGGTAATCGAATATTCTTTTATAGTTCTGCCGAAACAGAACGGAAAGCTCTCAAAGATATTGAGATGCAATTACTGAATTATAAGGAAAAAGAAAAAAGAGGCAAAACCTTTTCTGAAGTCGCAGAAGAGTGGGCGGAACAGCACTATAAAAACCTTCAATGGCAGACCATTCATAGGTATAAATCGCTCGTATCTCATGCTTGTGATTACTTTGGTGGTGAATATATAAAGAATATAACAAGCAAAGACATCGAAAACTTTTTAATGAGCCTTGTGTTAAAAAAGTACAGTACAAAAAGCCTTAAAGACCAAACAAGCATAGTTAAGATGATTTTTCGATATGCTGCCATAAATAAGTATATTGAGCAGGATGCATCTCTTTATATCACCGCACCAAAAGGCACACCCAAAATAGCGAGAGAAAGCCTTACACTTGATGAAGTTGAGCTTATCAAAAACAACACCAAATTAGATTTTGGAGAATTAGCATATTTTCTTCTTTATACTGGATTGAGAAAAGGCGAGGCCTTGGCATTATCTTATAATGATATAGACTTCGAAAACGATATAATAAAAATAACAAAGTCCGTTGAACATCATAACAACACACCACATATTAAGCTTCCAAAAACATCTGCCGGAACGAGAGAAGTTCCGTTGCTAAAAAATGTGAAAGAAATGCTCCTTAAAAAGAAGCATAAAAAAACAGACCTTATATTTAGCCAAGACGGAAAATATATGTCTCGTTCATACTTCGAAATACATTGGAATAATTATTGCAAATCAATTGGTGTAAAGATTACCGCACACCAATTGAGACATACCTTTGCAACAATGCTTTTTGAGTGGCAAATTGATGTGAAAATAAGCCAAGAAATTCTCGGTCACGCAGACATATCAACAACGCAAAACATCTATACACATGTTAGGAAGAACAAAATCGAAGAAGCCACAAAACAAATCAATAATTTAATATAAATGTAGTCAATATGTAGTCACACAGTCTATGAACGGCTAAAAATCTATACTTAATAAGGGTTCGAGTCCCTTACGGGTCACCAAAATAAAGAAACACACCGTAGCGTGTGTTTTTTTGTTTGCTGTGAGCCGGGGACGAGAACCCTGGTGAGATAAGTGAGGTTCCAAATCTTTGATTTGGTTAAACCGAACTTATGCAGCGAGCATTGCGAGTCGTAGTCCCTTACGGGTCACCAAAATAAAGAAACACACCGTAGTGTGTGTTTCTTTGTTTGCTGTGAGCTGGGGACGAGAACCCTGGTGAGATAAGTGAGCATTGCGAGTCGCGTCCTACTATTTCTGTATTAAGACCTTCTTCCGCCAGAGTAACAGCTCTTGCAAAGAATTCGCAAAAGAGAACGCAAAAACTGTCCCTATCCCAACACGTATGCCTTTTCGATAACCTTACCTCCCGAGCAATTTTACCACTCATTTAATCATAATCCCACATAACATATTGTCAACATTCTTAAGTTTACAATATTTAGGGTTTGTAATCCTTATTTAGACATATTCGCCTTAAATACATCTGCAACTTCCGTAATGGTTATAAAGGCATTTTCATCAATTTCGTGTACAATCTCTTTCATTTTTATAATCTGGAAGCGGTCAAGGATGAAATAGACCATCGTTTTATCGCTGTTTGAATATCCGCCCTTAACGGACATCTTGGTAATTCCGCTTTCAAAGGTATTCATTAGAACATCGCAGATTTCATCAGGTCTGGATGTTATTATCATAGCGGCTTTTGAGCGGTCGATACCCTCAACAATAAAGTCTATCGTCTTAAGAGCCGCAGCGTATGTTACGATAGAGTACAACGGCAAAATCCAGCTGTCAATCGTAAATCCGCTGATAAGATACAAACATACATTATATATCATAACAAACGTGCCCACGGTCATTCCAAGCCTTTTGGCAAAAACTACCGCCATAACTTCCACGCCATCAATCGCACCGCCAAACCTGATAGTAAGACCGCTTCCAATACCTGAAATCAGCCCTCCGAATATAGCGCAGAGCAACAGGTCATTCCCTGCAAGAGGGGATGCTAAGGATACGTCTATCGGCAAAACATCTGTAATTAGCCACGCACCAAGTGAATACATCGCAACGGCATATAAGGAATATAACGTAAATATCGGTCCCTGCTTTTTGTATCCGAAAATGAACAGCGGAACATTTAGGATAAGCAGAAAAAATGACAGCGAGAACTGTTCTGGGGTTATTTGCGATAGCAGCATAGATGTTCCTGAAATGCCGCTGTCATAAAGCTTTACTGGAGCTAAAAACACAGTGATACCAAATGCATTTATAAAGCCCGCAATCGTCAGTAGTATAAAATTTTTCGCACTTATTCCCCTAAACAAAGTTCTGACATTTTTCATTCAAACACTCCTTATATTTAAAATTAAGCCTCTTCTCTTTTTTCAGGCATAACAAGAGCAGCCACTATGTAGGCAATTATGCCTGAGCCGCCAAGCACGGTAAATGCCACCCACGCAAGCCTGATAAGCGTCGGGTCTATTTCAAAATACTCCGCCACACCCGCACATACTCCGCAAAGCTTCTTGTCATTTTTAGATTTGTACAGTCTCTTTTTCATAATATTTCCTCCCATATGTTTTATATTTGATATTTATCGATATTATGTTTTCATTATAGCATATTTTTTTCATAATAACAAGAAAATCCGCAAGATAAAATTTATCTTGCGGATTTTTAATTAATATCAATATTTAGGGCGTGCCTTATAGTGAGTATGCAACAACTCGTGAGCAACGTGTGAACCGGGTTTTTCAAGGAACTCGTCATAGAGCTTCTTAATATCAGGGTTCTCATGGCTCTTACGGATTGTAAGACGTTCATCCTCTGAATAGAGTGCCTTTGCTCTTGCAGCCTTAAGGTCAATATCCATATAAGTCTTAGCAGAGCAGATAGGCTGACCGCCACCTGTTACACAGCCACCAGGACAAGCCATAATCTCTATGAACTCATAGTTCTTCTCACCGCTTCTAATAGAATCGAGCAGCTTTCTTGCATTACCAAGACCGTGAGCGATTGCGACTCTTACATCCTTGCCGCCAAGAGTTACAGTAGCTTCCTTGATGCCTTCTGTACCGCGAACTGCCTCAAATTCAACCTTATCCAAAGGCTTCTTCTCAACAATCTCATATACAGTTCTGAGTGCCGCCTCGGTAACACCGCCTGTTGCACCGAAGATGACGCCGGCACCTGTTGCCTCCTCAAACGGATTGTCAAAATCTTCATCAGGAAGCTCGGTGAACTTGATACCTGACTGCTTAATCATCTTAGCAAGCTCTCTGGTGGTGATAACTGCATCTACATCACGAAGACCTTCAGCCTCCATCTCTTCTCTTGCAGACTCGAATTTCTTAGCCACGCAAGGCATAACTGAAACTACGAACATCTTCTTCGGATCAATGCCTTCCTTCTTAGCATAGTAGCTCTTGAGGATTGCACCAAACATCTGATGCGGTGATTTACAGCTTGAGAGATTATCAAGGAAATCAGGGAAATTATGCTCACAGAACTTAATCCAACCGGGTGAGCAGGATGTGATAAGCGGAAGCTTACCGCCGTTCTGCAAACGGTCTAAAAGCTCTGTTCCCTCTTCCATAATTGTAAGGTCTGCACCTGTATCGGTGTCAAATACCTTGTCAAAGCCAAGTCTCTTGAGTGCAGCTGCCATCTTGCCTGTTACAGGAGTGCCGATTTCATAGCCGAACTCCTCGCCCAAAGCTGCTCTTACTGCAGGAGCAGTCTGAACAACTACATACTTGTCCTCATTCTCGATAGCTTCCCAAACGAGGTCTGTGCTGTCCTTTTCACGAAGTGCGCCAACAGGGCAGGCAGCAATACACTGACCGCAGTTTACGCAGGCTGTCTCAGAAAGGGGCTTATCAAATGCACATCCAACCTTTGTGATAAAGCCACGTTCCATTGTGTCGATAACACCAACAGTCTGTATATCCTTACATACGCTTACACAGCGACGGCAAAGTACACACTTGTTGTTATCACGAACAATTGACGGTGAAAGGTCATCAATCTCATATTCATTTCTTACGCCGAGGTACGGAATATCATCAACTCCGAGCTCATCACAAAGTGCCTGAAGCTCACAGTTCTGATTTCTTGCACATGTAAGACACTTTCTGTCGTGGTTTGACAAAATCAACTCAAGAGTTGCTTTTCTTGCCTTCTTAACACGTGCTGAGTGTGTCAATACCTCAATACCCTCTGCAACGGGATATACACACGCTGCCTGGAGTGCTCTTGCACCCTTAATCTCAACAACACACATTCTGCATGAGCCGGTGTGTGATACATCCTTCAAATAGCAAAGGGTAGGAATATCAATTCCGGCTTCTCTTGCTGCCTGGAGCACGGTGTAACCCTCAGGTACAGATACATCCTGGCCATTTATCTTCAAATTTACCATTTTAGCTTAAGCCTCCCTTTACTTCTTATAAATAGCGCCGAACTTACAGCTACTCATACAAGCGCCACACTTGATACACTTATCCTGGTCGATAACAAACGGTGAACGAACCTCACCTGTGATTGCATTAACCGGACACTGTCTTGCACAAAGGCTACAACCCTTACACTTTTCAGGGTCAATAGTGTATTTTGCCAAAGCCTTACATACGCCTGCAGGACAAACCTTATCGCGTACGTGTGCTTCGTACTCCTCACGGAAGTACTTAAGTGTTGAAAGTACAGGATTCGGAGCTGTCTGTCCGAGACCACATAGTGATGACTCTTTAATTGAGTAGCAAAGCTCTTCAAGCTTATCAATATCTTCCATTGTACCCTTGCCATCGGTAATCTTTGTAAGAAGCTCGAGAAGTCTTCTTGTACCGATACGGCACGGTGTACACTTACCGCAAGACTCATCAACAGTGAATTCAAGGAAGAACTTAGCGATGTCAACCATACAGTTGTCCTCGTCCATAACGATAAGTCCGCCTGAACCCATCATTGAGCCGATTGCCATAAGTGAATCGTAATCAATCGGTGTGTCCATAAGATGTGCAGGAATACAGCCGCCTGAAGGACCGCCTGTTTGAGCAGCCTTAAACTTCTTACCGTTCGGGATACCGCCGCCGATTTCCTCTACAATCTCACGGAGTGTTGTTCCCATTGGAACCTCAACAAGACCTGTATTGTTAATCTTGCCGCCGAGAGCAAATACCTTTGTTCCCTTTGACTTCTCTGTACCAATAGTTGTGAACCAGTCTGCACCATTATTGATAATCTGCGGAATGTTCGCATAAGTTTCTACGTTGTTAAGGATTGTCGGTCTCTCCCAAAGTCCCTTAACTGCTGGGAACGGCGGACGGGGTCTGGGTTCGCCTCTCTTACCCTCGATAGATGTCATAAGTGCAGTTTCCTCACCGCAGACAAACGCACCCGCACCAAGACGGATTTCGAGGTCAAAGCTGAAGTTAGTACCGAAAATATTGTTACCCAAGAGGCCGTATTCCTTAGCCTGATCGATAGCAATCTGCAATCTCTTAACAGCAATCGGATACTCAGCACGGATATATACATAACCCTGATTAGCACCAATTGCATAACCAGCAATTGCCATAGCCTCGATTACTGCGTGGGGGTCGCCCTCAAGGATTGAACGGTCCATAAATGCACCGGGGTCGCCCTCGTCTGCATTACAGCAGACATATTTCTGCTCATTAACCTGAGCTGCTGCAAACTGCCATTTAAGACCTGTCGGGAATCCGCCGCCTCCACGGCCACGAAGTCCTGATTTTTTAATTTCCTCGATAACTTCCTCGCTTGTCATCTCGGTAAGACACTTACCAAGAGCCTTATAGCCGTCGAAAGCTATGTATTCGTCGATATTCTCAGGGTCGATAACACCACAGTTACGAAGTGCTATACGCATCTGCTTTTTGTAGAAGTCAACCTCGTTAAGACTCTTAATGTTGTCCTCTTCGATGGTTTCCTGATAAAGAAGACGCTTAACAATACGTCCCTTCAAAAGATGCTCCTCAACAATTTCCTTAACATCTTCAACCTGAACTCTGCTGTAGAAGCAGCCTTCGGGGTAAACAATCATAACAGGGCCAAGTGCACAAAGACCGAAACAACCTGTTTTGATAACCTTGATTTCCTTTTCAAGTCCGTTTGCAGCGAGCTGTGCTTCCATCTCTTTGATGATGGCTTCACAACCTGAAGAAGTACATCCTGTACCGCCGCAGCAAAGGACGTGAGCTCTTACCATATCCATTGTAAATGCTGTCCTTTCTTTAATTTATATTAGATTATTCGGCTGCGCCGATAGTGTACTCGGTAACAACCTGCTTGTTTACAATGTGTTCTGCCACAACTCTGGCAACCTTCTCGGGAGACATCTTTACATAAGTAACCTTCTCCTGTCCGGGAAGTGTAACCTCAACAATCGGCTCTAAACGGCAAACACCGATACAACCGGTCTGAGCAACAGTAACATTTGCCAGATTACGTTTTGCAATCTCCTCAACAAAAGCACTCATAACAGGACGTGCGCCGGCAGCTATACCGCAAGTAGCCATACCAACTACTACTCTTACTGCGTCATCATCCTCTTTACGCATTGTGAGATTGCCAATTGTTCTGTTTCTGATTTCCTGCAATTCAGCAAGACTCTTCATTTCCTAATCATTCCTTTCCGACTGTTTTATATAGCGAATTTTCATTTTCGTTAAGGTACTCCAAAAGCCATACCATAACCTCGTGTTCTGCAAGAGATACACCGCCGAGGATTTCTTTTACCTCTCTGGTATCAAACTTAAACTCGTTGTCATTTACCTTGTGAACATAGAGAAAATCCACATTCTCATTCATTATTATAAGCTGATGCATAGTTGACGCAATATCCCCAAGAGGCTGACGGTCGATATGAGAAAGACCAAATCTCGCTATAATACGTGTTCCCTTTCCCAGCTCTGACTCTATTTCAAGACCTCCCCCTGTCAGCTCAGCTGCAAGCTTAAACAGCGGTATTCCAAGTCCGACACGGCGTGTTTTTCTTCCCGTAGTAAACGGGTCTGTTACATTTTTCACCATTTCCTCCGACATTCCGCATCCGTTATCGGTAATGGTAATGGTAAGCGTATCCGCCTTAGTGTCCTCGACTATTTCAACCTCAATCAGCTCAGCTCTTGCCGCAATGGAATTTTGCACTATGTCAAGAATATTGAGCGACAGCTCTTCCATATCAATACTTTGCGAGTATATCGCCGATTTCGCCCTTATTAAGACGACCGTAAACATCCTCATTGATGGTTACAACCGGTGCAAGACCGCACGCACCGACACAACGTGTAGCCTCTAAAGAGAATTTACCGTCCGGAGTGCACTCACCAACATCAATCTTCAAAATTTCCTTGATTTCCTCGAGAATATCACCCGAACCCTTAACGTAGCAGGCAGTACCAAGACAAACACCAATCTGATACTCACCCTTCGGATTAAGAGAGAACTGTGTGTAGAAGGTTACAATTCCATAGATTTCAGCAAGGGGTACATTGAGTCCCTCTGCAATCATTGTCTGAACCTCAATGGGAAGATAGCCGTAAATTTCCTGTGCCTTATGAAGCACCGGAATTGCCGCACCTTTTTGTCCCTTGTGTTCGGCAATAACCTCCATCAGTTTTGCCTCCTGCTCCTTTGTGCCCTTAAATGGCAATGTTGCAGTTTTTTCCATTGATAGACCTCCTGTCATTACTTATGTATTTTATACATAACTATATCCAATTCATTATAACATCTTTTTTGTTAAAATTCTATCATTTTTTTAAAACAAATTAAATTAGTCATATTTGCACAAAAAATCTATAAATGATTGTGCGTTTTTACGCTTTAATTCGACAGAATATTCCCTCTCGGAAATATTTTCTAAATAATGTGCATCAGAATTTGTAAGAATATAAAACTCCTTGTAATCATTTTTCATCTGCTCACGGTTTTTCGCCGTTATTTCGAGAGTTGACACCTCTAAATCGGGTGGTAAAAATCCGAGATTTGACAAGACCGAATAGCTTGTTCGGTCGATATGTGCGGGAACTGCTGCTCCGCCGTACTTTTTTGCAAGCATTACAACCTCATAAATATCCAGTCCTGATGCCGAAACCAATAAATTTTCTTCCTCGCCTACAACCTCGTCAAGCTCGTTCATATAATACTGTCTGCCAAATATTTCAGGGCGGTTTTTGATAGGATTTATACTGTTTCTTATTTCCCGTTCCATTCTATATGCCTGTTCAAGAGTAGGGAAATAACATACAACGTGTACCTCCTCCAAGGTCTCCACCTCCATACCGGGTATAACAAGCAGATTATCACCTGCCGCCGCCATTACCGCCGCCACATTGCCGCAGGAATTATGGTCGGTTACGGCAATCATATCCAACCCCTTAATAATTGACATATTCACAATATTATTAGGTGTCATATCACCGTCTCCGCAAGGAGAAAGTGCCGAATGTATATGTAAATCATAGTAAAGCTCTATATTATCGCCCCCTATATTCCAAGCCTGCTCAGTGCTGCCGCAAGCTCATACGCTGATTTCTCAGTGGAAAGGATGGGCATACCCTCAGTATCAGCTCTGGTTTTCGCCGTGTCATCAGGCTCCTGCCCGTCGCAGAGAATTACGCACGCACCCTCTGCAAGCACAGAAACGGCTACTATGTTTACGTTGGTCTGTATGGTTATCCACACATTGTTTTCCTTAAGACTGCTCATAGCAAGGCTTAAAAGGTCTCCAATATAGCAACCGCTCACCTCACCATCGACCCCTGCTGCTCCCGCCAAAACATTCAGGTTCAGCGATTCAATTATGTCCTTAACCTTCACCTTATTCGCTCCTTTCCTCCCTTAATTTCTCATATTTTTCCTTAAAGTCCAGCATTCGCTCTTTAAGGCGGAACACACAATCGTCAGGATTTGCATAACCCTTTACCACATCCTCCGCAAAGCACCGACAGCTCGGTGAACCACACGATCCGCAATCAAGCCCCGGAAGATTATCGCAAAACTCGTCTATTTTCATTATCATTTCCATAGCTCGTTTCATATCGGTGTTAAGCTTCATAACCGGACGGTAAACTACCGGTTTTTCCCAATACATATTAATGTCTTCATCAATGCTCTCGCCCACATCTTCAATGGGTTTGACTAACGTCGTAAGCCTTGACCTTGCCACAAAATTATTCTCAGCCGTTAGCGGACCGCCGACGCAGCCTCCGGGGCAGGCAAGTGCCTCTATGTAGTCAATATCCTCAAGCTTTTCGTCGTCCATATCCTCAAGAACACGAATAACATTGTCTATACCGTCAACCGAAATATTTCTCTCGGTGTGTGTTGCATTCGCCTCACCGCCAGAAACCGCCCACAAGATACTCTCTTTGCCCGAAACACTCGCACGGTCAATATCCTCTTCGCTCATTTTGCCTATCTGCTGTGCCATCTTAAGATAAACCTCTTTCATCGACACAACAAAATCAACCTCGGACTTACCCTCAGTTCTGGCAAGACGTACCTCAGTAGCTTTAGCCGCGCACGGACTTACAAAGATAACTGCAATTTCCTCCGGCTTTAATCCAGTCTTTCGGACAGCTTCTCTTCGCGCCATTGCAGCCGCAAGCTCCATAGGAGCTTTCAGGGGTATAATATGGCTGATAAGATTTGGGAAACGTATCGTTATAAGCTTTACCACCGCAGGACACGCCGACGAAATGGTGGGCTTTAAAAGCTCACCCGATTTTAAAAGCTCTCGGGTTTTTTCACTCACTGCCTGAGCACCCCTCGAAACCTCAAAAACATCATCAAATCCAACTTTTCTTACCGCCGAAAGTATCATACCAATATTCTCTGCCCTCGAAAACTGTCCGTAAAATGCAGGTGCAATAAGTGCAACCTTATATTTGTATGTATCAGGTATATCCAGACTGTCCGTTACTGCTTTTTTCGCATGATAAGGACATACCCTTATGCACACTCCACAGTCAATACAGCGTTCTTTAAGAATTTTAGCTTTGGAGTTCTGTATGCGAATAGCCTGAGTGGGGCAGTTTTTAAGACAGTTGGTACAGCCCTTGCATATATCTTGGTCAAGTGTTACCGAATGCCACTCCTTTTTTTCGCCCATCAGGATTACCCTCCCTTTCTGCTATACTATTACCGACAGAGTTACGGTAGTACCCTTTCCGGGAATCGTATCTATTTCCATTTTATCGGTATATTTTTTCATATTCGGAAGCCCCATACCTGCACCGAAGCCAAGCTCTCTGACGGTGTTTGATGCAGTAGAAAAGCCCTCCTGCATCGCTTTGTCCAAATCAGGTATACCGGGACCCGTATCCTTTAATATCACAACAACGCTCTCGGGCGAAATTTCCACGTCAATAGTTCCGCCGTTAGCGTGAATTACCATATTTATTTCACCCTCGTACATCGCAATGGCGACTCTCCTTATAACCTCAGGAGCAAAGCCTAGCTGCTTAAGGGTTTTCTTGACCTTTGACGAGCATTCTCCTGCAATAGTGAAATCCGAGCCGTCCACATCAAAATGCAGTTTTAATCCGTCAGCCATTTTGAGCACCTCTTTTCTTGCCTACAAGACCGTTTGTGTAAAGTTCTCCGGCGGCAATATATAAGGGATACTCCGTTGACATAAGCACCATATCCTTCGCCTCTGCCATATTGATAAGTGCCTCATCAGGCTCTTTTCCGCGCACAAATACGATAGCTGTTATATCCATCATCTCAGCAGTACGTATTACCTGAGGATTCATAAGGCCTGTCAAAAGCAGTGCCCTGTCCTTCACAAACGCAAGTACATCACTCATCAAATCAGAGCCACAGGCAGAATTAACCTCGTGCTCGAGCAAATCCTCTCCCGCAAGTACCTTGGCATCAAGAATTTCCCTAACCTCGCTAAGTTTCATTTTTCTCATCTCCTTTGGAGTATATTTTGAATATTAACTAAATTATACAATATTTTCTTCATTTAATCAATAGATTTGATAAATATACACAAAAAAACTGTTGTATTAACTACAACAGTTTTGCGTCTTATACCTGTTCACCTGTTTTTACTGTGATTTTATATTCTATGCCCCAGTCGTACTCCTTCTTTTCCATATCCGCTGGTGCACCGGCCTCACGGATTAAATCAAGGGCACGTTTGACTGTGTTTGTAAACATTCTAAGGTCTGTACGGCTGGCAATTTTAACCTTGCCTCTGCCATCACGCTGTGTTCGAAGCATAGCTTTTACCAAATCTTCTGTCTGCGTTATACTAAGATGCTTGCGGCAGACTTCTTTTGCCGCTTTAATCTGACTTTCTTCATCAGATAGATGTAAAAGTGCACGGGCATGCCGCTCACTCAAGTTATATTCTCTTACAAGTCTTTTAACCCTTGGTGGCAGCTTTAAAAGCCTTAGCTTATTTGCAACCGTAGACTGAGATTTTCCTATCTTCTGCGCCAGCTCCTCCTGAGTAAAACCCCGTTCAGAAATCAGCTTTTTGTAGCCCTCCGCAATTTCAAAAAAGCACAAATCCTCACGTTGAAGATTTTCCAAAAGCGCTATCAGTGCCGATTTTTCCTCGTCGGCATTTATTACTATCGCAGGAATGGTATCAAGCCCCACATTTTCCGAGGCTCTAAATCTTCGCTCTCCTGCCACAATTTCGTACCCGTCAAACACCTTTCTTACCGTTATCGGCTGAATAACGCCAAACTCCTCTATCGAAGCTGACAGCTCCTCCATAGCAATAGTGTCAAAGTGTTTTCTCGGTTGATTAGGATTAGGCCTGATTGAAGTCATAGGCAAGCTGTACACCCGCATACGCTCATCCGGCTTCTTTTTGAACATCTGCAAAAGCCTGCACCCCTTTTCTTTAGTTATCCATCTATAAGGTGGAAGGTGTAAGACGGCAGGCGGCGGGGGCACATACCGCAAGATTGGGAGCATCAGGTATGTATTTTGAACCGTCAGACCGTCTTACATTTTTGATTATAGCACAATATTCCAAAAATGAAAGACTTTTTGCCCGACAGAAAACGACATTTTTTTAGTTATTTGGCACCCTTCTTCAAATTATAACATCCTCCGATAGGAGATTTTGCCGCAATTCCTGCTTTTCTGGGGTATTGCATCGGAGTATGTCTTACTTTTTTTACAATAATTATCTTGTGTTCCAAGTCGGTAAACGGGATTTCTGCCGAAAAGATACTCTCAACCTTGCCGCCAAGGACTTCAATTGCACGTTTTGCCGCCGATAGCTCCTCGTCCGCAAGAGGACCTTTAAGTGCCAGAAAATATCCGCCGACCTTCACAAAAGGCAGACAAAGCTCGGACAAAACCGTCATATTAGCAACTGCTCTCGACACAACCGTGTCAAACTGCTCACGCATAAGTCTTCCGCCGTCCTCTGCACGCGAGTGAACGGTTTTTACGTTTTCTAATCCAAGCTCCGCACAAACATTATCTAAAAATGTAAGCCGTTTTTTAAGCGAATCCAGAAGTGTAAGCTCAATTTCCGGCTTCATAATTTTCAGAACAAGTCCCGGAAAACCCGCACCGCAGCCAATATCTGCTACTTCCCCCCTGACCTTGCCCGTTACAAGGGCCGTCATACTGTCAAGAAAGTGCTTTGTAGCAATGCCCTCACTGTCAGTTATGGCAGTTAAGTTCATCTTCTCATTCCATTCGACAAGAATCCTGGCATAGTCCAAAAGCTTAGCTGTTTTTTCCTCGTCAATACCGATATTAAGCTTTTCACAGCCTGTTAGTAAAATTTCTTTCATTTATTATCCCCCGATATGTTGAATTTTTTGTCAAATTATGGTAAAATATCAAAAGTTTATATTTAAAGGAGTAGTAGTTTTGAAAACGTGTACATTACAATTGCAGTATTACCGCGAGCTAAATAGGCTATCGATAAGAGAGCTTGCTTTTCTACTTCAGGTATCACCTGCAACAGTGATAAATTATGAAAAGGGCAATACCTTTCCCACAATGGATATGGTAATACGTCTGGCACACATTTTAAATACATCTACCGACCAGCTGCTTGGTATATAAATCCTGCAAGCCGATCATTTATATAATCATACCTTGCGAAAAATAATATGTCAAGGAAAAATTAAGCATTACTATGTTGAAAAGTGGGTAAAATCGTGCTATACTGAACATACTAACAGAAACGGAGACAAATCATATGATACAGGATTTGCACAATCACACATATCTCAGCTATGACGGCACCGAAACTCCCGATGCCTTGATTGATAATGCCATAAAGAACGGAATTGATATTATCGGCATCACAGACCATCAGTTTACCGATAGCTTTAATTTTAACAACTATATAAAATTGCTTCAGGAATCAAAAGACCGTTACAAAGGCAAATGTCAGGTAAAAGCCGGACTTGAGATAGGCACCAGACCAAAGCCGGATAATTTCCTTGCAAAAACCTCTTCGGGACTACTGGATTATTGCCTGTTTGAATGTCTTGACAGCAACACAGGCATGGACTTATATGAGTTCCTTGAATGGAGAAGGCTTTTTCCCTGCCCTGCAGGTCTCGCCCACACCGACATTTTCGCACTCGGAGAACGGTACGGTGTTGATATATTCAAAATAATGAAAGAAAATAATCTTTTCTGGGAAATAAACATTTCGGGCAATTACAATTATTATTATGACTTTATTTCAAACCCCAAAAAACGAAAAGCTGTAGCAGAGAGCGGAATTACTTTAAGCATCGGCTCGGACACGCACAGGCTTTATGAATTCAGCAAAGCAAAGCTGATATCCGCAAACGAGCTTGCAGATATGTTGGGAAATCCGATAATTTTTGTCAAGGAGTGGTAAATATCTATTATACATACCTTTTAGAATGTGCAGACGGCACGCTCTACTGCGGTTATACCACAGACGTAGACGCAAGGGTGAAAACTCACAACAGCGGCAAGGGAGCAAAATATACCAAATCACGCCTTCCGGTAAAGGTTGTCTGGTCCAAAGCTCTTGACACCAAGTCGGAGGCAATGAGTCTTGAAGCAAAAATCAAGCGCCTTACCCGAGAGCAGAAGAGAAAGCTTATAAACAGCATATCTTAACTGATATGCTGTTATTATTAAACACAAAAGGATGGGGTTTAAGTGAAATATTTAATGCAGTTTGGTATAATAATTGCGGTCAGCTTTGCAGGCGAGTTACTCTATCATTTTATACCGCTTACAGTTCCGGCGAGCATTTGGGGACTTCTTATAATGCTCGTTCTTCTTATGTCGGGTATTTTGAAGCTTGAGAAGGTAGAAAATGCCGCCGACTTTTTAATCACTATAATGCCGCCTATGTTTATCCCTGCAGTTGCCGGGCTTCTCGATTCATACAAAATCATACAGTCGGACATTCTTGCTTTTATTGTAATAAATGTTATTACCACTATAATTGTTATGGGTATATGCGGCAGAGTTGCACAGGCAATTCTAAGACGAAAGGAGAAAAAAGATAATGAATGAGCTTTTTCAAAATTCTCTTTTCTTCGGGGTGTTTCTAAGCCTTTTCGCTTATTGGATAGGTCTGCTTATCAAAGAAAAATTAAAATCACCTCTGCTTAATCCGATGCTTATTGCGGTTGTTCTGGTAATTGCATTTCTCCTTATTACAGGCACAAGCTACGAAACCTACAACAACAGTGCGAAGTATCTTTCCTATTTAATAACACCTACAACTGTATCTCTTGCAATACCTCTATACAGGAGACTCAGTATTCTCAAGAAAAATCCAACAGCGATAATTATGAGCCTTGCAAGCGGTGTTATCTCTTGCCTGATTTCGATATATGCTCTTTGTATTTTAATGAAGTGTAATTTCGAGGTGTATGCTACGCTTATACCAAAATCAATTACAACAGCAATAGGAATTGACCTTTCCACCGAGCTTGGCGGAAATGCGTCGCTTACAGCAACGGCGATATGTATTACCGGCTTAACCGGAACTATTTTTGCAGATATTATCCTAAAGCTGTTCCGCATAACTCATCCCGTTGCAATGGGGCTTGCTATCGGATGTTCAGCCCACGCACTCGGCACAACACATGCAATGGAGCTTGGCGAAATACAGGGAGCAATGAGTTCGCTTGCAATTGTCATTTCCGGACTTATGACCGTTATCCTCGGCCCTCTTTTTGCATCATTGCCGCTCTCCTGATAGATTTATCACATAATTTTTGTCATTTTTGTTGATAATAGTCGAATTCTGTGATATAATACCTTCGTTATGAATATAATAGAGAATAATGGTAATTTGATTTTAGAAAAGGTTTCCGATTTCGAGCTTGCGAACATCTTTGACTGCGGTCAATGTTTTCGTTGGGACAGAGTCTCTGATAGCTCATATATCGGCATTGCCCACAGCAGAGCGCTTCTTGTAGAAAAGCATTCTGATAATCTCATTCTGCACGGAACAAATCAAGATGACTTTAAAAATATCTGGTGTAATTACTTCGATTTGGACAGAGATTATACAGAGATAAAAAAGGCTTTGTCTTCCGACAGAATTCTCGCAGAAGCCATCAGCTTTGGCAATGGAATACGCATTCTTAACCAAGATCCTTTTGAAACGCTTATTTCCTTTATTATCTCGGCAAGCAACAACATACCGAGAATCAAAGGGATAATAAGCCGTCTTTGTGAAAATTTCGGAGACGAAATTTCTTATATGGGTAAAACTTACTACACCTTCCCTTCTGCTGAAAAGCTTGCGGCAGAAACAACCGAATCTCTTTCGGTAATACGGGCAGGCTTTCGTGATAAATATATCATAGACGCCGCAACCAAGGTTGCAACAGGCAAGCTTAATCTTGATAGTATCCGTCTTATGCCGACAGCCGTTGCCAAGGCAGAGCTTATGAAAGTAAGCGGAGTTGGTAACAAGGTTGCTGACTGTTCTCTCTTGTTCGGGTTTGGCAAGTGCGACTGTTTCCCTACTGATGTATGGATAAAGCGTATTATGGAGCACTGCTATTTCGACGGCAACGACACTTCCCTTAAAACCATTTCCGCATATGCCAGAGATAATTTCGGCGGCTTCGGCGGCTTTGCACAGCAGTATTTATTCTATTGGGCAAGAGAAAATAAGATAGGAGTGTAACACAATGCTGGTTAATTACAGTAATAGTATCGCATACATATGCCCCTATTGCGGCAGACTCACCGAGCGGGACATTACTTTGTTTGACCTTCCTGCAAGCGGTGCTGTTTTCTGTTGTTCAGAAAACGGATGCGGCGAACCGATAATTTCAGTATCGCACAAAAAGGATAAATATGTATTCGAGGTACTGTGTACTGCTTGCGATGACAGGCACAAATTTACAATCAGCCGTTCAGGCCTCTGGCGAAAAGAGCTTTTGGTCTTGACTTGCCCACAGACAACGGTAGATATAATGTTTATAGGCAGCAAGGGCCGCATAACCGAAGAACTGAAAAAACAGAGTGAACTTTATCGCGAGGCTGAGGCGGAAATATCTTCAAGTCCTATGCTTAGTATATATTTCGATATAATTCGGGTTATAAATGAAATTGCGAAGAATAATAAGATAAGCTGTTCCAAATGCGAAAGTGAAAACTTTGATATCGAGCTTGATGACTCAGGGGTAAGAATAACCTGTCGTGATTGCTTTGCAAGCGCAGTAATACCTATAAATACTGAGTCTTTACACAACCTATTGCAGACAGGCACATTAGTGCTTGAATAAAAATACCAAAATCTCCAAGGAGGAAATGTTAATGTTAGTATCAGCTACCGAAATGTTAAACAAGGCAGTTGCAGGCAAATATGCCGTAGGTCAGTTTAACATAAACAATCTTGAATGGACAAAAGCCATTCTCCAGACTGCAGAGGAATGCAAGTCTCCGGTTATTCTCGGTGTGTCTGAGGGCGCAGGAAAGTATATGACAGGCTTCAAGACAGTTGCAGCAATGGTTTCTGCAATGATTGAGGACCTTGGAATTACCGTTCCGGTTGCACTCCACTTAGACCACGGCAGCTACGATGGCTGTATGAAATGTATCGAAGCAGGGTTCTCTTCTGTTATGTTCGATGGTTCTCACTACCCCATCAACGAGAATATTGCAAAGACTAAGGAATTGGTTGATATCTGCCATTCTAAAGGTCTTTCAATCGAGGCAGAGGTAGGCTCTATCGGAGGTGAAGAAGACGGCGTTGTTGGTGCAGGCGAAATCGCAGACCCCAACGAGTGCAAAATGATTGCAGATTTAGGCGTCGACTTCCTCGCAGCAGGCATCGGCAACATCCACGGAAAGTATCCTGAAAACTGGAAGGGACTGGACTTTGATGCTCTCGGCAAGACAAAGGAGCTTATAGGTGACCTCCCGTTAGTTCTTCACGGCGGTACAGGAATCCCTGCAGATATGATTAAGACTGCCATCTCTCTCGGTGTTGCTAAAATTAATGTAAATACCGAATGTCAGCTTTATTTCCAGGCTGCCACAAGAAAGTATATCGAAGAGGGCAAGGACCTTGTAGGAAAGGGCTTCGACCCGAGAAAGCTTCTCGCCCCCGGTTTTGAAGCAATCAAGGAAATTGTCAAAGAAAAAATGGAGCTTTTCGGTTCTGTTAACAAGGCATAAAAAAACCAAAACGCATCCCGATGGGATGCGTTTTTTTATCCTTCAGTTTTATTCCTGTTTTTTTCAGCATAACCGTAACGGTAATCGTATCTGTAGCCGTAACGATATGAATATTTATAGCCGTATTTGTAACGGTATCTGTTATAATTGTATCCGCTTCTGATTTTAGAAACGTCATTAACAAAGAAGCCAAGTATTTTAGTTCTTGATATATTAAGCAAATTAATAGCCGCCGAAAGACTCTCGTGGTCGGTATAATTCTGACGCACAATTACTATAACTCCGTCTACCAACGGCGACAACGCTGCAGCATCCGTAACAACAGTAACAGGCGGGGTATCAAAGAATACATAGTCATATCTCTCCCCCATTTTTTCAATAAGCTCTCTCATCTTATCCGATGACAGCAACTCTGCCGGATTCGGAGGCAGCTCGCCCGATGCAAGCACATCAAGTCCAGGACGCACATTCTTGTTTATTGCCTTGTCCAAGTCTACCTGCTGTGAAAGCACAGACGAAAGACCAATATCCTTTTTCATATTAAGATAACGGTGCATTCTCGGTTTGCGAAGGTCGCCGTCAATCGCAAGTACTCTTGCACCTGTTTGAGCAAAGGTTATGGCAAGGTTAAGAGTGGTTGTAGTTTTACCCTCTCCCGGATTAGCACTTGTTATTGCAATAAACTTACATCCGCTCTTGCTGATACCCGAAACGGAAAATATAATGTTAGTTCTTGCAGTTTTATAGTTTTCTCTGATTACAAAGGGTGTATCGTTGGAAAGTATCGTATTTACACTTCTCTTTGCATCATTAGTTTTCTTTCCTTTCGCCTGCTTGAGAGACGAAATAAGTTTTCGTATATGATGATATTTTTGCATACATTCCCGATCCCTTCTTATGATAAATCCGTCAGATTGGATATTTCACCCAATATAGGAAGCTTATATCTTGTTGTAAGCTCTTCCGAGCTGACAATTCTCATATCAAACATATCAAACAGTACAATTGCAATAACAGCAAGCACTGCACCAACAACAAAGCCTATAATGCCACGCTTGAAAAGATTAACAACAATCATACTGGGGTCCTGTTCCGGAGAATCTATAATCTTGACCGAGCCACCCTCAAACACTCTTAATATTTCATCAGCAGCGTATCTTATAATGTAATCACATATCTGATAAGAGTCATTCTCATCAACACACACAACACTAACTTCCATTATGTTAGTTTCTTCAATCTGGGATAGAGTAGTCATTGATTCTATCTGCTGGTATGTGTATTTGTTATTCATAGCCTCACTGATTATCGTATTAAAGGTACGGCTTTCGAGAATTTCGATGTATGTGGGCATAAGGTCTCTTGCATACAAAAGAGCCGTTGCATTTACATCATCGTCCATTCTTTCACGCTGAGTATCTATATACAAATTTCCTACCGATTTATATGTAGGTACTGCAGTAGATTTGCTGTAAGCATAGCAAGCCACGGCCAATATAAGTCCAACAAAACCGACTATCCACCAGTTACGCATTACCAATGCAATGATATCAAGAACAGAAATTTCACTGGCAAAATTTTCGGTATTGTCAGTAACTATTTCGTTTACCTTCAATTCGTTATCCAAGACAACTCCTCCTTCGCTATCCATTATCTTTATGCTTCTTCAAACTGTTTAAGTATTGAATCTCTCTCCGCCTGAGACATACTTCTCATAGAACCGAGTGTTTTTACAAGCAATTTTCTGTTAGCTTTATTTATTCGCGTTCTGTAGCTTTCATTAGCACTAACTCCGCCCAGAACCTCATTTATCGCTTTTATAATCTCATTGTTCTTTGATATATTGGCTCTGAAAGAACTGTCTTCTTCAGCATTTTCCTCTATTGTACGCGTAGCAGCTTCCGTAATAAAATCAGAGTGCTCAAGAATGACCTTTTTTGCAAGCTCATTCTTTGAAAAAGCATAGCTGACAAAGATTTTACTTACATTCTTATAATCATCGGCATCGGCTTTTACAAGCTTGTCATAGTCTTTGTAAAATCCCTTAACCTCTTCCAGACACTTTGATATGTATAAAGACTTATCACCGTCGTCAACCTTATCCAATATTATATTCATATTCTCAACAAAAGTGCTTGCGCTCGTATCATTCATATACTGCCGCTTAGTACTAAGCTCCGCCATCATCTTATTGCGGTTGATTTCGGGATGCTTACTCCTGAGAGATTCTATATCTGTCAGATTGTATGCTTCGGCCATAGCCTCGCACAAAGCTTTCTGCTGAATATAAACACTCGTTCCTGCCTGTTTAATGGTAGTTGCCCCGCTGCTCGCTTCAGGAAATACAGTTTCAACAACCAGTCCGTCTAACGTTTCATATAATTTTGCATACTTGCCACAGGAGGTCAATGATGTAACTACTAATACAACACATATAATAGCGCTGATTTTTTTTAACAAATGACTTCCCCTCCTTTGACTAATTACTCTACATACATAATATATTATATCACACAACCAATCGTTTGTCAACGATTAAAGTCCTATCATTTGCGTTTATTGTTCTTCCATCGATATTGAACCGACTGTTTTTTCTATACTTCTTAATGGTGCATCGGCAGCCGTTCCCCACTCCATATCCTTGTTGCGGTAATCAAACTTAAGGATAAACTTGTGCACATCTCCCCTTATTCTCTCAAGCTCTGACTTTTGCTTTTCATAAAGGAACACCACAAACTCCGTTCTGTCCTTCTCCGGCAGCTTATCTGCAACCTCAAGAAGCATTCTCGTATGCGGCAGACAAAAGCCCTTTGATTCCTCTGCCTTTTTCCGAAACTCCGGCTCGGTTCGCCACATATCTGCAAATACACTGATATAACGTCCCATAGTATAATTTATCTTGTCGCAAATAACGCAGCTGCCCTCACGTTCTTTTAGCATTTGTGCCAATTCTGATGCCGTTTGCTTTGAGTCATTTTTTTTGAAAAGACCTTGTTTCCCATCTTTCAAAGCTTCTACTGCCTTTCCAAATTCAGCAAACTGATTTTCATTTTCTGCAAGGTGCGTTTCCATAACAAGAGCCAAGCTTAATTTATTGGTTTTTTTGAACATCATTTCAAAATGCCTTCGGCAATAGCCCTTTTTGTTAGATTCTATACGAAAATCAGGCTCCATCATAGCTGCACCTAAAACATAATCTACCTCTTCTTCCTCACATTTTCTAAAAAGCATACAAAGAGGACATTCCGTTTCCGCCTCCATTGCCTCGTTTATAGGTATTGTATATATCTGTTCCTTCATTAGAACAATTCCTTTCGCATAGTTTGTGCATATTCAATTATATACCCCTAAAAAATAACTGTCAATTACCAATAATCAATAAAAATTAGAAATTTACAAAAAATTCATTGAAAATTTAATATTTTGTGTTATAATGATTATAATGGCGGAAAATTTGAAAATATTGACAGAATGATATGCGTATTTTGAGTTTTTTGCAAATAATAATGATATAATAGGAGGAATTTTCAATGACTTCAAACAAGACAGTATTAGCTTGGCTTGATGAAATGGCTGCAATGTGTACACCTGAAAAGATTGTATGGATTGACGGCAGCGAAGAACAGCTCGAGGCTCTTCGTGCAGAGGCTGTTTCAACAGGCGAAATCATTAAGCTCAACGAGGAAAAGCTTCCCGGCTGTTACTATCACAGAACAGCAGAGAATGACGTTGCTCGTGTAGAGGACAGAACATTCATCTGTACACCGACTAAAGAGGAAGCAGGTCCTATCAACAACTGGATGGCTCCCGACGAAATGTATGCTAAGATGAAGGCTCTTTATGCAGGCTCAATGGCAGGCAGAACAATGTATGTTATCCCATATTCAATGGGTCCTGTAGGTTCACCATTCTCAAAGATCGGTATTGAGCTTACAGACAGTATCTACGTTGTTCTCAATATGGCTATTATGACAAGAATCGGTAAAGCAGTTATCGACCAGCTTGGCGACAATGCAGATTTTGTTAAGTGTCTGCACGCTAAGAAGGACGTTAATCCCGATGACAGATACATCGTACAGTTCCCTCAGGATTCTACAATCTGGTCAATCAACTCCGCTTACGGCGGCAACGTACTTCTCGGCAAGAAGTGCTTTGCACTCAGAATTGCATCATATCTCGGTATGAAAGAGGGCTGGATGGCTGAGCATATGCTTATCCTCGGCCTTGAAAATCCGCAGGGCGAAGTTAAGTACATCTGTGCTGCTTTCCCATCAGCTTGCGGTAAGACAAACCTTGCAATGCTTATTCCGCCCGAGTACCTAAAGGCACAGGGCTATAAGGTATGGACTGTCGGCGACGACATTTCATGGCTCAGAATAGGCCCCGATGGCAGACTTTATGCTATTAACCCCGAGGCAGGCTTCTTTGGCGTTGCACCGGGTACAAGTGTTAAGACAAACTTTAATGCTCTTGAATCAACTAAGAAGAACACAATCTTCACAAACGTTGCTATCAACAATGATGATATGACAGTTTGGTGGGAAGGTCTTGACAAGAATCCGCCGGTTAATGCAACCGAGTGGAAGGGTGCAAAGGTAAACGGCGTTGACTTCACTGCAGAAGGCAACAAGCTCGCTCACCCGAACTCAAGATTTACAGCTCCTGCTGTAAACTGCCCGTGCATCTCCAAGGAGTTTGAGAACCCCGCAGGTGTGCCTGTTGAAGCAATCGTATTCGGCGGCAGACGTGCTAAGTGTGCTCCATTGGTATATCAGTCAAGAGACTGGACACACGGTACTTTCGTTGGTGCTACTATGGCTTCTGAGACAACAGCTGCTGCTGCAGGTGCAGTCGGCGTTGTAAGACGTGATCCGATGGCTATGAAGCCGTTCGTTGGTTACAATATGGCTACCTACTGGAATCACTGGCTTGAAATGGGTAAGAAGCTCGGCGACAAGGCTCCGAAAATCTTCCACGTTAACTGGTTCAGAAAGGACGACAACGACAACTTTATGTGGCCCGGTTTCGGTGACAATATGCGTGTTCTCCTCTGGATTTTGGACAGATGTGCAGGTAAGGTTGACGCTGACGAGTGTGCTATCGGTTACATTCCTAAGGCTGAAGACATCGATATCAAGGACCTTGATATGACTGTTGAAGACGTTAAAGCTCTTCTTACAATTGATAACAAGGTATGGCTTGAGGATGTTGAAAACATTAAGGAATACTTCGCACAGTTCGGCGATAAGCTTCCGAAGGAAATGGCCGACGAGCTCAATAAGCTTGAGGCTAACCTTTCAAAGTAATTAAGAAAAATATTAAAACTGAGGTTGTTTAATACAACCTCAGTTTTTTAGTACAAAAAATCCGCAATCTCTTGCGGATTTTTCCAATATTAAAGTCTTTCTGCAATAAGCTTTGCCATTTCCTTAGTTCCGACCTTTTTCATACCGTCGGACATAATATCTGCTGTGCGGTAGCCCTCGCTAAGCACCTTGTCAACTGCCGCCTCAATCGCATCAGCCTCTTTAACAAGACCAAAGCTCATTCTGAGCATCATAGCCGCAGAAACGATAGTTGCAATCGGGTTTGCAATATCCATACCTGCAATATCGGGTGCAGAGCCGTGAATAGGCTCGTACATACCGAGCTTGCTCTCTCCGAGTGATGCAGACGGGAGCATACCGATTGAACCTGCAATAGCACTCGAAAGGTCAGAAAGGATATCGCCGAAGATGTTAGATGTTACTATAACGTCAAACTGAGCAGGGTTGATTGCAAGCTGCATAGCCGCATTATCAACATACATATGCGAAAGCTCAACCTCGGGATAATCCTTTGAAAGCTCTATCATTGTTGCTCTCCAGAGTCTTGAGGATTCGAGCACATTTGCCTTATCAACAGATACTACTCTCTTTTTTCTGAGCATTGCTGTCTCAAATGCAATCTTTCCTATTCTTCTTACCTCTTCAACCGAATACTTTTCTTCATCCGATGCCCAAGAGCCATCCTCAGCCTTTGTCTTTTTACCGAAATAGATACCGCCTGTAAGCTCTCTTACAACCATAATATCCAAACCGTCAGTAAGCTTTTCGCTCTTCAACGGCGATGCGGCAGCAAGCTGCGGCTTTAGGATAGACGGACGGAGATTTGAATAAAGTCCCAATGCCTTTCTTATACCCAAAAGACCTGTTTCGGGACGGAGATTTGCAGGAACAGAATCCCACTTAGGACCGCCGACTGCGCCCAAAAGCACACTGTCTGATGCTAAGCACTTATCAACAGTCTCCTGCGGCAGAGGCTCGCCGTACTTATCAATAGCACATCCGCCCATATAAACTTCAGTATATTCAAACTCTGCGCCGAACTTCTTTGAAACTGCATCAAGCACAGTAACCGCACCTGCAACTATCTCAGGTCCGATGCCGTCGCCCGGAATAAGAGCAATATTAAACTTTGCCATTTATTTCTCCCCCTTTATTTTGGAAATCAAGCCGCCTGCTGCGATTATCTCCTGCATAAACGGAGGAAATGCTGCAGCCTGGTAACTCTTGCCCTTTGTAATATTAGTGATAACACCTGTATCAAAGTCGATTTCAACCTCATTGCCCTCGTCAATATCAGCGCTTGCTTCGGGACATTCAAGTATAGGGAGTCCTATATTTATTGCATTTCTAAAGAAAATTCTTGCAAAGTCTTTTGCAATAACGCAGGAAATACCGCTCGCCTTAATGGCAATCGGGGCGTGTTCTCTTGATGAGCCACAGCCGAAGTTTGCACCGCCGACCATAATGTCGCCTTTTTTAACACGTCCTGCAAATGTTGTATCAATATCCTCCATACAATGCTTAGCAAGCTCCTCAGGCACACTCGTGCTTAAGTATCTTGCAGGGATAATTACATCTGTATCTATATTATCACCGTATTTGATGACTAAACCTTTTGCTTTCATCTGTCATTCTCCTCCTCACATAACCTCTTCGGGACAAGCTATTCTGCCTAAAATTGCTGATGCCGCTGCAACTGCCGGACTTGCCAAGTAAACCTCAGACTCTGTGTGTCCCATTCTTCCGATAAAGTTACGGTTAGTGGTAGAAACGCATCTCTCGCCCTCTGCAAGAATACCCATATGACCTCCAAGACAAGGTCCGCAGGTAGGTGTGGAAATAACACAGCCTGCCTCGATAAGAGTCATAATTGTTCCATCCATAATAGCCTCTTTATAGATAGCCTGTGTAGCAGGGAATACAATCGCACGGATGCCCTTTTTGATTTTCTTACCCTTTAAGATTTCAGCTGCGGCTCTCAAATCGGAAATACGTCCGTTAGTGCAAGAGCCTATAACAATCTGGTCAATCTCAACCTCACCCCAGTTTTCAGGTGTATGAGCATTTTCCGGCAAGTGCGGGAATGCAACAGTGTACGGTACTTGGGAAAGGTCAATATCAATAACCTCAGCATACTCTGCATCACTGTCCGCTGTATATTCAGTCCACTCCTTAGTGGAATGTTTTTTCATATACTCACGAGTCAAATCGTCAACTTCAAATATACCGTTTTTAGCGCCTGCTTCAATTGCCATATTCGCAATAGTAAAGCGGTCGTCCATTGTAAGAGTGTGCATACCCTCGCCGCCGAATTCCATCGACTTGTAGAGCGCACCGTCAACACCAATCATACCGATTATATGTAAAATCAAATCTTTACCGCTTACATACTTAGGAAGCTTGCCTGTAAGGTTAAATCTTATAGCCTCAGGCACCTTAAACCAAGCCTTACCTGTAGCCATACCGGCTGCCATATCGGTAGAGCCTACACCTGTTGAGAATGCACCAAGTGCACCATAGGTACAGGTATGTGAGTCGGCACCGATTATAACGTCGCCTGCAACAACCAAGCCTTTTTCGGGAAGCAAAGCGTGTTCAATACCCATTTCTCCTACTTCAAAATAATTCTCTATCTCCTGCTCCTTTGCAAAACAACGTACGCACTTTGCCTGCTGAGCCGACTTAATATCCTTGTTGGGTGTAAAGTGATCAGGTACAAGTGCTATTTTAGTTTTGTCAAAAACACTCTCAATTCCTATCTTTCCAAATTCACCAATTGCCGGTGGTGATGTAATGTCGTTTCCGAGCACTAAACTGAGGTCTGCCATAATAAGCTGTCCGGCGGAAACCGACTCTAATCCTGCCGCACGGGCAAGTATTTTTTGTGTCATTGTCATTGCCATTTGTATTCACTCCTTCTTATCTTTCTATTTTACACCATTTTCCTCTTTTTGTCCAACATATTATTATATTTTTCCGAATTTTTTTTAATTTAATATCTTCTTTGCTCATTAAAGCTGTTTTTTGGAATATAATTTTATCAAGAAAAGAAAAAAAGGGGTGCTGTTATATTGAATTATCTGGTAAAGGAAAACGGAACTACCGTTCTATATTTTCACAAAAGCGGCGATGGAATTTTAAGACGTGTTAAACGTGGTAGCTCGTGGCAGGAAGATGAGTGCGTTTTTAATGATGCTTGTGAGGGCTTTGGTCTTTATCCTGACCAAGATGTTATACATATAGTAACACAAACCGTTTCTAAAGAACTTATGTATATTCTGCTCACCCCTAAAGGCCGACGCAAATTCATTCTTCAAAAGCTTCCCGAGGATTGCAGTATTATAAAGATTTTCCTTTATCCCATACGAAAGAGGCTTAATATGTTATACTCTGTAAAGCAAGGAAATAACACATTTCTAATGCACTGCATATTAACCGACAATGCAAAGCCTAACACCGTAGCAAAAATCAATGACGGCAATTTTTTTGTAATGGCTGACAGAGTTTACTATACCGTTCCTGACTCAAGTGCCGGATTTTCAGAACTCGCAGATGAAAAGCCCGCATATTATATCCGTATAGCACAAAACTCTTCTGTCCCCTATCTTTATCAGGGGCATATTGCTTTTAAATCAAACGGTAAAATCTATTTTGACAACCGTGAGCTTTGCAAAGATGAGGCATCCGACGGAATTATTATAACAGAGTACAATTCGCGACTTTTTGTCGCATGGCAAAGCGACGGATATCTACGTTATATGCCCGCAGACAGCCAGTCAGGCCGTCCTCACGCAGTAATAAAACCACCCTTCCCCGCAAATATTTATGGTATCTGGCACAATGACGACTGCCACTATTTTTACGGAAATCATACCGACACTGATCTTATTACATATATAAATCCGTCCCCCTTTGACTCAATGCCCGAAAAATCCCCCGAAGAATTTTTAACACGCAGAATGGAAAATATGAAAAGGGAGATAGCAGAACTAAAGAATAAGCTCTCTCGATTTGCATAATGCAATTATTTTGTCGATTTTTCTTGCATAATGCAATTTTTTGTGATATACTGTCATATGAAAAGGGATTTTTGGTACATATAGAGAAGGAGTTGCGGGAAATATGGAGCAGAGAACAAGGGAAATAGGCAGAATAATTGCCGAAAAGAGACGTGAATTAAATCTTACACTTGAGGAAGTAGGTCAAAGAGTCGGGGTTACAAAATCCACAATCCAACGATACGAAGCCGGACTTATTACGACTCCCAAAATAGCCGTTTTGGAATCTATTGCACGGGCATTGTCATTAGACCCTGCTATGCTTACAGGCAAAAAGTCTGTTATCCCTGACAACGCTCTGCCGGTAAATTCAGGAAGCCCAAAAATTGCAATACCAATCCTCGGTAATGTTGCGGCAGGAGAGGGCGCCTTTGCAGACAGCAACGTAATCGGATATATTATGGAAGACAGAACTAGTCTTTCAAGTGCAGAAGAATATGCTTATCTCGTGGTAAAGGGCGACAGTATGTACCCCGAATTTAAGGACGGAGATAAGGTATTGGTAAAATGCTGTCCGACAGCCGGGTCGGGTGATTATGCCGTTGTTATGGTGGATGATGATAACGGAGTAGTCAAAAAAATTGAGCACGGTGCAGGTTTTATTACTCTGCACTCGGTAAATCCTATGTATCCGCCCAGAAAATTTGAAGGAAAAGATATGCTCAGGATAAGAATTTTCGGCGTTGTGAGAGGTTTGAGAAGAAATTATTAAATAATGCAGCATAACCACCGACTAAGTCGGTGGTTATATACTTTTTTACGATTGCTTATGTTATTTAATCAGTGGCAAACACAGCAAAGTATGATAAGTATTAAAAGAATCCAGAGTAATGTTTCGCAATCAAAGCTGCCTACGCCGCCATGGCAAAGTCCGCAATCTGTCATCACTATGCCCTCCTTATTCTTTATTTCAGGGAAAACCCTTGTAATAACATAGTATGCAAGAATGATAATTTGGTGAAAAGGTTACGACTATATTTCTTTTTGCAAATATTATTTACAAAGAATATTAAAGTTGATATAATACGCAACAGACAATAAAAAAGGAAGGGTTTAAAATGAACGAACTAAATTCCAGAGCAGAAAAAATAAGTTTCTATAAAACTGTATTCGCCTTGGTTTTCCCTATGGCTATACAAAATCTTATAAATGTAGGTGTACAGGCAGCAGACGTTTTGATGCTCGGCAGAGTCGGAGAAGTTGCAATTTCCGCATCATCTCTTGCCGGACAAATTTACTTTGTACTGACACTTGTATTTTTCGGACTTAATTCAGGTGCAGCAATTCTTACCGCACAATACTGGGGCAAGGGTGATAAGAATACAATTGAGAACATATTAGGACTTGCAATGCGCGTTGCAATTGTTGCTGCAGTGGCATTTACTGTTGTTGCGCTTTTGTTCCCGACATACCTGATGCGTATATTCTCGCACGAGCCTGATGTTATAGCCTCAGGAGCAGAATATCTGCAAATAGTGGCTCTCGCATATATACCTGCCGCCTTTACGGCAATCTACCTCGGAGTTGTCAGGAGTACGGAACGTGTAATAATTTCAACGGTTGTATATTTAGTTTCTCTTATAGTAAATGTGATTGGCAATGCGATTCTTATCTTCGGTCTTTTCGGCGCGCCTGCTCTTGGGGTAAAGGGTGCAGCAATCGCTACAGCAATTGCCCGCTATGTCGAATTGATAATAGTGCTGTTTTATGCCTTTAAGATGAATAAAACCATACGGCTCCGACTTCCTGCCCTTTTTAAAACCGACAAGCTTCTTACAAAGGACTTTATCAAGTACAGCGTTCCCGTTACCTTTAATGAGATTATGTGGGGAGGCGGAATTTCTGCCATAAACGCAATAATTGGGCATATGGGCAAGGCCGCAACCTCGGCGAACTCGGTAGTTCAGGTAGTACGTCAGCTTGCAATGGTTATAGTTTTCGGGTTGGCAAACGCCACCGCCATAATTCTGGGCAAAACAATAGGCGAGGGAAAACTTACACACGCAAAAACATATTCTGTGCGCCTTATCACTTTGACCGGCATCCTTGGTGTTTTAGGCGGATTGCTTATACTCTCAATCTCTCCTGTTATAAAGACCTTTATGGCACTCGGCGAAGAAGCCGACGGCTATCTATCAATTATGATGTATGTTATGAGCTATTTCGTTGTTTTCCAGGGTTTTACAACCGTTCTCATTGTAGGAGTTTTCCGTGCGGGCGGGGACACAAATTTCGGACTTGTGATGGATATTGGCACTCTGTGGTGTATCGTAATACCCTTGGGCGCCATTGCAGCATTCTGGCTTAGGCTTCCCGTCGAAATTGTGTATATTATACTAACCGCTGATGAGTTACTTAAAATCGGGTTTGTCTTCTGGAGATTCCGTTCTTATAAATGGCTTAATAATTTAACACGTGATTTTAACTGATAAAAGAAAAGGGCAATGTTTCACCGCTGAAACATTGCCTTTTATTTATCAACTGCCCATAAGTACATTAAGGTTTTCTTCCGAATACTCCACCTCCGACGAGTACATTCTCACCAAATCAATCAGTTTTTCAAAGCTGATACCGCCTGCCCTTTGATAATATTCTGCAAGTGCTCCTATAAGACAACAACTCATAAGTGCGAAATTTATTCTAGAGCTGTAATCCCCATCCCATATCGCTCCTTCAAGATGCCTGAAGATAAAGTATATCGCTAACTGTTCAAAAGGTATCTGAAACTCTTTATCATCAAAAATTCTGCCCTCAAAAGAAAAAACCTGTAATTTGTTAAGCTCCTCTGTCCACTTTTCATCAAGTCTTTCCAAAGAAAGATACAACTCACATAGCTTATCAATCTTAAAATCAAAGGTCAAACAATGCTCATCAGCCAGCAAAATAAATCTTTCTCCTATACTCTTTTCCCTGTTTTGCAAAAGTGAGAAAATCTCCTGCCTTTTTACAAAAAAATTCCTCTCATCTTCCGATATATCAACATTTTCAGGTATGTCGATATAAAACCTTTCTGCCTCCGACAAAATTATCCTCGCCACCTCTTCGCAACAAAGCCCCAGCCCCGTTTCAACAAATGAAGAATAGAAATTCTTAAATCTTGGATGAAGTGTGCAAATATCACAAAGAGCATCTTCGCCACATTCACAGATTATATCGCAAAGTCCGCTTTTATTTAGGAATGGGCATCTCTCACCTTTATTCAGAATGAAATGTGGTACTTCTCCCTCAATATGTTTTCTTATTCTCTCACCCATAGCAGTATCAAGCGAATTGTAAAAAAGCATAGTTTCTTCGTCAATATCAATCTCCCAACCAATACAACAGCTATGCTCACATCTGTCTGCAATACACTTAAATTCTTTATAATAATTCGGTACTGCCTCTTTCATAAAACAACCTCTTTTATCAGTATTTTTCCAGATATATTATAGCATATATTTATATAAAGTACAATATACAATAAAACTGCCTTGTATAAACAAGGCAGTTAATATTATATCTTATGATTGTCCTCTATCCACTTTTTAGCAAACTCTACGCACGGAAGATTACAGTCCATAGCAGTATTTGAGCAGAAAATAATTCCCTCAATTTCACCCTTTACCAAAAGCTCGGTACAAGTTTCAAGCTGGAATTTCATACCCTCAACTGTTGCGAGGCGTCCGCCGTCATCACCATAGTTCAGGCAATAAATGCCGAGCATTCTTCTCTTCCCCTCCGTGTCCTCCTTAAACTTCTTATATCTTTCGTGGAAAACCGAAAGGTCAGACTCCTTCCACGTCCACATATGTGCACCGTCAACATTTTCCAGATGTGCTCTTGAGTTATTGTTTTCCGGATAGTACACGCACCAAAGGTCAAGAGGACGTTTATGGAAATTGTGCATTTTATCCTGTATGTATTTTATCTTATCAGGGGTATAAATCTTTGCACGTTCGGGGTGATTAAAGAAATCGTCCAGAACACCGCCTGTTACATTATCAAACATCTCTGCCTGACGAAGTACCTCATCCAAATCACCAAACGGTACGTCTGTTCTGTCAGAAGAAACATCGCCTATAATAGACCACTTAACCTGATTAAAGGTTGTAAATGACCTTGAATACTGATCAAACGGCGGTTCCGGCTTATTGAAATTTACTACCATATAAATATTACGAATACCCATATAAAGTGCGCCTTCTGCCGCCGTCATACGTGAAGAAAGCCCAAATGCTTTATTATGAAAATCAGGCTCTAACCCCCATATCCACAAGGAATCTCTTAAATCTGCCATTTTATCTACCTCCTTAAGCTATTATATCTTAATTATAATCTCCTCAGCACCCCAAACCAATAGGCAAATCACATCTTAATATGGTGTTTTACACCTCATTTGATTATTTTATCATATTGATTATACAAATGTAAATGGTATTTTTAAATTTTTAACATAGAAAAATGCCCCGTATAAAACGGGACATTCTCTGTCAGCAATCTTCTTTTATTCCGCAACCGGTAATTTTTCTCGCACCAACGTTTTCCTGAATCTTGTTAAGACACTCACCGAATCTCTGGAAGTGTACAACCTCTCTTTCTCGCAGGTACTTGATTACCTTTGTAACATCGGGGTCATCGCAGACTTTTAAGATATTGTCATATGTTACTCTCGCCTTTTGCTCTGCTGCCAAGTCTTCTACCAAATCAGCAATCGGGTCGCCCTTGACACCGATATACTCGGCTTTCCACGGATTTCCCGCAGCTGCAGCAGGATACACGCCCTTTGCATGGTCGATATAATAAGGTGCCATCGGGCTATTTTCAATCTCTGTGGTGGTTGCATTTTTGGTAAGCTGATGAATAATTGCGCCTACCATCTCCAAATGCGCAAGTTCCTCTGTTCCAATATCTGTAAGCAAGCCCTTTGCCACATCATCTTCCATCGAAAATCTCTGCGAAAGATAGCGCATAGACGCACCAAGCTCACCATCCGGTCCACCGTACTGGCTCACAATGAAAGCTGCCAGTTTCGGATTTGGGTTTTTAATATTTATTGGTATCTGAAGCTTTTTCTGATATTCCCACATACTTTATAATCCCCTTTCTTTCATCGGTTTTCCCAGGGCCAAGGGCCCTGAATCCATTCCCATGTGGTTGTGTTATTATTAACAGACGGAGTAAGCGGCCCGAAAAGTCTCTGATATTCTGCCTTTAATCTCTCAGCCTTTTTCTCATAGGTCGCAAACATTTTAAGTGCTTCCTGATGGTCGGGATGGGTGTCAAGAAAAAGATTAAGTTCCGTAAGAACAAAGTCCGTTTCTTTGATTTCTCTCAAAAGTCTTCTTTTTGCTATATTGTTAATCATCACATTTATCCTCCTTAACTCCTGCGAGGTACTCGCACATAGTAAGGCTCAATTCCGGAAAAAGAGTACCGCATTCAAGCGCTCTCTCCGGCGGAAATGTGTTAAATGTTGTCTGCGGAGGCACGTATGCGTACCCCACTACACCTTCTATATTACACATACTGATTTCTCCTATCTAAATATATAATGCAAAAGCAGGCAGAATTTTTTATCCGCCTGCTTTATAATATTCAATATTTTTAATTATTGTGATTACCTGTAATTTTCTCAATTAAAATCCCTCTTGCCAATTTCATATTTGTACCCTTACCTGCAAGACGAATAATCTGCCCCATCAAAAATCCTATAATTTTTTCGTTACCGTTCCGATAGCTTTCGACACCTTCAGCATTCTCTGCAATAACCTTGTCTACCACTCTTTCCAGTTCGTCTGTATCATTAGACATTATAAGATTATGCTCTTTTGCAATCTTTGCCGCACTCTCGCCCGTTTCAAACATCATAGCAAGAATATCTCTTGCTGCATTTTTCGAAACAAACCCATCATCGCTCATTTTAGCCAGTTGGGATAACATTTCCGGAGTAAACTTAAGTCCGGACGCGGTTTTTCCGCTATCGTTCAGGCAACGGTTAAGCTCCACAAGCATCAAATTCGAAATCTGCTTATAGCTCGGATAAAAACTTACCGTTTTATCATAGAAATCAGAAAAATCCTTATCAAGAATAATCAGTCTTGCATCATCCTCCGGCAGTCCGTAATCCTTAGTATAACGTTCAAAACGCACATCCGGCATTTCGGGCATTTTTGCTTTTATTTCAGCCAAGCTGTCATCAGAGATAAACACCGGCGGGATATCTGGTTCAGGGAAATAACGGTAATCGTGAGCTTCCTCTTTTGACCTAAGTGAAGCTGTTTCGCCAGTTTTATCATCAAAACGTCGTGTTTCCTGAGCAACCTTCCCCCCACGTTCTAATATCTTCGACTGTCTTGTAATTTCATACTCAATCGCACGCCCGATTGCACGTACCGAGTTTAGATTTTTAATCTCCGCACGTGTTCCGAACTCCGTCGAATTCTCCGGCGTTACCGAAATATTTACGTCTACTCTTAAAGACCCTTGCTCCATACGGGCATCGCATACATCTGCATATTTAAGCCGTCGGGCAATCTCCTCAACAAATGCCTGCACCTCTTCTACCCTTCTGAAATCAGGCTCTGTTACAATCTCTATAAGCGGTACTCCGCAACGGTTATAATCCGCCATAGAAATACCCTCTGCACCATCGTGAATAAGCTTACCGGCATCTTCTTCTATATGAATTCTGTTTATCCGTATATCCTTACCGCAGACACGCACTTTACCTTCGGTACATATGGGATGCTGAAACTGTGTAATCTGATATGCCTTAGGTAAATCAGGATAGAAATAGTTTTTACGGTCAAAGGTACTGTAATTATTAACTGTACATCCAAGCGCAAAGCCTGCCTTTATCGCAAGCTCGACAGCATCTTTGTTTACAACCGGCAAAGTCCCCGGCATACCCGAGCAAATCGGACATACACGGTCATTTTGTCTGCCACCGAACTCGTTGGCGCAACTGCAAAAAACCTTTGATTTGGTCAGGAGTTCTGCATGTATTTCAAGACCTATAACAGGAATATATTTCATTTTTCCTTATTCCTTTCTTTTGGCTGTTTTCTGTCAAATGCTTTCTCATACACATTGCAAATAGCCACCAAATTTGCCTCATCAAAAGCCCTTCCGACAAGGCTCATACCAATCGGCATACCGTCCTTATCATATCCGCACGGGGTGGAAATAGCAGGAAGCCCTGCAATATTTGCTGTAACGGTACAAATATCCGACAGGTACATTCTGACAGGGGCTTTCTCCTGTTGTCCAATTCTATATGCAGACGTCGGTGCCGTAGGCGTCAGTATGACATTACATTTTTCAAAAATCGAGTCATATTCCGCTATGATTTGCGTCCTTATTCGGTTTGCATTGTTATAGTAAGCATCGTAATATCCGCTTGAAAGTGCATAGTTTCCAAGCAGTATTCTTCTTTTAACCTCATCGCCAAAGCCTTCACTCCTTGTCCTTTTTATAAGCTCGTCGTAGGTATCACCGACTCCACGGTGTCCGTATTTGATGCCATCAAATCGCGAAAGATTGGACGCTGCCTCAGCCGAGGATATAAGATAATATGCCGAAACTGCATATTTGAGGCTTGGCATAGATACTTCTACCATCTCGCAACCGACATCCTTGTAAAACTCTGCCGATTTCATTACCGCAAGCTTTACCTCATCAGAAATACCTTCACCAAAAAACTCCTTTGGAATACCAATTTTCTTCCCCTTGAGGCTCATACCGATAAATTCTGTATAGTTGCCCTTTGCTTTATGTGAGCTTGTAGCATCTTTTTCGTCCCTTCCGCATATCACGTCAAGAACAATCGCACAGTCTTCAGCAGATACAGCACATACACCAATCTGGTCAAAACTTGATGCAAATGCAATAAGACCATAGCGTGAAACCGCTCCATATGTGGGTTTTAACCCGGTAACTCCACAGAAAGCTGCCGGTTGTCTGACCGAGCCGCCCGTATCACTTCCCAAAGCCGCCACACACAAATCTGCTGCAACAGAAGCCGCCGCACCACCCGACGAACCGCCTGCAACTCGTGTTAAATTATAAGGATTTTTTACACCGCCAAAATATGATGTCTGCGAGCTGCCTCCCATTGCAAACTCGTCCATATTGGTTTTCCCAAGCATCACCGCTCCGCTTTTCTCTATTTTATCAACAACTGTCGCATTATAAACAGGGACAAAGTCCTCGAGCATTTTTGATGCACAGGTTGTTCTTATACCTTGGGTGCATATATTGTCCTTTATTGAAAGAGGTATCCCGGTAAGTAATTCCGCATCTCCGGATAATATTTTCTTCTGAGCATATTCAGCATCTTTTAAAGCTTTTTCAGCAGAAACGGTTATATAGCTGTTAATTTCCTTATCGCACTTTTCTATTTTGTCGAGGTAGCTTTTCGTAAGCTCAACCACACCTATTTCACCATTTCTAAGCTTTAATTGCAATTCTCTTATAGTCATAATTCTCACCCCTTCGTCTTATACCACCTTTGGAACGGTAAAAGCACCATTCTTTACAGCCTTTGCATTTGCAATGATTTCAGCCGTCTTAAGCGATTTAGTCGGTACATCAGCCCTTATATTATCATAATTAACCGCCGGAAGAGTATATGTTTCTAACGAAGAATCTATTCCCTTTACCGCATCCATCAATGCAACTATATCGGACATTTCAGCAGTTAGTCTTTCAAGCTCTCTTTCCGAAAATTCCAGCTTTGAAAGCTCTGCAAGATATTTTGTAAGCTTTTTTTCAAACATTATTTTCACTTCTTTCACATATTTACCTGTCTTTGCATAATATTTTACTGCAAGATTTTTTATCTTTCAATAAGAAAAAATTTTTTTCTTTTCAAAATAATATTTTCTTTCCGATTGCACAAAAATATAAACAAATCCACAAAAATATTTTTACAAAAAATTTTAAAAAAAGTATTGACAAATACATATTTCACTGCTATAATAATTGATGTTGTCGCTCAACAAAGAGTGAATATGGTATATGGGAGTTTAGCTCAGCTGGGAGAGCGTCTGCCTTACAAGCAGGATGTCACAGGTTCGAGCCCTGTAACTCCCACCATATATGGCCCGGTAGTTCAGTTGGTTAGAACGCCAGCCTGTCACGCTGGAGGTCGTGGGTTCGAGCCCCATCCGGGTCGCCAAA
>JAXJXP010000041.1:0-48837 GCA_036307445.1 Clostridia bacterium
GCTTCTTCCAAAACCTGAATGATACCGAAGGTATGGTTCAGGTTTTTTGTTTTGAAAAGGAAGATGATGGGCGAGAACCATGGTGAGATCGCGAAGTCCCCAAGAAGCCGAGTGAAGCGAAGGCTGATTGGTGGACGCAGCCCAACATCGTTTGTACTATGACGGTGTCTAATAGTCGGTAAAATAACCATATATTACATTTGCATTATTGGGAACCTTTGTGATATGATATATACAGGCAAAGGAGGTTTTTATAATGCTTAAAAAAATCATGGTAGCTGCTGTTATAGCGGCTCAGGTTATGAATGTGTACATAGCCGCATCTGCAGCATCGACATATACTGTAGTATCGGGTGATACAATGTGGAAGATTGCTGTAAAGTACGAGATTGGACTTAGTGAGATTATAGATGCAAACTCTCATATTGAAAATCCGCACCTTATTTATCCGGGTCAGATTCTTAATATTCCTCAGATGAATCAGGATGTGCTTGATTTTGAAAGTGCAGTTGTACGGTTGGTTAATGAAATAAGAGTAAAGAACGGACTGAAAACCTTGACTGAGAATTGGGAGCTTAGCCGTGTTGCAAGATATAAATCTCAGGATATGAAGAATAACAATTATTTTTCGCACATAAGTCCCGTTTACGGTACACCTTTTGAAATGATGAAGAGCTTTGGTATCAAATACAGAAGTGCCGGAGAGAATATTGCAAAAGGGCAGACTACACCTGAAAGGGTAGTAAATGCATGGATGAACTCATCAGGACACAGAGCGAATATCCTTAATTCTTCATATACTAAAATCGGTGTAGGATACGTCAAGGATGGAAACTATTGGACACAGATGTTTATAGGATAACCTAAGGGACATTCTTCTTCGGAGGAATGTCTTTTTTTGTCTGAAAGTGTTGATTTTTATCGTAAATTTGATATAATAATCTCTTGATGGATTTTATATTTAGGGGTAATGAATATGGTATCATTTTTAAGAAAAAATACTGTTATGGTGATTGCTTTTTGTGCGGCTATTTTGACGAGCTTCATTATACCGCCTGACAGTGAATATGTGGGTTATTTTGATTATAAGACGCTTACGTGCCTGTTTTGCGTGCTGGCGGTTGTCTGTGCGCTTAAGAATATAAATTTCTTTTATATTCTTGCAAGACGTGTTGTGCAGATTTTCAAGACTACCAGAATGAGTATTCTGGTGCTTGTGTACATAACATTTATAGGCTCAATGTTGATTGCAAATGATATGGCACTTTTGACCTTTCTGCCGCTTGGATATTTAGTGCTTACCACAACAGGCAAAGAAAAGTATATGGCATTTGTATTTATAATGCAGAATATTGCGGCTAATTTGGGCGGAATGCTGACGCCTTTTGGTAATCCGCAGAATTTGTACATGTATTCTACTTTTGAGATACCCAATCTTGAATTTATAAAAATTATGTTTCCTCCGTTTGTGTTATCGGTAATATTGATTACACTTTGCTGCCTTGTATTTGTTAAAAATGAGGAGCTTAGTCTGCCCGATGAAAAGGTAGAGTTTAATATACCAAGGGTAACCCTTTATCTGATTCTGTTTGCACTCTCGATAGCGATAGTGTTCAGGGGGATACCCTATTGGATAGGATTGGTGACAATACCGTCTGTATTGATGTTGGCAGACAGGAAGGCGCTTAAGATGGTGGATTATCCGCTTTTGCTGACTTTTGTGTTCTTCTTTATATTTGCCGGAAATATGGCGAGGGTTGGGGTTGTAAAAGACTTTTTCTCTATGCTGCTTGAAAAGAACACCTTGCTTGTAAGCGTCCTATCCTGCCAGATTATAAGTAATGTGCCATCGGCGATACTTTTGTCGCAGTTTACTGAGAATTATGCCGATTTACTGGTGGGTGTCAATATAGGCGGTGTTGGAACTCTTATTGCTTCACTTGCGAGTCTTATCACATTTCGCGAGTACGTAAAGCATAACGAGGGCAAAGCAGGATATTACATAAAGATGTTTTCTCTGTACAACTTAGGATTTCTTGCTATATTAGTCTTATTTATGCTTATAATATAAAAAATCAATTATTCTACTGCACAATGTCCTTATCTATGCGAGTGTTCGATTTTTTAGAAAATGAATGATACATAATCAAAGAGGGAATAATTATTATACAATAAATAAAAAAACAAGTGAATTGTAGTAGTTATGTCTCAAGCAAGGATTTACGGTGATGTTATGAAATCAATATGGAGCGATGCAGTAGAACAACCTCAATTTCAATCGTTTGAGGGGACACAAAAAACTGATGTCTTGATTATAGGCGGAGGAATATGCGGGATTTTGTGCGCATATATGCTAAAAAACAGAGGAGTAGATTGCGTTGTTGCAGAAGCAGACAAAATCTGCTGTGGAATTACTAAAGACACAACAGCAAAAATAACCTATCAGCACGGGTTGATATATGATAAAATTATAAAAAAATACGGCTTGGAAAATGCGAGACTATATTTTGAAAGTCAGAAAGAGGCACTTGACAAATACCGCAAGCTTTGCGATATCATTGCTTGTGATTTCACAGAGTGTGATTCATATGTATATTCACTTGATAGTAGAGAAAAAATTGAAAGAGAAGTCGATGCATTAAATAGACTTGGCTGTGATGCTGAATTTTCTGATAAAACAGAGCTTCCTTTTTCTGTTTCAGGAGGCGCTGTAATGGTTAAAAATCAGGCACAGTTTCATCCGCTTGAATTTGCGTATCAAGTTGCAAAAGAACTCCCTATATACGAAAATACAAAAATTTTGGAATTAAGACCCGATGGGGCAATTACAAATCAAGGAAAGATTGTAGCAGAAAAAATCATTGTTGCAACTCACTTTCCGTTTATTAATAAACACGGTGGTTATTTTCTCAAGATGTACCAGCATCGTTCGTATGTGCTTGCATTAAAAGGAACTCCTATTTTAAAGAATATGTATGTTGATGAATCGAAAACAGGACTTTCTTTTCGCAGTTATGGTGAGTTGTTAATTCTTGGCGGAGGGAGTCACCGCACAGGCAAAAACGGCGGAACTTGGAATGAGCTTGTTCAAACTGCCAATAATTATTATCCTGACTCCCAGGAGATAGGCCGATGGGCAACGCAGGATTGTATGACTCTTGATGGGATACCATACATCGGTCAGTATTCCAAAAACACACCGAATCTGTATGTTGCTACAGGGTTTAATAAGTGGGGTATGACATCATCAATGACTGCAGCAATGATATTATGCGATATGGTTCTGGAAAAAGAAAACAAATATGCAAATTTGTTTTCTCCGTCAAGAAGTATATTACATCCTCAGTTGGCAATAAATACCGTTGAATCTATACTTGGGCTTTTAACCCCAACCGTTCCTCGTTGCCCGCATATGGGGTGTGCGCTTAAGTATAATAAACACGAGCATTCGTGGGATTGCCCTTGTCATGGGTCGCGCTTTACAGAAGACGGCGAGCTGATTGATAATCCGGCAACAGATGACAAATGACAAAAGAGGATTTCCATATCGTTTAAGTAAACAAAAAGGACTATCTCACAAAATTGATGAGATAGTCCTTTTATAATTATTCTTCTGTTGTCTTAGGCTTACGTTCTTCTCTTGGAAGTGTGTCCTTATGAGAAAGGCTGATTTTGCCTGTTTTTGCGTCGATTTCCATAACCTTAACAGTCAGTGTATCGCCCTCTTTTACAACATCTTCAACTTTTTCTACTCTATGGTGAGCAAGCTTGGAGATGTGGCAGAGACCATCCTTGCCGGGAAGGATTTCAACGAATGCACCAAATGCTGTGATTGTCTTAACAAGACCTGTGTAAATCTCGCCAACCTCAGGCTCTTTTACGATAAGCTCGATAGTCTGACGTGCAGCATCACCTGATGCCTGATCAACTGCGAAGATGTAGATTGTGCCGTCGTCTTCAATATCAATCTTAGCACCAGTATCGGCAACAATCTTCTGAATAACCTTACCTCCCTGACCGATAACCTCACGAATCTTATCGGGGTCAATGTGCATCGTCATAACCTTCGGAGCATAAGGTGAAAGGTGGTCACGGACTTCGGGTATAGCCTTTAAGAGCACATCGTCGATGATGTGGCAACGTGCAATCCTTGTTTTTCTAAACGCCTCAGCAATTACCTCGTAGGTAAGACCGTCGTTCTTTATATCAACCTGAATAGAAGTGATACCCTTCTTAGTACCTGCAACCTTAAAGTCCATCTCGCCGTAGAAGTCCTCTAAGCCCTGAATGTCGACCATTGTGGTGAAGCCTTCATCAGTTGTGATAAGACCGCAGGAGATACCTGCAACGGGAGCCTTAATGGGAACACCTGCTGCCATTAGAGCAAGTGTAGAGCCACATACAGAGCCCTGCGATGTTGAACCGTTAGAAGAAAGTACCTCTGATACTGTACGGATTGCGTACGGGAACTCTTCCTCGGAAGGAAGTACGGGCACCAATGAACGCTCTGCCAATGCACCGTGTCCTATCTCACGTCTGCCGGGGCCTCTTGATGGCTTTGTTTCGCCAACAGAATATGACGGGAAGTTGTAGTGATGCATATATCTCTTGCTTTCCTCATTATCAATACCATCAAGACGCTGCATTTCAGCAAGAGGTGCAAGTGTAGCAATTGTAAGAACCTGAGTCTGACCTCTTGTGAACATACCTGAACCGTGTGTTCTTGCTAAAAGGTCAACCTCTGCAGCGAGCGGTCTTATCTCGTCAAGACCTCTGCCGTCAACACGCTTTCCAACATAGAGCCAATCACGCACTATTTCCTTCTGCATCTTGTAAAGGATTTCGCCAAGCTCTACTGTGAGGTCGGGGAACTCTTCTGATAGCTTTTCAATAATTTCGCTTTCGATAACACCCATACGCTCGTCACGGACATTCTTATCATCAGTATCAAGTGCGAACTTAATCTTGTCATAGCACATATCCTTGATTGCGTTCCAGAGGTCTGCATTTACAGTGTGTGGTGTGTACTCAAACTTTGGCTTTCCGATTTCTGCACGGATGCCATCGATAAATTCGCAGATTTCGATAATTGTCTTGTGAGCAAACTTAATGCCATCGAGCATTACATCCTCGGGGATTTCATTTGCGCCGGCTTCAATCATAATGATTTTCTCTTTGGTGCCGGCAAGAGTTACGTGCATTTCTGACTTTTCACGCTGTGCTTCTGTCGGGTTTATCACATATTCGCCGTCAACCAAACCAAGCCATACACCGCCGATAGGACCTGCCCAGGGAATGTCTGAAATTGAAAGTGCGATTGAAGTACCAATCATTGCAGCTACCTCGGGAGGATTGTCGTGCTCAACCGAAAGAACTGTTGCAACAACAGACACGTCATTTCTAAGGTCTGCAGGGAACAAGGGACGGATAGGTCTATCGATAACTCTTGATGTAAGGATTGCCTTTTCTGACGGCTTACCCTCACGCTTAATATATCCGCCGGGAATTTTACCAACTGAGTAAAGCTTCTCCTCATAATCAACTGAAAGAGGGAAGAAGTCGATGCCTTCTCTGGGCATTCTTGATGCGGTTACATTCACCATTACCGCAGTATCGCCGTAACGGACTAAACAATGTCCATTTGAAAGACAGCACATTTTGCCTGTTTCAACAACTAGCTTACGTCCTGCAAGTGTTGTTTCAAATGTTTTAAACATAGTTTTACATCTCCTTTGTAGTTATTTTGTTTCGTGGGAGATATATCAGCAGATAAATACAACAGCTTTAAAATAAAAGATGCTCTATTTATATGCTAAGATATCTCCGCAAAATCAAATTTATGGGCAAACATAAAAATGCTTGCCCATAAACAAAATTTCTTACTTTCTAAGACCAAGTTTAGCAACCAAGGCACGGTATCTTTCGATATCCTGTTCCTTTAGGTAGTTCATAAGACCACGTCTCTTACCAACCATCATAAGAAGACCACGTCTGGAGTGGTTGTCCTTCTTGTGAGTGTTAAGATGCTCGTTGTTCAAGTGGTTAATTCTCTCTGTGAGAAGTGCAATCTGCACCTCGGGAGAACCTGTATCGCCTTCGTGAGTTGCGAATGTAGCGATAATTTCCTGCTTACGCTCCTTTGTCATTGCTTTCACCTCCTATAATAAATGATCCCCTGTCGCTGAGAAACCGTTGGTGATTCGGTCATCCAAGCGTAGGTTTAACCTTAATTTGCAAAAAATCAAGAAATACAATAAGCTTACTTTCTGTTGAAACGCTTGTTGAACTTTTCTACACGGCCGCCTGTATCGACGAGCTTCTGCTTACCTGTGTAGAAAGGATGGCACTTTGAGCAGATTTCCACCTGGATATTTTCCTTTGTAGAACCAATCTCAATTACCTCTCCGCAAGCACATCTGATAGTAGTCTGCTTGTATTCGGGATGAATTCCTTGCTTCATTCGGTATCCCTCCTTACATATTTTTTGCTGTGCAAAGCACACCATTATGGATTATAACATATTATTTCCCTTTTTGCAAGCTTTTTTGTATTATTTTGTTAAAAAAATTAAGTAATTTTATTGACACATAAAAAATGCAGGAGTAAAATATTTTGCAAGGAAAAGGAGGTTTAAGGAAAATGAACAAGATAAGAAGGATTGTAATGTCTGCTATGCTTGCTGCGCTTGTTTGTGTTGCGACAATGATTATTAAAATACAATTGACACCAAATGGCTACATAAACCTTGGAGATGGTGTTATTATCCTTTCAGGGTGGATGCTGGGACCGTTTTACGGTTTTCTTTCAGCAGGAATAGGGTCTATGTTGGCAGATTTATTTTCCGGTTTTGTGCTCTATGCACCGGCTACGTTTGTTATCAAAGGTTTAATGGCAGTTGTTGCGTTTTATGTGATAAGAAAGCTGAAATCGGTAGTTATTGCCACAATTATTGCAGAGATGGTTATGATATCGGGATATTACATATTCGAGGGCTTTATATATGGCTTTGCAACGGCATTAACAAGTATGCCGGGAAATGCAGTACAGTCGGTAGCCGGTATTGTTGTGGGGATACTGCTTATACGCGTGTTTAAAAAGAGTGGGATAAAATTTGACTTATAACAGAAAAAATAAGAGAAAGCAGAACTGAAAATTTCGTTTTTACGTTGAATTTTTGCCTTTTATATGGTATAGTATATAATGAAGAAGTATTGCAATGTCGGAAAAGAGGCAGGATGTATGAATGCAAGAGACAGGTTTTGTGAATATTTTGCAAAAGGCTTTACAGATAAAGAGCGTATAGGTCTTGAACTTGAGCATTTTGTGATGAAAGAAGGCAGACCTTTAAACTATTCTGACGGTGTTTGTGATATTCTTGCAGAAATTGCTGACGGGTGTAAGCGAATATTTTATGAATCAGGCAAAATCCTCGGTGCTGATATGGGAGAATATACCATTACATTAGAGCCGGGTGCACAGCTTGAGGTTAGTGTGAAGCCCTTTGAGGATACTGCACAAATAAAAAGAGTTTTGGATAGTTTTTATAAAAAGGCTGAGCCGATTTTGACGAGATACAACGCAACTCTTTCCACAATCCCTGTTGTAGATGAAAGTAAGCTTGTGAATATAGAACTAATCCCCAAAGAGCGTTACAGGTATATGGATAAATATTTCCTTGAAAGCGGAACTATGGGACGGTATATGATGCGTGGAAGTGCATCAACTCAAATTTCGGTGGATTATGACTCTGAGGCGGATTTTGTAAAAAAATTCCGTGCGGCATATATACTTTCTCCTGTTTTTGCACTGATTTGCTCGAATGGGGAGAACAAGTTGAAAAGACTTGAAATCTGGGATAATGTAGATGAAAAAAGGACATACATTCCAAAAGCTCTGTTTTCGGACGATTTCGGTTTTGAGAAATATGCAGAAGGGCTGTTGAATGTGCCTGCAATATTTGTGCCAATGGGAGATGGGTTCTTATATACAGGAGACAAGACGGTTGGAGCGCTTTGTGAAATTTACGGCATTGATGAGGGGATGACAGAACATTTTCTTTCGATGGTTTTTCCTGATGTAAGGCTCAAGCAATATATCGAAATAAGGATTGCAGATGCAATGCCGTATGAAAGAGCTATCGGATATGCAGAGCTTATAAAGCGGATTTTTTATACCGATGCGCTTGATGAGGTATTAAACAGGTATAACGGAACAACTGTTGACGACATAATAAATGCAAAATGCGAAATAAGACAAAAAGGCGAAAATGCCCAAATATACGGCAGAAGTGCCGCAAAAGAAGCTGAATATCTTATCAGTTTTATGAGGTAGAATATGGACAGGAACAAAGAGCTTATTGAATATATAAAAAATAATTATGATGAATGCTTAAAATCGGGGAAAAGTGTAAGAGAGCATCTTTTAAAGTCGCCAGTGGCATTTCATGGCAGATGTGTACAGACCCTTCATATCCCCAAGATTTATAAACGTGCCGATATAGAGGTGTTCAGAAGTTTAGTGTCTGAATTTTATACAATATTCGATAAGATTGTAAAACACTATATTACTTCGGCGGAATACAGAAAGCTGTTTCCGTTTTCAAAGGAGCTGGAGGAGCTTATTCTTGCGGATTGCGGCTACGAAACGAGTGTCCCTGTAATGCGTATGGACGTATTCTATAACGAGGAAACGGGTGATTATAAATTTTGTGAGCTTAATACCGATGGGACAAGTGCTATGGTGGAGGATTATGAGCTTTCAAAGGCATTTTCTATCAACAATATTCCACGCGATATGATAGGCAATGTTTCCTGTTTTGAGCTTTTTGATTCGTGGGTCATAGCTATGGGCAAGATATATAAAGGCTTTAAAAATCGACGCAATAACCCCAGGGTAGCCATTGTTGATTTTCTTGACAAGGCGTATCTGCCTGAATTTTATGAGTTTAAAAGACGCTTCGAGAAGTACGGATATCCTACAAAAATTGTAGATATACGAAAGCTTAGATTAAAAAACGGTGTTCTGTTTGATGAAGAAAATGAGAGAGTTGATATTATTTACCGCCGTGCTGTTACGGTGGATATTATGAATAATATTGGTGATTGCGGTGATTTTTTAGCTGCATATAAAGCGGGTGCTGTATGCGTTCTTGGCGGTATAAAAACGCAGGTAATTCATCATAAGGCGCTCTTCTATATCCTTCGTGATGAAAAGACTAAGGCAATACTTACCGACAGAGAAAATGAACTTATTGAAAAGCATATCCCATACACATCAAAGCTTGTAAATGCCGACCTTGACCGCATAAAAGCTGACAAGGACAGCTATATAATAAAGCCAAGTGATTCCTATGCGTCAAAGGGAGTTTTTGCGGGAGTTGATGCAACGGACAGTGAATGGGAAGAGCTTATAGAAAGATGTAAAAATGAAGATTATATTGTGCAGGAATACTGCACTCCGTACAAGACGGAAAATATCTATCTGGCTGATAAAGAGCCTCAGTTTAAGATGTATTCAAACCTTACGGGACTTTATGTTTACGACGGAGAGTTTGCGGGAATATATTCAAGACTTTCTGACGGAGGTATAATCTCGTCGCAGTATAATGAGAAATCGGTTGTAACCTTTGTAGAGGTATAATTATAGAGGAAAAGAGGTGCAGGAATGAAAAAGGGACTTGTAGCAGTTTCAGGCGGAGTGGACAGTACAGCTGTTATGCTTGGCTATATCAAAAACGGTGTTGCGGTTGACGGTGTTATGATGAAGATTCACGATGCTGACAAAACTGCTGTAGCAGATGCAGATGCCGCTTGCAAAAAGCTCGGTGCCAGACTCCATATTCTTGACCTTGAGGACGAGTTTAAAAAGCTTGTTATTGATGATTTTGTATACGAGTATCTTAATTGCCGTACGCCTAATCCCTGCATATTGTGTAATATCAGAATGAAGTTTGGAATTCTTGCAGATTTTGCAAAGGAAAGCGGTTATGACTTTCTTGCAACTGGGCATTACGCAAGGATTGAACAGACGGACGGTAAATTTTTCCTAAAAAAAGCGGCAGATTTAAAAAAAGACCAGAGCTATGTTCTTTTCGGGATTAATCGTGAGCTTTTGCCATATCTTCGTTTTCCGATGGGGGATACAACTAAGGAAAGCGCAAGAGAAGAGCTTGAAAAAGAAGGCTTTATAAACGCAAAACGAAAGGACAGTCAGGATATATGCTTTGTTCCCGACGGAAAGTATGCCGAGTTTATAGAAAGGTATCTGGGCAGAAGCTTTGAAGAGGGGGATTTTTGCGACCTTGACGGCAATGTTATCGGCAGACATAAGGGTCTTATCCGTTACACAATAGGACAGAGGAAAGGTCTTGGACTTGCCTTGCCGCAACCAATGTATGTAGTAGAGCTGAAGCCTGAAACAAACAGTGTTGTACTTGGGCTTACGGAAAACCTGATGTCAAACAGGTTGACGGCTGATAGAGTGAATTGGCTTGCTGACGGAATAACAGATGGAATTAGAGTTATGGCAAGAGCAAGATATAATATGAAAGAGAGCCCGGCTCGTGTGTTTTTTGCGGAAGATAACAGAATAGTGGTTGAATTTGATGAACCGCAGCGTGCCATTACTTCGGGGCAAAGCGTGGTTTTATATGATGGGGATATTGTGCTTGGAGGCGGAAGAATAATATGAAAAATTATGTTTTAGAGCTTTCCCGAAATCGCAATCTTCCGAATGATAAATTACTTGCTTTAATTGGCGGCGGAGCGGACGAGCTTTTGCAAAAGGAAGCAGACAAAGTAAGAAGAAGTGTATTTGGAGACGGGGTTTATATAAGAGGCTTAATTGAAATTTCTTCAATCTGCAAAAATGACTGTATTTATTGCGGTATCCGTTGTTCCAATAAGAATGCGGCAAGGTACCGTCTTACGAAGGAACAGATTTTTGATTGCTGTAAAACAGGTGCTAAACTGGGCTTTTCTACTTTTGTTTTGCAGGGTGGTGAAGATTTGTACTTCACAGATGCAGTTTTATGTGATATAATAGATGGAATAAAGAATATTGCACCTCACGCTGCAGTTACGCTTTCTCTTGGTGAAAGAAGCAGGGAGTCCTACCAACTGCTTAAAAATGCAGGTGCAGACAGATATCTTCTTCGGCACGAAACGGCAACCACAGAGCATTATTCTAAGCTGCATCCTGAGGGTATGAGCCTTGAAGAAAGAAAAAGATGTCTTTTTGATTTGAAGGAATTGGGATTTCAGGTGGGGTCAGGCTTTATGGTCGGCTCGCCGTATCAGACGGATGAGCATATTCTGGCTGATATAAGATTTCTGCAGGAGTTGGAGCCTGATATGATAGGAATAGGTCCGTTTGTGCCGCATAAGGATACACCCTTTGGTGATTATGAAAGCGGTAGCTTAGAGCTTACATTGCGACTTATTTCGATATTAAGGCTGTGCTTCCCTGAAACGCTGCTTCCTGCAACAACGGCGCTTGGAACAATCTCCGAGGGCGGCAGAGAACGTGGACTAAAATGTGGGGCGAATGTTGTTATGCCTAACCTCTCGCCAAAGGCTGCAAGGGAAAGCTATAATCTTTATGATAACAAGCTGATAACCGGTGCAGAAAGCATTGAGGGACTTAAAATTTTGGAGGATAAAATAAAGTCGGCTGGTTACTCGATGACTATGTCGAGAGGGGATGCGCCGAGACTTTTAAAGGAGTAAAATATAAAAATGAGTTATGTACTGCCATTGGTGGCACTAAGAAATATTGTAATTATGCCAAAGTCAACTGTCAGCTTTGATGTTTTGAGGGATTTTTCCCAAAAAGCGATAGATGCGGCAACAAACGGAACAAGAGAAATAATTCTTGTTGCTCAGATGGACCCCGGAGTTGAAAAACCTAACTTTGACGAGGTTTATCGGGTTGCAACTCTTTGCAGAATAAAGCAGGTCGTAAAGATGCCCAGGGGCATTGCCAGAGTTATGGTTGAGGGTGTTAAGAGGGTAGAGCTTTTTGAGCTTGCTATTAACGAGCCGTATATGAGTGTTATTGCTGATGATTTTGCGGAAGTTCCTGAGGAACAGAATATACACCTGGCAGCGATGGCAAGAAATCTTAAAGCTGCATTTGACGAATATGTAAAGTATTCAAGAGTGGTTTCGGGTGAAGAGCTTGCAAACCGCACCTTTAAAACCAAAACGCTGGGTGAGCTGTGCGACTGTCTGGTTGGTGTATCAAATATTGATTTCCGTATTAAGCAGGAAATGTTAGAAACGGCTGACAGTTATGAAAGAGCGGAAGCTTTTATTACTGCACTTTCGTATGAAACTGAGATTTTAAAGCTTCAGGCAGAGATTGCCAAAATAGCTAGGGAACGTATAGAACAAAATCAACGTGATTATTTTCTTCGGGAAGAGAAGAGAGTTATCGAGGAGGAGCTTGGCGACGGAATAGAAAATGAGGCTGAGGAATACCGTCAGAGAGTGGAGTCTCTTAATATCTCCGATGACGTTCGTGAGAAGATAATGAAAGAAATCTCACGTTTTGAAAAAATGGCAGGCTCAAGTGCTGACAGTGCTGTGTCAAGAAACTATCTTGATACAGTTTTAGAACTTCCGTGGGAGGTAAAAACAGAGGAAAATTTAGATATAGATAACATTAAAGAAATTCTTGACGAGGACCATTACGGTCTTGAAAAGGTCAAGGAGCGTATTATCGAGCAAATGGCGGTAAGAAAGCTTACCGACGGTAGACAGGGAACACTTATTTGCCTTGCAGGACCGCCGGGAACGGGCAAGACCTCAATCGCCAAGTCGATAGCCCGTGCAATCGGAAGAAAATATGTTAGAATATCTTTGGGCGGTGTTCGTGATGAGGCAGAAATCAGGGGACACAGAAAAACCTATATAGGCTCTATGCCCGGTAGAATTATGTCGGGTATGATTACGGCTAAGGTAAAGAATCCGCTGATACTTTTAGACGAGATTGACAAGATGGGTGCGGATATAAAGGGCGACCCAGCGTCTGCTATGCTTGAGGTTCTTGACTATGAGCAAAATAAGACTTTTAAGGACCATTATATTGATTTGCCATTTGACCTTTCTGACGTTATGTTTATTGCTACTGCAAATGACGTTTCAAGGATTCCAAGACCGCTGTTGGACCGTATGGAGCTTATTGAGGTAAACGGCTATACCAATCTTGAAAAGCTAAGCATTGCAAAGAATTATTTGATACCAAAGCAGGCTAAGGAAAACGGTATTTCGGGGAAGAAGTTTGAGATAACAGATGATGCTGTTATGAAAATATGCACAGAATACACCCGCGAGGCAGGAGTAAGACAGACGGAACGTGTTATTGCATCTGTTATGCGAAAGATTGCAAGGAAATTTGCAGACGGTCAGCGCACGGTGAAGGTTTCAAAGCGAAATATTAAGGAATATCTCGGAAAGCCTAAATACAGTTTTGATAAAATTAATGAAAAGAACGAAATAGGTATAGTAAGAGGTCTTGCGTGGACTGCGGTTGGTGGTGATACCCTGTCAGTTGAGGTGAATGTTATGGACGGCAGTGGAAAAACACAACTTACGGGTCAACTTGGTGATGTTATGCAGGAGTCTGCAAAAACAGCAATCAGCTATATTCGCTCGGTAAGCGATAAGCTTGGAATAGATAAGGATTTCTATAAAACCAAGGATATACATATCCATGTTCCCGAAGGAGCAGTGCCGAAAGACGGTCCGTCAGCAGGAATTACAATGGCAACAGCGGTTGCAAGCGCGCTTACAGGAAAGGCTGTAAGACGTGATGTTGCAATGACAGGAGAAATAACTTTAAGAGGTAAGGTCCTTGAAATCGGTGGACTTAAAGAAAAATCCACAGCGGCATTAAGGGCGGGTATTAGCACGGTGATTATTCCCGACGGAAATAAGCCTGATATTGATGAAATGCCCGAAGAGGTGCGTTCAAATATAAAATTTGTGCCCGTCAAGGATATGGGCGCAGTGCTTTCGCATTCGCTTATTAACTGATGAAAGGATAAAAGAAAAATGAATATTCATAATGCTCACATAACCGTTTCTGCGGTTAAACCGACGCAGTATCCCAAAACAGGAGTGCCGGAATTTGCATTTGTCGGCAGGTCAAATGTTGGCAAAAGCTCGCTTATAAATAAAATACTTAACAGAAAATCTCTGGCAAGGGTCAGCTCGACACCGGGTAAGACCATAACTATTAATTTCTATGATATAGACGAAAGTATATTTCTGGTTGACCTTCCCGGCTATGGCTATGCAAAGCGCAGTCAGAACGAAATTCGTGAGTGGGGAGATATGATAGAGTCTTATCTTTCAAACAGACCTCAGCTAAAGCAGATATTTCTTCTTGTAGATTCGAGGCATATTCCTACTAAGGACGATATTATGATGCTTGAGTGGATAAGAACTGTCCGTCCTGATGATACGGTAATAGCTATTGCGACCAAAACGGACAAGCTTAAAAAGAGCGAAAAAGAGTTTAATCTAAACAGAATTTATGAAAAGCTTGAGCTTACGGAAGATGATATTTTAGTCCCCTTCTCTACCAAGGGCGATGAGGATAAAAATACCGTCTGGGATATGATAAATATGATACTTGCCGGTTAAGTGATTACACCAAGGAGGCGTGTGATGAAAAAGGTAATAACAGTAATTCTTGCTGCTGCACTTTGTACGTTTGTGTACTTTTTGATAAGCTATGTTCAGGCACCTGTTTCTACTATTTCAGCTTATAGTGTGACCTTGGAGGAAATAGTGGAGGGTGATGCTTTTCTTGTGCGCAAAGAAACTGTCTATAAGGCAGATAATGGCGGTACAGCTTACAGCTACGCAAGAGAAGGTTCAAGAGTGGGTAACAGCCGCCGTATTTGTACAATTTACAGTGGTGAAATTAATGAAGGATTACTGCAGGAGCTTGGTTCGATAAACAACAAGATAACAGAACTTGGCTCTGTTGTTGTGGATAGCAGCGGATTTACTGCAGATAGTGGCTCTACTGCTCAAAGACTTTTGCAGCTTCAGGAAGAAATAGAAGCGGCAGCTGCAGAAAATGACATAAAAAAGATTTCCAAATGCAAGGAAGAAATTGAGCTTCTGGCATCAGGCGGCACAGTTGCCGGCAATGCAGAAAGACTGGCTGAGCTTACTGCCGAAAGGTCTAGGCTTGAAAGTACAATCACCAATCCCAGGCAGGATATATATTCCACAGAAGCGGGAATTTATTCCACCAAGATAGACGGCTATGAGAATGTGCTGAATGTTAATAATGTGGCAGATTTTAATGTTGAAAAGTTTGCAGAAATCAAGCCGGAGGAAAAAGAAGAAAAGAGTGAAGAAGAGATTATAGGCGACACTCTTCCTGGAGATAAGGTTTGTAAAATTATAGATAACCATGTATGGTACATTGTGTCCCTTGTTGATCGCGACAAGCTTGAGGATTTAAAAAAGGGAGACAATGTTGAAGTTCGTTTTGATAAGCTGCCCGGCGAACAGGTAAAAGCGTCTGTTGTATCTGTATCAAATGAACCGGAGGGACAGAAAAAGGCGGTTGTTGTGTTAAAATGCGAAAGCTTTTCTGAGGGTGCGTTTTCGATACGTGCCACCGGTGTTGAGATTATAAGAAACAGCTACAGCGGATTTGAAGTGCCTGTACACGCAATCAGGGTTTTGGATGGTCAGAACGGAGTTATGGTACGAGTGGGCGGAAGTGATATTTTTAAACCCTGCAAAATGATTTATCAGGACGAAAATTCGGATAAAGCAATTATAGTACCGGACACAGATGATTCGAAGAGAGAGCTTAATGAATATGATATGATAATATTGGGAGAAAAGTAAACCCTGGAGGTGCAGACGGTGATTACAGACAAACTCTCGCAGATAAGAGAAAAAATAAGATTGGCAAAAAACGGAGAGGATAGAGATGTTACACTCATTGCCGTTACAAAAACGCATTCTCCTGAAAAGATTAACGAAGCAATAGATGCAGGTGTAACCGATATTGGCGAGAACAAGGTTCAGGAGATACTTGATAAATATGATAAGGTCAAGCCTGTAAGATGGCATCTTATCGGGCATTTGCAGACCAATAAGGTTAAATATATTATTGATAAGGTATGCCTTATTCACTCGGTGGACTCGATAAAGCTGATGGACGAGATAGAACGTCAGGCTGCAAAACACGGAATTACTATGGAAATTCTGATACAGGTAAATATTACAGGTGAGGAAACAAAGTTCGGTGTAGCACCTGAGGAACTTGAAGCATTACTTAAATATGCAGGCTCGTTAAAGCACGTCAAGGTGGTTGGACTTATGACAATTCTTGCAAAACTTGACAACGACGTTGCAAAAAGATTACATTTTAATAACATATTTAACAGGTTTGTTGACATTTCCTCAAATAAATATGATAATGTTGATATGAAATATCTGTCTATGGGCATGAGCGGCGATTTTGAGATAGCCGTAGAGTGCGGTTCCAATATGGTCAGGGTGGGAAGTGCCATATTTGGAAACAGAGAGTACAAATAGAATTATGTGTATAGGGAGGAAATAGGTATGGGTTTTGTTGAGTCTGTAAAGGATATGCTGGGTTTTGGCGATTTTGATGATGAGTATGTAGATGAGTTTGATTACGAAGAAGAGGAGTACGAAGAGGCACCTCAGAGAGAGTCAGTATTTAGCAGAAAGAGCAACAAGGTTGTTTCTCTCAATCCTCAGGGTAATCAGGCAAAGATTGTTGTATTAAAGCCTAAATGCTTTAATAATTCAACAATGGTAGCTGATGAGCTCAGAAGAAGAAGACCGGTAATCGTTGATGTTGGTGCGTTGGATCCCGATGAGGCAAGACGCGTTATCGATTTCATTTCCGGTACGGTTTATGGTATTGACGGAAGAATGCAGAAGATTACAAGCGGTATCTTCGTTGCAACACCAAGCCAGGTTGATATAATGGGCGAGGTTGTCAAGGATTCTGAAGGAATTGAGTGGAGCTCACTCTGATAAAGGAATTTAAGGCATTGCGCCCGTGGGGTACAATGCCTTTTTCAATAAGCTGTAATAATGAATAATGACAAACTATTGATAAGACGTATATCGGATATATCCACTCTTGCAGACAAGTACAATATGCCTCGTTTTTCCGATTTTCTTGACGAAGGGGAACAGGCGGAGATTAAAGCAACTTATATAGATAATGGCGGTGTTTGGTATGGCGGTTATGAAACAGCCAGCCGTCGTATGATAGGCTTTTTTCCTGACTGGTGCGAGGCGGATTATGACGAGTTTCCGATTGCGGCTGTTAAAATAGAAAACAAAGGAAACAAAAATCTGACACACAGGGATTATTTAGGTACAATTATGAGCCTTGGCCTTGAAAGAAAAAAGATTGGAGATATTTCTGTTTCACCAAACGGAGCATACGTCTTTGTTTCAAAGGATATGGCGGATGTTGTGTCAGGAATTGAAAAAATTTCAAACTGCGGAGTAAGATGTAAGATAGTTCCAATTACAGAATGTGAGATTGCTGCGGCAGAATTTGAAATGCGAAATATTGTAGCTGCAAGTATGAGGCTTGACGCGGTTTTGGCTGCGCTCTTAAAGGTTTCGAGGAAAAAGTCTTCCGACTTGATAGCGGGCGGAAAGTGTGCAGTGAACCATCTTCTTACCGAACGCAGCGACTATATACTTTGTGAGGGCGACCTTCTTTCAGTAAGGGGCTTTGGAAGAGCGGAAATTGTAGCTGTCGGTTCTAAGACAAGGAGCGACAGACTTCATATAACTATTAAAAAATTCATTTAGGGAGCGTGGGTTTTATGTTGACACCTATTGATATTCAAAATCAGGATTTTGCGGTAAAATTAAGAGGCTACGATGCAGACGAGGTTGATGATTTTCTAGACCTTATCGGAGCGGACTACGAAAAGCTTTATAAAGAAAATATAGAGCTTCGTGATAAGGTTTCTTCGCAAAAGAGTGAAATCGAGCATTATAAGGCTATGGAGCAGACTCTCCAGCAGTCGATTATACTTGCACAGAAGGCTGCTGAGGATATAGAAAAAAATGCAGCAAATAAAGCAGATGCAATAGTTAATGAGGCACAGACTAAATCTACTGATGCTGTGCGTGTTACCGAAGAAGAACTTGTAAAAAAGCGCAACGAACTGTCGAGATTAAAGCTCGAAGTTGAAAGCTTTAAAACAAGAATTAAAGGAAATTGCTCCGGAATACTTGAAATGTTGGAAAAAATGGAGTAAAATAGAAGGGACGTGTATTTTGCCACGTCCCTAAAGTTGTTTTTAATGCTAAAGTGAAAGGACGATACATCAATGTGCGAAAACTGTAAAGATTACACCAAATCGGTCAATCTTCCTCAAACCGATTTCCCAATGCGTGCCAACCTGCCGCAGAGAGAACCGGAAACTCTTGCTTATTGGGAAGAGCTTGACCTCTATAACGAGCTTGTAAAGAGAAATAAGGGCAAAACTCCCTTTGTTCTCCATGACGGACCTCCGTATGCAAACGGAGATATTCATATGGGTCATGCGCTTAACAAGGTGCTTAAGGACATTATCGTAAGATATAAGACTCTGGCAGGATTTTATGCTCCGTACGTTCCCGGTTGGGATACACACGGACTTCCGATTGAGCAACAGGCAATCAAAAAGCTTGGTATTAACAGACACGAGGCAGGACCGGTAAAGTTCCGCCGTGCTTGCCGTGAGTTTGCTCTGCAGAATGTAGAAAATCAAAAGACACAGTTTAAGCGTCTTGGTGTTATAGGCGACTGGGATAATCCGTATCTTACACTCAAGAATGAGTTTGTTGCCAATCAGGTTGAAGTTTTTGGTGAAATGGCTAAAAAAGGTCTTATCTATAAGGGTTTAAAGCCTGTTTACTGGTGCCCGCATTGCGAAACAGCTCTTGCTGAGGCGGAGATTGAGTACGCAGAGGATAAGGCAACTTCAATTTATGTTAAGTTTGAGGTTAAGGACGATAAGGGACTGTTCGCTGGTCTTGGAAAGGTTTACTTTGTTATCTGGACAACGACTACATGGACACTTCCTGGAAACCTTGCAGTGTGCCTCAATCCTGATTTTGAGTATTCACTCTGTAAGTTTGACAATGGTGAGACATACGTGCTTGCAACAGAACTTGTTGAAAGTGTTGTTAAGGCAACAGGTCTTGGCGAGTACGAAATCGTTAAGAAGTTTACAGGAAGCGAACTCGAGCTTATGGTTTGCGCTCATCCGTTTATTGACAGAGAGTCTTTGGTAATTGTGGGCGACCACGTAACACTTGAGGCTGGTACAGGTTGCGTTCATACAGCGCCGGGCTTTGGTGCTGAGGACTATATGGTATGCAAAAACTATCCACAGATTGAAACAATTGTTCCGGTTGACAGTAAGGGATATCAGACAGAAGATGCAGGCGAATTTGCAGGAATGTACTACGAAAAGTCCAATGCGGCAATCCTTGAAAAGCTCAAGGAGCTTGGTGCACTGGTAGGCGCTGAGGATATGCTCCATCAGTATCCGCACTGCTGGAGATGTGATTCTCCGATTATTTTCCGAGCTGCTGACCAGTGGTTTGCGTCAGTTGATGCGCTTAAAGATGATGCTATTAAAGCTATCAAGGGTGTACAGTGGATTCCTCAGTGGGGCGAAGACAGAATTACATCAATGGTAGTTGACAGAAGTGACTGGTGTATTTCGCGTCAGAGAACGTGGGGTGTTCCCATTCCGATGTTCTTCTGCGAGGAATGTGGTAAGGAGCTTATAAATGATGACACCATTAAGGCTGTGAGCGACCTGTTTAAGACAGAAGGTCCTGATATGTGGTGGGAAAAGTCTGCTGAAGAAATTCTGCCTGCCGGAACTAAGTGTTCTTGCGGATGTTCTAAGTTCACAAAAGAAAAGGATATTATGGACGTTTGGTTTGATTCAGGCTCATCGCATAAGGCTGTATGCGACGAACGTGATGATTTGGTATATCCGCCCGATATGTACTTAGAGGGTAATGACCAGTATAGAGGATGGTTCCAGTCATCGCTCCTCACAAGTATTGCAACTAAAGGTGTTGCTCCTTATAAGACAGTTATTACTCACGGTATGATTCAGGATGGCGAAGGTAAAAAGATGTCCAAATCAAAGGGTAACTCAATTTCGCCACAGGAGATAACAGACCAGTATGGTGCAGACGTGCTTCGTCTGTGGGTCGTGTCTGCTGACTACCGTACCGATATGAGAATGTCTCAGGAGATGCTTAAGCAGCTTTCTGAGGGTTACAGGAAGATAAGAAATACTGCAAGATATATCCTTTCCAATGTCAATGACTTCGATCCGAATAAGGATATGGTGAAATTTGAGGATATGTTAGAGCTTGACCGATGGGCAGTAATGAAGCTCAACGGCGTAATCGAAAAGGCTGTTGCAGCATATGAGCGTTATGAGTTCCATATGCTCTATAATGCAATTCTTAACTTCTGTATAGTAGATTTGAGTAACTTTTACCTTGATATCCTGAAGTCAAGACTTTACACCGAAAAGCCTGACTCATTCGAGAGAAGAAGCGCTCAGTCTGCAATGTTTATGATTTTGGATGCACTTGTAAAACTTTTGGCTCCTGTAATCGTATTTACTGCAGAAGAAATCTGGAAGTTTATGCCGCATTATGACTCTGATGATACGGCAAGTGTAATGTTCTCCGAGATGCCAAAGACTGATGCTAAGTATAATGACGAGGCTTTGGCAGAAAAGTGGGAAAAGATAATTGCTGTCAGAAATGATGTAAATAAGGCGCTTGAGCCGATGCGTAATGCAAAGATTATCGGCAAATCACTTGATGCAGAAGTTGCAGTTTATGCTGACGGCGATTTGGCAGAGCTTTTGAAAGCAATGGAATCAGAGCTTGCAGAAATCTTTATTACATCGAAGGCTGTTGTTGGCGAAGTGGCACCTGTTGATGCGTTTGTAGGCGAGGTTGTCAAGGTTACCGCTGAGGCAAGTAAATACGAGAAGTGTGGCAGATGCTGGGTACATTCCGAAACTGTCGGAACAATCGAAGGCTTTGACGGGATTTGTGCAGACTGCGTAAGAAAGCTTACAAAATAAAATATTGTTTTATGCCCGATAGCTTTGCTGTCGGGCATTTTTTGATGATAAAGGTAATTAAATCGCTAAAAAGGCTTGACATAATATAGAGAAAATAGTAAAATAATAATATTCTATTACTGTGGAAAACACAGAAAATTTGGAGGAATGGTAAAATGAAAAAGTTTTTGTCAATTGCACTGGCGGCAGTAGTTTCAGTTGCAGCTCTCGCTGGTTGCGGAGGTAGTGCAGGTAACTACACAGCAGAAAACACAGAGTTCTTTATTGGTGCAACAGGTCCTCTTACAGGTGACACATCATCTTATGGTACATCTGTAAACGAAGGCGCAATGCTCGCTATTGAAGAAATCAATGCAGCAGGCGGTCTCAACGGCGTTACATTCAAGTATGAAATGAAGGACGACAAATCAACAGCAGCAGATGCTGCAACAGGTTATGACACACTCTTTGAGGCTGGTATGAACGTTGCTATCGGTAGTGTAACATCAGGCTCATGTGATTCTTTCGCATCAAAGGCTGACGAAGACAGCTTGTTCTTCATTACTCCGTCTGCATCTGCAGCTAACGTAATCGAGAACAGACCGACAGCTTTCAGAGTATGCTTCGGCGATCCTGACCAGGGTACACTCGCAGCTGAGGAAATCACAAAAGAGTACACAAAGATTGGTGCTATCTATGATACAAGCGACCCGTATTCAAAGGGTATCTTTGATGCTTTTGAAGCAAAGATGAAGGAGCTTGGCAAAGAGTTTACAGCACAGTCATTTGACGCAGAGAACAAGAAGGACTTCACAACTCAGATTGAAGCTTTGAAGGATTGCGAAGTTATCTTCCTTCCTATCTACTACACAGAGGCTGGTCTTATTGCTAAGGCGGCAGCAGCTAAGGGTTGCGAAGCACTCCTCTTCGGTTGCGACGGTTTCGACGGTGTAGCTGACCAGGTTGATGATTCTGTTAAGAACGTAATTAAGTACATAACTCCGTTCGATGTAAACAGCAAGGATGCTACAGTTGCTAAGTTTGTTGAAAACTACAAGGCAGCTTACGACGGCAAGGTTCCTGATCAGTTTGCGGCTGATGGTTACGATGCAGTAATGGCTATCTACGAGGCTATGAAGGCAGCAAATGTTACAGATCCTACAATTTCACCGGCAGAGCTTTCAGAAGCAATCATCCCTGCAATCACAGCAGATGACTTCGTATATGTTGGTGCAACAGGCGAAATGACTTGGGATGAGTCAGGTGCTTGTACAAAGGTTCCCCAGATAGTAGTTCTTGGTGAATAATTCTGATTAAATTAACTGAAAACTCGCGGGGGCGAAAATCGCCCCTGCGATATTCTTGTTTCAAGAGATAATTATTACTTGCCCCTGCATTGCTGCATGCTCACGGCAGTATATGTATATGGGACCTTATTTCGTGGGCGGAAAGGCTATTGATATTTATGAGTACTTTGATTGACGGACTTAGTCTTGGCAGTATATATGCCCTGATTGCCCTCGGTTATACAATGGTTTACGGAATTGCGAAGATGCTTAATTTTGCACATGGCGACGTCATAATGGTTGGTGCATATGCAATTCTTTCTACTATCGCACTATTGGGAAGTCCGATTGCGGCAATAGTTGTTGCTATACTCGTATGTACCGTGTTGGGTATTTTTATAGAAAAGCTGGCATACAAGCCGCTAAGAGGTGCATCTCCTCTTGCTGTTTTGATTACGGCAATAGGTGTGAGTTATTTTCTGCAGAGTGTTGCTCAGCTTATTTACGGTGCAAAATCACAGCCTGTTACCATTGGAAATTTCGGGTCAGTTGCAATAGGTGATACCAAAATCAGTCTTGCGGCTATTATTACTCTTGCAGCAGGTGCAGTTATTATGATTGCACTTACCCTTTTTATAAAAAAGACAAAAATGGGAAGAGCTATGCTTGCAGTTTCTGAAGACAGAGGTGCAGCTCAGCTTATGGGTATAAATGTAAATAAAGTTATAACAGTTACATTTGCTATTGGTTCGGCACTTGCGGCATTTGCAAGTACATTCTACCTTATGCAGATTCCCTCCACCAGCCCGACTCTTGGTGCAATGCCCGGTATCAAGGCATTTACTGCAGCGGTTATCGGCGGTATCGGCTCAATTCCCGGTGCTATGATTGGCGGTATGCTTTTGGGAATTATTGAGAAGATTTCATTAAGTATTCCGGTTTTGGCACCATACACAACAGCGCTTGAGTTCAGTTTGCTTATCATAATTCTTCTTGTTAAGCCGACAGGACTTTTGGGCAAGCTTAAGAGAGAGAAGGTGTAAGAAGTGGCAAAGAATAAATTTAAACTCAAGCATCATATAAACTATATTGGCGTGGGACTTTTCCTTGTTGTTACCGCAGTTATGATGTTTATGGGTGTTCTTAATCGTTCGACTGCTAACCTTATTACACAGATTGCATATTCAATAATTCTTGCAGTATCATTAAATCTTGTAGTAGGATTTTTGGGAGAGCTTAGCTTGGGACATGCAGGCTTTATGTGTGTTGGTGCGTACCTTGGCTGCTTCTTTGCTAAGTATATGTTCACCTTTACCGACTCAAAGCTGTTGGTGCTTATTGTTTCTATGCTTGTGGGCGGACTTGTTGCAGCTGTGTTTGGTTTTATAATCGGACTTCCTGCTCTCAGGTTAAAGGGCGACTATCTTGCAATTGTTACCCTTGCATTCGGCGAAATTGTAAGAACAATATTTAAAAACCTTGACACCTTCGGAGGTGCTTTAGGTCTTTCTACTAAAAAGTATGGCAGTGAACTGTTTATAATTGCGCTTATAGTTGTGCTGATTATGCTGTTCGTGATGCAAAATCTTATCAGGAGTAAGCACGGAAGAGCGATTACTGCTATCCGTGATAACGAAATTGCGGCAAAGGCTATGGGTATAAATGTAACCTTCTATAAACTTCTGGTATTTGTTGTTGCGGCATTTTTTGCAGGGATAGCAGGTGTTATATACGGACACTATGCAACACCTGTTTTGTATTCTTTCTTCTCATACAACTATTCAATAGAAATTCTTGTTATGGTTGTACTTGGCGGAATGGGCAGTATAACAGGCTCGATTATTGCGGCAACTCTTATCACATACATTAACTTTGTGCTTACAACAAACCTTTCGGGCGACCTTGCGGCACTTAAGTTCTTGATTTATGCAATTATCCTTATTGCTATGATTATATTTAACAATGCGCCTGCTTTAAATCCTGTCAAGGAAAGACTTGCTACTTATAAGAATAAGCTTCTTAATAAGCTTACAGGCTGGATTATCAAGAAAAAATATGATCCGTCCCAGATTGTTGACGACCATGCTGCTTGGCACAGAATCCCGTCTAAAATTAAGATGGATGCACTGTTATCTTTGGATATTACAGATAAGAATAACCAGAACGGAGGAGATAACAAATGAGCGAAATAATGCTTGAAACTAAAAATCTTGGTATTTCCTTCGGTGGTCTTAAGGCTGTTGATAATGTAAATATGACTGTGAAAAAGGGTCAGCTTTACGGTCTTATCGGTCCTAACGGTGCGGGAAAGACTACTTTATTTAATCTCCTTACAGGCGTTTATAAGCCTACCTCGGGCAGTTTTTACTTAGACGGAGAAGAGCTTACCGGAAAAGGTCAGGAGCAGATAAACCATAAAGGAATAGCCAGAACATTTCAGAATATAAGACTCTTTAATAATATGAGTGTAATAAGAAATGTTATGGTGGGTCTTCATAATCAGCCTGAGTTTAAGTGCAATCCGTTTGTAAGTATGTTGCGCCTTCCCGGACACTTCGCATCTGAGAAGAAAATGCGTGAAAAGGCTAAGGAGCTTTTAAGGATATTTGACCTTGAGGAAGAGAGAAACAACTTGGCGTGCAATCTCCCTTACGGAAAGCAGAGAAAGCTCGAAATTGCAAGAGCGCTCGCAACTAATCCTAAGCTATTGCTCCTTGACGAGCCGGCGGCAGGTATGAACCCTAATGAAACTGCTGAGCTTATGGATATTATACGCTTTGTCAGAGAGAAGTTTGATATGACAATACTTTTGATTGAGCATGATATGAAGCTTGTAGCCGGAATTTGCGAGGAGGTTACCGTTCTCAACTTCGGTACTGAGCTTGCAAGCGGCAAAACCTCGGAGGTTTTGAATAATCCTAAGGTTATAACAGCATATCTTGGCGATGATGAGGCTTAATTGCTTATCGGAAAGGAACGGTTATATGCTTAAAATAGAAAACTTGGAAGTTAACTACGGTATGATTAAAGCAATCAAGGGAGTATCCTTTGAAGTAAATCAGGGTGAGGTTATTGCTTTGATTGGTGCCAACGGTGCAGGAAAGACAACTATACTGCATACTATAACAGGGCTTGTCGGTGCAAAGGCAGGAAAGATTGAATTTGAAGGTCAGGACCTTTTAAAGACTCCGGCGCATAAGATTGTTGAGATGGGTATGGCTCATGTTCCTGAAGGAAGACGTATTTTTCAGGAGCTTACAGTTTATGAAAACTTAAAGCTTGGTGCGTTTATTCTTAAGGATAAAAAGACAATTGAAAAAAATCTTGAGTATGTCTATGCGCATTTCCCAAGACTTAAGGAGAGAAAGAATCAGATTGCAGGAACTCTGTCCGGCGGTGAGCAGCAGATGCTTGCTATGGGCAGAGCACTTATGTCAAACCCGAAGATTATCCTTATGGACGAGCCATCAATGGGACTTTCGCCTATTCTTGTATCTGAAATATTCCAGATTATCAAAGAGGTTTCAGCTGACGGCACAACAGTTCTTTTGGTTGAGCAGAATGCTAAAAAGGCTCTTTCGATTGCAGACCGTGCGTATGTTCTTGAAACAGGAATGATTGCTCTTTCCGGCGATGCAAAAGAGCTTATGAATAATGACGAAATCAAGAAAGCATATCTTGGTGAATAAATAGTAAAAGCAGACCCAAAGGTCTGCTTTTACTATTTACAGAAGACGTGTTTTCCGATTTTTTTGATAACTGGACGTGAACGAATCCATTGATTTGTTGCAGTTACAGGATTGTAGTAATAGATTGCGCCCCCTGAAGGGTCCCAACCATTAAGAGCATCTCTGGCGGCCTTTACGCAGGAATTTGTCGGCGACATATTTATCTGTCCGTCATCAACGGCGGTAAAGGCACCGTTTTGATAGATTACACCAGCTATTGAATTCGGGAAGGATGAGTGCTTGACTCTGTTTAAAACAACAGCACCTACGGCAACCTGCCCCTCATAAGTTTCACCTCTTGCTTCTCCGCTTATTAGCATTGCAAGAAGCCTGACATTATTGTTTGACGATGTTTGTGTAGTTTGTGATGAAATGCCTATTTTTGCCAGTGTAGCCGAGCCTGCTATTCCGTCAGGAGTAAGACCGTTGTTTCGCTGAAAACGCTTTACGGCTGCTTCTGTTTTTGCACCGTATATGCCGTCTGCTGTACCCGAGAGATAGCCCCACTGAATAAGCCGTTGTTGAATTTGACGTACCTCGGAGCCTGTTGAACCTCGTTTAGACAGTGCATATACCTGCGGCTGCAAAAGCAGAATAAAACTCATAAGTAATGCAGTAAATTTTAATTTTCTTCCTTTCAAGTGTTTTCCTCCTCTCGTTTATCCACCTTTAGCCATATCTTTTCCGCAAAAACGGAAAAATATACATAATAAGCACAAAAAAGGCTGTGCCATATAAAAGACACAGCCTATAAATTACATCCTGAGAATTGATTTTACAATTCCGGATAACATCTTCGGCATTTTCCAGACAACAATTTTCATTCTTTTCTTACCTCCTACCACTTGAATAAACAACAATAACCGAGAATAATAAGCATAACGGTTTCTATAACCGCCACTATGTAAATCGGGAGCAAGAGTCCTGCCAGCGTTCCTATGCAGAATGCGAGTGCAGTAAGTCCTGCTGGTTTGCAACCAATTTTGCAGCAAAGCCTCATTTTTCTCACCTCAGTATAGAATATGCAAAAGAGCATTTATTGTGCAGAGAAACAAAAAAGTTTTTCGTTCACAAAATATTCATAAAATAACAAAAAGTTCTTTACAAGTTATTCATACTAGTGTCAAATTAGTATAGTATCATATGAAAAGAAATTGGGGAAAATATCGTTTGAAAGGACGTATTAATTATGAAAAAATATCCTTATACAGAAACAACCGATTTAATAATATACGAAGCAAAAAAGAAAAAACATAGAAAGAAAAGAATGTGGGTGCCGTGCCTTTGTTCTGCACTGGCAGCGAGCGTGCTGACTGTTGGTGCTTGCGGAATTGGGTTTAAATCATATATTGAGCCTCTTACTGAAAATAATAAATACTATGCAGGATATACGGCAGCTCCCGGATATAATGTATCAACCCTTGCAAATGGGTCTGATGCAAATGGCAAACAGGCACTTTCTGTTCCTGAGATTGCAAAAAAGGTAGGACCGTCCTGTGTTGGAGTTATAAATAAAGCAAAAGTTCAGGCGCAAAGATTTTATGACCCATTTTCAGGAAGATATTATTACACATCTGACCCTAACTCTGATGAGCTTGTAGAACAGGGAAGTGGCTCGGGTATAATTCTTTCAACCGACGGATATATTGTAACAAATCAGCACGTTATTGCGGGTGCAACGGAAATTACAGTAGTTCTTAATACAGGTGATGAGCATACTGCGAGATTGGTTGGTGAGGATGAAAAATCCGACCTTGCGGTGCTTAAAATAAATGCACCGAATCTTGTTGCCGCAGAGCTTGGCGATTCTGAGAGCTTGCAGGCAGGGGAACTTGCGGTTGCTATCGGAAACCCGCTTGGTCAGGAATTTGCAGGTACTGTTACTGTTGGTGTTATAAGTGCTGTAAACAGGACAATGACCGTTGATAATAAAAGATATAACCTTATCCAGACAGATGCCGCAATTAATCCGGGTAACTCGGGCGGTGCGCTTGTTAATCAGTACGGCGAGGTTATAGGTATTAACTCGGTTAAGATTTCGACTACAGGCGTTGAGGGAATAGGCTTTGCTATTTCAAGTAACGAGGCTAAACCGATTATTGATGATTTGAAAACAAACGGATATGTTTCCGGGAGACCACTTGTGGGAATTACTGCAAGTGAGACAAATTTTGGACTATCTGTACAGAGTGTCAGCGAGGGCAGCGGTGCTTATAAAGCTGGTATGCAGGTTGGTGATTTGATTGTAAAAGCTGAGGGCAAGGTTGTTAAGACTGTTAGCGCATTAAACGAAATCAGAGACACCAAAAAAGCAGGCGATAGCTTGCAGCTTACAGTTATAAGAAACGGCGAAGTTATTAGTGTAAATGTAATTCTCGGCGAGGATTTGCCGCAGAAGAACAATTGATAAAAGAAAGCTGTTGCAAAGCAACAGCTTTCTTTTATCTTTTTGAAAAATACTGATAAACTCTGCATTGAATCATACCATTGTAGAGTTTTCTTGTTTTATCTGCTTTTCTGCCAAAATCCTTTTCGAAATCGTCGGATGCGGCGAGTATGTATGCCGACCAGTTATCAAGGTTAGAATACATATCTCCAAACTCTTTGTATAGCAGAGAACACTCCTCCTTGTCGGAAAGTCTTTCGCCGTAGGGAGGATTGGAAATTATAGTACCGCCTGAGATATCAGTTGTAAATGTGCGTGCATCCCCGACTTTTGCTTTTATAAATTCACCCACACCTGCTTTTTCGGCATTTGCTTTTGTAAGCTCTACATATTCGTTGTTAATGTCTATTGCTGTAATATCAAGAGGAACATCACGGACCTGTTCTTTTGCCTCAAGCTTGATTTTTTCGGCAATACCTTCGGGTGCAAAATCAAAGCTTTCGAAGGCAAAGCTGCGGCTAAGACCGGGGGCAATGTTTCTTTTAATCATTGCTGCTTCGATGGGGATAGTACCTGAACCGCAGAACAGGTCAACGAGCGGATTTTCATATCTCCAACGGCTAAGATATACTATGGCAGCGGCAAGTGTTTCCCTTAAGGGTGCGGCATTTGAAATCTGGCGGTATCCACGCTTGTGTAAGCTTTCGCCGCTTGTGTCGATAGAAACGGTTACTCTGTCCTTCAAAAGAGAAAATCTTATCTGATATTCCGTCCCGGTTTCAGGGAGATAGGATATGCCGTATTTTTCGCCTACGGAATCTGCTATTGCTTTCTTTATAATGGCGCGGCATCGTGGTGAGCTTGATAGCTTTGATTTTAAGCAATGTCCTGATATTGAGAGTTTTGCGTCCTTAGGGAGTAGGTCTCCCCAAGGTGCATTTTTTACACCATCATAGAGTGCGTCAAAGTTATCGGCTTTGAATTCTGCGGCTTTGATTAGAACTCTCTCGCCTGTCCGTACCCATATATTAGCCTTTGCTATTTCCTCGTATCCGCCACCAAAACAAACTCTTCCGTCTTCAACAGCGGTAACTTCAATACCGATTGCTTTGAGTTCTCTTGACAAAAAAGCCTCCACACCAAATAAACACGGTATCATTATCTCGAATTGCATCTTTTTCCTCTCCCTTTACCGTAAAAATCCCTTTTCAGCATAAAATCAATCCTGAGCAGGTTTGTGTCTGCACCGCTGACTACAATATCAACACGGTCTCCGATTTTAAAGTTCTTTCCTGTACGTCGTCCTTTTGTTACAGCCCTTTTTTCGTCGTATATATAATAATCGCCACCGATGCTTTCAAGTCTTATCATACCCTCAATGGTATTTTCAAGCTCAACATATATTCCGTACTCGGACAGGGAAGATATTATTCCTGAAAATTCCTCACCGATATGCTCGGAAATATACATAACCTTTAAAAGAGTATCAACATCCCTTTCACATTCTTCTGCTGCACGTTCTGTTTCTGTTGACTGTATGCTTGCATCTTTTAATGTACCCGACATTTTTGAGGTATATTTATTTGCAAGCTCCATACTGAGCATTCTGTGTACCATTAGGTCGGGATAACGTCTTATAGGTGATGTGAAATGGCAGTAGAAGTCTGCCGCTAACCCAAAATGTCCGTCGTTTTCCGTTCTGTATTCTGCTTTCATCATAGCACGTAGCATATTCTTGGAAACTACGTCGGCATACGGCTCGTCCTTGATTTTTTCAAGAAGTGCCTGCAACTCTTTTGGAGTTGATGCTTCGGGTAGTGTTAAGCCGAAATTGTGCAGAAACTTCGCAAAATAATCCAGCTTTTCGCTGTCGGGGGCAGCGTGAGTGCGGAATATAAGCGGCAGGGAATGAGTAACCGAATGCTCTGCAACAGTTTCATTTGCAAGGAGCATAAACTCCTCAATAATTCTGTGAGACTTAAGTCTTTCTCTTGCCACTACTTCACCGACGGAATAATTCTTTTCAAGCGATACCTTAGCTTCCGGCAGGTCAAAATCAATACTGCCTCTGTTTCTTCGTTTGGCGGTAAGAATATCTGCAAGGTCATTCATATGAGTAAGCTGTGTTAAAATATCGTTGTATTTTTTCTTTAGAGAAGTATCGCCCTTTAGTATTTTATCAACTTCGGAGTAGGTCATACGATGCATAGAACGTATAACGGACTTTGAGATTTTGTAATTTTTGACTGTTCCGTCGGGATTTACTGTCATTATGCAGGAAAGAGTAAGCCTGTCCTCGTTTGGGACAAGTGAGCATACGCCGTTAGAAAGTCTCTCGGGTAACATCGGGATTACTCTGTCTGCAAGGTAAACGCTTGTACCTCGAATAAAAGCTTCACGGTCTATTGCGGAGTTTTGTTTAACATAATGTGATACATCTGCAATATGAACTCCGAGCCGATAAGAGCCGCCTGTAAGCTTTCTTATACTGATAGCATCGTCAAAGTCCTTGGCATCGTCGCCGTCGATGGTAATTATTTTCTCGTTTCTGAGGTCGAGCCTTTTATCTGTCTCTGATTGTGAAATTTCTTCTGATATTTTATCCGCTTCGGAAATTGTTTCATCATCAAATTCGGGCTTGATGCGATGTGTGTATATAATCGAATCAATTCTGCTTTTTATCGAATCGGAATTACCGAGGTTTTTTATAATCTCTGCATCGGGCTGACCTAAATAGTCATAGCCAATAATTTCGAGTAGTACTCTGTCGCCCTTTTCTGCTTTGCTTTCGTTTAGCTTAGGAATATGAATGACAGGGTAAAACCTTGGGTCATCAGCTTTGGCGGCAAGCATACCTCCAAAATCGGCAAAAACAACTGCTGTAATGGTATCGGTGGCACGCTCTAGAACCCTCATAATACGACCCTCAGGGTTTCTGCCGTGATGCCTTTTGCCGGTTGGTCTTACCATCACTCTATCTCCGTGGTTTGCACCGCCCATCATTGTATGGCTTACATATATGTCCTTTTCGCTACCTTCAACCGAAACAAAGCCAAAGCCTCCGCCTGCTGCGCAGGAGATAACACCCTCTAAAAGAGGCTGCTTTTTCGGTATTCTTTTAGATTTATATTTTCTTGACATTTTTCACCTTTCCTGAAAATGAAATAAGTTATATTTATATTTTATCTCATTTTTCACTAATCATCAAGCTTTATGATAAAAAAATAATATTTATTGGAATATAGTGATGAAAAATGCTTGACGAAACTGAAAAATAAAGATATAATATATTAGTATGTTTTTATATTTTACAGAAAGGAATGTTAATCATGAAAAAGAAAAGTATTGCGGTACTTGCCCTCATGATAGTAATTGCTGTTGCAATGAATTATATTGCATTCTTCGGAATTACAATCGGCAATATGAGCTGGGGCGGAGTACTCGATGAGGAAGAGGGAATCAGAAGAGGTATTGACCTTGCAGGAGGCTCGGTAATATCCTTCCAGGCAAATGCAGAAAATCCTACAGAGGCGGAGATGGATATTGTTGAGTCGATATTCACAGCACGTCTTAATAACTCAGGATATACAGAAGCTCGTATCTCAAGAGACGAAGCAGGCAAGATTACTGTAGAAATTCCGTCAGAGACTGATACTGACAAGGCAGCATCACTTCTCGGCTCAACTGCAAAGCTTACATTTGTAGATGCTGATGATAATGTTGTTCTTGACGGTGCTACAGACATAAAGAATGCTGAGTACAAATTTGGTCAGCTTTCACAGACAAGCTCTCAGGAAGCATACATTGAGCTTACACTTACAAGTGATGCAGTTTCAAAGTTTGCTGATGCAACAAGAGCTGCTGCTCAGAGAACTGCTGATAACAAAAACTACATCGCAATCAAGATGGATGATACAATTATTTCATCGCCGTCTGTAAAGGAAGAAATTAATTCTGAAACGTGCGTGATTTCAGGCTCATTTACTCCTGAAAGTGCAAAAGAGCTTGCAAACCAGATTAAGTCAGGTGCACTTCCTTTTGACCTTTCAGTAATTTCAAAGGATACAATCGGTCCTGAGCTTGGTGCAAAAGCACTTCCGTCAAGCTTGTTTGCTGCAGGTATTGGTATTCTGGTAGTAATGCTCTTTATGATTATTATCTACCGTTTCCCGGGTCTTATCGCAGACCTCGCACTTGCAATTTATGTGGGCATCATTTCATTGGTGCTTGGTCTTATGAGAGTAAACTTAAGCCTTTCAGGTATTGCAGGTATCGTTCTTTCAATTGGTATGGCGGTTGACGCAAACGTAATTATATTCGAGAGAATGAAAGAGGAGCTTAAGATTGGTAAGACAATCAAGGCATCTGTTGATTCAGGCTTTAAGAAAGCTTTCTCTGCAATCCTTGACTCAAATATTACAACAATCATCACTTGTGTTGTTCTTTATTTCTCAGGTATCGGAACAATCAAAGGCTTTGCTGTAACACTTGGTCTTGGTGTTGTTGTAAGTATGTTCACAGCAATCGTTATTACTAAGTTCTTGCTTAAGCAGCTTGTTGGTCTTAATGTTAAAAACCGCAAGCTCTTCTGCAAAGCGTAAAGGAGGTCGGCAATAATGAAAAATATTAACGTAACAGCTAATAAAGGAAAGTTTCTTCTTTTGCCGCTTCTTGTAATTCTTGCAGGTGTAATAATGTTCTTTGTAAACAGTAATTCAAAGGATAGCGGTTTTAATTATGACATCGAGTTTATGGGCGGTGTCAGAATGCAGGTTGAAATGGAAAAGGCTTTTGATAATGAGGAAGTATCAGATTTTCTTGAGGAAAAGCTTGGCATTTCTCCGGTTATTGTACAGGCTGGCAGCGGCACGACTGCTACTATCAAAACTCAGCCTATTGATGATGCACAGAAGGATTTGATTTTCACATCACTTAAAGAAAAGTATGCTCTTACTTCTGAAGCTCCTATGTCAGTAAACTCTGCATCAGCTTCTTTTGGTAAAGAGGTACAGGGTAAGGCATTTATGTATACATTGATTGCTATTTTGCTTATCCTTGTTTACATCGCATTTCGTTTCGAGTGGCGTTCTGCTGTTATGGCAGTTCTCGCACTTGCTCTTAACATTTTGGTTATGATGGCAGTTTATGCAATCACATACACACCGCTTAACACAACATTTATTGCAGCTATGCTTACAATCGTTGGATATTCAATCAACAACACAATCGTTGTATTTGACCGTATCCGTGAGAATATGCGTGGCTTTAAGGCTAAGAAGGGCGGTGCTAAGGTATCAGATGTTGTAAACCGCAGCATTAACGAGAGTATGGGCAGAACACTCAATACTACAATCACAACACTTATTACAGTTGTGCTTCTCTATGTACTCGGTGTTCCTGCAATCAAGGAATTTGCATTCCCGCTTATCGTCGGTGTTATTGCCGGCGCATACAGCTCAATATTTATTGCAAGTCCGTTCTGGGCAGCTTGGAAGGAAGCTGACCAAGAGGGTGCAAGCCATAAATAATTGATGTAATATTGCGCTCTCTGTAATGTCAGGGGGCGCAATTGTTTTAGCATATTAAGGAGGGCAGCGATGGGCGAAATAGTAAGACTTCAAAAATATATTGCTATGTGCGGAATAGCATCAAGACGTAAGGCTGAGGAAATGATTGCCGAAGGACGAGTAAAGGTTAATGGGCAAAAGGCTCTTGAACAGGGAATAAAGGTTGAAATAGGCGCTGATAAAGTATCCGTTGACGGCGAGGAGCTATCAATGGTTACTAAAAAGTATTATATTATGCTAAATAAGCCTGTTGGTTATGTTTCTACGGTTTCCGATCAGTTTGAAAGGCCGACTGTTATAGATTTGCTCTGCGAGGAGATAAAGGCCAGAATTTTTCCGGTTGGCAGACTTGACTACGATACGGAAGGACTGCTTTTGCTTACCAATGACGGTGACTTTACCTACCGTGTTACTCACCCGAAATTTGAGCTTGGAAAAACGTATATAGCTACTGTTGGAGCAGGCTTGACTGTTGCAGGTATCAATGCTCTCAAACGCGGTGTAAGAATAGATGATTATAAAACATCTCCCGCAGATGTCGAAATACTGGATGCTGATCATACTGCGACATATGTAAAAATTACCATACACGAGGGTAGAAACAGACAGGTAAGAAAGATGTTTGAAGCTGTAGGTGTAAAGGTCAAGGAACTTAAACGTGTTTCTATCGGAACGGTAGAGCTTGGAAACTTGCCTCTTGGCAGATGGAGACATCTTACAGCACACGAGGTAAATTATTTAATGAACAGTTAAGGGGCAGACGGGAAAGGACGATTTGAATTGACAAAAACAGTTTTGATTTCTATTATCAATATTGTCTTCTGGCTTGTTGTTTTCTATGGTACTGCTGGTGTGATAGTGGCTTTGCCTAAAAAGTGGCAGAAAAAGCTTTTTGACAGCGAACGCAGGTTTTATACTGTCAGCGAACGGGAAATGCGCTTTTACAGACAAATCAGATTACCAAAGTGGAAGGATAAGCTACCTCAGCATAATGCTGATTTTGAGAAGCGGCATCTTCCAAAAGATATTACCAAGGATTATCTTCTTAAGTATATATTTGTAACCTGCCGTGCGGAAGTAATACACTACGTAACGGGGATTGTGGGATATTTGTCGTTGTTTTTCAGCTTTCTGAGTGAGAATATTGAATACTGGAAGGATATATATTTAACTATTGCCACAGCTATGATGATAGGTAATATACCATTCTCGATGATACAAAGATATAACAGATACCGTCTAAAAAGATTACTTGAAAGAATGCGGAACAAGAACAAGTTTTCCTACTCTAAATGAATTGTCAATTTGTTACAAAATAATTAATATAGTATCAAATACTGCCGAAAGGCAGTATTTTTTATTTCCACTAAATATAGTGTATATTTAATAACAAATTGGCAAATATAGTTTTAAAATTACAAAAACGTTACAAAATCAACAAAAAGTTGTTAAAAAAGTTTGACAAAAGAATTTGTATAGTGTATAATAAATTTGTAATATTTTAGAAATAATTTATTTGTTTACAAGAGAGGTAAAATGATGGTTAATTGGAAACATACAACTGCCGCTGTGTGTGCAGTGGTTACGGTAGTATCTATGGCAGTTGTACAATATAGCAGTTCAATGTCTGCGATGGCTGATGAAAAAGATGTTGCACAGTTGGCGATTCTGACAGGTGATGGAGAAGGAGAAACTCCCGCGTTTGCTGATTATAGCGAAATTGCGCCGTTAACAGAAACGGTTTTTGAAGAAAAAACCGGATATATAAGCTATGACGGAGGAAGCGTGAATGTCCGTCAGGAAGCAAGCAAGGAAGCAGAAATAGTAGGTTCTCTCGCTTTGGGAGACGCTATGCAGATAACAGATATTACCGATGACGGTCTTTGGTACGCTGTTACATTAGCGGATGGCGTAGCAGGCTATGTTATGTGTGATTTGATTACATTTGACTATAATACGGTTAGAATGCAGATGCTGTCCACAACAATGTATCAGACAGCGACTGTGTCTGTGTCTGGAGGAAGACTTAATGTCAGAAATGCACCTTCAGAAAATAATTCAGTTGTTATTGACCAGGTAGCAGACGGTGATATTGTCTATGTGTCCGAATACTGTGAGAATGGTTGGCTGAAGGTTCTTTTTGGTAAGGATTATGATACGGGCTATGTAATGTCTGCTTACGTTACTCTTGGAGAAATGGTACATAGAACTGATGTTGACACTGTTAGAAAAGACAGACTCAATAGTGTTGCAAAAAAAGGTACAATTGTTACCGCAAGTAATTATGTAAATGTGAGAAATGCTCCGTCTGAGAGTGCAGATGTTGTTACTACTGTTAAAAACGGTACAAAATGCACTATAATCAGTCAGGGAAGTAAATGGACAAAGATACTTACTGCAGATAACAGGACAGCATACATAATAACAAGTGCAATATTTGATGATGTTGCTCTTGCAAACTATAATGCAAAGAAATCTGCTTCTGTTGCTCGTGCAGAGAAGGCGCAGGCAACTGTTAAAGCAAAAACAACGGTACCTGAAAATTCAGCTATGGGTGCGAAAATAATTGCTGAGGCAGAAAAATATATAGGTGTTAAATATGTGTATGGCGGTACATCACCTGCAGGCTTTGACTGCTCAGGTCTTGTTCAGTATACATTAAAGAATGTTGGAATTTCGGTAAACCGCTCATCCAGAGACCAGTACAAAAACGGTGTTGCTGTCGATAGAAGCGACCTTCAGGCAGGAGATTTAGTGTTCTTCTCTAAAGGAGGCAGCATTACGCATGTTGGAATTTATGCCGGAAATGATAAGGTTATTCATTCTCCGAGCGCCGGTCATACTGTTTGTTATACTACGCTTTCTCATATGTGTAGCTACAGTACATATGTTGGTGCAAGAAGAGTTTATTAAAAGATTTGCTTTTTAGCAAATCTTTTTTTATAAATTCCTGCACCAAATTACTCCTTTTGGCGTATTGTGTACTATCAGACGAAAGGAGTTGAAAAGTATGTGTTTGTTTGGTAATAACAATGGTATTGGTGGAGATAGCTGGATTTGGATTCTTATTATCATAGTTATTCTTTGCTGCTGCTGCGACAACGGTAACAACGGTAACTGCAACCTCGGCAACCTTGGAAACAGCAACTGCTGCTGCGATTAATCCTTTGTCAAAGAGCCGCATTTGTGCGGCTCTTTTTATGTTAATTTGACATTGGGGTAATTTGGAGTTATAATGTAATTATTATTAATATACAGGGTTGTGAGAAGATGGAAGAAAAGAAGAATATTCACGCAGGACATAGACAGAGACTTAAGCGTAAGCTTCTAAATTTGGACAGTGAGAATTTTGAGCCACATGAGGCACTTGAGATACTGCTATTCTACGCATTGCCGCAAAAGAACACCAATCCCATTGCGCACGAATTGCTAAGAAGGTTCGGAAGCTTGTCAGGAGTTTTAGAAGCGGAGGTGTCTGACCTTATAGCTGTAGATGGAATTAAAGAACACACTGCAACACTTATCAAACTGCAACTCGCAATGTTTCGTATGTATATTCAGGATAAATACGAAGTTAGAAATATGAAGATAACACCTGACAATGCAGGCGATTACATAAAGAAATTGTTCTATGGATATAAGGACGAGGTTTTGTTTGCTATAATGCTCGACGCAGATTTTTCGTTGATTACTACTACTAAGATAAATGAAGGAACGAATAATGGCTCAACGATCTATACCCGTGAAATAATAAAGAAGGCAATGGAATCAAATGCATCAAATATCATTCTTGCACATAATCATCCGAATGGACTCCTGATGCCATCTGCTGCAGATATTAAAGCGACAAGAGTTGTTGACAGCGGCCTGTCGTTCGTAAACGTACGCCTTGTTGACCATATTATTGTGGCTAATAATAAGTTTACAAGTATAATGAACAAAATCGGACTTCTTAACTACGTTAATGAATACGAAGAGCCTTCTTTTTCTTCTGATGAGAATAAAGAGATAGACATAGACTTAATATGATGTGAAAAAGCTGCGCTACTTTGTTGCAGCTTTTTCTGCAATTATCAAGAAGGATTGTATTAAGATGTTTTAGAAGTCACATACCGGTATACTTTTTGAACTTTCTTAAAATGATGTATTTGTTTGTGTAAAATTTTTCTGCCAGCAGGTCTCCTGTTTTGATATAATATATTTATTAAAATTAGGATAGTCAAGATATAATAAAAAATCCAACCCTTCACCGGTTTGTACAAGGTTTGGATTTTTACTGTTTGGTGCGTCTAAAAGGACAGCGATTCGCTACGCACGCATGCATAAGTTCGACTGACCTATCAAGCATCGTAAACTCGCTTTCTTGGGGTCTCACTTATTTCACCACGGTTCTGCGTCCTTTAGGCTTACAAACAAAAAAACAACCTCTCGGTTGCTTTTTTATGGTGCGCCTGAAAGGACTTGAACCTTCACGTCGGGGACACTAGATCCTAATGCTTGATACACCTTGGTGAAGAAATAAAATTCTTCATCGGAGGTGTATTTTTTATGAAAATATATGCTGAAAACTTTACTATTTTACTGAACAAACACATCACTAATAAAGAAATTGATACATACGAGTTTCGAGTGATGTGCTACCTCTTAATGCTGTCAGATGATGAGGGTACTTGTTATCCGTCATATAAAACGATTGCAGATAGAATTGGCATAAGCGAAACGAAAGCTAAGGATTCAATAAAGAAACTTATTGACCTTGGACTCATCAAGAAAGAGAAAAGAAAGAAGGCTGATGGCAGCGCAAGTTCTAATCTCTATGTGGTGTGTGAGAAAACTACCGTTAAGGTTGATGAGGTCGCAGAAGATACTACCTCTTGTGTGCAAGACGACCTACCCGCTAGTGTACAAGAAGAACAAGGTTGTGTGTCAGACGGTTGCAATAAATACTCAAATATAAATAATAATTATTTTATTAATAACCATCTATCATCAATAGAGGATGTGATGGACCAAGCGGAAACATATGAACTCGAAGGGTTATCAAAAAAGAATTATGAATCAGCACTTGAAATTATGTTTAATTCAGAGTCAATTTCAGTTGGCGGTGAAATCATTCCTCGTGAAATTGTTCGTAAGCGATTAGAAAATATCAGTTACGAGCATATCGTCTATGTCGATAATAACATGCCGAGAAAATTGATTGACGGCAGAGTTGAAATTCAAGTCAGAAGTCCTATTCCCTATATCATAACTGCTCTATATAATTCATTGCGTTATACGAAAGATGAAATTGCAAGAATGGAATACGGAACCGGATAATCAACTACTATTCCAATATCCCTAAAAATTCTCAGGCACGAGAATTTGAGAATTTTCCCAGACTTGGTCTGGGGCAAGCATAGCGTCCGGCTGTCCGCCTGCCGCGTTGTGCCGCCCTGACGGCACACTATTCGGGCAGAAGCCCGGACCCACTTTGATGAAGGAGGTAATATAAATGTCAAAAAGAAAAAGAGATAAGACATTAACAATACGAGTTACTGAGAAAGAAAAGCAATATATTCAAAAGCGTGCAGACAAAGCAGATCTAAGTGTGACAGATTATATGGTCAGGCTTTCTTACGAAACACCTATATATATTCCTGTCAATATGCAACCATTTTTATTAGAATTTAAACGCATTGGAAACAACATTAATCAGCTGACACAGAAGGTTAATGCAAAGGTGTTTCACTCATATAATTTCGAAGAATTTATTAGTGCGATTAATAAATTAAATGATCGCATAGGAGAGATTGCGAGGCGAGATTAATGGCAACAGTAAATGTAATTCCTGAAGTAAAACAAAGCCCAAGTGCAATGCGTGGTCTCATCAATTATTGTCTGAGGAAAGAGAAAACATTTGATGTGAATTCAGGCAGAAAATTAATCACCGGAATTAATTGTATTGGCGAAAATGCCTATGCAGAATTTATGACAACAAAAGCAGTTTATCACAAAGAAACCGGTATGAATTTCTATCATTTTTCTCAATCGTTTTCACCTGAAGAAAAAATCACGCCTGAGCAAGTACACGAGGTTGGAATTGAGTTTGCTAAACGAGCTTGGCCAGGACATGAAGTTTTAGTTTGTACACATATGGACGAGCCACATTTACACTCCAATTTTGTTGTTAATTCTGTGAATTTTGAAAACGGTTCTAAGATACACTTTACTCCAAATTCCCTAAAGATTTTAAGAGATATTAGTGATGAAATTTGTATCCGTCATGGTTTCTCTGTGCTACCACCTTATCAAAAAGGCGGCAGAAGTATTTCGACAAGAGAATATCGTGCCGCAGAAAAAGGTCAAAGCTGGAAGTTCAGACTTATGAGTGATATTCAAGAGAGTATGAAATATAGCGGTAATCGAAATCAATTTACAAAAGAAATGGCAAAACGAGGATACCAAATGAGATGGACGGATGAAAGAAAAAATATTACTTTCAGTTGTCCAAACGGAAAACTATGCAGAGATATTAAACTGCACGATGATAAATTTTTAAAGGAGATGATTGAGAATGAATTCAAGATACGAGAACAACTCGAAAAAGAACTTTTCGGTACAAGAATTAATCAAGAAGAACTCTTCGAATTTGGAAGAGCTCGCGCAACAGACTTATCAGGTGGAGATATGCTCCATACCGAAGAAACAAAGGTCGATCGAGATACAACTGATGAAGGACATGGTAGAATTTCAACCGAAGCTGTACGAAGTAATTTCGAAGTTGGCGACGAGCGACATAATAGAAGAGAATCAAATCGATTTGATGAATCAACTGTTACAGAAGCTAGCGGATATGACCAACTATATTCAGAGGAAACATACGGAGACAGTGAAGGACGTGGAGAATATTTTGAAACAGGATGGGAAAATGAGAGAGAATTTTATTTCCGAGTTCTCCTCGGAGATGAGAACCAACTTGGAAGCATTGGAGGAAGCGACAGATATGTTGAAGAAACATCTGTTGAAGTTCCTGGCAATTACGATAGGAGCAGCAACATTCTTCTCGACGTTGGCATCGGTACTCTTACAGCTGTGGCTTCGCTGATGGATAATGACCAAGACGATGATCCTGAAGAGAAGAAAAAGAAACTTGATGCCAAGGATGCAGGTTCAAACTTTGGGTTTGCATTAGGTGGCGCCATAGGTCTTGCGGCTGCTCTTATAGCAAAGAGCAAAAAACAAGATGAGGACATAACCGCAACCTCGACAGAAAAACCTGACGAGGCAGAAGAAATCGACATCGATACATATGAAGAAAGCGAAGATTTAGATGAAGGTTTTACAATGCAGATGTGAGGCAAGCGGACTTGTTCCGCTTGCTGATTTCGCCACTTTACATATGTAATATGCACGAAGTTGCCTCAAAGTAAATATCTTTGAGGCAGGAATATAATAAAAAAGGGATGCACATATTTTATGCAAACAATTGAATTTTGTCGCAATATGTGGTAAAATATAGCTAAGAAGTTATCGGAGGTTTTATTATGGATAATAACGATAAGATTCAAATATTTGAAGATAAAAAAATTAGAACTGCCTGGAACGAGGAAACTGAAGAATGGTATTTCTCTGTTGTGGATGTAGTTGGTGTATTAACAGAACAATCAACACAACGTGGAGCAAGCAACTATTGGGCGAAACTTAAGGAACGTCTAAAAGTTGAAGGTGCAGATCAACTGCTGACAAATTGTCAGCAGTTGAAAATGACGGCATCTGATGGAAAGAAAAGGCTCACTGATGTTGCTGATACTGAACAGTTGCTCCGCATCATTCAGTCCATTCCTTCTCCAAAGGCAGAACCGTTCAAGATGTGGCTTGCACAGGTCGGCAGAGAAAGAATTGAAGAAACCATCGATCCTGAACTTGCTATTGATAGAGCACTCGAAACCTATCAGAAAAAAGGTTACAGCGAAGAATGGATTCACCAAAGACTCTTATCAATCCGTGTGCGAAATGCTTTGACTGATGAATGGGACAAGCGTGGAGTTGAAAAAGGTCGTGAATATGCCATTCTCACCGATGAGATATCCAAAGCATGGTCAGGAATGACTACTAGGAAATATAAAAATCTTAAAGGTCTCACCAAAGAAAACTTAAGGGATAATATGTCAGACCTTGAGCTTGTGCTCAATATGCTTGCCGAGGCAACTACGACTGAAATTTCTAAAAGAGAAAAGCCCACCTCATTTGACGAGAATATGAAAATTGCAAAACGAGGTGGATCTGTTGCCGGCAATGCCCGTAAAGAAATAGAACAAGAGACAGGCGATCCTGTTATAACTTCAAAGAATGCAGCCGAACTTAATAAAGTTGTGACGGATTTGATTGAGGGAATTGCAGAAGAAATAGAAGATAATTAAAACATGGAGGAAACCAGATGAATTGGACTAACTTTCAAACCTATAACGAATCATCTGAGAGAGCGTTTGAAATGCTTTGTAATCAGTTGTTTGAAAATTGGTGTAAGGATGAATATAAAGAAAATGTTGGTGATTTCACAGTTGTAAATGGTTCTGGTGGCGATGGTGGTGTAGAATCGTATGCAACATTGAAAAATAACGAAATTGTGGGATTGCAAGCAAAGTGGTTTCCGACCAGCCTTACCAGTAGTCAAATCCAACAAATAAAAGGTTCAATTACGACAGCTTTAAAAATAAGACCTCAGATTAAACGATATATTGTTTGTGTGCCTAGAGATTTATCTAATACAACAGCTAAAGGGGATAATACCGAAGCAAAACGTTGGGCTGATTTATGCGCAGATATTAAAAGCGAATATACAGATTTAGATATTGAGATGTGGAATGAAACTCGCATTGTAACAGAATTACAGAAAGCTTCCTCTGCTGGCATTATGCGATTTTGGTTTGAAAAGTCTGAAATCTCAAATGAAGTGGTTAGGTTTTGCTTTGAAAAAGCAAAGGATAGTTGGTTATCAACAAAATACATTCCTGAATTGAATACATATGGAAAGATTGAAAGGTCTATTTCATTCTTTTTAGGACAAAAAGAAAATAGGCGTATTTTAAGTAATCGTCTTCAACGGATATTGAAGCAATACAAAGACTTAATAACTCTTTTGAATGATTTAATCGACATTTCCAAAGATAAAGACATAGAATTAAAGGAAACATTAGAAAATACTAAAGTAAAATCAAACAAAATAATTTTGGAAGTTGAAAAATTTTTGTCATGGTTAAGTACGGAAACTAATAAAAATCCTGAAATTGATGAGGGTATATTCCGCTTTAATTATGATTTTATCATTGAGAAAATTAAAAATAGTAAGATTGCATTTCAAAATCATTTCCATGTATCAGATGTGGTGAATATTCTTAGCCGATTGTCTGGCATAGATTTTTATGGTTTAATGAAAGATATTAAAGATAGTTTAAATAAAAGATCTTTATTGTTTTTAGGAGAACCAGGAACGGGTAAAACTCACGGCATAGCAGCTTCTGCTGAAAAACTTTTGAAAGAAGAATTGCATATCCCCATAGTTGTGCAGGCCCGTGACATTCCACAGACATACAATTGGAAAGATATACTTGTATCAACTTTGAGTTTGTCAGCTTCTTGGAGCGAAGAGGAAATTTGGCAAGCACTTACATGCTTAGTCAATAGAAATAAGTTTGAAAACACATATTTAACAACCGAAAATAGAATTTTACCCAAAGTAGTTATTATTGTAGATGGAATAGACGAGTCAGCGCCATATCAAAAATGGTTTGAACGTATTAAAGAGACAAACACAATAATTGATAGTTATCCACAGATTAGATTTTGTTTTACATCTAGACCATTTGTTTTTACGGGGAGGGTGGATTATGCAGAGGCTATACGTATCAAAAGTGATGGTGATGCTCCTGCGTATAAGCTTTTTGATAATTACATAAATGCATACAATATTTCCGCTCAAAACAAAGGTTGGCTTAAACAGGTTTTAACAACACCTTTGTCTCTAAAACTGTTTTGTGAAGTTCATAAAAATAAAAGCGTATCTTATTCTAAACAAGCTGATGTTTCTATTTTAGAACTTTTACGTAAAAAAATAGAAATGATAGAAGATGAAGTTTGTTTAAAAATGGGTATATCTCCTCATAGTCAATATACGTTAAGGACAATAAAACACTTATCCTTTCTATTTCTCTCTGGAGGTCGCATTGAACGATTAGATGCTATAAACAAGGTATCTGAAAATTTGAATATTTCTGTTGAGAACGCAGAAAAGTATTTAGAATACTTGGAAAATTACGGAATAATACGAAGTTTTTGTGAACATGGAAGTGGTTTACTAGAACCTGATAGTTATTTTTATTATCCTGGTATACAGGGGTATTTTGATTATGCATCAGCAATTTTATTAATGGAAAAGTATGAACATCCTAAAGATATTAACTTTGCTGACTGTAAGTCAATTGACAAAAACACACTTTATGAGTTGTCAATTATATCAATGCAAAATTATAATTATCTAATTACAACAAACAACACTATTAATAGTATTGCAGATGAGTGGTTAAAATCAGAATTACAATTCTTTGCTTTGCGACACACCTCATATGAAAATGCACATTTGTTTAGGGAACGTTTGCTTGAGATGATGCCTACTAGTGCAGATGCACTAATCACTGTAACAAATAAATTAATATTGCCGTTATCTCGTGATCCAGAACACCCACTAGGACCATCGTTGTTGGATGAAGTTTTATTGAGTTTTGAACATCCGGCAAAACGCGATATAATATGGTCTGTCCCTGGTTATCTAAGGAATTCTATAGATACAAAATGGTATATGGAAGAACCTCTTAATTTGGCTGATGAAGAGTTTTTGTTGTCAAATGAAGATGTTTATAACGGATGTCCGTTAATTTATACTTGGGCACTATCAACTGTGAATAACACTATTAGGAAACAGTATAGGGAAAGTCTAATGAAATGGGCTCGTATGGTTCCATGTGAATTCTATAAGCTTTTTCTTAAGTTTTCAATGGTAAATGATCCTCAAATAAGGAGCGACCTGTTTTCTATATTAATGTGTATTGTATACGATTATAATGATGTTGATTTTACTAAGATGGTAAGTGAGTGGATTCTTGAAAATATCTTACATCCAAATAAAATTGAAGATAACAGAGATATATCAATTCGTTATTATTCTATAGCCATTATTAATAAGGCAATTATTTCTAAAATATATAACTTAGATGATGTGAAAAAATTCTTGCCACCATATAGTTCAAAAGATTATAAGATTCCATTAGACAAGGGTGCCTTATCAGGCACTCGAATGGGTGGTTATAGTGGAATTGATTATGATTTGTCAAGATATGTTTTGATAGATCATTTCCAACTTAGATTTATGAATTATAGCAAAGAATCAAAAGAACAGTTTGATGAACTTATTAAGGAGATTTCTAATCTCCAAGAAGAATATAAAAACATTAATATAGATCAGTTTATTCTTTCGTCTGCATTTGCTTATATAACATCTATGGGTTGGAGCGAAAAGGAATTTCAATGTATGGATACTAATGAATCAGGACAAGACATCATCGGTGGTGTTGATATATCCATCGGACGAACATATCGTGCTGCATCACATGGTGCAAAAAGTGCTGTCATGACAGTTTGTGAGAAATATGTGTGGCAAGCAAGAAATTACATTAGTGGTTTTCTTTCAGATAAACTATTATTGTGGGAAAATGATACACCTGAGCAGATAACCGATTATGGAATGTTAGATGACTTTTTAATACCAATTCAAGAAATCCAACAAATTGATCCGGACAATATTCCAGATGATAGAGCTTGGCATGTTCCTGAACCAGAAATAGTTATTGTTGATGGGAATAGCAAAACCGAGAATGATATAATAAATAATGTTATTAATGCACCAGACCTAGACTGGGAAAAATGGATTATTATAAACAATCCCGAAAAGAAATATGTCATTCAAAACAGCAAACTAATTGGGTTATATAATTATTCGTGTTTTTACGGGTCTGCTGGTGTTGAGACATGTTTGTTTATAAATGCAGTTTTGATGGACAAAAATAATCTTGACCAATTTATATCATTAGTTGATACAGATTTAGAACGATTTAATTGTCTTTCAAATCCAACTGATCTGTGTGGTAGCATAAAAGCAAGTTGTTATATAACGCCAAAAGAGGTTTGTTGGTTTCCTTGGAAAGGGCGCTACAATAGTTATCATGTTGACGAATTTTCAGATATGAATATTGATTCAGCAGTTGATGAATGTACCTATAATTTCCTTGAATATGGGGATGTATATTATCATATTCCTTCTCAAAAAATAAGAGACATGCTTGAAATTGTAGACTCTAATGGATACATTTTTTATGATAACACTAACCGTGCTAAAGCCGAATATAGTATATCCGGAGAAAAGTGGCGTACGGCACAGAACTATCTCCTAGTTCCGTATGAGGAACTAAAGGAAAAAATGGACGAAAAAAACAAAACATTAGTTTGGTTTATGAGAGAGCTTCGTAGAGAAGACGGGAAATCTTGTGAAAAATTTGGTGAGTTTTATGCAATGAAAGATAAAAGTTATATAGGTTATTTTAAAGAAAACTATTTTTACACCAAACAGATTGCATGCAAAATTGATAGTTCGAAAAAGTAAATGATTTTGCTGGACTTTTTAAATCTTCTGTGATATTGTTTGTGTTGCCAAAGGGGGTGGCACAAATGGCAAAGTATACATTAGAAGATATTATGTACGGCGACAAGTACGGCATCGAAAGTGCAGTGTTTGTGGAAGTGTTCAAATTGGCGGAACAAAAGGCTGATGCCAAGGTGATACGAGAACAACTTAATATGCTCTATGTCAAGCATACATTGCATGCCGCAAAGATGATGTACGAAGAAGGCGATTGTATTTCGGATAACGAATTTACAATCGCCTTTTAATATTCAAATGAGCTGAAACATTGACAACAAATTTTCAAGGATGTATTCGGAAGTTTATTCGGTATATAATATTTGAGAAGGAGTTGTTGAAACATGAATGAAATTAATAAACACACTATTGAAAACTACAAAAATTATTTACTCGAAGAAGAAAAATGCTCAGTCACCATAGAAAAATATATCCGTGACATCACTGCATTTGTAAATTGGACAGAGGGTAAAGAAATCACAAAAACACTTGTGCTTGAGTATAAAAATATGTTGACACAGCAATATGCTCCTGCAAGTGTAAACTCTGTACTGTCTTCCCTTAACGGATACTTTGGTTTCATTGAGAGATATGACCTTAAGGTTAAGAACTTAAAAGTGCAAAGACAAATCTTCTGTCAGAGTGAAAAGGAACTGACCAAAGCAGAATACGAAAGACTTCTCAAAGCAGCAAAGAGTAAAAAGAACGAGCGACTCTACCTGATAATGCAAACCATATGTGCCACAGGAATCCGTGTAAGTGAGTTGTCCTACATCACAACCGATGCCGTGAATTGCGGTCAGGCACAAGTGAAATTAAAAGGTAAAATACGAATGATAATTCTACCGAGAGAATTATGCCAACTACTTAAAAAATATATAAAGGGAAAGCATATCACATCGGGCAGTGTATTCGTAACAAGAAAAGGTCAGCCAGTAGATCGGCACTCAATATGGAAATCAATGAAACAACTATGCGAAACCGCCGGAGTATCAAAAGAAAAAGTATTCCCTCATAACCTCCGCCATCTGTTCGCAAGGACATACTACTCACTACAAAAAGATATAGTTCGCCTGGCAGATATCCTCGGCCACTCAAGTGTAAACACTACCAGAATCTATACCGTAGAAGATGGCTCAACCCACCGCAGACAAATGCAAAGAATGGGACTCGTGCGGATGCAAAATTAAAAAGACCACATAATCAGCATTATGTGGCAAAATCATTAAAATATTTGAATAAATTATACCACGAAAATACATAAAGGTCAATGTTTCAGAGATAAATAGAACGAATTTATAAGATTTGCACATGGCAATAGACCAATGAAAAAAATCGAACTCATTGGTCTGAGACTCTTTCAAATTTGTGGTAACCGCAATCACCTGAGAGGGTGATTTTTTTATTTCAGCCGTCTTAGTTACACACATAATGCTGATTATGTGTGCTAATGGGAGTTGAGATAAGATATGCCCAATATAGATAAAGAAAAATCTTGCTGTTTCTTCGGTCACAGAAAGATTGATGAAACGGAAGAATTAAAAAATAACCTGTATGAAATTATAGAGAATTTAATCGTAAATGAAAAAGTTGATACTTTCCTATTCGGGAGTAAAAGTCAATTTGATGACTTATGCCATGAAATTGTTACCGACCTTAAAGAAAAATATTCTCACATAAAACGGATATATGTCAGGTCGGCGTTTCAACATATTCCCGATTGGTATGAGGATAGTCTGCTGAAACGTTACGAGGGTACATACTTCCCTGAACATATGGAGAACGCAGGCAACGCTTCTTATGTGGAACGCAATCAGGAAATGATTAACCATAGCAAATACTGCATTGTTTATTACGATGAAAATTATCTTCCCCCAAGGGGAAGAAATGGAAAAAGGGATTTATTTGACTACCAACCTAAAAGCGGAACTGCGGTAGCTTATAGTTATGCAATAACCAAAAAGAAAACTATAATCAACACTTTTGAAAACAAAAAAGCACTCCGAA
>JAXJXP010000042.1:0-4212 GCA_036307445.1 Clostridia bacterium
GCTCATGCTGTCCGGCTTTTGTTTCCTATGTAAAATCGGCGTTCCCTGATTTGGTTAAATATATTTCCCACAATCTTTCACCGATGGCAACGCTTGCAAAGTATATCAAGGAAACAAATGCAAACTCAAGGGTTGTGTTTATTGGACCTTGCACAGCTAAAAAGGCTGAAGCACAGCTTGAAGATGTAAAGCCTTATGTAGATGCTGTTATGACTTTTGAAGAGCTTCAGGCACTCTACGACAGCAAGGATATTGATATTACAGCGCTTGACGAAGATGTGTTGGATAATGCTTCTTACTTTGGTAGAATCTTTGCTCGCTCGGGCGGCCTTTCTGATGCTGTAGCACAGGGATTAAAGGAGCAGGACATTGATTTTGATTTGAGGGCGATTCCATGTGATGGAATAGAAGCCTGCAAGGTGGCACTTCTTAAACTGAGTAAGGGTGTGCTTGATGCAAACTTTATCGAAGGTATGGCGTGTGTCGGCGGATGTATCGGCGGCGCAGGATGCCTGACTCACGGTGAAAAAAACAAATCAGAAGTTGATAAATACGGCAGAGAAGCTCTTGAAAAAACAATTTCACATGCCGTTGCTGTGTTAAAATAGTATGTCTTAAAAGTATATATGAATGAAGTTATCAAAAGTGATAAGATGGGGTTACGTTTTTAATTATTCCCAAGTATAGTTTCATATTGTATAATTAAATATATAAAGAACTAAATTTAATAAACCTAAAAATACATATAATAAAGGAGAAATTGTAATGGCACGTTTTACATTACCCCGTGACTTATATCACGGCAAAGGTGCACTTGAGGCACTTAAAACACTCAAAGGTACACGCGCAATGGTTTGCGTAGGCGGCGGTTCTATGAAACGCTTTGGTTTTCTTGATAAAGTAACTACATACCTTGAAGAAGCAGGTATGAAAGTTGAAGTTTTTGAAGGTATTGAACCCGATCCTTCAGTAGATACCGTTATGCGCGGTGCAGAAGCTATGGAAAAATTCCAGCCTGACTGGATTGTTGCAATCGGTGGCGGTTCACCTATCGATGCTGCAAAGGCAATGTGGATTAAATATGAATATCCGGAAATTACATTTGAAGAAATGTGCGTTGTATTCGGAATTCCTGAACTCCGTAAAAAAGCACACTTCTGTGCAATTCCTTCTACATCAGGTACAGCAACTGAGGTTACTGCATTCTCAGTAATCACAGATTATGAAAAAGGTATAAAATATCCTCTTGCAGATTTTGAAATCACACCTGACGTTGCAATTGTTGATCCCGAACTTGCAGAAACAATGCCACAGAAGCTCACAGCTCACACAGGTATGGATGCAATGACTCACGCTATAGAAGCTTATGTATCAACAGCTAATAGTGAATTTACAGATCCTCTTGCAATTTTTGCAATTAAAATGATTCAGGAAGACCTTGTGCCTTCATACAATGGCGATATGACAAAGCGTGCATCAATGCATAATGCTCAGTGCCTCGCTGGTATGGCATTCTCAAATGCACTCCTCGGTATCGTTCACTCGATGGCTCACAAGACAGGTGCTGTATTTGAAGATTTAGGTGCTCATATTATTCACGGTGCGGCTAATGCAATGTATCTTCCTAAGGTTATTGCATTTAATGCAAAGGACGAAACAGCTAAGAAACGCTATGGTGTAATTGCTGATTATATGGGACTCGGCGGCGCTAATGATGATGAAAAGGTTACAAATCTTATCGCTTATCTTCGTGGCATGAACGATGCTCTTAAAATTCCACAGTGCATCAAGAATTACGGCGCTGACAGTTATCCTTGCGAACAGGGATTTGTTCCTGAGGACATATTCCTTGAAAGACTTCCTGAAATTGCAGAGAATGCAGTTGCAGATGCTTGTACAGGATCTAATCCTCGTAAGATTTCAGTAGAAGAAATGGAAAAACTTCTCAAGTGCTGCTACTACGACACAGAAGTTGATTTCTAATAACGGATACATCGTGTAATATCATACAGACGGTTACCGGGTATCGGTAGCCGTCTTTTTTACGGAGTGATATCATGTATAAAATAACAGAAAAGAAAATACTAAATGATTTTGTTGTACAGATGCTCATAGAAGCTCCTCTCGTAGCAAATAAGGCAAAGCCCGGTCAATTCATAATACTCAGAGTTGATGATAACGGAGAAAGAATACCTCTGACTGTTGCGGGAGTTAATAAAGAAAACGGAACTGTGAAGATTATATTCCAGATTGTTGGGGGTACAACGGAAAAGCTCGCTCATAAAGAGCAGGGTGAATATATTGCTGATTTTGTCGGACCTTTAGGAGTTCCAACCCATCTTGATGGCATTAAAAAGGTATGTATTGTCGGAGGTGGAGTAGGTTGTGCTATTGCAATGCCGATTGCAGAAAAACTTCACGAAATGGGTGCAGACGTAACAAGTATCATTGGGTTCAGAAGCAAAGACCTTTTAATTCTTGAAGACGAATTCAGAGAATATTCCGATACCTTGAGGATTATGACAGATGATGGCTCATACGGAGAAAAGGGAAATGTTACCCTTCCGCTCAAGGAAATGCTTGAAAATGGCGAGAAGTTCGATATGATTATCACAATAGGTCCGCTTGTTATGATGAAATTTGTAGTGCTTACCGCAAAGCCTTTTGAAGTACCTGTAACAGTTTCTATGAATCCAATTATGATTGATGGAACAGGTATGTGTGGAGGATGCAGGCTAACTCTTAATATAGAGGGTAAAAAAGTGACAAAGTTTGCTTGTGTAGACGGTCCTGATTTTAACGGATATGAAGTTGATTTTGATGAAGCAATGTCAAGGGGAAGAATGTATTCATCCTTTGAAAGACATGCCCACGAAGATACCTGCAATCTCTTTAAAAAGGAGGTAGAATAATATGGCTACTGCAAATATGTCTCCAACACGCAATCAGATGCCTACCCAGGATGCTAAAGTCCGTGCACACAACTTTGATGAGGTTGCCCTTGGTTATTCAGAAGAAACTGCAATTAACGAGGCAATGCGTTGCCTTAATTGCAAAAATATGCCTTGTGTAGACGGTTGTCCGGTTAAAATACATATACCGGAGTTTATTTCAGCAATCAAGGAGGGTGAGTTTGAAAAAGCATATCAGATTATTTCAAAGTCATCTTCATTACCTGCAGTGTGCGGAAGAGTATGTCCTCAGGAAACACAGTGTGAATCAAAATGTGTAAGAGGAATTAAAGGCGAGTCGGTAGGAATTGGAAGACTTGAAAGATTTGTTGCTGACTGGCACAATACCTTCAGCAAAGAAGAACCGGTTAAACCGGAATCCAACGGACATAAGGTTGCTATTGTAGGTTCAGGTCCCTCAGGTCTTACTTGTGCAGGTGACCTGGCAAAGAAAGGCTATGATGTAACTGTTTATGAAGCACTTCATACTGCAGGCGGTGTCTTAGTATATGGAATACCCGAATTTCGTTTGCCTAAGTCGATTGTTGCAAAAGAAGTTGAAACACTAAATAAGCTGGGCGTTAAAATTGAAACAAATGTTGTAATTGGAAAAACATTAACAGTAGATGAATTATTCGAAAATGGTTTTGAAGCAGTTTTCATTGGTTCTGGTGCCGGACTCCCTAATTTTATGGGAATACCCGGAGAATCTCTCAATGGAGTATATTCCGCCAATGAGTTTTTGACAAGAAGCAATCTGATGAAATCTTATCTTGAAAATCCGGAAACACCTATTATGAAAGGCGGAAATGTTGCGGTTGTAGGTGGAGGTAACGTTGCCATGGATGCTGCAAGAACAGCCTTAAGGCTTGGTGCAGATAAGGTGTATATAGTATATCGCCGTTCTATGGATGAGCTTCCTGCAAGACGCGAAGAAGTTGAGCATGCGCAAGAAGAGGGAATTGAATTTAATCTTCTTTGTAATCCTACTGAAATTATCGGATATAATAATCCGGATAATCCAAAAGATCCTCTAAATGGATTTGTTAAAGGTATGCGATGCATTAAGATGGAACTTGGCGAACCTGATGCAAATGGCAGAAGACGCCCTGTGCCGGTGCCCGGAAGTGAATTTGAGATTGATGTGGATACTGTTATCATGTCAATTGGAACATCACCAAATCCATTGATCAAAGTTACAACTGAAGGGCTTGAGGTAAATTCAAGAGGCGGTATAATCGTCAACGAAGATGGTTTAACA
>JAXJXP010000043.1:0-1888 GCA_036307445.1 Clostridia bacterium
ACAGGTACAGTCATTTATACCGGTAAATGTGATTTTTTTAAATTTTGACATTTCTTGATTTTAAATAACAAAATTGGACTGTTTGTAAGAGGTTTGTAATAACCTTAAGTGTATAATACTTCCATCATTTAAGAAAAGGAGACAGTACTAATGAAATTATTAAAAGTACTTATCAGCATGATTCTTGTTGTGACAATGTGCATGACAATGATGATGCCCGCAAGCGCAGGAAGAGTTACTTATTATTTAAGTGATCTCAAAATGGCAGAAGCAGCCACAGCAGACGAAGCAAAAAAAATGCTCAAAGATGCAGGCTTCACAGTTCTTGATAAAAATCTTAACCCCGGCGCTGACAAGGCTGTTTATCTCGGCTACAAGAAGTCAACAAATGTTGACGATGCCATCACAGACGTAAAAGTTATGAATATGAACGGTGGCTTCAATATCTCTGACTACGAAACTATTTTTGAAGAAGCAATGGATACATACAGCTCAGAGGTAAACAACCTTCGTATCGCTGCTAATGAATTCGCTGAAAACTACAAAGCAGGTAAAAAAGAGGCTCAGCTCGCTTATCGTCAGCTCAACTATTATTATGTTGAGGATGATAAAGGCGTAAAGACATATATGGGTGACTATATGCTCGATTTCCCTGCAACCAATGAAGGCTTTGCAGATATCCTCTTAAAGGGTAACACAAATATCCTCGACAACATCAGAATTCTTCTTTCAATGGGTGTTGCTGACGGTGGTGACCTTATCGAGCGTATCAAGACTACAGTTGCTGATGAAGCAGTTTATGGTAAAAAACAGTATTACGAAGATGCTAAGGAAATAGCAGGTAAAATTCAGCAGTTCCAGACTCTTCTCGATTCAGCACTTGAGGAAATGGAAGAAATCAAGGCAGACCCTGATATGACAGAGGAAGAAAAAGAAAAGGTATTGGTTTATCCTCAGTACACAGCAACACTTGTTTATAGTCTTAATGTTATATTGAGCGAAATCCCTTACGGTGAATCAAACTACTACGAATACTTTAATGATACGACTCAGGTTGATTACAGCATTCTTTATCCCTTCGTTGCTGCTATGACTCCAGGTCAGCGTGCAATGGCTACTTCAGGTCAGCTTCATTCGGTACTTGTTTACAATGCAGTTGAAATGAGCGATGAAGAGCTTAATGAACAGCTCCAAGAAGCTGAAAAAGATTATGAACCCATTTCTGTATATCTTGGTACAGATATGAACCTTCTTGAAGGTGCGGTTGGTGTTACATCAGATGCTTTAAGAGAGGAGGCAGCAACAGGTAATCAGTGGTTTGCTTGCTTTACAGGTAATCAGGCTGCCGATATCGCGATTTCATCTCTTTTTGGTGCAGGCGGTATTGCTATTTTAGGTGCTTCAGTACATTTCCTCAAGCAGCAGTATCATGTTTCACACGCTGTACTTAGCGAAGCTGATGATATGATGTTAGGTTATTGGAAGGTTCAACTTTGGGATGCAAAAGAAATGACGCGTCTCGGTATAGGTAATGCTACTCTTCATAAGCAGAATATCAGCAGAGCTACTGCAGAAATAAATAAAATCAATGCAAAGGTTAACGTATCAACTACTACAGTTGTTTTCTCATCAATCGGTGTTGCTGCCGGTATTGCAATGATTGCTTTCAGTATTTACTCAATCGTTCAGATTGTTGACAAGTACAATCCCAGCTACACCAAGATTCCTGCAAATATGGTTGACACAGTTTCAACTGCAAACGGTAACAGATTCATCAACTACACTGTTGTTAAGTCACTTTGTACAGATGGCACTGAAAAGCCCGGTGATACAAACGGTTACAGCGGTAAGCCGTGGAACGCAATTTATTACACAAAGAGCTTTGAAG
>JAXJXP010000044.1:0-34477 GCA_036307445.1 Clostridia bacterium
GATTACTACAACAACGACAGAATTTCTATGAAATTAAAAGGAATGAGTCCGGTACAATACCGAACTCATTCACAAGCAAGTTAATATTTAATTTTGTCTAAACTTTGGGGTTCACTTCAAATATTTCGTTTCTTCTCTTTATTATTTATCCACTCTGTTTCTTAACTCACCGTTAGTAAAAGCAGTAATATTTTCTGCAATTTCAGTAATAACACGTTTTCTTGCCTCATACGCTCCCCAAGCCATATGAGGTGTAAGCACAAAATTTTCTCTGTTCATAATATTATAAAACGGGTGGTCTTCGCCAAAAGGCTCTACCGAATACACATCGCTCGCCGCATAAATTCTGTTTTCCTTTACCGCATCGGCAAGTGCAGTCTCGTCTATAACAGCACCTCTTGCCACATTGACTATTACTGCATCCTTTTTCATAAGAGCTATCATTTCTCTGCTTATAATTCCCCTCGTGGATTCGGACAAGGGCAGATGCACAGATATAATGTCGGCTCTTTTCATAAGTGCGGGTAAATCTACCACATTAAGCCCATCTTCGTATGTACGTTTGGTGCATATAACATCACAGCCAAAAGCCCGGGCAATTTTAGCAACCTTTTTGCCGATATTTCCCATTCCGACTATGCCCCACGTTTTGCCCGACAGCTCATAAAAGCACGGCTCTAAACGGTTTGCAATTCCACTATCTGTATAAGAGCCATTCCTCACAAAGCTTGTGTAATTTGGCAATCTCATAGCAAGCTCAAGAGCTAGTGCTACTGTGAGCTGTGCAACAGAATCGGTGGAATATCCCACAACATTACAGACGCCAATTCCTTGTTTTTTGCAATATTTTACATCAATGTTATCATAGCCAGTTGCAGTAACACATATCAGCTTAAGATTTTTAGCATTAGAAAGATTGCTGTTGTTAAGCTTGATTTTATTTAAAACAACCACGTCGCAGTCGGCAATTCTATCCTCCACCTCATCAGGTGCAGTAGAGCCGTAAACAACCAGCTCACCTAACGCCCCAAGCTCATCAAAGCCAATATCGTCACCGAGTGTTTTCACATCAAGCATTACAATCTTCATTATCTCACCGCCTTAATTTTCCAAAAGACTTTCAAATCTGGTGTACAATTCAGGGAATTTTTTCTTCAGGTTAATTGCCTTAAACTCTCTATCCACAAAGCCGTGGCGTGTTATTCCGGTAGTTGTGATTTTTCCGTCGGAAAGGCGCTTTACTGTATACTTAAAACCGCAACGTGCAGCACTAAGTTCAAAAAGTGTGCAGCTGACTTCTGCTCTTTCTTCATATTTAAGACCGCTTATATACTTAGCCTGCGTTTCGGTAAGAGGAATCATCACACCCATCTTTTCCATTTTCGAATAGGTCATGCCCACCTGTTTTATAAACTCGGTACGGGCAACCTCAAACCACGGATAGTATCTTGAATGGTGCATTATTCCCATCATATCCGTTTCGGCATATCTTACCTCTAACACAGTTGTAGTAGTCATTATAATTACTCCTTTTCGGTCTGATGCTCCTGCATCAAACCGCCATATACAAATCCCTGCGCCGCATCAACTGTAATCACCGTTCCGGTTTTGAGAATTTCCGATGCTCCCTTTGCTCCTGTAATTACAGGAATATCAAGCGCAAGCCCGATAATTGCCGCATAGCAGGTTGTACCCTTTTCCTCTGTTATAATACCTGCCGCCTTTTTAAGATACATTACCATATCAGGTGTTGTTGTACGGTTTACAACAATGGCACCGTCTTCAAAATTCTTTTTAAGGTCTTCAACGTTGTCTGCAACACAAACCTTCGCAGTTCTGTGAAGCTTGGTTACACCCTCACCGCGAACTAAAATATCTCCTACGAGGTGTACCTTCATAATATTGGTTGTACCGCTGACTCCTATGGGTGCACCGCCTGTAATTACAACAAGGTCGCCGTTTTTAACAACGTGAGTTTTCTGTGCACACTCTACTGCGTGCTCAAAAAGCTCGTCTGAGTTACTTCTCATTTCACTCATAACAGGTATAACTCCCCATGAGAGATTAAGCTGTCTGCGTGCTTTCTTGTTTATTGTAGGTGCAATAATCGGACACTGCGGGCGGAATTTTGAAATCATATGTGCAGTTGTTCCACCGTATGTCAACGCAATTATAGCTGTTGCACCGAGGTCATGGGCAGTAGTACAGGTTGCGTGCGAAAGAGCATTTGTAACATCGGTATTGGTAATATCAACAGAGTTATTATTAAGCCTTTTAATGTAGTCTATATCACGTTCGGTACGTTCTGCAATGGTAGCCATAGTTTTAACCGTTTCAACAGGATAACGTCCTATTGCTGTTTCACCCGAGAGCATTATCGCACTTGTACCGTCATAAATAGCATTAGCAACGTCTGTAGTTTCCGCACGGGTAGGTCTTGGATTTCTTATCATTGAATCGAGCATCTGTGTAGCAGTTATTACAATCTTTCCTGCACGGTAGGTTTTCTTGATTATTTTCTTCTGCATAACAGGAAGGACCTCAAGCGGAATTTCAACACCCATGTCGCCTCTGGCAACCATTATACCATTCGAAACCTTGATAATATCGTCAATATTATTAACACCTTCGCCGTTTTCTATCTTGGATATAATTCTTATGTCACTTGCACCGTGTTCTTCCAGAAGAGAGCGGATTTTAAGTACGTCTTCTGCCTTTCTTACAAAGCTTGCCGCAATAAAATCAACGTCCTGCTCAATACCGAATATAATATCATCAATATCCTTCTGACTCATATACGGCATCGAAAGAGATACGTTAGGCACATTAACACCCTTGGAGTCGGATACCTCGCCGCCGCTTTTAACCTCACAGATTATTCTATCAGACTTTACACTAAGAGCCTCTATCTCTATAAGTCCATCATCAATTAAAAGCCTTGTTCCTGCTTTTATATCCTTGGGTAAGTCCTTGTATGTTATAGAAACGCCTGTGCTGTCACCCTCAACGTCTTCTGTATATAGAGTAAACTTATCCCCTTCTTTTAATACAGCCTTACCTTCTTTGAATTTCTTAAGTCTTATTTCAGGGCCTTTTGTGTCAAGCATTATTGCGACAGGAATATCAAGCTCCTCACGCACCTTCTTTATTCTGTCCATATACTTCTTCGCCTGCTCGTGTGTGCCGTGGGAGAAGTTAATTCTCGCAACATCCATTCCTGCAAGCATCAGATTACGCAAAACGTTATCGTTATCGGCAGCAGGGCCCATTGTGCATATTATTTTTGTCTTCCTCATATTTTAAAACCCTTTCATTGTTAATTATTTGACGTAAAAACGAGGTTACGCTATATGGCGTAACCTCGAGTAATATCAGGTGGCAAGCTTTTTACAAACATCAATTAGCTCTTCGGGAATACCCTTCTTCATTACCAGACCGTCTTCAATATCTATATCGATTATTTTACTGCTCTGCATACATACAATTCGGTTGGACTTGCCCTCTAACAAAAGCTCAACAGCTTTTACGCCCATTTCGCTCGCTGTTACACGGTCTCTCGCAGAAGGAGAGCCGCCACGCTGTGTGTGTCCGAGGATGGTAGCACGTGATTCAATACCTGTCTTCTCCTCGATTTTCTTTGCCATTTCAATTACACTCATTCCCTTGACACCCTCAGCAACGATGACAATACTCTGTCGTCTGCCGCGTGACTTTCCTTCAAGGATTGGTCTTAAAACATCATCATCAAAGCTGTACTCTCTTTCAGGAATAAGAATAACCTCTGCACCGCAGGCAATTCCTGCATTGATTGCAATATATCCCGCACCTCTGCCCATTACCTCGATAACCGAGCATCTCTCGTGAGAAGATGCAGTATCACGGATTTTATCAACAGCCTCGATAACCGTGTTAAGACATGTATCGTAACCTATTGTATATTCACTACAACCAATATCATTATCAATTGTGCCCGGTAGAGCAACAGTCGGAAGTCCGATACGGCTTAAATCTCTTGCTCCCCTGAATGAACCGTCACCGCCTATTACTATAAGACCGTCAAGACCAAACCTTTTAGCCACGTCGTACGCTTTCTGTACACCTGCCGGTTCTTTGAATTCAAGACATCTTGCAGTCTGGAGCATCGTGCCGCCTTTTTGAAGTATATCAGAAACACTTCTCGGTCCCAACTCGACCAAATCGCCGTTAATAAGACCGTTATAGCCTCTTCTCACTCCGTAAACTGTAAGTCCGTTATAATTTCCGGCTCTTACAACAGCACGAACTGCGGCATTCATTCCCGGTGCGTCGCCGCCGCTGGTCAGAACGCCTATTTTTCTGACTTCTCTATTCATGTGTATCCTCGTTCCTTTCAAATTACAATTCTTCGTCAAGTATAAGTGCGTGTGCAGCGCTTACCTCTGCAGCCGGCACAAGCACATCATAACATATATCTGCCGTTTCCTCCAAAGGTCTTATTGTGTGTACACGGCTTATTATACCATTATTATCCAAAAGCTCACATATAGTGTTCTTAACATCTGTGTTGTTTGCCAGATAGACAACCGTCCACATATTCTATTTACCCCTGCCTTTCAGATTTTACCTCACCGTAGCGAGTGAGTATAGACGCATTTCCGTTAATCTTTATAGCTGATGTGGTCTCTGTAAACTGTGCTATATAAACCTCTCCTGCAGCAAGCTTTTCTGTATGGTGAAATCTCGTGCTTCCGCCACGGGTCAAGCCCATTACATTAACATCGTCTTCAAGAGCCTTTACAACCACATAGTCAGCAGTCTCCTTTTTGTTATCATCCATTTCTATATCTTCCTTTCTGCCAGAAACGGCACAAAAGCTATTATCTAAAATTTAACAATATATCAACATCATATATTTTACAATAAATCGTAATAAATTTCAATATCTTTTTTCACAAAATTTAATATAATATTCGCTATATGTTAATACAACTTTACATTATCCCCTCCAAACATTGCACTAAGTGAAGAAATTAATTCATCACACGGATTTACAAAATAGCTTTCCGGTACACAAAGCCGTTTCTTTGTATCTGCAATATAAAGCACAACAGGCATATCCCCTTTGTGTTCTTTAAGCGCAGACAAGACACGCTCGGTTACAAGCTTGTTTTGTGTCCCCATTTTTATGAACAACTTTTTGCCATCATAGTTTTTATGTCCCTCTTTTGCAACCGACTTGTTTTCGTTTGAAATGTACTCCTTTAATATATAAGCTTCTTCCAGAAGTAGCTTAGGCTCTTCCTCCTCACGAAGACTGATATTACATACCGCAACTATCATTTCTTCTTCACGAAGTATGGACGAGAGTGTATCATATATCTTGGGGAACACCAAAACCTCAATACCGCCGTATAAGTCTTCAAGACGAAGAAATGACATTCTTTTATTACTTTTTGTAGTTTTATCCTTGCGAGCGGTTATTATTCCGGCTATTTTCACTCTCTGTCCGTCATAAATTCCGCTTTCTTTAAGGTTTCCCTCTTCATCCTTTTCACCGGCTGAGAGTATTTTTCCAATATTTACACCGTTGGAAATTTTTGACGATACTGCCTGATACTCCTCCATTGGATGACCCGAAAGATACATACCGACAGAAGCCTTTTCCATATTTAGAAGCTGTTTCTTTTCAAATTCATCTATGTCAGGTAATTCAAAGGAAACATCTTCTTCCAGCTCCGGTTGTTCATCAAAGAGCGAAAGCTGTCCCTCTATACTGCCTCTTTTTTCCTTTGTTTCGCCGTCAATAACGCTTTCAAAAACCTGCATCAGCTGCGACCTTTTAGCACCTGTCGAGTCAAACGCACCGCACATTATAAGTCCTTCAATCGCACGCTTATTAAGCTCTTTATCCGCCATTCTTGATACAAAGTCAAAGAAGTCTTTGAATTTACCGTTCTCTTCCCTCTCATTAGTTACTGCTCTAATAAAGCCTTTGCCGACATTTTTAACTGCTGAAAGTCCAAACCTTATTGCACCGTTTTCAACAGTAAAGCTATCCTCACTCGCATTAATATCGGGCGGTAGCTTATTTATTCCAAGCTCTGAACAGTTTACAAGATAGCCATTTATTTTATCTGTACTGTCTGCCGAAGAAATAAGCGATGCCATAAACTCCACAGGATAGAATGTTTTAAGATATGCTGTCTGGTATGTGAGATACGCATATGCCGCTGCATGAGATTTGTTAAAGGCATAGTTTGCAAAATCACTCATTTCGTTAAATATATCCGTTGCAACACTTTCCTCTATTCCTCGGTTTATGCAGCCTTCAATCTCCCATTCGCCGTTTTCATTCTGTTTGCCGTATATAAAGTTTTGTCGTTCTATCTCCATTTTATCGGCTTTTTTCTTACTAATAACACGGCGCAGCATATCCGCACTACCCAGAGAATATCCTGCCATATCTCTTACTATCTGCATTACCTGTTCCTGATAAACCATACAGCCGTAGGTTACATCAAGTATAGGCTCTAAAAGCGGATGCTTATATTTAACCTCATCAGGATGAGATTTATTATATATATATTTAGGTATCGAATCCATCGGTCCGGGACGGTAGAGTGCAATGCCTGCTATAATATCTTCAAGACAGGTAGGCTTTAGTTCCTGCATAAATGCCTTCATTCCTGCACTTTCTATCTGGAATACACCGTCAGTATTACCTGTGGAAATATTCTCATAAACCTCTTTTATATCATAGTCGAGGTTACTTATATCAATTTTTATCCCACGTGTTTTTTCGATAATTTTTATTGCATTTTCAATAACAGTAAGATTTTTAAGTCCCAAAAAGTCCATCTTAAGAAGACCGAGGCTTTCGATGGTATCCTTTACAAACTGAGTGGTTATAACATCGTCATTTGTCTGCAAAGGCACATACTCCACTATCGGCTCTTTAGTAATAACAACACCTGCGGCGTGTGTTCCCGAATGTCTTGAAAGACCTTCAATAGCTCTTGATGTGTCAATCAATTCTCTTACTCTGTCATCATTTTCGTAAAGCTCTTTAAGCTCCTTTGAAACCTCAAGTGCCTTATCTATTGTAATTCCGAGTTCATTTGGAATAAGCTTGGCTACACGGTCTGTATCGGCATAGCTTATATTAAGTGCTCTGCCCACATCACGCACAGCAAGCTTTGCTTTCATCGTACCAAATGTTATAATCTGCGCTACATTTTCTGCACCGTATTTTTCAATAACATAGTTTATAACCTTCTGCCTGCCCTCAGGCTCAAAGTCAATATCTATATCCGGCATTGAAACACGTTCCGGATTTAAGAAACGCTCAAAAATAAGAGAATAGCGTATCGGCTCAATATCGGTAATTCTTAGTGTATAGCTTACCAAGCTTCCTGCCGCCGAGCCTCTGCCGGGACCGACCATAACATCGTGTGTTTTGGCAAAGTTGATAAAGTCCCAAACAATGAGGAAATAGTCAACAAAGCCCATTTTATTTATTACCGAAAGCTCATAAGAAAGACGTTGTGTAAGCTCGGGTGTAACCTCGTTATATCTCTCGTAAAGTCCTTTTGTGCAAAGCTCCTCAAGGTACTCGTATGCCGTTTTTCCGTCAGGCACATCATATTCCGGCAGGTGCCTTGTGCTAAAATCAAAATCCACCTTACACCTTTTCGCAATTTTGCCTGTATTTTCAATAGCCTCAGACGCATACGGGAAAAGCTTTTCCATCTCCTCCTGAGATTTAATATAAAACTCGTCCGTTTCAAACTTCATCCTGTCCGGCTCATCAACGGTACGGCGCATTTGTATACACATCAGAACGTCCTGATATTTCGCATCATCTCTTGTAGCATAGTGTATGTCGTTTGTCGCAACAACACCAACTCCCAGTTCCTCTGCAAGCTTTACCAAACGTGGATTTATTCTCTTCTGATCCGCAATGCCGTGGTCCTGAATTTCTATAAAATAATTGTCCTTGCCAAAAAGGTCAATATACTTCCCGGCAATTTTCTTGGCTGCTTCATAATCATCGGCAAGCATAGCACGAGGCAACTCTCCCGCAAGACAGGCAGAAAGGGCGATAAGTCCATCCGAATGTTCCTTCAAAAGTTCAAAGTCAATTCTCGGTTTATAATAAAAGCCTTCTGTAAACCCTGCCGAAACCATTTTGATTAGGTTTTTGTAGCCCTGCATATTTTCGCACAGCAAAACAAGATGATGATATTTGTCATCATCCTTTGTCTTGTTAAATCTGCTACCCGGTGCAACATATACCTCGCAGCCAATAACAGGGTGAACACCCTCGGCTTTAGCTTCACGGTAGAAGTCTACTACACCGTACATATTGCCGTGGTCGGTTATTGCCACCGACTCCATACCAAGCGCCTTAACTCGTGCTATCAGCTTTTTAATGCTTACCGCACCGTCTAAAAGACTAAACTCTGTATGAGTGTGAAGATGTGCAAAGCTCACTTTGTAACCTCCCGAAAAATTATAGCTTAATAGTTTCTCCTGCAGGAACCTTATATATCTTACCCAGAACAGAGAACCATACTTCTGTACAGGTAGGATTGTATGCAGTTGTCCTTGCTACATTAAAACGAAGCTGATTAACAGCCTGCATATAGTCATATATCTCAATGTTGGTTGCATACCATATATCATCTCTGCCACCGATATACTTGCAGAATTTTTCTATTCTGTCCCAGTTGTTGTCATTATCAAATTCGTAGGAATGTCCCCACAGATAAAACATATTTACCGTATCGTTATATCTTGTTTTATAATCGTGCTCAACAAACTGTTCTGCAAGTTCAAAAAGTCTGGGATGATTATGATGACAGGTGGGATGCAGTTCAAGCCAGTTTGACGGTAAACCAAAACCCTCCGTCGACTTTACAGTTCTTGAATAAGCAATTTTGCAGGCTTTAAGACATTCAAGAACAGTATCATTATATGTACCAAACGGATATGCCATTCCCCTCACATCTGTGTCAAACATACGCTCAAGCTCTCTGCGGTCGCTCATTACCTCATCGGTAATAAGGTCTGACGGCAGGTCTTCAAGATGAGAATGGATATAACCGTGAACGGCAACCTCATGCCCTGAGTTCTTGTACATTTCAAGTGCCTGTTTTTTACTTACTCTGCCTTTACCGTCAGTTATATCTTTCTCCGAAAATAGACCTGCACTTATGTTAAATGTACCCTTTATTCCGTATTTGTCCATAATGTCTATAAGACGCTTATCTTCTGCTCTTCCATCATCATAGCTAAGTGTAACAGCCTTGCACTTTCCTTTGGGAAATCTCTTGATAATAATAAAAATCGTCTCCTTTTATCCTCATTGTAGCTCGGATGCTATTTCAATCAATCTTTTAAGCCTGTGGTTGACACCCGATTTACCAAGCGGCGGATTCAGCCTTTCACCAAGCTCCTTGATACTGTCATCGGGATATGCACGTCTTATTTCCGCCATTTCCCTCAAAACGTCCGAAAGAGAGCCAAGCCCTACCTTTTTTTCAATAACCGCAATTGCATGCAAATGCTCCGATGCCGCCTTGCCCTGCTTTTTCATATTCGCATTATCGCAATTAACCTGACGGTTTACATCATTTCTGATTTCCTTTTCGACGGATATGTTATAAAGCTCCAACGCCGCATAACCTGCACCAATTAGTCCAAGCACCGCCGCAATTGATTCGTAGTCCTTTACATATACTACATATCTGCCCTTTCGTGAAGTTAGCTTTGCATTGATACCCTCTTCTTCAAGAACCGACAGCACATCTAAGGCATATTCCTTTCTCTTTGTGTCAAACTCAAGGTGATAGCTCTTTTTGGGGTCATTAACCGAACCTCCGCCCAAAAATGCTCCGGAAAGAAATGCCCTCTTGCAACAGGCAAACGGCAGCAAGCTTTCTGCGCTCTGGTCAGCCATCAGCTCGGCACACAGCAAATCCTGTTCGTTATTTTTGAGCCTGCTTTTATAAAGCTTGGACTGTTTGTTATAATCATACTCCGCTTCAATGCCGAAGCAGTCATAAATCAGTTCTGCGGCATAATCGGCAATTCTTTTATTCTCAGTAGAGATAACCGCATCACCTGCGCTAAAGCTTGCCGCAAAACGCATAATTCCGGCAAGTCTTGCCGCCGAGCAAAAATCACATTCACTCTTTTGCTCGGTTAATCTATCCTTTATCTCTCCCGAAAAAGACATCTTCTTATCCATTATTTAACGTCCTTTTTCTATATCACGATATATCATATTAACAGCATATCCCTCACTCTTAAGCTTTTCTCCAAGCTTATTGGCAAAGGTTACACTCCTGTGCTTACCGCCCGTACATCCTAATGCAATAGTTGTACTTGCCTTTCCTTCTTCTATATAAAGCGGCATAAGCATTGTAACCATATCCTCAAGTTTCGCAAGAAATTCCACCGATTTTAAATTAGACAGAACATAGTCCTGTACTTCCTTATCGTTTCCTGTTTTTTTCTTTAATTCATCCACATAAAACGGGTTCGGAAAGCATCTTACATCAAACACAAGGTCTGCATCGGCAGGCATACCATACTTAAATCCAAAGGCAACTACATTTATTGCCATCTCAGGTGCATCGCTGTCCAAGAAAATCTCACTCAACCGCGCATAAAGCCCGTTCACCGACAAATCAGACGTATCAATCACCACATCTGCCGCATAATACAGTCTTTCAAGCATCTGTCTTTCACTTTGTATACTGCTCAAAAGTCCGTTCTCATCCTTTATAGGATGGGTACGTCTTGTTTCCTTATACCTCTTTACAAGCACCTCGTCGCTTGCCTGCATAAAAAGCAGCTTGTACTTATATCCACTCTCCTTGATGATGGTAAGGTTATCAAGAAGCTCGTTTATCATATCACCAACTCTTGTGTCAATCACAAAAGCCACCTTTTCGTACTTTACATTTACCGATACAAACATTTCAGCGAACTGCGGAATAAGTGCAGGCGGAAGATTATCAATGCAGAAATAGCCCATATCCTCAAGGTATCTTACCACCTGAGTTTTACCCGAGCCGGAAAGTCCGGTTACAACCGTAAACTGCATATTATCTCCCCCTCTTATCCCTTACTTTTCGCCTATTATCTTAACCTCCGGTTCAAGCATAACGCCGGACCTTTGGTAAACAGCTTCCCTTACAAACTCAATAAGCTCAATTATCTCAGCAGCAGTTGCTCCGCCCCTATTTATTATAAAGCCTGCGTGCTTTTCGGAAACCTCTGCCCGTCCTATTCTCTTTCCTTTAAGCCCTGCCTGTTCTATCAAAGCGCCTGCAAAATATCCCTCCGGTCTTTTAAAGGTACTTCCTGCTGACGCAAATTCAAGCGGCTGCTTAGTAATTCTGCGGCATTTAAAATCATTTATTTTGGCAAGAATTTCTTCTCTCTCGCCCTTATTAAGCTTAAGCTTTACTGATGTTATAATACCGCCAAGACTCATAAAAATACTCTTTCTGTACGAAAGCTCCATTTCCTCACCGTTGATGGTTTTTATTTCGCCATCTTTTAAATACTCAGCACTATGAATAACATCCTTTATTTCACCGCCGTATGCCCCTGCATTCATATATAAGCCACCACCTATTGAGCCGGGTATTCCCTGACCAAACTCAAACCCTGCAAGCTCTGCATTTAGTGCAGACATCGCAATCTGCGACATAAGCGCGCCACTATCGGCGGTTATATATTCTCCACTTATTTCTATATTGGAAAAACCTTTCCCCAATTTAATTACAAGACCCCTTATACCGCCGTCAAGAACAAGCATATTGGAGCCATTACCAATAACTGTTACAGGAATATCCTCATACTTTGCCGTTGCCAGCACCGCTTTTAAGCTTTCTGTATCGCAAGGCTCATAAAACAAATCCGCCGTACCGCCTGCTCGAAAGGTTGTGTGCAAGCTCATAGGCTCGTTATATCTGATACCATCAAACTTACTGAGCATCTTCTTAAAACTCCATTCAAAATTTCTTTCTCGGTGCCATAAATGCATTTAACGCCTCAAAGCTGCGGTTTGCTATAAGCTCCTCAGGGAAATCAATCTCTTTAAGCATTTCAACAGCCGCATCTACTCTGCCCACCATATCGCAGTAGTGTGCATCTGAATTGACACAAATATGTGTCCCGAGCTTCTTGCAGGTCATAGCAATTTCTCTACAATTCGGGATATTTGCCTTTCTAATCTTAAATGTATTTGCGTTTATTTCTATCATTTTACCAAGCTCACCGGCACGCTTTATAACCGTTTCATAATCATATTTCCAGTCAGGCGAGCCGCTGTGTCCTATAATATCAATATACGGATTTTCCACCACATTAAGATATGTCTTAGTATGGTCTAACCCATCAAATCCCTGATGAACGGGACGGTGAATACTTGCAATCACTATATCAAGCTTAGCCATAACCTCTTCAGGCATATCTATTGTGCCATCTAAATCAATTATATTAACCTCCGCACCCTTTAACACCCTTACGCCGTGAATTTCTTTCGGAAGAACGCCAATGTTTACAAAGTGCCAGATGTGAGGAGCATCTCCTACTCCAAAATGATTGGTCATAGCGATAGCCTCAAGCCCCTTTTGCTTTGCAATAAAGGCATTTTCCGTAACAGTGGAATATGCGTGTTGTGTTGCTGTCGTGTGAGTGTGTAAATCGGTAAGTATATCCATTTTCCCTCTTGTCCTTTATTCCATATTCTTTTGCATTTCACGCATCAGGCGGTTATTAAGCTCAACTGCAGCATTGTAGCCCATTCTCTTCTGACGGTTGTTCATAGCAGCAACCTCGATAATGATGGCAAGGTTTCGTCCGGGTCTTACAGGAACGGTAAGGCTTGGAACATTTATACCCATAATATTAGTGTACTCATCAATCATACCAAGGCGGTCATACTGCTTACCTTCAACCCAATGCTCAAGGTGAATTATCATATCTATACTTTCGGTATCCTTAACGGCACCCATACCGAAAATTTCCTTAACATCTATAATCCCTATGCCTCGAAGCTCTACAAAATGCCTTATAATATCAGGAGCAGAGCCTACAAGAGTTTTTGACGATACTCTCTTTATCTCAACAGCATCGTCCGCGACAAGACGGTGTCCTCTCTTTAAAAGCTCTATCGCATTCTCGCTTTTGCCGACTCCTGACTCACCAAGTATTAAAATACCCTCACCGTAAACCTCGACCAGAACACCGTGTCTTGTCTTTCTCGGTGCAATCTGAACATTAAGATAGCTAATTAAAGCACTTATAAATGCAGAGGTTGTTTCTTCGGTACGGATTAATGTTACGTCATATTCCTCTGCAAGCTCGGTCATTTCGGGCGAAACCTGCATACCTCTCGTGATAACAAGACATGGGATTCCCTTGCTGAACAAAGGCTCTAAAAGTGCCTTTCTCTTGTCTTTAGGAAACTGCTCAAGGTAGGTAAGCTCAACCTTACCCATAACCTGAATTCTGTTCGGGTCAAAGTAATCAAAGTAGCCTACTATCTGCAACGCAGGACGGTTTACGTCCGCTGTCGAAATAAGAACATTATCAATTTTCTTTGCCTCATAAAGCTTTTCACAGGAAAATTCTTCTATAACCTTATTAAGCGGTATTGTGAAAACGGTATCACTCATCTTAAGAACCCCGTCCTTTCGTTTATCTTCCGTAGATATTTTATTACATACATATTTATTATACAATATTTTCTTCCTCTTTTAAATAGTAAAACGAAAAAAAATTAAAATTTATTCGTTTTTTTAATTTTTTTAAGAAAAAGTATTGCAATTTCCAAATTCTTGTGGTAGAATAGTTTGTGTTTTGAGAGTTTGATTGATTATAGGAGGTGTTTTGACATGGCAAAGTGTGAAGTTTGCGGTAAGGGAGTTGCCTTTGGTATAAAGGTCAGCCATTCACACAGACGTTCAAACAGAATGTGGAAGCCCAACATCCGTAAGGTAAAGGCCGTTGTTAACGGTACACCCAAGACGGTTTGCGTTTGCACTCGCTGCCTGCGCTCAGGAAAGGTAACACGCGCAGTCTGATTTTGAGACGTAGTTGAACATAACTGTTGCTTTTTGGCAACAGTTTTTTTCATTTTAGAAAAAATTAAGAATATTTACAAAATTTCAATTTTTTCTTTGCATTTTCACCAGATATATGTTATCATATATAATGTAAAATATTATTAATGCGCGATTAAGTTATTTATATAATCATCTTTTAGGAGAGGATACAGTGGAAAAGCTTGTTATTAAGGGTGGAGCGAAGCTTCAGGGAGAAGTAACCATCAGCGGTGCAAAAAATGCGGCGGTTGCCATTATTCCCGCTTGTTTGCTTATAAACGGTCTTTGCAGACTCGAAAACCTTCCAAATATAAAGGATGTAAATCTTTATCTTGAAATATTGAAAAATATGGGGGCAAAGGTTGAGTACATAAACGATAATACAGTTGATATCGACTGTACAAATGTCGACTCCTTCACTCCCGATGGTCCTATGACAATGAAGATGCGCGGGTCTATGTATCTGGTGGGCGCACTTTTGGGCAGATGTAAAAAGTGCCTTATCCCGCCGCCCGGCGGTTGTGATTTTGGTACAAGACCGATTGACCAGCATATTAAGGGCTTTGTTGCCTTAGGTGCAACCGTAAAAACTGAATACGGTATGATTGATGCTTCTGCCGAGGAGCTTATAGGCTCCAATGTCTATTTTGACGTAACATCAGTAGGCGCTACCATCAATATTATCCTTGCCGCAACGTTGGCAAAGGGTGTAACCATAATAGAAAATGCAGCCAAAGAACCACATATAGTCGATTTAGCAAACTTCTTAAACGCAATGGGCGCAAAAATCAGAGGTGCAGGCACAGATACAATCAAGATTACAGGTGTATCATCGCTTCACGGCGGAATGTACCCTATTATCCCCGACCAGATTGAAGCAGGTACATTTATGATTGCAGCTGCTGCTACCCGTGGCGATGTTCTTATAAAGAATATTATCCCGAGGCATCTTGAGCCTATAAGTGCAAAGCTTATCGAGGCAGGTACAGTTGTTGAAGAATTTGATGACAGTGTTAGGGTTTATGTTCCTGAAAATACTACTTTCAAAAACATCAACTTTATTGCACTTCCTTACCCCGGATACCCTACCGATATGCAGCCTCAGCTTGTAACCTTCCTTTCCACAGTAGGCGGGACAAGCTCTGCACGCGAGGGTGTATGGGACGACCGATTCCGTTATGTAGGCGAGCTTACCCGTATGGGTGCAAATATTCGTGTTGAAGGCAAGCTTGCCATAATAAACGGAGTTCCTAAACTGATGGGAGCACAGGTACGTTCTACCGACCTTCGTGGCGGTGCTGCACTCATAATTGCAGGCCTTATGGCAGACGGCACAACAGTAATCAGCGATATATACCACATTGACCGCGGCTACGAGAATTTCGAGCAGAAGTTCATCAATCTCGGCGGCGATATTAAACGTATAACAGTTGTGGAGGAGCAGTGATATGCTTCGTTCACTTATAAGCGGTAGTACAGGTAACTGCTCGCTTGTTACCTACAAGGATACAAATATTCTTGTAGATTGCGGAATGAGCGGAAAAAGGCTGGAGGAACTTTTGTCCGAGCTTGACCTTACAGGCTTTGACCTTGATGCAATCGTGGTAACTCACGAGCATATCGACCACATAAGCGGTATCGGCGTTGTTTCAAGAAGATATAACCTGCCCGTTTATGCCACCGAGCAAACACATCTGGCTATGAATATCGGCAAAATCGCCGAAGAAAATATAAAGATAATCGAGCCTGACCGACCATTTGAAATCGGCAGAGTTATAGCAGATGCCTTTTCTATTCCCCACGACGCAGCAGACCCTGTAGGATACAGATTTTACTGCGGAAAGGATAAGATGTCGGTTGCAACGGATATTGGCACTATGACAGATGAGCTGTTTGACAGTATTTCCGGCAGCAAGGCGGTAATTCTTGAAGCAAATCACGATATTGATATGCTTATCAAAGGCAGCTATCCTGAGCCTTTAAAAAGCCGTATTCTAAGTAATTTCGGGCATATGTCCAATGACCTTTCGGCAAAAACCGCTCTCTCGCTTGTTAACAGAGGCACAAAGCAGATTATGCTGTCTCACCTCTCCAACGAGAATAACACTCCCGATTTGGCATACAGTTCAGTTGCAGAAAAGCTGGAAGAAGGCGGAGTAAAAAAGGGCGATGTTCAGCTTATTGTTGCCAACAGATATGAGGTGAGCTCATTTTGATGAATTTGTCAATAGTTTGCGTAGGAAAGCTTAAGGAAAAATATTTAAAGGATGCTATAGACGAGTATAAAAAACGTCTTTCGAGGTTTTGTAAGCTTGATATAATAGAAATTCCCGATGAGAAAATACCAGATAACGCCTCACCTGCCGAAGAGAAAAAAATTCTTCAGCTTGAGGGCAAAAAGATACTCTCTGCAATCAAAGACGGTACACCGATAGTTGCTATGTGCGTTGAGGGAAAGCTCATTTCAAGCGAAGAGCTATCAGCGAGTGTAGAGAATTTTGCAATGACGTCGGGGCGTGCCTGTTTTGTTATTGGCGGCTCATTGGGGCTTTCGGACGAGGTGAAATCAAAGGCTATCGCAAAAATCAGCTTTGGCAGAATCACTCTCCCCCATCAGCTTATGAGGGTAGTTCTTACCGAACAGCTTTACCGTGCATTTAAAATAGCAAATAATGAAGCCTATCACAAATAAAGCAATAAAAAGTGTTGACAAAAGAGCAGTTAAAAGGTATAATAAAAACAGAAAAAGGCAAGACCTCAAACGGTTATGCCAAAACGATGAATTATTTAAAAAATAACGTCATAGCTTTGCAAGGGCTGGCGTTATTTTTTTATGGTTATAATAAGTACAATCAATGTAATAATATATATCATTATGTACACATATTCCATAAGCTATCACCTCCTATCAAAGAGATGATGGCATAACCGCCCAGCTGTTACACTGTTTTCAGTCTTACCTTTAACATCGGATTGCTCCGACAACATACAATATACGCCAATCTTTTACATTTTTCAAGTTGCTGGTCAAAGAAAATCCCCAAAAAATATAGACAAACATTATCTTTTGTGATAGAATATATCCGCAACACTCAAATTTAATAATCAGTTAATGTATAAAACAGTACCTCGTGGTGTACGCTATGGTAAAAGCGTACACTCCGTTTTCATACTGCGTGTTACGGTTAAGTACGTCTGCTGATTATGATTGTATGAGTGTTGCAACAATTACAAATCGGAGTTGTATGTTTTTCGGTGTGCAGCTTCGGTTGCACACTTTTTTATTTTGGAGGAAAGCTATGGATACTCTTACAAAGGAAATTATCGCAAAGACCATTGCAGATACAGTTGTGGAAATACTTGATATGAAAGAGATTGATTTTTCCAAGTGCATTAACAGCGAAGGTGCCGCTATCGCAAGAGAAATACATAATGTTTTAAACAAATACGGTTACGATGAAGGTAATACCTTTGATGAAAGTACAGATTTTAAAGTCATCGAGGAGATAGTTTCTATATACGAAAAGCACGGATATTAGGGCGGTGTAATCCACGATTTAGGCTAATTAAAATAACGGATATGTGATACAATACTCACATATCCGTTTCTTTTACAGTTATTTAATACTATCAATATCATAAGGTGTAATCTGATACACGAAATAGTTAAGCCAGTTGGTAAATAGCAGATTTGCGTGAGACCTCCAACGTACAATCGGCTTTTTATTCGGATTATCGTCGGGGAAGTAATTTTTAGGAATTTCAGGGTTTATTCCTTTTCCAACATCACGTATATACTCGTTTGCAAGAGTATCTGCATCGTACTCAGAATGACCTGTTACAAATATTCTTCTGCCACCCTTGGTAAATACTATATATACCCCTGCCTCATCCGACTCGGAAAGGATTTCAAGCTCTTTGACCTTCTTGATATCCTCTGCTCGCACCTCAGTATAACGTGAATGCGGAGCATAAAATTCGTTATCAAAACCGCGTACAAGCTTTGCAGTACGTCTGTTTACTTTGTGAGAGTAGACACCGGAAAGCTTTTTATTAAGTGAGTACTTGGGAATGCCGTAATGGTAATAAAGCCCCGCCTGCGCCGCCCAACAAATATGCAGCGTTGATGTAACGTGGGTTTTTGTCCATTCCATTATCTCAACAAGCTCGTCCCAATAGTCGACCTCCTTAAAATCAAGGTTTTCCACAGGCGCTCCCGTTATAATCATACCGTCATATTTCTGGTCCTTTATATCATCAAAGCTTTTATAAAATGTTTCCAGATGCTCTGCTGCCGTGTTTTTAGACTCGTGAGACTTCATTGAAACAAGGTCAATTTCAGCCTGCAAGGGTGAGTTTGACAAAAGTCTTAAAAGCTGAGTCTCGGTTGTTATCTTAGTCGGCATAAGATTGACTATTGCAATTTTAAGCGGACGTATATCCTGATGCATTGCACGGGTTTCTGTCATCACAAATACGTTTTCATTTCTGAGCTGCTTTGTTGCCGGCAGCTTGTCCGGTACTCTTATCGGCACTGGAAATCATTCCTTTCCTTTTCCTTATAGTTTATATTGTAACATATTTGTCCGGTCTTTACAAGAATAATTTACCTTGATGCGTGGAATAATGACAAATACAGACAGGAGGTGCGTTTAGTTGGAGGAAAACAACGAGCAGCAGGAACGCAGGGAGAATATTATTGAATGCGGAATTGTAGAAACAAACAATACCCGAGGCAGAATACGAAGTCTTAATATAATCGGAACAATTGAGGGACACACATTGCTCCCGTCAGGCACAAAATCGACAAAATATGAGCACGTACTTCCGCATCTCGTGGCAGTTGAAGAGGATGACGAGGTAGACGGCCTATTGGTGCTTTTAAATACTGTAGGCGGTGATGTTGAGGCAGGTCTTGCTATGGCAGAAATGATTGCAGGTATGAAAAAGCCGACTGTATCTTTAGTTTTGGGCGGAAGCCATTCAATCGGTGTTCCGTTAGCTGTTGCAACAGACAAATCCTTTATCGTTCCGTCGGCGACTATGACTATTCATCCGATGCGTATAAACGGCATAGTAATAGGTGTTATGCAAACCTTTCGCTATCTTAACAAGATGCAGGACAGAATTATAGACTTTATTGTCCGAAATTCCAAAATAGACCACGCTAATTTCAAACAGCTTATGCTTACGACGGACGAGATTGCAAACGATGTCGGAACGGTTCTCTTCGGCGAGCAGGCAGTCGAGTGCGGGCTTATCGATGCTGTGGGCGGCGTTAAGGATGCTCTTTCTGCTCTTTATGATATGATTGATAAAAAATAGAGTTGAAAAGAACACTATTGTGTGTTACAATATAATGGAAATTATTTTGTAAGGATAGTGTTTAGTATGTTAAGATTTTTTACAGCAGGTGAGACACACGGACCGTGTCTTACAGCAATCGTTGAGGGAATGCCCTCAGGTGTAAAAATTGATATTGATAAAATAAATGCCGAGCTTAAGCGCCGTCAGGCTGGCTATGGCAGAGGCGGCAGAATGAAGATCGAAAGCGACCGCGCAGAAATTCTTTCCGGTGTACGAGGCAGCTATACCTTAGGAAGCCCCATAACCATTCGCATAGAAAACAAGGACTGGGCAAACTGGCAGGATATTATGGGTGCAGAATTTTCTAACGGCGAAAAGAGCGTTACTTGCCCTCGTCCCGGTCATGCCGACCTTTCCGGTGGTATGAAATACGCACATACGGATTTAAGAAACGTTCTTGAGCGTGCAAGTGCAAGAGAAACTGCTGCACGAGTTGCAGTAGGAGCTTTGGTAAGACAGCTTGCAGAGCAGTTTGGAATAGAGCTTAAGTCAAGAGTTGTACGAATAGGCGAAATTGAAGATAAACCTGGAATTATGGACAAGAGTTTCTATGAAAGAGTATATCAGTCCGAGGTCGGCTTTGGCAATGCCGATGCCGAAAAGAAATGTAAAGCATATATAGACAGTATCAAGGAGCAAGGCAGGACTGTCGGCGGTGTAGTGGAAACTGTTGTAACAGGTCTTGTACCCGGAATTGGCAGCTATGTTCACTACGACCGCAAGCTTGATGCAAAAATTGCAGGTGCAGTTATGAGCATTCAGGCTATTAAGGGTGTCGAGTTCGGTATTGGCTTTAAAGTCGGCGAAACAGACGGCGGCAAGGTCCAGGACGAGATAGTATATACTAACTGCTATACCCGCACTACAAACAATGCGGGCGGAATAGAGGGCGGTATGACAAACGGCGAACCAATTGTTGTCCGTGCTGCAATGAAGCCTATCCCCACACAGTACAGTCCATTAAAAACGGTTAATATTACAAACAGAAAAGAAACCTTAGCATCGGTAGAACGTTCGGACATTTGCGCTGTTCCGGCTTGTGCTGCCGTTGTTGAGTCCGCTGTCGCTTTCGAGATTACAAACGCATTTTTGGAGAAGTTTGGCGGCGACTGCATTGAGGATATTAAAGCTTCTTACGAAAGCTATATTGAAAGAATTAACAAGTTCTGATAGGTTTGATTACAGATAAAGGGGGTGGCAGAATTGACAGACACTGAGCTTGTTGCAAAAATTAAAAAGGGCGATATGGCAGCATTCGACAAGCTTGTATCCGAATACAACAAGCGTGTTGCCAATATTGCCTATTCCCTGCTCTCAGACAGAGAGGATGCGCTTGATGCCTCGCAGGAGGTCTTTATAAAGGTCTACAAAAACATCGGTACTTTCCGAGGCGAAAGTACAGTTTCCACGTGGATTTACAGAATTACAAAGAACGTCTGCACCGATATGCTGAGAAAACGTCGGAGTACATTAATAAGCCTGGACGATGATGACGATGAAAGTCCAAAGCTCGAGATTGCTGACGTAGCCTCATCGCCCGAATATGTCGCAGAAAAAAACGAAAAAATACGCATTGTCAGAAAAGCCGTTGCTGCTCTTGACGAAAACCAACGTACTTTGGTAACTCTTTATGACATTAACGGTCTTTCATACGAAGAAATTGCCGCTGTCCTGAAATGTCCTTTGGGCACGGTAAAATCCCGCCTTTACAGAGCAAGAGAGTCTCTTCGTAAAATTTTATCAGAAAATAAGGAACTTTTTTTGTAATTTTACGTCTTAATTATTAGTCGGTTTAAATCGTATTATACTTATTTGAAAGGAGGAAGAAAATGAAAAGCTGCGAAGAATATCAGGCATTGATAGAAATGTACTTAGATAGTGAACTTACCAGAGAGCAAAAGCATCTTTTCGAGACACACATTTCCTCCTGCAATGAATGCTCTGAAGCCCTTTCTTTTGCAAAGAGCATCAGGCAAACACTTAAAACTCTGCCGGAAATAGATGTGCCGGAGGATTTTAACACCATCCTCAGACAGAGAATCAATACCGAGTGTAAAGCACAGAAAAAGACCTTCACTGTTTATGCAAGAAAATACTGCGCACTTGCCGCTTGCGTAATACTTGCCGTTGTAATTGGCGGCGGACTGAGCGAATTTGACTTTACCAAGTCAGGCAAAGAATACGATACCTTTGTTACCGAAGGCACACCCGTACCAACATTGGTTCCTGAAATAGCAAGCATTGTTCACGAGCAGAACGCAGGAGAAGAATTTACTCCTACAAAAGATAAAATAATAGCAACACCCACACCTAAGATAAATAGAGAAATAAAACCATCCGTGCCGTCCCCTACACCTGCAGATGTGGCGACAGAAGCATCGGTAGTAAGCACTGATACCGTTTCGGTCAATGACGACCAAGAGGCACATAGTCCATCTATGACAGCCCTTGATCCAACAGAGGTTATCACTTCACCAACACCTGAAGCACAAGCCTCCGGCGTAGAAGACGAAAGCTCAGCAAGAGCTTATGAAAGCTTGATAACCCCCACCGTTACCCTGACAGTTTCAGCTGAACATACAATGGCCGCAGTAACCTTAGCGGAGGAATTTGCAACGATTGAAAACGGCATTTATACCACTGATAAGACAAGCTTTAATAAATTACTTGAAGCGTTTGCTATTGGTGGCATAAGCTATACTACAAGCGGAACAGTAGAAACAGATATTTTTACTTTTATAATCTATACCGAATAATGTTATACCAAAAAAAGACAGCTTTCTTTATGAAAGCTGTCTTTTTTGGCGCACCTGATGCGATTCGAACGCACGACCTTCAGAGTCGGAGTCTGACACTCTATCCAACTGAGCTACAGGTGCATATGAATATATTATAGTAGTTTTTTTATCTTTTGTCAAGGTGAAACGATTTCCCGTTTTCTACATATTTCTACGCATAAAACGCCTTAATCAACATATCCTAAACATAAAAAACAAAGGAGCAAAAAACGTGCAGGATATTATAACAGACTTCTACAAAAGATTTACACACGAGGACGGAATTGCCGAAAAATATTCTTGTCCTGCATCGGTCTGCATATTTGGAAGCGGCAAAAATTCCTGTCCGGAGGTTGGTCTTCGTTTAAGCTTCGGTGCCGAAGCCGCCTTTCGTACACGCAGTGACGGCAGGCTTGTACTGTCCCGTTCGGACAGCGACACTATTACAAGCATCAACAAAATAAATTTTCCTGTACCAAATATCGCCGATTGGGCGGCTGAAATAATTAATGCAATAATGCGGCTTTCGTCAAAGCCTGAGGGAATACAAATGCTTTTGCACACAGATGTAGGTATTCCCGAGCTTGCACCTCGTGTTTTGTGCGCAGTTGCAGCCGCCGCAAAGCTTGCCGATACCGAAATGCCACTCCAATCAATACTCCGTTCCGCAAAATATCCCGCCTACTACACCGCAGCTCTTTTGTCGAAAGGGCGCGTCTCTGTTTCAAACATTCAGACACTTGATTATCTTGCCTACAATTTAGACCTGAAAGGCAAAAAAATTATAACAACAAAAATCAACACACGCCGCAAACGACCCGATTTCCCAGAAATCTACAATGAGCACGAAAAAGAAAGAATTAGTAAGGCAACAGCTTGTCTTGAAATGGGGTATACCGACCAGTTGGGACTTCTTATGCAGGATGCAAGTCAAGATATGCTAAGAAGACATCCTGACAAGAAAGCAGAGCAATTGCTTAATATTATTCTTGATTATTCACCATCGGTTCGGATTTTACCCGACTATTCGGGGGCAGTAGTTTTTGTAAACGATAACAATGTTGATAGCTTCATTATGCTTGTGGGCGATAAGTACGAAAAAAAGGCAGGAACACGTCCCGCCTTCTATATATCCGATTAAACATTGAAACGGAAAAGAACAATATCGCCGTCTTTCATAACATATTCCTTACCCTCGGAACGTACAAGACCCTTTTCCTTAGCGGCGGTCATACTTCCAAGTGCCATAAGGTCTTTATATGCAACAACTTCTGCACGGATAAAACCACGTTCAAAATCAGAATGGATTTTACCTGCCGCCTGAGGAGCCTTTGTCCCTTCTGTAATAGTCCACGCACGAACTTCAGGCTCACCCGCAGTAATATAGCTGATAAGTCCCAAAAGCTTGTAACTCGCTTTGATAAGTCGGTCAAGCCCCGACTCGCTCATACCAAGCTCTTCAAGGAACATCGCCTTTTCTTCACTCTCAAGCTGTGATACCTCTTCTTCAATTCGTGCCGAAACAGGTATCACCTCAGAATTCTCTTCAGCAGCATATTCGCATACGGTTTTGTAGAATTTGTTATTGTCAACACCGTCTGCAAAATCACCCTCCGCAAGATTTGCTGCATAAAGAACAGGCTTTAAAGAAATGAGTGCAACCTCTTTCATTATGTCTGCCTCTTCTTTGGTGTATTCAATGCTTCTTGCAGGCTTGCCTTCTTCCATAGCTGCCTTTACACGTTCTAAAAGAGCAAGCTCCCCTGCCAAGCTCTTATCACCCTTCATTGCTTTTTTCACTCTGTCTATGCGTCGGTCAATTATTTCAACATCGGACAAGATAAGCTCCAGATTGATAGTTTCAATATCTCTTATCGGGTCGATAGAGCCGTCAACGTGAGTGATATTTGTATCCTCAAAGCAACGTACAACGTGAACTATCGCATCAACCTCACGAATGTGAGAAAGGAACTTGTTACCCAAGCCCTCGCCCTGAGATGCACCCTTTACCAAGCCTGCAATATCGACAAACTCGATATATGCACGGGTTACCTTTTTGGGATTGTACATATCGGCAAGTCGGTCTATTCTTTCATCAGGAACATCAACAATTCCTATATTCGGCTCAATAGTACAGAACGGGTAATTTGCCGATTCTGCACCTGCTTGTGTTATTGCGTTAAAAAGTGTGGACTTGCCGACATTTGGAAGTCCTACGATACCTAATTTCATTTATTTCAAATCTCCTTTATTTTCAAGGCTTTCAGACTTGGCTTGACACCAATTTGACACCATTTAATTTTTTTTCCGATAGCATATGTAAATATTTAAAATCTGCAAACTATTTTATTAAAAATAAGATGGCTTGACACGGGTAAGATCTGATAATTATCTCCCTAACTTATTAGTCTGGGAATTCAGTCTCGTCTATAGTTTCCGTGTGCATATTACCATTTGATACAGCATACAATGTAAATTCTACAACATCGTAATACCTACTATTTTCAGAAAGAATAGTATTATTGTCTGATTTATAAAAACTAGTAGCCTTTCCAAATTTATATTTTTGACCGTACCACGTCTCTCCGGTAGCATAGTACAGTTCATATGTGCCTGTCGGAACATTTACTGTTGCCGATGATCCCGATTTCACATAAAAAGCAACATTGTTATTGCTATTATAAATATTTTTTAAATATACATAGCAGTCTGCATTATTAGGAGCATTAACAGTGACCTCCGGTAAACCTCGCCGTTGAGGAGATACAATTACCTCACCATTTCTAACATAGACTGGAGTCAAAGACACATTAACTATGCAACTATCCTTAACAACGTCATTTATTAAAAGGTCAATTTGAACAGACCCCTCATCTTGGGCAACAACCAGTCCTACATTTGACACTCTTGCAACAGAAGGGTTAGAGGATCTCCACTTCATATTGGAATATACACTGTCATAATTTGCAACACATGACAATTTATAAACATCATCTATTTCAAGATTAATTTCTTCTCCTGTAATAGAGACATTGTAGATATATTTACTTATTAAATAGTCTTTATTAATCACCGCAAAAAATAATGCAATTAATAATGCGATAATTAATTTATTAAATTTAATGCCTTTAAAATACTGTTTGCCACAACTGATACATTTTTTGCTTTGTGCATCAATTGGGTTGCCACACATTTTGCAAAATCTGGTTTTCGTTTTTTGTTTTTTGGGTATAGCACCATATTTTTCAATTATTTCCTCATATTGTTCTTTGCTTATATAACCAAGCTCAACAAATTTATAAAGTTGTGTCTTTGCTCCGTTTTCACCTCGCATTACTCCATCAAGGGCAGAAAAATATGTGGCGTTCCTTTTCCTCAATGCATCAATCTCGCCATCGTCTTTGAGAGAGAAAGAAGTATCGTTGTCGTTTTTTTTCATATACACCTCTTCTTTCATAGTAATTCAATAACTTTCGACAAAATTCGTCTGTGTAAAACTCTTTGTATAGTCTTTTATATGCCCTGACACCAATTTTGCGTAGAATTATATAATGTTATGCGGAATCACATAGAATTAAGTTTTTATGTTAAACCCTTGTTTATAGCCATTTAGAGAGTTTTATAAGGATATATAGACTTATAGAAAAAAGGTGCATGAACTATACCTAATTTCATTTTATGCCTCCAAAAATTTTATCATCCTTAATTATATACCATTTTATAATTTAATGCAACTGTTTTTACATAAATTTACCGTAAACCGACGGCGTTACGCCCTTAAATCTCTTGAAAACCTTGATAAAATAGCTAAGGTCGCAAAATCCGCACGAAAGTGCAATATCGGTAAGGCTTTCATTTGTCGACGCAATCTGCTCGCAAGCACATTCGATACGGTAACAATTCAAGTATTCAACCGGTGTCATATGTGTCATTTCACGAAATACACGGCACAGATAATTGCTGTTCATTCCGCTTGCGTCGGCTATATCGGAAAGGGCTATCGTGTCCTGATAATGCTCCTCGATGTATGTAAGTGCGTTTTTAAGGCTCTTAAGCCGTCTTGTCCTTTGTCCTGACAGCCTTTCGGTAGAGTCCTCATTTTCAACTCTTGCCATCTCCGCATAAAGCTCCAGTATACCTCCCTGCACCTTCAATTTATAACCGTTCTTCCTCGTTCTGAACTCGCTGAAAATACGTTCTATTATCGGCATAAATTCATCATTTCTTAAAAGCACGGTAGGTTCTGGCGATTTGACATTACTTATAATCTCAGCCGTACTCGTTTCGGTCATAAGGCACTTGCGCATAAAAGGGTCAATATCAAAAACCAAACACTCGTACTCCGCATTATCAGGCGTACCGCCGTGCATCATACCGCCCGATACAAACAGTGCTTCACCTTGTCTCAATGTCAATTCTCTGCCATTTACAAAAACGTCAAAATGTCCATCCGTTACATAAATAATCTCAGGCTGAGGATGCCAATGGTGCATCATATTATACCTCGGATGTAATTTTGTTATATGATAATAGGCATACGGAAACTCAGGCGTGCCTCGTTTTAATGTTTCTTTGTACTCAAGATATTTCATACTATTCTCCCGATAAAAAGTGAATATATTACCATTTTTTATTATTATAACACAAGCATAAAGAAAAATAAAGAGATATAATAAAATTAACAATAAATATAAAAAGGAGTTGTTAATATGGCAGAAAACAGATATGTAGGCGATTATCCGGTTATCGGTATCCGTCCGACAATCGACGGCAGACGCGGACCTATGAAGCTTCGTGAAAGCTTAGAGGATCAGACAATGGCTTTGGCTAATGCTGCTAAAAAGCTTTTTGAGGAAAATCTTTTCTACTCAAACGGAGAGCCGGTTAAGGTTGTTATTTCAGACACAACTATCGGCCGTGTAGCAGAGGCTGCCGCTTGTGCTGATAAGTTTAGAAAAGAGGGCGTTGATATTACTCTTTCTGTAACACCTTGCTGGTGCTACGGCTCAGAGACAATGGATATGGATCCGAATACAATCAAGGGTGTATGGGGCTTTAACGGTACAGAAAGACCGGGCGCTGTTTATTTGGCAGCAGTTTTGGCTTCACACGCACAAAAGGGTCTTCCCGCTTTCGGCATCTACGGACACGAGGTTCAGGATATTGACCAGGTTACAGAGATTCCCGAGGATGTTAAGGAAAAGCTTCTCCGTTTCGGACGTGCGGCTGTTGCAGTTGCTACAATGAGAGGCAAGTCATACCTGCAGATTGGTTCACAGTGTATGGGTATCGGCGGCTCAATTATGGATCAGGACTTTATGGAGTCCTATTTTGGAATGAGAGTAGAATCTGTTGACGAGGTAGAAATCTTAAGACGAATGGAAGAGGGTATCTACGACGAGGCAGAGTACCAGAAAGCTCTTGCATGGACAAAGGAGCATTGCAAAGAAGGCAGAGATGATAATCCCGATTTCGTTAAATTCTCAGACGAACAGAAAGAAAAGCAGTGGGAATTCACAGTTAAGATGTACTGCATCATCAAGGATTTGATGGCAGGTAATAAGAATCTCCCCAAGGGTTGCGAGGAGGAAATGGTTGGACACAATGCTATTGTGGGCGGTTTCCAGGGACAGAGACAGTGGACAGACCACTGGCCCAACTGCGACTACCCTGAGGCACTTTTAAGCTCTACATTTGACCACAACGGTGCTCGTGAGCCGTACACACTTGCAACAGAGAACGACGTATTAAACGGTATGGGTATGCTCTTTATGAGACTTTTAACCCACCGTGCACAGATTTTTGCTGACGTTCGTACATACTGGTCTCCTGAGGCTACCAAGAGAGTCACAGGCTATGACTTAGAGGGTAAGGCTAAGGAAAATGGCGGTATTATCCACCTCTTGAACTCCGGTGCTGCTTGTCTTGATGCTTGCGGTGAGTGCAAGGACGAGAACGGCAATGCTATTATGAAGAAATGGTGGGAGGTTACCGAAGAGGATATCAAGAAGATGACCGACGCAACAGTTTGGTGCGAGGCAGGCTTTGATAACTTCCGTGGCGGCGGCTTCTCCAGCCACTTTACAACAAGAGCAGAAATGCCCGCTACTATGATAAGACTTAACCTTGTTAAGGGCTTGGGTCCCGTTCTTCAGATTGCTGAGGGCTGGACAGTTCAGCTTCCTGACGATGTTTCTGACAAGCTTATGGAAAGAACTAACCCGACATGGCCTTGTACATGGTTTGCTCCGAGATGTACAGGTGAGGGTGCATTCAAGTCAGCTTATGACGTAATGAATAACTGGGGTGCAAACCACGGTGCAATCAGCTACGGTCATATTGGCGCAGACCTTATTACAATGTGCTCAATGCTCCGTATCCCCGTTTGTATGCACAATGTACCCGAGGACAAGATTTTCCGTCCTGCTGCATGGAATGCATTCGGTATGGACAAAGAGGGACAGGATTACCGCGCTTGCGCAGCGTACGGTCCGCTCTACAAATAATTCGCATTATAAAAGCCAAAGTCCATTGGACTTTGGCTTTTTTTGTTTTACTGTAATTCTTTTAATAATGCCTCTCTCAAGGTCTGTGGATTGCAGTTGCCCTGAAGCTGTCTCATACACTGACCGAAAAGTGCCATAAACACCTTTTCTTTTCCGTTTTTATAATCTTCAACAGATTTCGGGTCAGCGGCACATACTGCCTTTACAACCTCTTCAAGCTTTCCTGTATCGTTTGTAAGGATAAGGCCGTTACTTTCTGCATATGCTTTCGGGTCAATTTCCTCCTCAAACATTACAGCAAGTATTCTCTTAGCATTACCTCTGTTTACCTTTTCCTCTGCAACAAGCTTGATAAGCTCGCCAAGCGCTTCACCTGAAATGGAAAGCATATCAGCTGTCATCTGCTTTTTGTTGAGGATAGTCATACAGTCTGTAATAATCCAGTTAGCCGACTCCTTTGCAAGACCGCTTGTTTTATATGCAGCTTCAAAAACGTCGCAAAGTGCACGGCTTTGTGTAAGCTGCTGGGCATCATATTCGGTAAGACCTAGCTCGATGAACTTTTGCTCCTTTACTTCAGGGAACTCAGGCAGACTTGCCTTAATTTTATCATACCATTCGTCGTCGATAACAACCGGCATTACATTCGGGTCGGGGAAATAGCGGTAATCACCTGCTGTTTCCTTAGTTCTCATAGCATAGCTCTTGCCCTTAATATCGTCCCAACGTCGAGTTTCCTGAACAAGCACCTCTGTACCGTTTTCGATAGCATCAATGTGTCTTGCAGTTTCGTATTCAATCGCTCTTTCGATAGCAGAAAGCGAGTTCATATTCTTCATTTCTGTTCTTACACCCAAAACATTGCTGCCCTCAGGTCTTACAGAAAGGTTAACGTCGCAACGCATTGAGCCTTGCTCCCAACGACAGTCGGAAACCTTGGCAAATCTTAAAAGCGAACGAAGTCTTTCCAAGTATGCAACAACCTCTTCTGCACTCGACAAGTCAGGCTGACTTACAATCTCGATAAGAGGCACACTTGTTCTGTTAAAGTCAACAAGAGTGGAATCTGTCCAATCATCGTGGACGAGCTTTCCTGCGTCCTCCTCCATATGAATCTGCTTAATTCGTACCTTTTTTTCGCCCTTGGAGGTCTTAATATCGACCGTTCCGTTTACACAAACAGGTGCAAACCACTGTGTTGTCTGGTATGCATTGGGAAGGTCTGGATAATAGTAGCTCTTTTTATCAAAGGTGGTAGTTCTGTTAATATCACAGTTAAGCATCATACCGGCAGTCATACCGAGGTCAACAACGTGCTTGTTGACAATAGGAAGCATACCCGGCATACCTGAGCAAGCAGGGCAAACGTGGTCATTCTGCTCACCGCCGAATTTTGCCGAGCAGGAGCAGAAAATCTTCGACTCTGTTGCAAGCTCAACGTGTACTTCAAGACCAATGACGGTTTCGTATTTCATATTATTTGCCCTCCTTTCTTACCTTAGCCACCAAATCAAGGAGGCTGTTTTCAGAAAACGCTCTGCCCACCAGTTGAACTCCGCCGACTACTGCACGCGGAAGTCCTGTGATTGAAGCAGGAGCTGTATAAAGGGATTCGTCATATGCAATGTATGTGTTTGCATCAGTATCTGCCTTTGTGTAAGCAGTCTTTGACGATACAGGCATCAATACCGCATCAAAGTCAGCAAAGAGCTTATCAAAATATTCTACAATAACTCTGCGGACTCTGAGTGCCTTATCGTACACCTTCATATAATTGTCCTCGGAAAGCGTTTCCGAGCCAAAAAGGATTGTTGACTTTAAGAGATAGCCGAATGCTTCTGTTCTGCTATTGGTGTAAAGCTCGTCAATATTTGAAAACTCAGCAGCTCTGTGTCCGTACTTGACTCCGTCATATCTGGAAACATTGTTACATACCTCAGCAGACATTAAAATATTCCACGCTGCCTGTGCATATGTAAGCTCTTTTGCCTCAATTTCAACAAACTCAACATCAGTTGCATTCGCCTTAAAGTTCTCAACAAGCGCCTTAACCTCATCACTTGCACTGTCAACAAGAGCTTTAGCAATTGCTATCTTTTTGATATCATTTCTCGGTGCATCAGTCTCTAAGAGTGCACATTTATCCTCAGGAAGACTTGTTCCGTCCTTGTCGCTATGTCCTGCAATTGCAGACAAAATCTCACGGCAATCGAAAACGGTCTTTGCACTAACAGAAACACACTCGCCCGAGCAAGCGGCAGGAATTACACCAAATCTTGAAACTGTACCATATGTCGGCTTGATGTAAACAAGGTCTGCCATAGCCGCCGCTCTTGCAGTACTGCCGCAAACATCCATACCGATAGCAGCTACCGCCTCACCGCTTTTTACTATCTCAGCTGCAGCACCTGCAAGGTTACCGTTGCTATCTTCACATTCGCCGTAGAATGAGGTCTCTCCCAAAAGGTCAATACCCATCTCGCCGACATTTGCCTTACCCGATATGCCAAAGCCTGCATCCTTCAATTTTGAGATAATCTCTGCATCAAAAAGGCTCATATATCCGTCAAGCATTTTTGAGCCTGCAGAAGTCGGCATATCCTTTGTCAAAATCATATCGTCAAGCACAACCGGCTTTCCCGATACATTTTCGGATTTTGCTATATATAACTTCACTTATAATCACCCTTTCCTAATTACTCAACAAGACGGGGTACCTGCCAGTATCCGTCATAAGCCTCAGGCGCTGCCGCCTGAAGCTCATCACGGGTAAATACTTTGTTTACAACGTCTTCTCTTATGACGTTGTTCATCGGCATAACGTGTACCATTCTTTCCACATTTTCGGTATCAATCTCGCCAAGTCGGGTGATTTCCTTATCCTGCATAGCAAAAAACTCAAGTATCTTAGCTTTTTCGTCATCGGTAAGCTTAAGCTGATTTAAGCTTTGCAGTCTTCTTAAAATATCCTCAGTCATCAAAATCACTCCTTAATCTCTGATTTGAATGTTAGCTTCCTTAAGCTGCTGTTCGGTTACAGTGCCCGGTGCGTCCATCATCAAATCCTGTGCATTTCCGTTTAATGGGAATGCGATAACATCTCTTATGGTATCCTCGCCGGCAATAAGCATAACCATTCTGTCAACACCCGGTGCCATACCTGCGTGAGGGGGTGCACCAAATGAGAATGCTGTGTAAAGCGCTCCGAATTTAGCCTTTACATCTTCCTCACCGTAGCCTGCAATCTCAAATGCCTTCTTCATAATTTCGGGGTTGTGGTTTCTGACCGCACCTGATGAAAGCTCTACACCGTTACATACGATATCATACTGGTATGCAAATATTTCGGTCGGGTCTTTGCTTAAAAGTGCATCCATACCGCCCTGAGGCATTGAGAATGGGTTATGTGTAAAGTCGATTTTGTTAGTTTCGGGATTAAGCTCATACATCGGGAAGTCAACAATAAAGCAGAACTCATATGAATCCTTGTTAATAATGTCAAGAGTTTCGCCGAGCCATGTCCTTATCTCGCCTGCAAAGCGGTTTACAACAGAAATCGCATCACAGATAAAGAATACAGTCTCACCGTCCTTTATTCCGCAAAGCTCTGTAAGCTCTGTCTTCTTTTCGGGTGTTAAGAATTTTGCAATCGGACCTTTGTACTCGTCGCCTGCAAGGGTCAAATATCCAAGACCTTTCATTCCGATGCTCATAGCAAATTTCAAAGACTCCTCAAAGAACTTCTTTGACTGTCCCTGACAGTTTGCAACAATACCGCGTACAGGCTTGCCCTTAAAGAGCGGGAAGTCAACACCCGCAAAGAAGTCAGTTAAATCCTCGATAATAAGCGGGTTTCTGAGGTCAGGCTTATCTGTACCGTATTTAATCATACTGTCTGCGAATGTAATTCTCTTAAACGGCGGCTCAGATACGCTCTTACCTGTAAACTCCTTGAATGTGCTGTAAACAACCTTTTCAGCAACATCAAAAACATCCTCCTGAGTAGCAAAAGCCATCTCGAAGTCAAGCTGATAGAACTCACCGGGTGAACGATCCTGTCTTGCATCCTCGTCTCTGAAGCAGGGTGCAATCTGAAAATACTTGTCAAAGCCCGAAGCCATCAAAAGCTGCTTAAACTGCTGCGGTGCCTGTGGAAGTGCATAGAATTTACCCTTATGCTTTCTACTGGGGACTAAGTAATCTCTTGCACCCTCAGGTGATGATGCAGTAAGGATAGGTGTCTGGATTTCCATAAATCCAAGACTCTCCATCTGCTTTCTAAGATAACTTATTATCTTTGAACGAAGCACAATATTGCTATGAATTGCAGGGTTTCTAAGGTCTAAATAACGGTATTTTAGTCTTACGTCCTCTCTTGTATTGGTTGAGTTTGAAATCTCAAACGGAAGAGAGTTAAGACAAGGTCCTAACACCTCAAGCTCTGAAACACGTACCTCTACGCTACCCGTTTCAAGCTTTGCATTGACAGTTTCTGCATCTCTTTTGGTAACTGTTCCCTTTACCTTGATAACAGTTTCCTTTGCTATACCCGAAATCATAGAATCGTCCGAAAGGACAACCTGGGTAATTCCGTAATGATCGCGAAGGTCTACGAAAATAACTCCGCCGTGGTCTCTTATAGTGTCAATCCATCCGCAAAGTGTAACCTCGCTGCCGATACTCTCTTCTCTTAGTTCGTTACAATTATGTGTTCTTAGCATAGTTTTTACCTCCTATAAATAAAAATCGCTATCCTTTGCCCCCACTAAAATGGGACGAAAGATAGCTTCCGCGGTACCACCCAAATTGATTGTTTCCAATCCTCTCTTAACTGTCTTAACGCGACACACGTGCGGTTCTAATAACATTTCTGCGTTCTTCCGCAAGCTCCGGAGCGTTTTTCTCTCAGGTCTTAATACCGCCATCACACCGTCAGCGGCTCTCTCTGATCAAGCTGTCCCAAGATACTCTTTCCATCACAGCCTTTTCTAATTTGGAAATATTATATCATATATATTATATCTTGTCAATAATCGTAATATTCAATTTTTCAAAAAAATTATAGCACACATTTTTTGCAAGGTGTATAATATTGTTCTTTTGCATACCGTATTGTTGTTTGTTTGGTATTCTTTCCTGCACACGTTCTTCTGTAATGGTATCTTATGCCGTGAGGGGCGATGTAGACCGTCTCTTCCTCTTCCCAATCTAAATCGTAAACTACTTCTTCTGTTTAAGAAACCGTATACTCCGTCCAGTGAAGTCTTTCTGACAATTTATATACATAAAATGCTTCAGGTGCATCTTGATAACTCTTGGTATTATTCTCGTATGGAAATAAGCAAACTGCCATCAAAACAAATGCTAAAATATAAATTACCTTTTTCATAATCCATCCCTATTTCCGCAATTAAAAAAGTGCGCAACTCCTCATCGGAGAAACGCACCGAAAAACGCAAACTCCGATTTGTTGCTACACAAATAATAAAAGAGGTTCTTAAACCACACTTTTGGGAATTTGCATTTTTTCCTATTCTAAAAGTGTGGCGTTAAAGTACACAAAAAATACGGAGATCTCTAATGATATGCACCCCAAAAGTTAGACACTTTTGGAGGTGCATATTTTTATGAGCAAAAAAGGACAAAAACAAAGAAAGTACTCGCCAGAATTCAAAGCATCTGTTATAATGGATATGCGGGAACATCGATTATCGTATTGTGA
>JAXJXP010000045.1:0-142658 GCA_036307445.1 Clostridia bacterium
ATTAAGTGAGAGGATTTGCATATGGTCGTCTTTCAAGAGACGAGGATAGTGAACAGGAATCCCTGAAAAATCAGGAAGACTTGGTTGTCGGATTTATGAAGAAATACAATCATATAGTTGTCGAAATAGAAATGGATAATAACTATACAGGAATGAATTTTGACAGACCCGGAATTAAGCGAATGTTTGAACTTGCAAGAAATGGTGAGATTGATGCGGTATTCGTAAAAGACTTATCAAGACTTGGCAGACATCGAACTTTGACTTTGGAATGTATTGATAAGCTCAGGCTCCTTGGAGTCAGGGTTATATCTATAACAGAGAATATTGATAGTTTCAACGAAGCAGATGATTTAATCATTGGCTTCAAAGGACTTATCAATGGTAGCTACTCCAAAGATATACAAAGAAAGGTCATATACGGATTCAGACAAAAACAACAAAAAGGTCTTGTAATGATTCCGCCAATGGGATATTTCAAGGACAAGAATACCAACGAGGTTGTTATTGTCGAAGAGCCTGCCGAAATCATTCGGACGATATTCAAACTTTATCTTGAGGGCTATGGTTTAAAGGCAATAGCAAGAATACTGAATGAGAAAGGTATGAAATCTCCTTCATACTATCAGTTAAAGCTGATAGGTAAAAAGCAAGGACATAACAAGCCTAAAATTACAAGTAGGTTCTTGTGGGATTACTCATCGGTTAAAAGGACTTTAAAGAACGAATTTTACTGCGGAACTGTCGTAAATCATCAAAATGAGCGTAGCAGAATTACAAAGCGACAGGTTGCAGTTCCAATAGAGGAACAGTTCAGGCATGAGGATATGGTCCCGGCGATCATTCCCCGTGAAATGTGGGAACGGGTTCAGGAATTCCTAAATGCCAAGGTAAAGAAAAATGTTCGTGCAAGCGAGAACAAACCATGCCATAAGTATTCAGGATTGCTACAGTGTTCGGACTGCGGATGCTCATTCGTAGCAAAGGTCAGAAAGACCAAAGGAAATCCAGACAGAGTTGAATATGTGTGCAATGGTTACCACCGATATAGTGAAGTCAATTGTACATCACATCGAATTCGGGAAGAAATGCTTGACCAGATAGTACAAGCCGAGCTTGAAGGAATACGATTGGTATTCGATGAGCTATGGGAGAATGTAGAAGCTGATGTCAAGAAATGGGCAGCGGGAAAATCTACTCTTAAACATACTATAGAGCTACTCGATGACATCATAGCTGAGAATAACATCAGTAATGCAAATTTGCACCTGATGTTTGACAAAATCATCATCGAAGAAACGGACGAAGGATTAAATCTTGCCTGAGATTAAAATCGCCGTTCATCAGCAAAGCAAAAGAGTCTTTACTCAAAAAGTATATGATAATTGACAACGAAATTCTTCAACAAGGTGCGTGAGTTCAAGTAGAAAACATCGACAAAAACAAAACACTTATAGGGAAATCCTATAAGTGTTTTGGGTGGTGGTGCGCCTGAAAGGACTTGAACCTTCACGTCGGGGACACTAGATCCTAAGTCTAGCGCGTCTGCCAATTCCGCCACAGGCGCATATATAATTTTGCTGTTGAATTTTCACAGCTTTTATATTTTAACACTAATCTCTCTTTTTGTCAAGAGAAAATATTAAAATGCTCTTGTCTTTTTTTATGTTTTGATATATAATTATGCGAGGATAACTCATAAAGGGGAAAAAAGATATGAGAATGAGAAAAAAGAAAAACTTTGACCAGAGGTTAGAAAGAGTCAGTGAAAGACTTATAGAAACTCCCGAACAATTAAAGGGCAAATGGTCAGAGGTTTTTGGGAATGACAATCCCATACACATTGAAATAGGCAGTGGTAAGGGTAAATTTATATCCGAGATGGCAAGACTACATCGGGGGATAAATTTTATTGCTATAGATGTGATACCTGATGTTATACTTATGGGCCTTGAAAAGACGGCAGGGGGAGAGTATCCTAATCTTCGATTCATTATCGCAGATGCATCTACGCTTTATGAGTGTTTTGATGAGGATGAAATTGCGCGTATATATCTTAACTTTTCTGACCCGTGGAAGAAAAAGAAGCAGGCAAAAAGAAGGCTGACACATTCAAATTTCCTTGATATATATAAAAAATTTCTAATTAAGGGCGGCAGTGTATGCTTTAAAACAGATAACAAAGGTTTGTTTGAGTTTTCGCTAAATTCTTTTTCGGCTGACAGAGATTTTCAAATGTCAAATATTTCCCTTGACCTTCATAACTCGGATTTTGAGGGGAACGTGATGACAGAATACGAGCAGAAGTTTTCTGAGCAGGGAATGCCTATATACAGACTTGAGGCTAAATATCTAATAGGATAAATGTTATTTGAACGGAGGAATATATAAATGCTAACAAGTAAGCAACGTGCATATCTGCGTGGACTTGCAAACGGACTTCAACCGGTATTTATAATCGGCAAAGAGGGAGTAACAGAGGAAACATTAAAGCAGCTTGCCTTGGTTTTGGAGGCGAGAGAGCTTATTAAGGTAAAAATTCTTGAAACAGCACTTCTTGATGCCAAAGAATGTGGAAATGAAATTGCACAAAAGCTTGAGGCGGATTGTGTTCAGGCAATCGGTGCAAAGTTTGTTTTGTTTAAGCGTGCGATTAAGAAGGAAAATCATCAGATAAAATTCCCTTCAAAATAAAGGAGAGCAGTATAAATGCGAAAGATAGGCTTGTTTGGCGGAACTTTCAATCCCGTTCACAATGCACATATTAAAATTGCTGAGTATGCATTGGATGTACTCGGTCTTGATTTCGTGATTATGCTGACAGGCGGTAATCCGCCTCATAAAAAAGATGTTAAAATCCCTGATGCAAAGCTGAGGCATATAATGCTGAAAAAAGCGGTTGCAAGCAATAAAAAACTTATACCGTGTGCTTTTGAGGTAAACCGAACTGAATATTCATATACGGCTAAGACACTTGCATTTTTTAAACAAATTTATCCTGAAGACAAGCTTTATTTTATAATGGGCGGCGACTCGCTCGATTATTTTGAGAAGTGGTATGAGCCGGAAACAATTGTAAAGCTTGCCACACTTGCCGTGTACGGCAGAGGAAAAGAGCATAATTTTGAATTTATCAAAAAGAAATACGGAGCTGATATCGTAAAGCTTGACGGGCAATTTTATGATATGTCGTCTACAAATTTGCGGGATATGCCTGACATTATGAGGGTACAGGTACCGGCTGAGGTATATAATTTTATCGAAAAGTACAAGATATATCAGCCGAAGAAGAACGATATGGAAATACTTTGTGAGCTTTTAAATGAAGACAGATTAAAGCATAGTATAGGTGTTTCCAAACTGGCGAAGGCTCTTGGGGGAAGATATGGCGAGGATGAGGAGCTTTTGGAGCGGGCAGGGCTTTTGCACGATGCGGCAAAATGCATTCCATATGATGAGGCAATCAAAATGTGCGACGAGTTGGATGCTGATATAGACCCGATAGAACGTACAATTCCAGCCCTTGTACATCCAAAACTCGGTGCTGAGCTTGTAAAGTGCTATTTTGGTATAAAAGAGGGTGAAATTACATCAGCCATACGATGCCATACCATAGGAAAGCCTGATATGACCTTATTTGACAAGATAATATTTGTTTCGGATATGTGCGAGGAGGGGAGAAGCTTTTCTGGAGTTGAAGATATCAGACAAACTGCATTTGAAAATATAGACAAAGCTGTTTTGATGTGCGTGAAAAAGACGATTGATTTTAATTTGAAAAAAGGTATGACGGTGCATCCTATGGCATACCGTTTGGAAGAGATGTATTCGTCAATTTTGTAGAAAATATATATAGACAAATGACGGAAAATGTAGTATTATAGTAAGTTGAAGGGATGTGAAGACGTGGAAAGAATTAAAACAATAGTAAATGCTCTTGACGATAAAAAGGCAAGAAATATAGATGTACTTGATATATCGGCACTTACGTCGCTCGGCGATTACTTTGTAATTTGTACTTGCGGCTCAGAACCGCAGGTTCGTGCTTGTGTTGATAATGTTGAGGAAAAGATGGAAGAGTTGGGAATTAACTGTTCTCATAAAGAAGGATATACTAACGGCAATTGGGTATTGATGGACTATAATGATATTATAATTCATATTATGCAGGAAGAAACACGTCAGTTCTATGCTTTGGAAAAGCTGTGGGACGACGCTCCAAGGATTGAAGCAGGCATCAAAGAGGAAAACTGATAATTATTTTGAAAGGGTGTTATAAATGGGTAGCTATAACTTTTCTGAAATTGAGAAGAAATGGCAAAATAAATGGGAGGAAACAGGATGTTTTCACGCAGAAACAGGCAGTGATAAGCCTAAGTTTTATGCACTAATTGAATTTCCGTATCCATCAGGACAGGGACTTCACGTAGGTCATCCAAGAAGCTATACTGCGTTGGATATAGTTTCCAGAAAACGCAGAATGCAAGGTTATAACGTGCTTTATCCTATTGGCTGGGATGCGTTCGGTCTTCCTACCGAAAACTTTGCTATTAAGAACAAAATTCATCCTAAGATTGTTACAAAAAATAATATTGCTAACTTTACAAGACAGCTTAAAATGCTCGGATTTTCTTTCGACTGGTCAAGGGAAGTTAATACCACAGACCCCGAATACTATAAGTGGACTCAGTGGATATTCCTTCAGCTATTTAAAAAAGGCTTAGCATACAAGCAGGAAATGCCTATTAACTGGTGTACCGGTTGCAAGGTTGGTCTTTCAAACGAAGAGGTTGTAAACGGCGTTTGCGAGCGTTGCGGTAGCGAGGTTGTACAAAGAAGAAAAAGCCAGTGGATGCTCAAAATCACAGAATATGCTGAAAGACTTATAAATGACCTTGATGATGTTGATTACATCGAAAGAGTTAAGACTCAGCAGAAGAACTGGATTGGACGTTCTGAGGGTGCTGAGGTAAAATTCCAGCTCACATCAGGTGACGAGATGGTTGTTTACACTACAAGAGCGGATACGCTCTTTGGTGCGACATATGTTGTTCTTGCTCCTGAACATAAGCTTGTGGAAAAGCTATTGCCTTCGTTGGGAAATGCTGACGAAATAAAAGATTATATAACACTTGCTGGCAAGAAATCAGAATTTGAAAGAACAGAGCTTGCAAAGGACAAAACAGGCGTTCAGTTAAAGGGCGTTTATGCAATTAACCCTGTAAACGGCAAGGAATTACCTATTTTTATATCTGACTATGTACTTGTAACATACGGAACAGGTGCTATTATGGCTGTACCTGCACACGATGAGAGAGACTGGGATTTTGCTAAAAAATTTGATTTGCCTATCATTGAAGTTGTTGCTGGCGGAGAAAATGTACAGGAGGCTGCATATACAGATGTTTATAAGGGGAATATGGTAAATTCCGGTTTCCTTGACGGTATGCCTGTCAAAGAAGCAATCCCTGCTATGATTAGTTGGCTTGAAGAAAAGGGACTTGGCAAAAAGAAGGTTAATTATAAGCTTCGCGACTGGCTCTTCTCACGTCAGCGTTACTGGGGCGAGCCTATTCCGCTGGTATATTGCGAAAAGTGCGGATGGGTACCCGTTCCGGAAGAGCAGCTACCTTTGGAGCTTCCCGAAATTGACGAATTTGAGCCTGGCGAGAACGGTGAATCACCGCTTGCAAAGGCAACAGATTGGATTAACACAACTTGTCCTCATTGCGGAGCACCTGCTAAGAGAGAGACTGATACAATGCCACAGTGGGCAGGCTCAAGCTGGTATTTCTTAAGATACATTGACCCGCATAATAAAGAGGCACTTGCGTCAAAAGAAGCTCTTGATTATTGGACACCGATTGACTGGTATAACGGCGGAATGGAGCATACAACACTTCATTTGCTCTACTCTCGTTTCTGGCATAAGTTCCTTTATGATCTTGGCATTGTTCCGACTAAGGAGCCGTATATGCGCAGAACATCACACGGTATGATTTTGGGCGAGAACGGAGAAAAGATGTCCAAGTCAAGAGGAAACGTAGTAAATCCTGATGAGGTAGTAAACGATTACGGCGCTGATGCAGTTCGTACATTTGAAATGTTTATCGGTGCATTTGACCAGTCAACCCCGTGGTCTCAGGACGGCCTAAAGGGTTGCTATAAGTTCTTGGAGCGTGTATGGAACCTTCAGGATATGATGACAGATGAAGAAGGTTATAGCAAGGAGCTTTGCTCGAATGTTCACAAGACCATCAAAAAGGTCGGCGAGGACTACGAGAAGATGAAGTTTAATACAGGTATCGCTGCACTTATGAGTCTTGTAAATGATTTCTACAAGGCTGGCAAGGTTACTAAGGGCGAGTTCCTGACACTTATTACACTTCTTAACCCTGTTGCACCGCATATGACAGAAGAGCTTTGGGAAATGTATGGCAAGGGCGGACTTCTTTCTGTATCGCCGTGGCCTGAATATGATGAGGCTTTAACTGTTGACAGCGAGGTTGAAATTGTTGTACAGATTAACGGTAAAATCAGAGACAAGATGATGGTATCTGCTGACCTCGACAGAGCAGGCATAGAAAATCTTGTTACAGAAAGTGATGCTGTTAAAAAGCTTGTAGACGGAAAGACAATAGTTAAAACAATAGTTGTCCCCGGCAAGCTTGTAAATATTGTAGTGAAGTAAAAAAACAAGGTGAGATTTAATCTCACCTTGTTTCATTTTATGTCACTTAATTTTTTCAACTCGTAGAAATGTCCCTTCATTTCCATAAGCTCATCGTATGTTCCAATTTCTACAATTCTGCCTTCGTCCATAACAACAATCCTGTCAGCATCACGGATTGTAGAAAGTCTGTGTGCTACAATGAAGGTTGTCCTGTCTTTAAGAAGAGAAGAGATCGCCTTCTGAACGTGATGCTCAGATATATTATCAAGAGCAGAGGTTGCTTCGTCAAGGATGAGTATGCTGGGGTCTCTTATGAGTGCTCTTGCAATAGAAATTCTCTGCTTCTGCCCTCCTGAGAGCTTGTCGCCGTGTTCGCCGACTATTGTATCTATGCCGTTTGAAAGCAGTGGCAGAAACTCACGTATATTTGCCTTATCAATAACGTCCTGAATCTGCTCCTCGGTAATACCCACCAAGCCGTATGTGATGTTGTCCCTTATTGAACCTTTAAAGAGAATGGAGTTCTGGGGAACAACAGAAATGTGATGTCGATAGGTGGGGAGGCTAAGCTCGTCGATAGACTTTCCGTCAACCTTAAATACACCTGAGGTTGGCTTGAGAAATCCTATAATCATATTCATAATTGTAGATTTGCCCGAACCGGATGCACCTACAAAAGCAATACACTCGCCTGGATTTACTTGAAGAGTGAAATCCTTGATAGTGTCTTTATCAGCACCAGGGTAACGATATGTAACATTCTCAAAGGATAATGAGCCGTGTACATAACGAAGTGGTATCTTATCACTATTGTCCTCGATGTTGTCCGAAAGAACAATCTCCGAAACGCTTCGCACAGATTCCAGTCCTTTTGCAAGCTCGGGATATATGTTTACAATAGACTGAACGTTTCCGGAAATATTGTTAAAATATGACTGGAATACGACAATATTGCCTACACTAATCATTCCCTTTAATGCCAGTAAGCCCGAGAATACAAGGCAGACGCCGCTCATAATCTGACCGACAACCCACACAATTGAGCCGAAATAGGCATTGGTACGGTCAACAATATAGCCCTTTTCTTTAAGCTTTTTGATGTTAGACTCAAGGCGAGCAATTTCTTCGTTTTCAAGTCCGTGAGCCTTTGTAACGGGAATCATTTCAATCATCGTTGTCAGGTTTGCCGACATTGTTTCATTTTCTTGTCTGAACATAAAATTGTTGGCGCGCATTTTCTTTCTGAAAAAGTTTACCAACAACACGTTAACAGGGACAATTAAAGCATAAAATATTGTTATTTCTCTGCTTTTAGATAACGAAATGAAAACCGAAACAATAATGTTAATAAGCGCAACGAGAACAGTTTTGACAAAGTGGCTGTTAAAAAACTCAATTGCTTCTATATCACGCAGAAACTTTGACTGAACACGTCCCGATTCGATTTCCTTATAATATGTAATCGAAAGCTGCTGAAGCTTTCTGACCATAGTATTACGAAGACCGGCACCAATATTTCTGAGCATTGTATCGGTGTATTTAGCATAAAGAGTGTGAGTCGGTATGTTTTGAATAAAAACAATAAACAGCAACACAGCATTTATTGCAATAATCTTATACACGTCTTCGGCTGGATTGGTAACCGCATCGATAATGTTGGCTGTAATAATCGGAAGAATCCATATACCCAAAGCTTTTACAATGTGGAGGATACAGGAAACAAGAATCTTAAACCAGTTCGCTCCTAAAATACTCACCAGAATTTTAATTGGTTTCTTACGAACTTCGTCTACATTTTCATTAAACAAAGGCTCGTAATCGGGCAAAGGTGAATTTGCCTGTGAGTGTTTTGTTGTGTGCATATACATCACCGCCATATATATTTTTCAAGGTTATTGTACCTAATTGAAAGTAAAAGTCAATACCATTTAATAAAATAAATTATTACTTTTCTGTTACGTAAAAGAACCACCGAAAAATCGGAGGTTCTTTGTGTTTTTATATTCTTATTTGACCGTTGCCGTAGATAATATTTTTTGTCGTTGTAAGTGCGTTTAAGCCCATAGGACCTCTTGCGTGCAACTTTTGTGTGCTTATTCCGATTTCTGCACCAAACCCGAATTCATAACCGTCGGTAAAACGAGTAGAAGCATTTACATAAACTGCGGCGGCATCAATCTCATTTAAAAACCTTTGAGAATTTTCATATGAGTTGGTTATTATTGCCTCGGAATGCCCTGTGTTGTAACAGTTGATGTGTTCAATTGCTTCATCTATATCCGATACAATCTTGCAGGAAATTATAAGGTCTAAGTATTCCGTTCCCCAATCCTCATCTGTTGCCGGGGTTGCGGAGGAAACAATTTTGCACGTCTTTTCACAACCGCGTATTTCCACACCCTTCTCAAGAAGCCTTTCTGCGATGGCGGGGAGCAGATGTGTTGCTTTTTCGTGTATTACAAGTGATTCCAAGGCGTTACATACACCTGTTCTCTGAGTCTTTGCATTTTCTATAATATCAGCCGCCATTTGTAAATCAGCAGTTTCGTCAACAAAGATATGACAGTTTCCCGTACCTGTTTCAATTACGGGGATAGTGCTGTTGTTAACAACTGTAGAAATCAATCCTGCACCGCCTCGGGGGATAAGCACGTCAATATATTTGTTAAGCCGCATAAGCTCGGTTACTGTTTCTCTTGATGTGTCTTCAATCAAAATCAAAGCATCATCGGTGATGCCGTTTTCTTTTAATGCTTCACATAACACCTTGCAGATTGCTTTGTTAGAATTGATTGCATCACTGCCGCCTCGGAGAATTACTGCATTTGATGTCTTAAAACAAAGACCGAACGCATCTGCGGTAACATTCGGGCGTGATTCGTAAATAATCCCGATTACACCTAAGGGTACACGTTTTTGCCCGATGATAAGTCCGTTCGGACGCTCTTTCATTGATATAACCTCGCCTACAGGGTCGTCAAGAGCGGCTATGTCGGTAAGGCCGTCAGCCATTGCTTTGAGTCTGTCGTCGGTAAGGCGGAGTCTGTCAATCAAAGAATCCTTTACACCTTTTTCCTTTGCAAGAGTAATATCCTTGTCATTTTCGGCGAGAATAAAGTCCTTGTTGGCAATAAGAGCTTTTGCGGCAGAGGTAAGTGCGTTGCTTTTTTCGCTCTTTCCAATGAGTACAAGCTCTGCTGCAGCTTTTTTTGCTCGTTTTCCTATATTATCAAGATATTCCATCATATAAGCCTCTTATTTATCTGTGATTGCTACTGTGTTTGTGTCTTTTATCCATTCAACCTTAGCGCCAAGCTCCTCAATAACAAAGTGGAGCGGAACCATGGTTCTTCCGTTTGCGATTTCGGCAGGAACTTCAAGCGGTTTTTCTGTTGAGTTTACAAATGCAGTAGCCTGTCCAATCTGAAGAAATATAAAGTCAATTTTTGTGCCGTCATCCTTTATAATCATAGCAGTCTGAGTGTCGTTGTCCCAACCAACATTTGCGCCTACAGCCTCAAAAACACCGCGAAGAGGAACCATTGTGCGATTGTTCTTGTAGTATGCGCCTGTGTCAAGCACGAGCGGAGTACCGTTGTAGGTGATGGTGATGTCATTTGCAAATGCAACGACGGTTGAAAATACAGCTGCAGTGCAAAGTACTGCAGAAATTAGTTTTTTAAGCATAGTAATACCAACCTTCCGTATGTAGTTTTCTCTATTATAACAAATGTTTCGGGATATTTCAAGTATAAATACGTAGAGGTTGACTATGAAATTTTTTGATGATATAATTATTTTATAGAAGAGAAAATCTATGAATTGCTTGTGGTTGATTCATTAAATATGCTTGGTATCCAAATCGTTTGGTATTTTTACGGTGGAAAGCATATAATGTCAGAATAAAGGGAGAGATACTATGGAATATTATGAAATTTGTGAAATGATGATGATTATTAGCTTTGGTGCTTCGTGGCCTTTGAATGTGATTAAATCATATAAGTCAAGAACAGCTAAAGGGAAAAGCCTTGGGTTTTTATGTTTAATTCTTTTAGGCTATGTTGCAGGAATAACGGGCAAGTTTATAAATAAAAAATATATGGGCAGTTTAACATCAAATTGGTATGTGTTATTTTTCTATTTTCTCAACTTTATTATGGTATTCATAGATTTTCTGTTGTATTTTAGAAATAAACAGCTTGATAAATTAGATAAATAGGTTCAATATATTTAATCTTTCCAATGAACCGATTTGGTCTAATCGTAAATGCTGAGCCTACTCTTTATAACGGAAAGATGTCGAAAACTGCAAAAAATAATGACAGTATATGTTCCTTATTTAGCTAATATTTTTCGACAAAACCACTTGACAAAATTCGTATATAGTGTTAGAATATATAAAAATTAAGAATTGAGGAGCAAGTGTGATGGGTGTACTATACGGTAAAATGAATATGATGCCTGACGCATTTGGTTTTTCTTTTGACAAATTCAGACGATGATTGAAAGTAGTTGCTTTTATCATTGTCTTTTTTTTGGACAAAATACAGCAAGGAGGAAAAGGTATGAAAGCTGAATTGATTTTGGAAAACGGTATGCGCTTTGCCGGAGAGCTTTTCGGTGATGAACGTGAGGTTGTCGGCGAGGTTATTTTCTCTACAAATATGGCAGTAGGCTATCAGGAAGCTATTACAAACCCTGCAGCAGCAGGTCAGATTGTTGTTACAACATTTCCGCTAATAGGAAATTACGGTGCAAACACTATTGATATGGAGTCGGATAAGGCTGCAATGACAGCATTGGTTGTTCGTGAAAAGTGTGATTTTCCGTCTAATTTCAGATGCGAAAAAACACTTGACAGCTTTATGAAAGAGAAGGGCGTTGTGGGTCTTTGCGGTATAGATACAAGAGCACTTACAAGGGTTATAAGAGATAACGGTACTATGAAGGGTGTAATCGCTTTGACTGATATGTCAGACGGTGATGCAGAGGCTAAGATGGCAGGATTTGATGAATCCAAGCTTGTTATGAGTGTTACAACAAAGGAAAAATATACTTATACAGACAAGGGCGACAGAAATGTTGCAGTAATTGACCTTGGTGTAAAGAAAAGCACATTAGAGGAGCTTGCCAAGAGAAATGCGAAGGTAACAGTATTCCCGGCAGATGCTTCTTCGGAGGAGATTATGGCAATAAAGCCTGATGTTGTTTTCCTTTCAGGTGGTCCCGGAAATCCGGCTGACGCCCTTGCGCTTGAAGCTGTAAAGGCACTTCTCGGCAAGGTTAAGGTTTGCGGAATCGCATTAGGACATATGGTTATAGCACTTGCGCTCGGCTGCAAGGTTGAAAAGCTTTCATTCGGACATCACGGCGGAAACTATCCTGTTAAGGATATAGCGAGCGGCAGAGTACTTATTACTGCTCAAAATGATAATTATGTTATTACAGGGCTGGCAGACGGTGTTTCGGAGACGTTCAAGAATGTAAATGACGGAACAATTGCAGGCTTTGAATGTAAGGATAAGAATGCAGAGGGAGTGCTCTTTACACCCAATGGCGGAGAAAGCGTATTCCAGGACGGATTTGTATTTGACAGATTTTTAGGTAAGGAGGACTAAGAGTATGCCACTTGATAAAAGCATTAAAAAGGTACTAGTAATAGGCTCGGGTCCTATTGTAATCGGTCAGGCAGCTGAGTTTGACTATTCGGGAACGCAAGCTTGCCGTGCCATTGAGGAAGAGGGGATAGAGGTTGTACTTGTAAACTCAAACCCTGCTACAATTATGACAGACAGAGGTATGGCATCTGAAACTTATATAGAGCCTCTTACAATTGAGTATATCGAAAAGGTAATTGAACGTGAGCGTCCGGACAGCGTAATTGCAGGTATGGGCGGTCAGACGGGACTTAACCTCACTTGTGAGCTTTACGATAGAGGAATCCTTGATAAGTACAATATGAAGGTTATAGGTACCTCTATTGAATCAATCAAAGAGGGCGAGGACCGTGATAGCTTTAAACAACTTATGGAACGCACCAATCAGCCGATTGCACCGAGTGCTATTGTTACCAATCTTGAAGATGGTTTCAAATTTGCGAGCGAGATTGGCTATCCTGTAATTGTTAGACCTGCATACACTCTGGGCGGAACAGGCGGTGGAATAGCAGAGGACGAAACTCAGCTTGAAGAAATTCTTGCACAGGGACTTCACCTCTCGAGAGTCGGTCAGGTACTTCTCGAAAAGTCTATCAAAGGCTGGAAGGAAATCGAATTTGAGGTGATTAGAGACGGGACGGGTAACTGTATCACCGTCTGCAGTATGGAAAATGTAGACCCTGTCGGTGTTCATACAGGCGACTCTATCGTAGTTGCGCCGGCACTTACACTTGCTGAAAAAGAGTATAATATGCTCCGTACAGCTGCACTTGATATAATCAGCTCGATTGAAATCAAGGGCGGATGTAACGTGCAGTTTGCACTTAATCCGGACAGCTTTGAGTATGCAGTTATTGAGATAAACCCGAGAGTTAGCCGTTCGTCAGCATTGGCGTCTAAAGCGACAGGCTATCCTATTGCAAAGATTGCATCTAAGATTGCACTCGGCTATAATCTTGACGAAATTAAAAATGCTGTTACAGGCACAACCTATGCGTGCTTCGAGCCGACAATTGACTATGTTGTAACCAAAATACCCAAGTGGCCGTTTGATAAGTTCTTTGGTGCTAAGAGAAATCTTGGTACAAAGATGATGGCAACCGGCGAAGTTATGGCTATTGGAAGCACATTGGAGGCATCGCTCTTAAAAGGTGTGCGTTCACTTGAAATAGGTCAGTACACTCTTGAGCATAAGGCGTCAAAGGAAAGAAGCTTAGAGGAGCTTATAAACAGAGTTGCAACGCCTGATGATGAAAGACTCTTTGATTTGGCTGAGCTTATTCGCCGTGGTTATCCGCTTGAGAAGATTGCGGAAGTTACCATAATGGACAAGTTCTTCCTTAAGAAGATTAAGAATATAGTAGATGCAGAAGAAGCAGTTAAAAAGCTAACTCTTAAAGACTTTGATGCTGATACAATGCGTTATTATAAAAAGCTGGGCTTTTCTGACAGAGGCTTATCTCAGCTTTTGGGAGTATCAGTTCCTGAGGTTTATAATCTCAGAAAGGAGCTTGGTGTAATTCCGGTATACAAGAAGGTTGACACTTGTGCGGGTGAGTTTGAGGCAGTGTCGCCTTATTACTACTCTACCTATGATGCGGAAAACGAAGCAACTCCTTCTGACAAGAGAAAGGTAATAGTAATCGGCTCAGGACCAATTAGAATCGGTCAGGGTATTGAGTTTGACTACTGCAGTGTTCACAGTGTATTTGCTCTTAAGAAAGCAGGCATTGAAACAATTACTATAAACAATAACCCCGAAACTGTAAGTACAGACTTTGACACCTCGGATAAGCTTTATTTTGAACCTCTTACAGAAGAAGATGTATATAATATTATTGAGCTTGAAAAGCCTGAGGGTGTTATACTGCAGTTTGGCGGTCAGACTGCTATTAAGCTTGCCAACTTCCTTGATGAGATGAAGGTTCCCATTTTGGGCACTCAGCCAGAACAGATTGATGAGGCTGAGGACAGAGAGAAGTTTGACGAAATTCTCGAAAAGCTTGATATAAAGAGACCTAAGGGTAAGGCAGTGTGGAGTGTTGAAGAGGGTGTTGCTGAGGCTAATAAGCTTGAATACCCCTTGCTTGTTCGCCCTTCATACGTTCTTGGCGGTAAGGGTATGGAGATTACTAGAAACGAAACAGACCTTGTAAACTACCTCACAAACGCGTTTAAGAATGATAAGAAGAACCCTGTTCTTATCGACCGTTATCTCGGTGGTAGAGAGCTTGAGGTTGATGCTATCTGTGATGGTGAAGATGTTCTAATCCCTGGTATTATGGAGCATCTTGAAAGAGCGGGTGTGCACTCCGGCGACTCAATTTCTATCTATCCTCCGCAGAATATCAGCGATAAGATTATTGGCGAAATAATGGACGTAACATACAGAATAGCAAGAGAATTGAAGGTTATCGGTATGATTAACATTCAGTTTATCGAATATAGGGATGAGCTTTACATTATTGAGGTAAATCCGCGTTCGAGCCGTACTGTTCCGTATATAACAAAGGTTACAAATGTACCAGTTATAGATATCGCGACAAGAATTATGCTCGGTGAAAGCTTAAAGAGTATGGGATTTGAGTCAGGTATTGCACCTGTCACCAAGACGGTGGCTGTTAAAGTGCCCGTATTCTCAACAGAAAAGCTTCCGAGAGTTGAAGTCAGCTTAGGACCTGAAATGCGTTCGACAGGAGAAGTTCTTGGCGTTGGTAATTCATTTGTTGAGGCTATGTATAAGGGCTTTGTTGCGGCAGGTACCACCATTCCTTCGGCAGGCAGCACTATCCTTGTAACTGTGCGTGATATTGATAAGGAAAAATTCCTCCCGATAGCAAAGCGTTTTGCTGCACTTGGATGCAAGTTCATATCAACTGCAGGAACGGGTAAGCTTTTGAAGGATAATGGCATTGAAGTACAAATTTCAAAGAAGATTTCTGAAGGTGTACCCAATGTCCTTGATGTAATCAGAAGCGGAATTGTTGACCTTATAGTAGATATTCCCAAGAAGGGTAATGACGTACATTCAGACGGCTTCAAAATCAGAAGAACAGCAGCAGAATGCTCTGTATCACTTATGACAAGCCTTGATACCGTTGCCGCTATGGTAGAGGTTATGGAGTCGGGTTATAACACAGACAAGACTTCAATTATCAAGCTTTCAGACGTTAAGTAAAAATATATAAACTTTTTTCAAAAATCCCCTTGACATAAGGGGATTTTTCTTGTATAATAGCAACTGTAAAGTTTTTTGCCTTTACAGGTAAGGATGGCGGTAGAGTAAAATGAGTAAAAATCTTACTATGACCGTATTGCTCGATTTTTACGGCGAGCTTTTAACCGACAAGCAAAGACAGGCACTTGTTTCTTATTATGATGAGGACTGTTCGCTTTCTGAGATTGCCGAAAATATGAGTATTTCGCGTCAGGGCGCGAGGGATTTTATCAAAAGAGGAGAAGCGCAGCTTTTGGAATTTGAAGAAAAACTTGGCTTAGCATCAAGGTTTATGAAGATAAACCAGTTGGTAGACGAGCTTGAAAAATCAAATCTTCCCGAAAATGTGCAAAAGCTGATTGATGAAATCAAGAACAACCTTTAGAAAGCGTGGTGCAAAATGGCATTTGAAAATCTCGGCGATAAGCTGCAAGACGTATTTAAGGGCTTAAGGTCCAAGGGAAAGCTTACCGAAAGTGATATTAAAACAGCGATGCGTGAGGTTAAGCTTGCACTTTTGGAGGCTGACGTAAACTTTAAGGTTGTTAAGGATTTTGTAAAATCTGTGTCCGAAAAGGCTTTGGAGGCAGGAGTTTTGGAGTCGCTGACTCCGGGGCAGAATGTTATAAAGATTGTCCGTGATGAGCTTACTGCTCTTATGGGTTCTGAGAACGAAAGAATTAAATTTGCCAATACTCCGCCTACTGTAATTATGATGTGCGGTTTGCAGGGCGCCGGTAAAACGACTGCTTCGGGAAAGCTTGCACTTTCTATAAGAAAGCAGTTTGGTAAAAGACCTCTTATGGTAGCCTGCGACGTTTACAGACCTGCGGCTGTTAAACAGCTCGAGGTGCTTGGTGCGCAGATAAATGTTCCTGTTTTTTCTCTCGGTACAGATATAAGTCCTGTTGAGATTGCAAAGAAGGCAGTTGAACATGCGAAGGTTCACGGCAACGACCCTGTTATCATAGATACTGCTGGTAGACTTCATATTGATGAAGCGCTTATGCAGGAGCTTAAAGATATTAAAGAAGTAACAAGACCTGACGAGATATTGCTTGTTGTTGATGCAATGACCGGTCAGGATGCAGTTAATGTTTCGGAAAGCTTTAATCAGGAGCTTGATGTTACCGGTGTTATTCTTTCAAAGCTTGACGGTGATACAAGAGGCGGTGCGGCATTGTCTGTTCGCGCTGTTACCAATAAGCCGATTAAATATGCGTCTATGGGCGAAAAGCTCTCCGATCTAGAGCCTTTCCACCCCGAGCGTATGGCAAGCAGAATTCTCGGAATGGGCGATGTACTTACTCTTATTGATAAGGCACAAGAGGTCATAGACGAGGAAGAGGCAGCTGCGCTTGAGAAAAAGATGCGTGAGCAGAGCTTTGATTTGGAGGATTTCTTAGGCCAGATTCAGCAGATAAAAAAGCTTGGCTCATTTGGTCAGATTTTAGGAATGCTTCCGGGAATAGACAAAAAGGCAATGGAGCAGATAAATACCGAAGAAACTGAGAAAAAGATGAGGCACACCGAGGCAATTATCCGTTCAATGACTCCTGCTGAAAGAAAGAAACCGCAGATTATTGCGGCAAGCCGAAAGGTCAGAATTGCCAAGGGAAGCGGTACAAGAGTTCAGGATGTAAATGAGCTTTTGAAGCAATTTGACCAGATGAAGAGGATGATGAAAGAACTATCAGGTCCAAAGCAGGCGAAGCTTCTTAAGAGAATGCAGAAGATGAAAGGCAAGATATAACAAGTCCAAAGGGCTTTTATATACAAAAGAAATTATTTTGGAGGTGAAATAAAATGGCAGTTAAAATCAGACTTAGAAGAATGGGTGCAAAGAAGGCTCCTTTTTATAGAGTTGTAGTTGCTGACTCAAGATACCCCAGAGATGGCAGATTTATCGAGGAAATCGGAACATACAATCCCTTGACAGATCCCGCTACTGTAAATATTGATTCAGAGCTCGCTAAGAAGTGGCTTGGTAACGGCGCTCAGCCGACAGATACAGTAAAGTCTCTCTTGAAAAAACAGGGAATTATGTAATCTTCCTTGATAAGAAAGGAATGTTTCTTAGGTGAAAGAGGTTTTAGAGCTTATTGCAAAGTCTCTAGTAGATAACGAGGACGCCGTTTCTGTTACAGAAGTAGAGGGCGAAGACTCAGTTATTCTTGAGCTTAGAGTGGCAGAAGGAGATATGGGCAAGGTTATCGGCAAGCAGGGCAGAATTGCCAAGGCTATCCGTACCGTTGTCAAAGCAGCAGCAAGCCGTGAAAACAAGCGCGTTGTTGTTGAGATTGTATAAGCATACTCTATGAGGCGACTCTTGATAAAGGGTCGTCTTTTTGCTTATAGAAAGGAAGGATTATATGAGCTTACTCGAAGTGGGTAAAATTGTGAATACACACGGACTTCGTGGTGAGGTCAAGGTTGTACCCTGGACCGATTACCCTGAGGTTTTTGAAGATATAAAAAAGGTTTCTCTTGCCGATGGCAGAGAGTTTAATGTTAAGAGTATAAAGTACCAAAAAAATAATATTATAATTAAGTTTCAAGAGCTTTCGGATATTGACGAGGCGATGAAACTTAAGGAAAAGGTTCTTTATGCCGAAAGAGACCAGCTTGGCGAGCTTCCGGAGGGCGTGCATTACGTCGCAGACTTGATTGGAATGACGGTTGTAACCGAAGAAGGAGAAAAGCTTGGAGAAGTAGCCGACGTTTTGCAGACAGGTGCAAACGATATATATGAAGTGAAAAGAGAAGGGAAAAAGCCGCTTTTAATCCCTGTTATTGACAGTGTTGTGCTTAGCATTGATATGGACAATTCTTTGATAACAGTACACCTTATGGACGGCTTGATTGATTTGTGATGAAGTTTGAAGTTTTAACACTATTTCCGGGTATGTTTGAAGCGGTGCTTGGGGACAGTATCATTGCCCGTGCAGAAAAAGCGGGTATAATTGAAATGAATTTTATCAATATTCGTGATTTTTCAACCAATAAGCATCGCAAGACCGACGATTATCCCTACTCAGGCGGTGGCGGAATGCTAATGACACCGCAACCGATTTATGATGCGTATAAGAGTATAGAGAATAAAGCGGATAAGAAACCGCATACAATATATATGACACCGCAGGGTAAGACCTTTACTCAGCAAAAAGCAAGAGAGCTTGCGGAGCACGAGCATATTGTAATACTTTGCGGTCATTATGAGGGTGTCGACCAGAGAGTTCTTGATATGATAGTAGATGAGGAGATTTCTATCGGCGACTTTGTATTAACAGGTGGCGAAATTCCTGCTATGGCAGTTATTGACTCGGTATCGAGAATGCTTCCGGGCGTGCTGTCAGGAGAAGAAAATTTCACTAACGAAAGTCATTTTTCGGGACTTTTAGAACATCCTCAGTACACAAGACCTGAGGAGTTTATGGGAATGAAAATTCCTGAGGTCCTTCTTTCCGGTCATCATAAGAATATCGAGGAATGGAAAAGACAAAAGTCGCTGGAAATAACATATAAAAAGCGCCCCGAACTTCTTGATACAGCGGAACTTAGTGAAAAGGACAGAAAATATATAGAAAAATTAAAGAAAGGAGAGGTACTGTAAAAATGTATGTTGGTATTGATTTAGGCGGTACAAATATAGCGGCAGGTGTTGTAGATGAAAATGGGGAAATTTTAACAAAGGCATCGGTGCCTACTAAGGCAATCCGTCCTAATGAAGAATATGCAGAAGATATGGTTATGATAGCAAAGAAGGTAATTGCAGATGCAGGACTTCAGGTAAGTGATATTAAGGCAATCGGTGTCGGTGCACCAGGCTCTATTGATAGTAGAAACGGCAGAGTATATGACGCGGATAATCTTGGTATGGATAATTTTCCTCTTGCGGAATATATCCAAAAGGGAATAGGGCTTCCTGTCTATCTTGAAAATGATGCCAATGCAGCTGCGTTCGGAGAATACTCCATTAACGGTAATGGTGCAGAGAGCTTTGTGTTAGTAACCCTCGGTACAGGAGTTGGCGGAGGTATTGTAATTGACGGAAATATACTTCGTGGGTTTAACTCAACAGGTGCTGAAATCGGTCATACTTGCATTGAGATGGATGGCGAAAAATGTACCTGCGGCAGAGTGGGGTGCTGGGAGGCATATGCATCTGTAACAGCACTCATCCGTCAGACTAAAAAAGCAATGGAAGAAAACCCCGACAGTCTTATGCACGAGTTTTCAAAGAAAGAGGGTAAGGTATCCGGCAAAACCTCATTTGATGCTGCGAAGCAGGGTGATGAGGCGGCTATGGTGGTTGTCGAAAACTATGCAAGATATGTCGGTGTCGGAGTTGCTAATATGATTAACATATTCCAGCCCAACAAAATTGTAATAGGTGGCGGCATAAGCAAAGAGGGAGATTATCTTCTTGACAGAGTACAGAAATATGTTGACTCATATGACTACAACAGAAGTCAGGAAAAGGCAAAAATTGAAATTGCCACACTCTTTAATGATGCAGGAATAATCGGTGCGGCATTTGCGGCCAGGGCAAGAGTATAACAAAATGCAGTCCTATGACTGCATTTTTTTGCTGCCTAATGTGATTGTAAAGCTGTTGTTTTTTCGAAGAAGTACAGTTGTCAAAATATACCCGAAGCTACCAATAAAACAGCTTGCAAGAAAAGCTGCTTTTTCGTTTATGTATACGGACAAAGCGGCATTGAACGGGCTCATAAGCCCGACCATAACACACGATGCAGCAAAAGGTACTGAAAGGAGCTTTGGAAAGCTGACGAATCCTCCAAAATTTCTTTTGAACAAATGTGCAAGTGCAAGAAATATCACAAATGACGATATACAGGTTGCAATTCCCGCTCCGATTATATTGAGGTAAGGTATTCTTACTAAAACTGCCGAAAGGATTATTTTGATAATAAGCCCTGCTGTAAGAGCGATAAACGGCTCAAATATTTTCCCTGCAAGATGCAAAGCGCAAATAAGCATATTGCTTGATGAGAGAAATATCAAGGCTGGTGCTAATGAACGCAGCATATCTGCAGAAAATCTGTTGCCAAACAGAAGATTGAGAATGCTTTCGGGGAAGAAAAAACATACTGCGGCTGATGGAAGCGCTAGTGAAAGAATAAGGGATAAGACACGTTCTGCTGCTTTTGCTGTGTCCTTGCCTACATTGATTGCAGATGCAAACATAGGAGTAGCTGCTGCGCTAACAGTTGCTATTATGCCGACAGGCAGATTGAATACTGTTTGAGCATAGCCTGAAAATGCGCCGTACAGCTTTCGCACTCCATCAGGTGTGAGAGTCAGAGAAAATGCTAATTTATCAAAAACATCGGTGTACGCAGAATATTGTGCTAAAAATTGCTGTGCACTTTCGGCGGAAAATATGATAGATGACAACGAGTGCCTTATTACTGCAACCTCAGCCATACCTAAAAGACCTGTTGCGGCACCAGTCATAAGAAGTGGTATTGCTACTGCGAAAATTGCTCTGAGTTCCTTACTGTCCGATTTCCCGGCTGGAAGCTTTCGTACCCGAAATCGCCATACCAAAACAAGCAATGTTGTTGCAAAAGCCTCGCCTATTGTAACGCTCCAAACTGCGCCTTCAGCGGCTTTAAATACTGAGATGGACGCAAACTTGTAGGCGAGAAATAGGCCTAAAAACAGCTTCACTGTCGCCTCGGACACCTGTGAAAAGGCTGTTGGGAGTAAGTCGGAAAGAGCTTCATTAGAGCTTTTGATAACGGCTCCGATACTGACTAAGACAACAGAGAAAGAAATAGCACGAATTGCACCGACGGAGCCTGGCTCACGCATAGAAAGAGCAAGATGCGGTGCAAATATATACATCATACTGCTTGCAGCAAGCCCTACAAGAAGCAATACTGTACCTATGCTCTTTACAACGGGACGAATTCTATCCTCTTTACCTAATGCGTTGTATTCAGCCAAAAGCTTTGTTACTGCAAAAGGAAACCCGCTTGTAACCAATGACAAAAACATCATATAAACCGAAAAGGCTGTCTGATAAACCGCCATACCCTCTTCGCCCAATATATATGTAAGGGGAATTTTGAAAACCGCACCGAGTATTTTTGCTATTGCATTTGCACATATCAAAATGACTGTGCCCTTAATAAATTTACCGCGCTCGGTCAAAAAAATCACCCCAATCAAATAAAAAAATCATTGTTATGTTAATATATTTGTGCTATACTTAAAATATGATATATTTTCCTTCGGAGGAGATAATGATGACCGAACTAAAGAAAATGAAAAGAATTAAGGGAGAGATAACGGTTCCCGGTGATAAATCGATATCGCACAGAGGTGTTATGCTTGGTGCACTTGGTGAGGGAATTACCGAAATAGATGGGTTTTTAAGAGGTGCGGATTGTCTTTCAACAATAGATTGCTTTAGGAGCCTTGGTATAGAAACAGAGATTTCTGGTACGCACGTCGTTGTGCACGGAAACGGTATATACGGACTTAAAAAGCCTGATAAAATCCTTTATACAGGAAATTCGGGAACTACTACAAGGCTTCTTTCGGGAATACTTGCAGGTCAAAGCTTTCACAGTGTGATAACCGGTGATGCATCTATATGCAAGCGCCCTATGTCAAGAGTTGTAAAACCGCTGTCTATGATGGGGGCGGATATTGAGGGTGAATACTGCCCGCTGACAATCAAAGGCTCAAAGCTAAACGGAATTAAATATAATATGCCTGTTGCATCTGCTCAGGTTAAAACGGCAATCCTTTTAGCAGGGCTTTATGCCGAAGGTGAAACCGAGGTTGTTGAAATAGAAAAAAGCAGGGACCACACAGAACGTATGCTTTCTGCAATGGGTGCGGATATTAGTGAGGACGGACTGTCGGTAAGGGTAAATAAATGTGATAGGCTAAACGGGATACATATAAGTGTTCCGGGTGATATTTCATCTGCAGCGTTTTATATTGTCGCTGCAAGCGTTATGAAAGGCTCCGAGCTGCTTATTAAAAATGTTGGGGTTAATCCAACCAGAACAGGTATTCTGGATGTGGCACGTAATATGGGTGCAGATATAACAGAACTTAATTATCGGTTTGAGAACAATGAGCCTGTATGTGATTTGCTTGTTAAGAGTGCGGATTTAAAAGGCGTACGCATTGACGGTGCAATAATTCCAAGACTTATTGACGAGCTTCCGGTTATTGCGGTAATGGCACTGGTTGCTGATGGTGAAACGGTCATTACAGATGCGGCTGAGTTGAAAGTAAAGGAAACAAACAGAATAACTGCAGTTTGTACCGAGCTTAAAAAATGCGGTGCAGATATTACCGAAACGGAAGACGGTATGATAATAAGAGGCGGCAAAAAGCTAACTGGCAGCAATTTTGCAAGCTATGGCGATCACAGAATGGCAATGAGCTTGACAGTTCTTGCTCAGCTTACAGACGGTGCGTGTAGCATAGATGATATAAGCTGTTGCGCTATCAGCTACCCTGAATTTTTTGACGATTTTTACGGTTTGGAGGATAAATAAATGGAGCTTAAAGAGCATTATACTATTGAAGATTTGTTGGAGATAATGCGAATACTGCGAGGGGAAAACGGCTGTCCGTGGGATAGGGAACAGACTCACGAGAGTATTAAGAAAAATCTTATAGAAGAATGCTATGAGGCGATTGATGCCCTTGACAGCGGCGATGACAAGGCCTTTGCAAATGAATTGGGAGATGTATTATTGCAGGTTGCATTTCATGCAACGATTGCGTCGGAAAGGGACGGTTTTGATTTTGATGATATACTGTATGAGCTTTGTACTAAACTGATAACTCGTCATACGCACGTTTTCGGTGAGGATAGGGCGCTTTCGGGTGCGGATGCTCTGGAAACATGGGAGAAGAACAAGAAAAAGGAAAAGGTTAATAAAACCTGTACGGATACAATTTTGGACATACCGCACGGATTCCCTGCACTTTTGCGTGCACAGAAGGTTTCAAAAAAAGCTGCGGCCGCAGGTTTTGAATGGGAAAACATTGACGGTGTTATAGAAAAGGTTGCAGAGGAAGCAAAGGAGCTTCAATGTGCCAAAACGCAGGAAGAAAAAGAAGAGGAATTTGGCGATCTAATATTCACAATGGTCAATGTTGCAAGGCATATGGGAATAGATGCGGAAACTGCTTTGGGAAAGGCAACGTCAAAATTTATCAACAGATTTTCGCGTATGGAAAGCGCAATAATTGCCGATAATAAGGCGTTGGAGGGGCTTTCTCAAGCCGAAATGGACGTTTATTGGTGTAAAATTAAACAAAATACTGACAAAAAGTAGTTAAATTTGCTAAAAAATACAATAAATACTTGACAAGACAATAGAAATAATATACAATGAACAAAGGGAAATCGAGGGTATAACCCATTTTAATTAAATTATAGGAGGATATCATCATGAACAAATCAGAATTGATCGCAGCAGTTGCTGAGAAGGCAGCTCTTTCAAAGAAGGATGCTGAAAAGGCAGTAAACGCAGTAGTAGCAGCAGTTACAGACGCACTTGTAGATGGAGATAAGGTACAGCTTGTAGGCTTTGGTACTTTTGAGACAAGAGCAAGAGGTGCTAGAACAGGTAAGAACCCTAGAACAGGCGAAGCTATCAAAATCGCTGCTTCTAAGGTTCCCGCTTTCAAGGCAGGTAAGGCTCTTAAGGATGCTGTAAATAAATAAGTTTACAAAGTAAGGAGTCCTCTTGAGAGGACTCCTGTTTTTTTATCGGAGGGGAAAATGAGATTAGATAAATACCTTAAGGTTTCAAGACTGATAAAACGCAGAAGCATTGCTAACGATGCCTGTGATGCAGAACGTGTAAGCGTAAACGGCAGAGTTGTAAAAGCTTCATACGATGTTAAGGTGGGAGATATACTTGAAATCCGTATGGGAGAACGTGTCATAAAGGCAGAAGTTCTTGTAGTTACTGAGCATGCACCTAAAAATGATGCACCTCTTATGTACAAAGTTCTTTCTTAAGACTAAAATAAGAGGGAAAACAATCCAATTTTTAATAATTTTTAATGCTCAAATTTATGCAAGTATACGATTTTTAAAAAAAATCAAAAAAATGTCAAAAAAATAACGTTATCCTCTTGTATATTTTTGGATTTTGAGTTAAAATATAGAGGTAAGCGTAATTTAACGCAAAATTATATTATAATGGAGGAATTTCAAAATGGCAGTTAAAGTTGCAATTAACGGTTTCGGACGTATCGGTCGTCTCGCATTCAGACAGATGTTCGGTGCAGAAGGTTATGAGATTGTTGCTATCAACGACCTTACAAAGCCTTCAATGCTTGCAGACCTTCTCAAGTATGATACAGCACAGGGCGGTTACTGTGGCAGAATAGGCGAGAACCTTCACACAGTTGAGGCTGATGATGAAGCTGGTACAATCACAGTTGACGGAAAGACTCTTAAGATTTATGCAATGGCTAACGCAGCAGAGCTCCCCTGGGGCGAGTTGGATGTAGACGTTGTTCTTGAGTGTACAGGTTTCTACTGCTCAAAGGATAAGGCAATGGCTCACGTTAATGCCGGCGCTAAGAAGGTAGTTATTTCTGCTCCTGCAGGTAACGACCTTAAGACAATTGTTTACTCAGTAAACGAGAAGACACTTACAAAGGATGACCAGATTATTTCTGCTGCATCATGTACTACAAACTGCTTGGCTCCTATGGCTGATGCTCTTAACAAGTATGCTCCTATCCAGTCAGGTATTATGTCAACAATCCACGCTTATACAGGCGACCAGATGATTCTTGACGGTCCTCACAGAAAGGGCGATATGAGAAGAGCAAGAGCAGGTGCTGCTAACATCGTTCCTAACTCAACAGGTGCAGCAAAGGCTATCGGTCTTGTTATCCCCGAGCTCAATGGTAAGCTCATCGGTTCTGCACAGAGAGTTCCTGTTCCTACAGGTTCTACAACAATCCTTACAGCTGTTGTTAAGGGTGACAACGTAACAGTTGACGGCATCAACGCAGCTATGAAGGCAGCAGCTTCTGAGTCTTATGGCTACAACACAGATCCTATCGTTTCTTCAGACGTTATCGGTATGAAGTACGGTTCACTCTTTGATGCAACTCAGACAATGGTTTGCGAGATTGGTAACGGTCTTTACGAGGTTCAGGTTGTTTCTTGGTACGACAACGAGAACTCATACACAAGCCAGATGGTTAGAACAATTAAGTATTTTGCTGAATTGAACTAATTGCATTTTAATAGGCGGTGCTTTTAAAAGCACCGCCTTTTTGTGTATTGGGTAAAACAAAAGCTTCACATTATTGTGAAGCTTTTAACTTTTATTAACCGTGAATAGTTTCAACTGCTTTGATTGCACTGCGCTCAAACTTAATTACAGACTTTTCATCGGGAGTGCCGATGTTACCTGTTTCGATGAACACATATTCGTCCTTAATTCTTGCAACCTTACCGCAGATACCGCCGATGGTTACAACCTTGTCGCCAACCTTCATAGCATCAATCTGGGCTTTAAGTTCCTTTTCCTTTTTGCGCTGAGGTCTTATCATAATGAAGTAAAGCAATACGATAACCAGCACCATCGGGAGCATAGATGTAATCATTGCAAGAACACCGCCTGCACCTGCTGTTGCGCCTGCTGTATCAGCACCTGCTGCGCTTGTTGCAGCAGCTCCTCCGCCCACAACTGCTACGCCCTCTGCTGCAGAAGCCAAAACCTTAGTAAATCCAAACATAACAATTCTCCTTTGTTCCATTGTAGTCGCTATTTAAAGCATATAAATAATTATAGCAAATATTGGTATTTATTGCAAGAGTTATTTTAACTTTTTTATACCGTCAGCCATACTTACGAGCTTTTCGCCTGATGCAATATGCCTCGCGTGCTCAGATAAGAATATATCATTTGTGCCCAATGCAGTAATTCTGTCGGAAAATTCGTGAATATAGCTATCCGAAACAGTTGACACGATAAAGAAGGAGTCCTTATAGGAGTATAGCTTCATATCGAGCAGTTTGTTTCTGTCTGCTAAAATTAAGTATGATGTAAGTGCACCAAAATCAGTAAAACGGAATAACTTCTTGGAATTTTCTTTTTTCTTTGCTTTTACAGTGCAGGGGTCAATTTTAACAGTTTTTCTTTCGGGTATTATCTTGGTAACAGTAAGAACAACACCGCCGTCAGCAGGAGAAGCCTCAATAACTATCTGCCCGCTTTTTGCATTAAAGCCTGTTTCTTTATTTATATAATCCATAACTTTATACAGAAAGCCTGTAAGCTCCGGCGAATCGGAGGTAAGAGTCCGTATATTTATGTTCATTTCTGTTAAGTCATTTTCAGTGAGAAGAACACGCACCTTGCGATTGCCCTCAACCCTTTCGATTTTCATTTATGATACCTGCCTTTCAAAGACAACAGATGTCGCCTGCAATTGTATTATACTATACATTATGCAGTTTGTGAATAGATTTTTTCAATTTCTTGAAATTTCCTCTAATGCTGCTCCAATCAGCTCCTCTGCATCACTAAGACTGTTTACTAAAAACAGCTTTACCTTAAGTGTTGATGAACCAGGTAATCCCTTAATGTACCACGCAAAATGCTTTCGTGCTTCCTTTATTCCTCTAAGCTCGCCCTTTTCGGCACATAACCCGCGTGCGTGAATAAGAGCCATATTAAGCCGTTCTTCAGGAGTGGGGAGGGGTATGGTAGTACCGGTTTCAATAAGAGCATTTATCTGACTGAAAATAAACGGATTTCCCTGTGCTCCACGACCTACCATAACAGCATCACAACCTGTTGTGTTAAACATATCAACCGCATCCTGAGCCGAGAATATATCACCGTTTCCGATAACGGGGATTGATACAGCTTTTTTGACGGCAGTAATGATACTCCAGTCAGCTTTTCCACTGTAAAACATCATACGTGTTCTCGGATGAACTGCTATTGCAGAAGCACCGTTGGCTTCCAGTATTTTTGCAACCTCGACTGCATTTACTAAATTATCGTCCCAGCCCGCACGGATTTTTGCAGTTACCGGCGTTCCGTTAGCACCTTGCACTGCGGCACGCATAATATCACCTGCAAGCTTTGGATTCTTCATAATCGCACTTCCGTCACCGTTGTTGACGATTTTAGGTGCAGGACAGCCCATATTTATATCAAGAATGTCCGAACCGTAAGATAAGGCCTTTTCGCATATTGATTCTATAATATCCGGTTCACTGCCGAAAATCTGTGCAGCAGACGGTTTTTCGTTATCTGTAAGTGCAAGCAGCTCCGGGGTTTTCTTGTCGTTGTAGTAAAGTCCCTTTGCGCTTACCATTTCGGTGTAGGTGAGTCCTGCACCGTGTTCGCGGCAGATTTTGCGGAAGGTCATATCGGTAATACCTGCCATTGGCGCTAAAAATATATTGTTTTTGATTTCTACATTTCCGATTTTCATTATTTCACCTGTCAGCATTTAATTTAAGCTTAATTATAACAAATTCAGATGATTTTGTAAAGGTTTGAGTTGTAAGAACATATAATATAAAGAAAATATAAATGCGGAGGTATCTTTATGAAAGATGATATAATGGCAAAGCTTAATCAAGCATTAAGCGGTGTTGATGAAAAAAAACTGAAAAGTATGCTGTCAGGTGTTGATACAGCTAAGCTGAAGAATAAATTTTCAGATGCGGATATGCAAAAGCTTGCGAACGAGGTTTTGAAAATGGACACAGGTGAGCTTAAGAAAAAACTGCAGGGTGCGGATTTAGCAAAACTGTCAAAGCTTGATATTGATAGCATTATCAAAAAATTGAGGTGAGATTTTGTGGCAGATATGATGGATACCTTAAAGCAGGTTCTCGGAGATGATGCCGAGGACAAGATAAAATCTGTTTTAAGTTCGCTGTCAGGCTCAGAAGGGGAGAGCAAACAGGAGGATAATAGCGGTATTGATATAGGGGAGCTAATTAAGCTCAAAAGCATTGCAGAAGAGCTTTCTAACACAAACGATGCAAGGTCTAATCTGCTTTTATCTCTTAAGCCTTTTATGCGTTCAACAAGACAAAAGGGCATTGATAATGCGATTAGACTTTTGAGCTTATCAAAGCTTGGGGGATTATTCCAGTAAAGGAGTGTGCAGGAATTGTACCGCAAATATTACAGCTATAACGATATGCCGGAACCGATAAAACCCTCAAAACCAACAAACATACCAAAGCCTCAACCTCCAAAGGTTGAGAACCAGAAGGAGATTATTCCCGAACCCAAAAGGAAAAACACAAATTTTCTATCAAGGTTTGAAAAGGATGATTTGATATTAGCGGCGGTTTTATTAGTACTGCTTATGGATGAGTGTGATGACTGGCTGCTTATTGCTGTAATTGGCGGGTTGTTGTTCTTTGATAAATGAAAAGCGACGGAATTCCGTCGCTTGTTTCTTAGTTGATTTTGTGTTTTTGAATAAAGGCTTTCAACTTTTCAAAGGTTTGTTCGCTTATGTCGTGCTCAATTTTGCAGCTGTCCAAGTACGCCGTTTCTTCATCGACACCGATTGCTATTAGTGCGGCTGCAATTGTGCGGTGGCGCTCATATACACCTTCTGCAATCTTAAGCCCCTTTTCAGTAAGAGCTATTCCGCCATCATCACCTATTGTTATAAAGCCGTCTTCGCGGAAATGCTTCATTGCGACAGAGACACTGGGCTTGGTAACGCCAAGCTCATTTGCAACGTCAATACTTCTTACATGCCCTTTTTTATTCTTTAACATAAGTATTGATTCCAAATAGTTTTCAGCAGATTCCTTTATTATCATAAAAAAATACCTCAAAAATCATTCTTTTGAGGTATTATATCATACAATTTTCAGTTTGTCAAAGTAAGATTAGTCAACCACCTTGTAGCCCTGATCTTCAACAGCTTTTTTTAGAACTGAGTCGGTTACGTCCTTGGAAAGCTTTACAACAGCTGAGTTTTCTTCGTGGCTCACAATTGCTTCTGTAACACCATCAATTGCCTCTAATACCGACTTTACTCTGCCTGAGCAATGACCGCACATCATACCTTCGATTTTCATTGTCTTTTCCATTGTTTTTCTCTCCTTATTTCTCGTTTTTTTATCTTTATTTGAGCTGTATATATTAAACAGATTAAGCCTTAAAGCATTTGAAACTACGCAAAAGTTTGAAAGACTCATTGCAGCTGCGCCGAACATCGGGTTAAGCTCAAGCCCGAATACTGGTATAAACACACCTGCCGCTAAGGGTATTCCGATAGTGTTGTAGATAAACGCCCAGAAAAGATTTTCATAAATATTTTTTAATGTTTTGCGGCTTAATCGCAAAGCAGCTGGAACATCTGAAAGCTCGCTTTTCATAAGAACAATATCTGCCGCATCAATTGCAACATCTGTACCTCTGCCGATTGCTATGCCTATATCTGCACTTGTAAGAGCGGGGGCGTCGTTAATTCCGTCGCCGACCATTGCAACAGTACCCTTTGATTTAAGCTCCATTATTATGCTTTCCTTACCCGAGGGCAATACACCTGCATAAACCTCATCAACACCGGTTGCCTTCTTAACAGCATTGGCGGTAAGCTCGTTATCGCCTGTTAGCATTACAACCTTTATGCCCATATTTTTTAGCTGACTGATGGCATCTGCACTGTCTGATTTTATGGCATCAGCTACAGCGATTATACCAAGCAGGGTTTCGTCTTTGCTGAAATATAAAGGTGTTTTGCCGTCTTGTGCAAGCTCTTTTGCCGTTTCTTTCATTTCCGTGGAAATGTCAGTCTTTTCTGATATAAACCTGAAGTTGCCACCTGAAAGGACAACATTATCAAATCTTGCAGAAAGACCGTTTCCTGCAAAGGTCTGAAAATCTGTGGTTTCATAAATTGTCAGATGCTCTTCCTCTGCCTTTTTGACTATTGCTCTGGCGAGGGGATGCTCGCTTTTTGACTCTAAAGAGTATGCCAGTTGTAAAAGCTCATTTTGTGTTAAATCGGCGGACGGTATGATATCTGTAACAACAGGCTCACCGCTTGTTATAGTACCTGTTTTGTCGAGGGCAACTATCTGTACCTTGCCTGATTGTTCAAGAGAGGCTGCATTTTTAAACAGAATACCGTTTTTAGCACCTACTCCATTGCCTACCATTATTGCAACAGGTGTTGCCAAACCTAAAGCACACGGGCAACTTATGACAAGAACAGATATTCCCCGTGAGAGAGCAAAGCCGAGGCTTTCGCCGCACAACATCCAGATAATTGCTGTAATAACTGCAATCGCAATTACTATTGGCACAAACACTCCCGAAACCTTATCAGCAACCTTTGATATCGGTGCTTTTGTTGCTGCAGCATCGCTTACCATTTGTATGATTTGAGAAAGTGCTGTGTCATCACCTACTTTTGTTGCTTCACATTTTATAAATCCCGATTGGTTGATTGTAGCTGCACAAACTTCATCGCCGACAACTTTGTCTACGGGTATGCTTTCGCCGGTTAAGGCTGATTCGTTTATTGCACAAAAACCGTCAATAATTACTCCATCTGCAGGGATAGCCATTCCAGGCTTAACTATAAATATATCGCCCTTTTTTACATCTGTTGCAGTAATTTCAATTTCCTGACCGTCTTTTAATATGAGCGCTGTTTTTGGGGCAAGGTCCATAAGGCTTTTGATTGCGTTTGTGGTTTTACCCTTGGAACGAGCCTCAAGCATTTTGCCGACGGTAATGAGTGCTAAAATCATCGCCGCAGATTCAAAATAGAAATTGTCGTGCATATATGCAGTAAGCATATCGGAGCCTATAACACCCGAAACTTCGCCAATATGCTTTGCGGAAGTCATCATAAAGAGTGCATAAGTGCTGTATAAAAATGCCGCACCTGAACCTAACGCAACAAGCGTGTCCATATTTGGACTGCGGTTAATAAGTGCTTTAAAGCCACTTGTGAAAAATTTGCCGTTTATAATCATAACCGCAATTGCAAGGAGCATCTGCAAAATTCCCACGCCTATAGGGTTATTACTAAAGAAAGACGGCATAGGGAAACCCCACATCATATGTCCCATCGAAACATACATTAATATAATAAGAAATAAGAGAGAGCTTAAAAGTCTACGTATTATTGCAGGAGTTTCTTTATCCTCGAGGGACTTATCGTCAGACTGTTTTTTGCCTGCACCTTTTTTGGCTGCACCGTAGCCTGCTTTTGTAACGGCGGTTATTATATCTTTCTCGGTTGCAGTACCTTCTACGTTCATTGAGTTTGTCAGAAGATTTACCGAACAGCTTGTAACACCGTCAACGCCTGAAACCGCCTTTTCTACCCTTGAGCTGCAGGCGGCACAGCTCATACCTGTAATGTTATATTGTTCCATTTAAACACTCCTTTCGGATACATATATTTTATTCCCGTGCCAAGAATTTGTCAATATTATGCGGATATAATAATTTTTATAAAAATTAAAAAAAGTGTTGACAAACCCAATATGCTATGGTAGAATATTACAGAGTTAGTTAAGACTAATTTTTGTTAGACGAAACTAATTCGTGAATTTATATAGAAATCAGGGGATTTATATGAATTTAAGTGTTGCAGAAGAAGGCAAAGAGTATATAATCAAAAGTATTGAAACTGATGATGAAGAGCTTGATGCATTTTTGTTTTCGTTAGGTTGTTACAGCGGTGAGCCTATTACGGTGATTGCACACAGAAAGGGCGGATGCGTTGTTTCAATTAAGGATGCAAGATATAGTATCGACACTCAGTTGGCAGAAGCAATAATAATTTAAGATTGGTTTTCTGCCAATTTCTTTTTGTAAACAGGTTAGTCTAAGCTAACTAAATATATGGAGGGGTAAAAAATGAGAATAGCGTTAACAGGTAATCCGAATAGTGGTAAAACCACTATGTATAATGCGTTGACCGGTCAGAACGAAAAGGTCGGAAATTGGGCGGGTGTTACGGTAGAGAAGAAGGAACATATAATAAAAAAGAGCTTGTGTCCTGATGGGAGAAATCTTGTGGCAGTTGACCTGCCGGGAGCATACTCAATGTCGCCATTCACATCTGAGGAGAGTATAACAAGCTCTTATGTCAATAATGAAAATCCTGATGTGATTGTAAATATTGTCGATGCTACCAACTTAAGCAGAAGCTTGTTCTTCACAACGCAGCTTCTTGAGCTTGGTATTCCTGTGGTTGTAGCACTCAATAAATCAGATATAAACGAAAAGAAGGAAACTGAGATTGATGTTACTGCTCTTTCTGAAAAGCTTGGATGTCCGGTCGTGGAAACTATATCCACATCTGCAGACGGTCTTAAAGAGGTTATCAAGACTGCTGTTTCTTTAAAAGGAAAAACACAGACAGCCCCATATGTTCAGGGAGATATTGACCTTTCTGATAAAGCAGCGGTAGAAGCTGCTGACAGAGAGCGTTTCGGCTTTGTTAATAAGATTGTTTCTAAGGTAGAAACACGCAAGGTACATACAAACGAGAAGAATTTTCAGGATAAAATCGACGCAGTCCTTACAAACAAATGGCTTGGTATTCCGATATTTGCAGTTGTTATGTATGCTGTGTTCTGGATTTCTCAGGCGGGACCGGGTGTTTGGATTGCAGATTGGCTGGTTGGATTGCTTGAAGGTGTACAGGGTTGGATTGGAGAGTTTTTGGGCGATGCAAATCCGCTTTTGTATGCGCTTTTGATCGACGGTGTAATAGGTGGAGTTATTGCGGTAATTGGTTTCCTGCCGCTTGTAATGGTGATGTATTTCCTGATTGCACTTTTGGAGGATTGCGGTTATATGGCGCGTGCTTCAGTTGTGCTTGATCCGATTTTCAAAAAGGTTGGTCTTTCTGGTAAGTCGGTTATTCCGTTTGTTATTGGTACAGGTTGTGCAATACCGGGTGTAATGGCTTGCCGTACCATCAGAAATGAACGTGAACGCAGAGCGACAGCGATGCTTGCTCCGTTTATGCCGTGCGGTGCTAAATTGCCGGTCATTGGACTTTTTGCCGGTGCATTCTTTGCTGATGCTTCGTGGGTAGGACCTCTTATGTATTTTGCAGGAATTGTAATAATATTCTTCGGTGCATTGCTTATAAACAAAATAACAGGCTACAAGGCAAGAAAGTCATATTTTATTATTGAGCTTCCTGAATATAAGCTACCGAGTCTTATGCGAGCTTTGGGTTCAATGTGCAGTCGTGGCTGGGCATATATAGTAAAAGCGGCTACAATAATTCTTCTTTGTAATACTGCTGTTCAGATTATGCAGACATTTGATTGGAGCTTTGCTGCTGCAGAAAGTGCAGATACGTCAATTCTTGCATCAATCGCAGGACCATTTGCATATTTGTTAGTGCCGGTTGTGGGTGTGCTTTCGTGGCAGCTTGCAGCGGCGGCTGTTACAGGCTTTATAGCTAAAGAGAATGTAGTAGGTACTTTAGCAGTTTGCTTTGTTGGTCTTGAAAATCTTATTGATACAGAAGAGCTTGTTCTTATGGAAGGTGCAGGTGCTGAGGTTGCAACAGCATTCGCTATTACAAAGGTAGCTGCTCTTGCATATCTTATGTTCAACCTCTTTACTCCGCCTTGTTTTGCGGCAATCGGTGCTATGAATGCTGAAATGAAGAGTGCGAAGTGGCTTTGGGGCGGCATAGGACTTCAGCTCTGTGTTGGATACACTGTAGGGTATATGGTATATCAAATTGGTACACTTATCACAACAGGTGCTCTTGGTGCAGGATTCCTGCCCGGTCTTATAGCGGTTTTGATTATGGCGGCGGTTTTGGTATATCTTTGTGCAAATTCTGACAAAAAGCTTAAGGCAGAATATGCACTTAATGGCTCAAAGGCAAAACAGAAGGTGTGATTAAAATGACAGATATAATTATAATTGCAGTTGTAGTTCTTATACTTGTGCTGGCATCGGTATATATTTATAAAGCTAAAAAGAGCGGTAAAAAATGTATCGGATGCCCAGGTGGCTGCTCGTGTGATTGCAACGGCGGTTGCAGTTGTAACAATTAGTAACAATCTCCCGATTTTGTATCGGGAGATTGTTTTATGAGGATAATATTTACAGAAATTGATTGACTAATTACAAAAAAAATGTTATAATCTGTAACTAATGGCATAGAAGATGCGAAAAGACACTTATCAAAAAGACTTTTAAAGAATAAATAATACTCTTTATTTTGCAAAAGCTATAAATAATAATGATAGGAAAAGGTAAAAGAATATGAACGAAAAGAAACGAAGCAGCTTTACAGGAGGAATAGGCTTTGTGCTTGCTGCGGCAGGCTCGGCGGTAGGACTCGGTAATCTTTGGAGATTTCCATATCTTGCGGCAAAAAACGGTGGAGGAGTATTCCTTTTAGTTTACATTATACTTGCATTAACATTTGGATTTGCACTTATGACCACCGAAATTGCAATTGGAAGAAAAACTAAAAAAAGTCCCATTAAGGCATATACAGCACTTAATAAGAAGTTTGGATTTTTAGGAGTATTATCGGCTATAGTTCCGTTTTTAATATTCCCGTACTACTGTGTAATCGGAGGCTGGGTAACAAAGTACACAACAGACTTCCTAATAGGAAACGGTATGCAAACTGTAGCTGACGGATACTTTACCGGTTTTATCACATCACAGTGGTCGCCTATTATCTGGACTGCAATATTTATGGCGGCTACGGCATTGATTGTACTGGCGGGTGTTGATAAAGGTATAGAAAAGTTTTCGAAGGTTTTGATGCCGATTTTGTGCGTGCTTATAGTAGGTATTGCGATTTTCTCCCTGACCATTAAGGGAACTTACGGCACAGCGTTGGATGGACTTAAGATTTATCTCATTCCTGATTTTACCAATATGACAGTCGGCAAATTCTTCAAGGTTCTGCTTGATGCAATGAGTCAGATGTTCTATTCAATGAGTATTGCCATGGGAATACTTATAACCTACGGCTCTTACACAAGAGATGATACGAACCTTGTAAAATCAGTTAATCAGATAGAGCTTTTCGATACTCTGATAGCTATTCTTGCGGGTTTGATAATGGTTCCTGTTGTTTATGCATTTCAGGGTGCTGACGGCCTTGAAAAGTCAGGCCCGAGTTTGCTTTTTGTATCTTTACCTAAGGTGTTTGAGGCAATGGGTGTTGCAGGACATTTTGTGGGAGCTGCATTCTTTGTGCTTGTAGTATTTGCTGCCATAACATCGTCTATTTCAATCCTTGAAGCTATAAATTCAGTTGTTATGGATAAGTATGGATGGGACAGAAAGAAATCCTGCCTTGCAATACTTGTTGTATCGGCTGTAATTGCACTTGTAACCTGCCTTGGTTATAATGTATGGTACTTCGAACTGACACTTCCCAACGGTGCGGTTGGACAGATTCTTGATATTCTTGACTATCTTACAAACAATATTCTTATGCCGATTGTTGCTTTTGCCACCTGTATTCTTATCGGTTGGGTAGTAAAGCCAAAGACTGTTTCTGATGAGGTTAAGAGAAATGGTGAATCTTTTGGCAGAGAGGCACTTTACAATGTGATGGTTAAATTTGTGGCACCGATTTGTCTTGTGCTTATATTCATATCAGCATTTGGTGTATTTAATAGGTTATAATCATAAGGGACAACGAAAGTTGTCCTTTTTTTATTTACAAACTCTTGAAATGAACAAAATTTGGTGTTATAATTATAGGATACAAAGAGGGGAGGCGACGGTGTGAAAATCACAGAAGAAGAAATCAAAAGAATAAGCTCCCAGACGATTTATCGCCGTGGCCTTGAATATTTTAAAGAGGGCAGAGTGCATCTTTATGTGCGTGATAATAACGAGCTTGTGTCTGTTGTAGACGGAGAAGAGGTTTATAATGTCAGCATACATTTGGATGATGAGGGAAAGGTAACGGATTTTCTTTGTACTTGCCCGTATTACACGACAATGGATTGTGCTTGTAAGCACATTGTTGCGACCTTGAAGGTAAGACAAAAAGAGCTTTTGGATGGTGCGGAGTTTTCGGATGAAAATGACCGTCTGGCAAAAGAGCTTTGCAGTGAGTATGAGAGCGAAGCCCACGAGAAAAAGCGTCTTAATTTTGCCTTTACAATGAAAATAAATGAAACACCTAGTGGCGAGGTCAGGTACAGTGTATCTGTTGCTACGGGCGAGGGTGTGCCCGAAGCTGTTACCGGTGTTGAAAGGTTTTTGTCTGCTTTTGTGGGTGATGGCGAATATAAGCTATCTAAGTTTAAGAGATTTAATCCGGAAGAGTATATAGTCTCTGAAAATGACAGAAAAATTCTTGAGGTGCTTGCCGAAAGCTGTCAGAATAAAGAGTCTTCGATATCTTATGTACAAAAGATTTCCTCAACGGAAATTGGTGCTTTGACTGCAAAAAGACTGATGCCATACCTGATAAATGCACGATGCGATTTCATAATAAACGATATGCGCCTTGATGATATGCAGATACTGGACGAAAACCCTGATATACAGATTGATGTACGAGCCACCGATAGCAGCGTGTCGGTAACGGTAACAGAAAGCGGTTTTGCAATTGTGCCGGATGGCAGTTGGTTCTATTTCGAGGGAGATATTTACCACACAGATGAAAACTGGCGGAAAAGCTATATGCCCATATACCGTACGTTAAACGGCGGTACAAGGACACAACTTGAATTTGCAGGTGAAAACAGAATTGCATTTGCAACATATGCTCTGCCTGCACTTAAAAATCTCAGCGGTGCAATCTTTGACGGTGTTGATGATGTGGTAGTAAATGAAAAACCTGAGTTTGATATATATTTCGATTGCCCGGGAAGAGCTGTGACAGCCGTTGTTATGGCAAAATACGGTAATATTAACATCAGAATGCCGCAGGCGCAGACATCACATTCGGAAAAGATTGTATTAAGGGACCCTGTAAGAGAAAATGAAGTGTTAAAGCATTTTGCAGCATTCAGGCTTTTGGACGGCGGATATGTACTTGACGATAATGATGAAATATATAATTTTATCTTTAATACCATTTCTGAGCTTGAGAAGGTTGCGAACATAATAGGAAGCAAAAGCTTTGATGAATTAAGGGATAAGCTTGAGCCGGATATCGAGGCCAAGGTAAGCTACCACAAGGATATAGACCTTCTTGATGTCAGCTTTGAAAGTACAATGACTGCTGAAGAAATTGAGGGGATTTTGTCTGCAGTTCAGCTGAGAAAAGCATATTACAGAAATGATAGCGGACGCTTTGTAAAGCTTGACAATAATAACACCATTGCGTTATTGTTTAATCAGCTTGGATTTACTTTGGAAGATGTAAAAAATAAGAGCAAAAAGGTGTCTAAATATCACGCATTGTATCTTGACGGTGTTGCGAAAAAGGGAAGGATTGCAACGGATGATACATTTAAAACTCTGATAGAGGATGTCAAAGCGATTAGAGCAGATATTCCCGAAAGTATAAATTCCGTACTTCGTCCTTATCAAAAAGAAGCTGTACATTGGATGACACAGCTTGACGAGCTTGGGTTTGGCGGCATACTTGCCGATGATATGGGCCTTGGTAAAACTCTTGAGGTAATAGCCTTTGTTATGAGCCGAAAACACGATAAGCCTGCCTTGGTAGTTGCTCCGAGTGCTCTTTTATACAATTGGTTAAGTGAGATTAAGCGTTTTGCCCCTGATGCTAAAACGATAATTATAGACGGGACAAAAGATGAACGAAAGGAAAAGATTGAAAATCTTTCGGATGAGGATTTTGTTATAACGTCATATCCTCTTTTAAGACGTGATTCGGCTCTGTATCAGAATATCAAGTTTTCCTTCTGCTTTATTGACGAAGCGCAATATATCAAGAACCCTAAAACAATGAATGCAAGAGGCGTAAAGCTGATAAATGCAGAAAGCAGATTTGCGCTTACCGGTACTCCGGTGGAAAACTCGCTTATTGAGCTTTGGTCGATATTTGACTTTATAATGCCTGACTATTTTGGTAAAAGACGGTCATTTGTAGAGATGTACGAACGTCCTGTAACACAGGGGTTTGAAGATGCAGCGGTGCATTTAAGGGGAAGGATAAAGCCTTTTGTGATGCGACGTATGAAAAAGGACGTTTTGAAGGAATTGCCCGAAAAGATAGAAAATACAATTTATGCAGAGCTTGTTCCTGAGCAGAAGAAGCTTTATGAGGCATATCTTGCAGTTGCAAAACGTGAGGTTGACCGAATACTATCTGAGGGTGAGTCGGATATGCTGATACTCAGTCTTCTTACAAGGCTCAGACAGATTTGCTGTCATCCTGCATTGTTTGATGATGCCTATGAGCACGAAAGCGGAAAGCTTGAGCTTTTGTATGAGCTTGTGTCTTCTGCAATTCTCGGTGGACACAGAGTTTTGGTGTTCTCTCAGTTTACGTCTATGCTTAAGATTATAAGGGAAGAATTTACTAAACAGGGGATAGAGAGCTTTTATCTGGACGGCTCAACACCACCTTATGAACGTGCCGAGCTTTCCGACCGCTTTAACAGCGGGGAAAAGCAGGTGTTTCTTATCAGCCTTAAAGCTGGCGGTACAGGACTTAATCTTACGGGTGCGGATACGGTTATACATTATGACCCGTGGTGGAATCCTGCAGTAACCGATCAGGCATCCGACCGTGCATACAGAATAGGGCAGACACGTGCGGTTCAGGTAATACGTCTTGCGGCATCAGGAACGATTGAGGAGCAGATTTTAAAGCTTCAGGATAAAAAACGATCCCTTGCAGACGGAATTATTATAAAAAATTCTGCTACCCTGTCAAACCTTACTAACGATGAAATATTATCCTTGTTTGAGTAAAAATAAAACGTATCGCATATGCGATACGTTTTTACATATCCAGAACAGCTGTACCAATCTTGCCGTTTTCTATCTCAATTACGCCGTAAGTAGAGCCATAGCGGGCAGAGCCGGGGTTTAGAAGTATCAAATCACCAAGGTTATGACAAAATGGATTATGTGTGTGACCAAACACGACAATATCTGCTTTCTCGTCCTTTGCTTTTTTGATTAAAGTGCTGTAGCCTGCCTCATACTTTACATTGTGGAGATGCCCGTGAGTGAGGTATATACGTTTTCCTTCAGTCTCTATTAAAAGCTCATGCTGAATTCTCGACATTTCGCAGTTACCGCAGACGTATCTTACTGGAATATCAGGGAAAATGTACGATAAGTCCTCGGCATCTGATGAAACATCTCCTGCGTGCAAAATCATATCCACCGAACCAATCCTGCTAACTGTACTGATACAGGAATCTATCATACCGTGAGTATCTGAAAATACAAGTATTCGCATAATTAAACCTCCAAAAATACGGGATATTGCTATTATACACCAAAATCTTTTAAAAAGCTACAACTTACTTATATTTTTATGTCATTTCATATTATTACGGGTCGAATTTATGTCAATATATGACAACCGATTACGACAGTATATTTAACTCCATAGTGATATAATTGTCCTTACTTTAACAAAGGAGGACAGTTATAATGAGAATTTCTGCAATGGCAGGCAGAAGAGCAAGAGTAATGACTGCATACTATACAAAAGATGCGCTGTTTTTGCTTGTGCCTGTTTTACTTGCTGCGAGGGCAAATGTTTCAGGAATATATCCGTTTGGTCTAAGCAGCTTTGCTGCGCTTGCACCGTCGCCTGTTGGTGCTATCGCAATGATGCTCGGAGCAGCAAGTCTTGGGGTGGGCGGTATAAAATATATAATATGCTCGGCAATCTATCTTGCTATTGGTTATATTAAAAAATTTGACAGGGTTGCGGCTGGAACAATACTTGGTGGTATTGCTGCGTTATGCAGTATCGGTGAGATGCTGTTTTTTGAGCCGGGTATTATGGGGTTTGTTACATCTGTAACAGAGGGAGTTGCGACAGGATTATTGTTTTACATATTCGGGTCCTTGAGAAAGGGCGAAAAGCTCTATCTTGCAGGTGAAAAAAGAGAACAGATTGCAGCAAAGCTCCTGCTTGTAGGAGCAGCAATTAACGGTTTTTCAGGAATAATACTTCCGCCTGGAATTATGCTTAATCTCTTATTTGGTTTTCTTGCGGTAATGCTGATTTCCGGCAGTATGAGATTGGGTGATGCTGTTACGGTTTCGTTGCTTGTTGGTTATATGAGCGCAATGAATGGCGAGGGAATTCTGACGGTTGTTTGTATATTTGCGGCAACAGCGCTATTTTCGGCAATACTCTCTGAGCTTGGAAGGTGGGCGCCCGTTCTTGGTTTATTAACGGGAAGTGCGTTGGTGCTTTTGGCAGATAACAGTATTTACAAGATAAACAGTTATATTGGTGCTGTTATTGCGGCTGTTCTTATATACTCTTTATTGCCTGAATTTATTATAACTTGGCTTCAGGATAAAATAAGACACACATCTGCAGCTTATTCAACAGAAGAAGAGCATAAAAGATTGGCAAGTAAAATCAAGTCGGTAACAAAACAGCATAATGATATAAGCTTAAGTCTTAAGAGAATGAATGAAGAGCTTATACTTGAAGAAAAAAGAAATGAAAAAGAACCATTATATTCTGTTTCTGTATCTGTGGCGGAACGTGCAAGCGGAGGCGGAACTGTTTCGGGCGATTGCTTTATGGAATTTGATTCTGAAAGAGGCAGGCATTATGTTATTCTCTGCGACGGAATGGGCTCGGGCCGAAAGGCTTACAAGGAAAGCAAAATGACAACAGAGCTTTTAAGAGAATTTTTGCGTACAGGCTTTTTGAAGGATAAGGCGGTCAGTATGCTAAACTCTGCCCTTGCAATCAAAGGGGACGATGAAAGCTTTTCAACGGTTGATTTGTTTGAATTTGATGCATATACAGGTGATGCGGAGTTTCTTAAGATAGGCAGTGCGGAAAGCTTTATAAGACACAAAAATGAGGTGGAAACATTAACGTCGTCCAGCCTTCCGATTGGTATTCTTGATGAAGTAAGAACAATAACAATATCAAGAAAGCTCTTTGTCGGAGATATAATTGTTATGGTATCAGACGGCGTGGGTGAGGCAGGTTACGGAGTATTGAAAGGAGAATGGATTAAGCGTATGATAAAAACTGCCGGAAATGATACTCATAGACTGTCAGAAGAAATACTTGCCGAGGCAGTTAAAAGGAATTTTCCTGAAAAGGATGACGATATGACAGTCGCAGTAATGAGAATAGAAAGGGTAAGAAGGGGTGAAGAATAGTTAAGGTGAACATTTTTGTTCACCTTATTTTCGTGAGGGTTTTATGCTTGATAAACCGTCTATTTATGAGAATTTTTAATAATTTTATTGGTACTAATTTTAGTACCAATAATTAGCACCTGATAATATTTTTGCAAGAAATCTATTTACATAAAGCTTACCATATGGTATAATTATACCATTATTTACAATGATTGGAGGTCTTTATAAATGAAAGACTATCTGGCTGAATTTAAAAAGGTTTTTGAAAGAGAATATACTTGGGCGGAGGGCTTTATGCGTAATGTGTTCCGTTATGCACAGAGGATTGCTCTTTTTGACCCCGAAAAGAATATGCAATGGACGTACAAGGAACTAAACAACGAAGTTAATCGTCTTGCAAATGCGATGCGTGATGACGGTGTCGGATATGAGGATGTAGTTATGTATCAGCTTTACAACTGTCCTCAGTTTGCCTTTTTGTATGTTGCAACACACAAAATAGGTGCGGTAAGTTGCCCTGTAAACTACCGTCTTTCTGCGGGTGAAATTGCAATTACAATTGATGATTCCTGTCCGGCGGTTTTTGTCTACGATAAGAGTCAGGAGCAGATAATCAAAAATGCTCTTGAAATGGCAAAGCATAAGCCGAAACGTATAATTGCAGTAGACTGTGATGGTAAGAGCCCGGAAGTTGACGTTGCGGTTACGTATGAAGAATATACTGCATTGGCAGCTGAAAGTGAGCCTGTCCTTGATTATGAACTTTCGATATATGATGAAACTACGCGTCTGTACACGTCAGGAACAACCGGCAGACAAAAAGCAGTTCCTCTTACGTCAATCAACGAGGTGCTTTCGGCACACGATATTATAATGCATTTTCCGCTTAATTACACCGATTCTACATTAAATACTACACCGTGGTTTCATCGTGGCGGCTTGCATTGCGGCGGTCCAAATCCGACATTTTATGCGGGCGGAACTATTGTGGTAATGAGAAAATTTAATCCCAAGCTTTGTCTTGAGTATATCGAAAAGTATAAACTTTCTTTTGTTGTTGGTGCTCCTGCAGTACTTGAGCAGCTTACGGAAATGCAATTAAAAGAGGGAAGAGATCTATCATCGCTTAAGGGTATCGTTACAATGGGAAGTCCTTTGGAGCGTGCTGCTTGTATCAAATACCAGTCGGTGCTGACACCTAATATTTTTAACGGCTACGGAACAACAGAGTCCTTGTGGAATACCTTCTTAAGACCGTTTGATTTGCCCGAAAGAGCAGGAACAGCAGGCGGAGCTTGTATAGATGATGATGTGCGTGTTGTCAGAATTTATGATGACAGACGTGCTGATCCCGATGATATTTGCGATACTAACGGAACAGAGGTTGGCGAGGTTATAATGAAAGCTCCTGCTAAATCTCCTTATACATACTATAACAACCCTGAAGAAACAGCACGGAAATATTACAAGGGTTATCTTTACACAAATGACCTTGGAACATGGGATAAGGACCACTATGTTACAATCTGCGGAAGAAAGGACGATATGATAATTTCTGCAGGAGAGAACATATATCCGACACAGGTTGAGGAAGTGTTAAACAAATTTGAAAAGGTAGCCGATTGTATCGTAACAGCAGCACCCGATAAGGCAAGAGGCGAGGTGGTAACTGCTTATATAGTTAAGGCGGACCCGACTCTTACTTATGAAGAGCTTGAGCAGTATTGTAAAAACAGTCCTATGATTGCAAACTACAAAAGACCTCGTTATTACCGTTTCATCTATGAATTACCGTTTAATGCAACGGGTAAAAAGCTTCACAACAAAGCCAAAGAAATGGCCGCTGAAGATCTTATTAACGGACTCTTGTACAGAGTATAATCAAAAAAATTGTAGCTTTTTTCCGGATATTATGATACAATAGTAATATAATATATTTGAAAGGGGATTGTTCCTATGGATAATTTCATTGATAAGATAAAAGCTAAATTTAATAAAGCTGTTGATGGTGCGGAAAAGTATGCCAATATTGCTGTGGATAAGACGTCATCACTGATTGATAAGGCAAAGATTACGGTGGCGGTAAATGATGCCGAAAAGAAGATAAAGGAAATTATGGTACAAATTGGTGAGTATGTTTATGACAATTACGGCACAGAGGCGGAATTTCCTGAGGAGATTGCAAGCAAATGTGCTGAAATTGAGAAATTGAAGGAAGAGATTGCTGAACTTAAAAATGCGGTTGTATGTTCAAACTGCGGAGAATACAATCCTTCCGAGAATGAATTCTGCGGTAAATGCGGCGAGAAAATTTAATGATATAGAAAATGGAACGGAATTATATCCGTTCCATTTTTTACAGTTAAAATTTACGTCAAAATAGCAAAAAGCCGACCAAGTAAAAATACAGGCCGACATTTGCACCTGCTGCAAGCAGCAGGGGTGTGTATTGTGGGATGTAAAAGAAAGATAGCTTTTACAATTTTTATTATAAAACATAAATAATGTTTTGTCAAGCAATATTTAATAATTTTTTAAATATTTTTTGGTTCACTAATTAAGCCTTGTTTCTCTTACTTTTTTTCTTAATGGCAGAACCTTGGGCGGAGCGACAGATAGCTCATCTACTCCCATTTTCAAGAAGGTTTCTGTCATTGAAGAATCAGCACCAAGCTCGCCGCAAATACCTACCCATATACCTGCATCGTGTGCATTTTTCACGGTAATTTCTATCATTCTCATAACCGCTTCGCTGTACGGGTCAAAGAATTCGTCAAGACAGGGGTTCTGCCGGTCAATTGCCATAGTATACTGTGAAAGGTCATTGGTGCCTATGCTGAAGAATGAAACCTCCTTAGCAAGCTTGTCGGAAATCATAACAGATGCTGGAGTTTCAATCATAATGCCTTGTTCGGGAATACGGTAGGGGATAGCATCTTCCTTAAGCTCTGTTGCTACTTCTGATACAATCTGCTTTATTGCTTTTATTTCTGTTAAGGAGATTATCATTGGGTACATAACAGAGATATTGCCGAATACTGCAGCGCGGAAAATTGCTTTAAGCTGGGTTTTGAAAATGTCAGGTCTTGTAAGACAAAGCCTGATTGCACGAAGTCCCATGGCAGGATTTTCTTCACTGCACAAACCGAAATAATCGGCTTGTTTATCTGCGCCTATATCCAAGGTGCGTATTATTACCTTTTTTTCGCCCATAGTCTGTACAACTGTTTTGTATATTGCAAACTGTTCGTCCTCTGTTGGAAGTCTATCTCGTTCAAGATATATAAATTCGCTTCTGAATAATCCTATACCATCTGCATCGTTTTGCAGAACTAAAGCTAAATCATCTGTGTTTCCAATGTTTGCGAAAATATCTACCTTTGTTCCGTCGAGCGTTACATTATCCTTACCTCTTAAGCTGTTTAGAAGCTCGTGCTTTTCCTTTTCTTCATTCACTTTTATCCGCATTTCTTCAAGCAGCTTTTCGTCAGGGTTTATGTAAACCTTGCCGGAAAAGCCATCAGCTATTGCAAGAGCACCGTCGTATTCTGACGGAATATCAATTCCGATTATTGCGGGAATATTCATTGTACGAGCAAGAATGGCGGTGTGAGAGTTTGCTGAGCCTTTTGCTGTAACAAAAGCAAGTACCTTTGATTTGTCAAGCTGCACGGTTTCGCTTGGGGCAAGGTCTTCTGCAACAAGAATGGCAGGTTCGTCCGAGTTAATACTGTTTTGAGAAACGCCGGTCAGAATACGGATAAGCCTTTCGGATATATCTTTAACATCTGCGGCTCTTGCTTTGATATATGCATCGTCCATTGCTGAAAACATATTTGCAAAATTATCGCTTGTTACAGCAACTGCATATTCTGCATTTACACATTCGCCTGTGATTATATTTTCTACTGATTCCAAAAAGTCAGTATCATTAAGCATCATTGCGTGAATTTCAAATATTGCAGCGTTGTCTGTTCCGACCTCTGTTCGTGCTTTTTCATAAAGCAGCTTGAGCTCTGTGTCTGCTTTTGAAACAGCATCTTTAAATCGTGCTGCTTCGCCATCGGTATCGGATGTGTGTATTCTTTTTACAGTCTGAGTGTTTTTTTGCCATATTTTTATTTTTCCAATAGCAATACCGCCGTAAACACTCTTACCCTGATATGTGAGCATATATTTATCCTCCCTGAAAATCAAAGGTTAGCCTTGAAGAATTCCTCTAAAGCAACTGCTGCCGTATTCTCGTCCGAACCTTCAATAGTAATTGTAACAGAGCTGCCGCTTTTTACGCCGAGTCCCATAACGGCAAATATCTTTTTCGCATCGCCTGATTTTCCGCTGCAATTAATGGTAACGGAAGAACTGTATTTTGCAGCTTCTTTTACCAGCAGTCCTGCTGGACGTGCGTGGAGTCCGTTGGGGTCGGTAATTGTATAGGTGAATTCTTTCATAATGCAAGGTATCCTTTCAAAATTGTATATGGGTAGGTTTGATTTCCTTCATTGCTTTTATAAGTTCTGATATTTCGTCGGTTGTTGCAAGATTGTCCGAAAAAGCTGTTGCACTTCCGCTGCACACAGCAGTTAAGAGTGCAGTTGCATAATCGCCGTTATTTAAATATCCCGAAATAAAGCCCGCAACTGAACTGTCGCCTGCGCCTGTAGAGTTCTTTAGACTTCCATTCGGCGTCGGTAGGTGTAAAAATTCACCGTTCTCTGTTGCAAGCAGGGCACCGTCGCCGGCCATTGAAACCAACACGTTCTTAGCGCCTTCTTTGCGGAGCAGGTTGGCATATTTTGCGATTTCCTTGGGAGTGTTGAGCTTTTTTGAGAATATTGCACCAAGCTCGTGGTTGTTAGGCTTAATCAAAAACGGGTTAAATCTGAGTGCTTTTGTAATCAACTCTCCTTCGGCGTCAAGAATGATTTTCAAATTCTTATGCGAAAGAGTATCCAAAATTGTACAGTAAATATCGCTTGATACACCCTTCGGTACACTGCCGGCAAGGACGAGAAAATCTCCGTCTGATAAACTATCCAGCTTAGCTAATAGCTCTTCAAGCGAATGGTTGGGGATATGCGGGCCTTTTGCATTTATTTCTGTTTCAGTATTGCCCTTTAGTTTGACGTTTATTCTTGAATATCCGTCGTCAAGATGTACAAAATCCGTTTTTACTCCTTCTTTTGCAAGAAGTGTTTCTATTTCGTTTCCGGTAAAACCTGCAACAAAGCCCAAAGCTGTGTTTTCAATACCAAGTCTTTTGAGGACTATGGACACATTTATCCCTTTTCCGCCGGGAACTATTGTTTCACGTGTGGTTCTTACTACGTTGCCAACGGTGTTTTCGTCCGTATCTATAATATAATCAATTGCAGGGTTGAACGTAACTGTATAAATCATTTGTACATCCCTCTTTCTTCCGAAGTTATTTTTGCCATATGTAAAAAAAATATACTTAATAATATTATATATTAAAAATCAAATGGTTACAACCATATTTGAAAAAAGAAGAGGCGGTTAAACCTCTTCTTCAGCTTCTGCCGGAGCAGGATTGTTGACCTGATTTAAAATGTTCATAAACTCAGTACCTGTAATTGTTTCCTTTTCAATAAGAAATTCTGCAATTCTGTTTAGTGCATCAAGATTGTCTTTGAGAAGTGAGGATGCGGTATCGTGTGCATTTTTAATTGTAGAAATAATCTCATTATCAAGCTCGGTGAGAGTTTCGTTTGAACAATTAGCGACATTTCTGCCGTCTAAGTACTTGTTTTCTGTACTTTCAAGTGCTGTCATACCGAATTTATCCGACATTCCGTATTGGGAAATCATATTCCTTGCAAGAGTTGTTGCGCGCTCAATATCATTTGCTGCACCGGTGGTCTTGGTATTAAATATAATTTCTTCTGCACATCTTCCGGCAAGCAGGACTACAATCTCTTCGAGAATTTCATCACGGGACATAAGATAGTGTTCTTCTTCGGGTTTTTGCATGGTGTAGCCTAACGCCCCCATTGTACGCGGTACTATTGTAATTTTTTGTACAGGGTCTGTGTTCTTCTGCAGTGCTGCAGCAAGTGCATGACCGACCTCGTGATATGCAACTATCTTCTTTTCTTTTTCTGATAAAATACGGTCCTTCTTTTCCTTGCCGGCGATTACTACCTCAACAGCCTCCATCAAATCCTCTTGCAATACTTCGTTTCTGCCCATACGGACTGCACGAAGAGCTGCTTCGTTAATCATATTAGCAAGGTCTGCACCGACAGCACCGCTTGTGGCTAAAGCGATTTCGTGCAAATCTATTTCGCTTGACATCTTTACATTCTTTGAATGAACCTTTAATATATCCTCTCTCCCTTTAAGGTCAGGACGTTCTACAATAATTCTCCTGTCAAATCTGCCAGGTCTTAAGAGCGCTTTGTCGAGAATTTCCGGTCTGTTGGTAGCTGCCAAAATTACAACACCCTTTGAAGAATCAAAGCCGTCCATTTCCGAAAGCAGCTGATTGAGTGTCTGTTCTCGTTCGTCATTGCCACCAAGTTGATTATCACGGCTTTTGCCGATCGCATCAATTTCATCAATGAAAATTATACACGGAGCTTTTGCAGCTGCCTGCTTAAAAAGGTCTCTTACTCTCGAAGCGCCAACGCCTACAAACATTTCCACAAAGTCTGAGCCTGAAATAGAGAAGAAGGGAACACTTGCCTCGCCTGCAACAGCTTTGGCAAGAAGTGTTTTACCTGTTCCCGGAGGGCCTACCAAGAGAGCACCTTTTGGTTGTTTTGCGCCGATTGCGGTGTATTTGGTGGGGTTATGAAGGAAATCAACAATTTCGTCTAAAGACTCCTTTGCCTCCTCCTGACCTGCGACATCTTTAAATGTAACACCTGTTTTATTTTCCATATATACCTTGGCATTGGATTGACCGACCGACATAAAACCGCCGCCCCCCATCTTTTTGCCAAGGGTGCGCATAAGGATGCCGAGGAAAAGATACATAATTGCAAAGGGGAGTATCCAAGTAAGTAAAAACTCGACAAACGGATTGGTCTGTTCGTTTTGCCTTGCGTAGTCTACTCCGTGCTCGTTAAGATAGGGAAGAAGCCCATCATCGTTTAGGTATCCGGTATAATACAGCTTGGGCATTTCTCCAAGCTTTATTGTAAACGGGAGTCCGGTTATTTGACTCATAAGCTCATTGTCGGAAGCTTCTTTATTTTCTTCTTCTGGAGTTTTTTCGTATATTTCGATGTAATTTCCTGTGAATATTACCTTTTCGACCTTTCCGTCCCTCACGAGCGTAAGAAATTCGCTGTAAGAAACCTCTTCTCTTTGTCTTGTTGTCATCATTGACAAAAAAGAATTGAGGATTATGGTCGAAATAATGCTAAGTATAAGAAATATTACAAGCGGGCTTTTAAAGAAATTGCCCGGCTTTTTATTGTCTTTTCCATTCATTTGATATGTCCTTTCTTGCTGTTCTTCCAATATTTGCACACAAAACAGCACATTAATTCTATCATCTTAATTATTATATGTCAAGTAATGAAAAATCAATCTGAATATTATTAACGAATAGGTCATATATTACAAAAATATTATAAAATGTAAAAATTTGTTGACAAATATCCGTAATAGTATTATACTGTCAATGATTACATATTTGAGCTAAATGAAGTATGCAGGAAAAGGCATTTGCCGCCGAAGGAGTAACACTCTCAGGTGCTTTTTAGATAAGTAAAGACTGCAGACGGATGGCGCTCCGGAGAAGTCCACTTCTTTTATTATAAAGACGCAAAGGATGCCGAAGGTGCAAATCTCCTTTTATGAAGGAGCTAATCTCTCAGGCAAAAGGACGGAGGTATAGGCTTTAAAGGGCCTTTTTACTGAGCGGAGTTTTTGTGTGTTGCAAAAATTCGGCTTTTTTACTTTATTTAGACAAGAAAAGGGGTAGTTTTATGAATAACTTTTTTGAGTGGTTGACTAATTTTAATAATGACGTCAACGGTTTTGTTTGGGGTAACGGACTGTATCTCCTACTGGCAACAGGTCTTGTTATGACGGTGATCACCGGTGTGTTTCAAATAACACATCTTCCGCATTGGTTCAAGGAAACTATTGGAAAGATTTTTCGAAAGGATGTATCAGGACACGTTAAGGGTAAGTCAATTTCACAGTTTCAGGCTCTTTGTACTGCTCTTGCTGCAACTATCGGTGTAGGAAATATCGCAGGTGTTGCTGCGGCTATAGTGGGCGGTGGTCCCGGTGCTGTGTTCTGGATGTGGGTTGCGGCATTTTTTGGTATGATGACCAACTATTCGGAAAATGTTCTAGGTATCTATTACAGAAGAAAAAATGCTGACGGCGAATGGTCAGGCGGTGCAATGTACTATTTAAGAGACGGCCTTGGCAAAATGAAGGGCTGTAAGTACATAGGAAGTGTATTGGCTGTTCTGTTCTCAATTTTTGCTATACTTGCATCATTTGGTATTGGTGCAATGGGTCAAGTCAATAAGATTGTTGTTAATATGGTGGAAGCTTTCCGGATTCCCGCACTTACTGCAATACCCTTTGGTCAGGTTACTATGTATCACTTTATAATCGGTGTTGTGCTTGTTGTAATTGCTGCACTTATCATCCTTGGCGGACTTAAGAGAATTGCCAACTTTGCTGAAAAGGTTGTACCGTTTATGGTAGTGATTTTCGTTGTTGGAGGTATTGTTATAATTGGTGTGAACTTCACAAATGTTGGTGCTGCATTTAAGTCAATATTTAAGTATGCGTTTACAGGCCCTGCTGTGTGGGGCGGTGTTGCAGGTATAGCTGTTAAGGAGATTGTAACACTTGGCTGCAAGAGAGGCGTGTTCTCAAATGAAGCGGGTCTTGGTTCATCTGTTATGGTACACTCCAACTCAAACGTAGTGGAGCCTGTTCGTCAAGGCTTGTGGGGAATTTTTGAGGTGTTTGCCGATACAATGGTTGTATGTACAATGACAGCACTCGTTGTGTTGACATCAGGTGTAATAAACCTTGAAACAGGTTTAATGATTGAGGGCGCTACCGATGCAAACCTTGTAGCGAAAGCATTCTCATTACTTTTTGGGGTATGGGGCGAAAGATTTATTGCTATTGCAATTCTTTTATTCGCTTTCACAACAGTTCTTGGATGGGATCACTATGGTACAAAGGCTTGGGAGTATCTCTTCGGTACAAAGGCAACAAAGCTTTATAAGGTTATTCACCTTGTTATGATTATGTGCGGTGCACTTCTTACATCATCGCTTGCTTGGGATATTTCAGATACATTTAACGGTCTTATGATGGTTCCTAACCTGATAGGCGTACTTGCTCTTTCCGGTCTTGTTGTTAAAATTACAAGAAACTATATAGACAGACACTTTAAGGGTAAAGATGTTAAGCCGATGATTTCTGCATTTGAAGACGTGCAGGAAGAACAGGAAAAGCTACTTTAATCGACAAAGTTTAAGGAGTAATTTTTAATAAATTACTCCTTTTTTCTTGCAAGAAAAAAAGTGATGTGGTAGAATAGATTTAACAGAGTTAAATCTATTCAGCTAAATTCGCCCGACGGCGAGCTAAATGTGCCATAGCACGCTAAATTACTTCGTAGCTAAATTGACCTTCGGTCAGCTAAGAGGCGAATTTAATTTAGCTACTCCGAAGGAGTTATTTAGCTATGAAGCAAAGCGGAATAATTTAGCTTTGAACTTTAGTTCAAAATTTAGCTAAAAGAAATCGATTGGATGTGAGATTGTGGCAGAAAGCATAATGCTTGATAAAGCAAAAGATTTTGCAGTTGAAATTATAAATATGTGCAAAAACATCAAAGAAGCAAAAATAGAAAGTGTTTTAACAAATCAGCTTATGCGTTCGGGAACATCAATTGGTGCAAATATTCATGAATCAAAATATGCTCGCGGAACTGCTGATTTTATTTCTAAAATGCAGATTGCGTTAAAAGAGTGTTACGAATCTGAATATTGGTTAGAAATTCTTAATAGAACCGGTTATATTGATGATGAACAATATAAAAAGATAATAAATGATTGTGGACAAATTCGCAGAATGTTGATTTCGTCAATCAACACAGTGAAAGAAAAATCAAAGTAGTGGTGATATATAATAAAATGAATTGGATTTTATTTGTTCTGAACCTTATAATAATTCTCCCTTGCATAATATTTGGTAATGTCGGAACAAAATTTATGATGGTAATATGGTTTATTACCATTGGTTTATCAGTATTGAATTTAATTTTAAGTCGAAGTAAAAAAGAATTATTTGTTTGTTGCTTGATTCTTTTGCTTGCTTCTTCAATAGGTATGTACATAAATGGTCAACTATATTTTCATAGTTTGGTTGATAAACAAGTGTGGTATGATTTAGAAGGAAATTTAACATATTTTATGTCAACCACTATTCACTTTATTAGTTTTTTAGTGATTATGAGTATAGAACTTTTAATCAAACATTTTCTCATAAAAAGAAAAAACGGTGGTATCTAAATCGTATATTGATTCTAATGGATATGTCGAAAAATGACGAAATAAAAAAGCCTCCCCTGTGTAAGGGGAGGTGGGTTGCAAAGCAACTCGGAGGGGTTGTAAATGGATAGAAAACATAATAGTAAAATAGTTCCATTTGCAAAGGAACTCAGAAAAAATATGACAAAAGAAGAACGGCATTTGTGGTATGACTTCTTGAGAGGATATCCAGTGAAATTCACAAGGCAAAAAGTGTTAGGCAAATACATAGCAGATTTTTATTGTGCAAAAGCAAATGTTGTTATAGAGTTAGATGGTTCGCAACACTACGAAGATGAAGGATTTGTTAATGATGAAAAAAGAACTGCTTATTTAGAACAATATGGGATAAAAGTTATCCGAATATCAAATCTTGATGTTTTGAAAAACTTTGAGGGTGTGTGTATGTATATTGATAATGTGATAAAACAATCCCTCAGTCAGCTACGCTGACAGCTCCCTTTACACAAGGGAGCCTTTGAAAGGTTGCATCTAAACCTTATGCATCGCAATGAATAGTATTAGTGGTGATTATATGAGTAGTTTAAAAATGCTTAGCGGAAACACGCTTAAAATAATTGCAATGGTAGCAATGCTTGTTGACCATATTGGATTGATTTTGTTCCCGAAAGTACAAATACTGAGGATAATTGGAAGAATAGCCCTTCCTGTATTTGCGTTTATGGTTGCAGAAGGCTGCATACATACAAAGAATAAATTGAAATATTTTTTAACTATATTTCTTCTTGCTGTTATATGCCAGCTTGGCTATTTTGTGGCAGGCTTTGGTCTTGATTTATCAATTCTGGTAACCTTTTCATACTCGCTTTTGATAATTTATTCGTTGCAGAATTTGTGCAAAAAGCTTTTGGATGGCAGAAAAGGAGAGATTATATTTTCCTCGTTATTATTTGTTTTTGTTGTTGGAATGACATATATTATTAACAGATATTATAGAGCGGATTATGGCTTTTGGGGATGTATGCTGCCCGTATTTGCGTATATTCCTGTATTTGTAAATCAAAAAGCTTCACATATTGAAAAGATGCTATCTTTCTCTGCTGGTTTGGTTATTCTATCGCTAAAGCTTGGTGGAATACAGATGTATTCATTGTTGGCTTTGCCACTTTTGATGTTATACTCGGGTGAAAGGGGAAGATATAGAATTAAATACTTATTTTATGCTTTTTATCCTCTTCATCTGATTGTATTATATTTTATTGGCTATATTGCAGGTAAATAGGTGTAAAACTTTGTCATTGACTTAATTGATATTAAGTAGTATAATTATATATATACTTATATTTAGAAAGAGGCAAATTTTAATTGGAAAAGAGAACATCACTTAGAAAAATGTTGACGGGAGAATACAGACATCTTTTAATGCTTATTTATTGGCCTGTGTTTGGATTGATATTCTGGACAATGGAGCTTATGCCGGGTCGAATATATCATCCTGTTGAATCGGTATTAGATTCGATGATTCCGTTTTGTGAATGGTTTGCCATACCGTATTTCTTTTGGTTCATATATATTATCGGCAGTATAGTATATTTTTTCTTTAAAGACAAAACAGCATACATAAAATATATGTGGTTTGTTATTATTACATATACAATAACGCTGATAGTATATGCTATTTATCCTACAAGCCAGCTTTTAAGACCTGAGATAACAGAAGACGGGATACTGTTTGATGTCATAAGATGGCTTTATGGTTATGATACCAACACTAATGTGTGCCCTTCTTTGCATGTAATTGGTTCAATTGCGGTTATGTTTGCGGCGGTAAAATGCAATAGCATAAAAAGCCGTTGGATAAAGGTAATATACGTCATTACGGCTGTTGCCATCTGTGCATCAATCGTTTTTATAAAACAGCATTCCATAATTGATTTGTTCTGGGGAGTTATAGTTTCTCTTGTTGCATATCCTGTTGTGTTTGCAGACAACAAAATCAGCATAAGACTTACACAAATGTTTGCAGTTAACAGAAATCAAAGATGCCATAAGGAAACGTTGATTAAAAATTAGGGAGGAGAATCAGCTTGCTTAATTTTATACGCAGGAGAAGAAAACTAATACTGGCTTGCGTTGACTTGGCAACAATGGTTATTGCATCGTTGCTTGCGTTTCTGGTTACAAATGTAATAATACACCTAAATATACGAATGAACATTGTATATGATACCTGCATACTGCTGATGGCTTGTATGCTATTTGGTCTATGGCTGATGAGGGTATATAACAACATTTGGAGATATGCCGTTGTAGGTGATTTTATCGGTTGTTGTGTCGGTATATTGATAGGAACGTTACTGTATTATGCAACATCATTTTTGCTGAATTTGCATATGTCGGATATAATTATTGTCTTGACTGCTCTTGTCTCTATTATCGGTGTAATTATGACGAGAGTATGCTATAGTTATATCTTTAGAGTGCTCAGAGGTAACAATCCTGTTTCAAAAGGGAAACGCACTCTTATAGTGGGGGCAGGAGATGCCGGAAATAAAGTTATTACAGAAATGAAGATGGGAGATGGCTCACCGTACAATCCTGTTGCGATAGTAGATGATGACGAATCTAAAAAGGGAAGGAATTTGATGGGTGTTCCTGTGGTAGGGAAAACGAAGAATATTCCTGCACTTGCAGCGGAAATGGAAATTGAGGTTATTGTGATTGCAATGCCTTCGGTGGGAAAGGAAGAGAAAAAACGAATCCTATCCATTTGTTCGGAAACGGTGTGCGAAGTTAAGAATGTTCCGTATGTTCACGAACTTCTTTCCGATTGTGATTTGTTGGGACAGGCACGCAAGATAAATATTGAAGATTTATTGGGACGAGATGTTGTTACGATGACCTGTGATAACAGTAAGCAGCTGATAACAGGGAAGGTTTGTGTGGTAACGGGCGGCGGAGGTTCTATTGGTTCGGAGCTTTGTCGCCAGGTTGCAGCATATAATCCTGAAAAGCTTGTCATAGTTGATATATACGAGAATAATGCCTATGATATTCAGCAGGAGCTGTTGATAAAATATGGAAAGAATCTTAACCTTGATGTGCATATTGCATCTGTGCGTGATTTGGATAAGATGCGCAAAATATTTGATGAAGCAAAGCCGGATATTGTGTTTCATGCAGCTGCGCATAAGCACGTACCTCTTATGGAAAATGACCCGGAAGAAGCGATAAAGAATAATGTAAAAGGTACATATAACTGTGCAATGCTTGCCAGTGAATACAACGTAGATAAGTTTGTTCTTGTTTCAACGGATAAAGCGGTTAATCCGACCAATGTAATGGGAGCAACCAAAAGATGCTGCGAAATGATAGTACAGTATTTTGCTCAGCTGAAAAATGGTACTGAATATGTAGCAGTAAGATTTGGAAATGTTCTTGGTTCAAACGGTTCTGTTATTCCTCTTTTTGAACGGCAGATTTCCGAAGGCGGTCCTATTACTGTTACGCATCCTGATATTATAAGATATTTTATGACTATACCTGAGGCGGTTAATCTGATACTTCAGGCAGGAGCTATGGCACGAGGCGGCGAAATCTTTGTGCTTGATATGGGTGAGCCTGTCAAGATTTTGTCTTTGGCGGAAAATCTTATCAGACTCCACGGTAAGGAACCGTATGTGGATATTGACATAAAGTTTTCGGGCTTAAGACCGGGAGAAAAGCTGTTTGAGGAACTTTTGATGTCGGAAGAGGGGCTTAAGAGAACAGAAAATAAAAAAATATTTATAGGAAAACAAATCGAAATTGATGCTAAAACCTTTGTTAATCAGCTTGAAGATATATGGAATGCTGCAGAGGAAAATGATAGCTCGGCTGTCTTGGAAAAGCTTAGAACTATTGTTTCTACTTTTAATCACGTAGTAATTAACAGATAGTAAAAATGCTGTGTTTGGAGTCTCCGGACACAGCATTTTTGTGCTATTTTAAAAAATATGCAAAAAATACAAAAATTTGAGTAAAATATCTTGACAAGGACGGTATAAAGTTGGTATAATAAGTAGGCTGGGCTAATAATGTGGACTGAAGGAGGTAAAATAATGTTTACCGAAAATGAAAAGGTCAGATTAGCGGTCGGGCTGAAGGAAACGAGAAAGGTCGTTTTATCCGGTGCGAAGAAGGTTTATCTCGCAGAGGATGCGCCCGAGCGGATAGCCGAAGAAATCAGGAATATCGCAGGGGACAAGCTTGTGATGGTTGCATCAATGAGAGAGCTTGGCAGAATGTGCGGTATTGATGTTAAGGCGTCCTGCGCCGCAGTTCGTTTGAATTAAGTTTGTATCATTCTCCGTAAAGGAGTTTATGATAAATATTTTTAAAGAAGGAGGATTTTCCGATATGCCTACATTTAATCAGTTGGTAAGAAAGGGCAGAGAGACTTCTGTTAAAAAGTCAACTGCTCCTGCTCTTCAGAAGAGTCTTAACTCTCTTAAGAAGAAGACAAATGACCACAGCTCACCGCAGAAGAGAGGCGTATGCACGGCTGTAAGAACAGCTACACCGAAGAAGCCGAACTCAGCTCTTAGAAAGATTGCCAGAGTAAGACTTACAAACGGTATCGAAGTAACAGCTTACATTCCGGGTATCGGCCACAACTTGCAGGAGCATAGCGTTGTTCTTATCAGAGGCGGAAGAGTTAAGGACTTGCCTGGTACAAGATACCATATTGTCCGTGGTACACTCGACGCTCAGGGTGTTGCTAACAGAATGCAGTCGCGTTCTAAGTACGGCGCTAAGAAGCCTAAGGCTGAGAAGAAGTAATTTTTCTCAAAATGTGCATTTCGGTTATATTCTTTAACATAAATAAGCATATAACCTTGTGCATAACACGGAGCTTTGAAAGATTAAGCTCAGAGTACCTATGATACTCATAGCCTTCAAAAAGAAGGTGTCAAATTTATGAAGGAGGGAAGCAACTATGTCAAGAAAAGGTTATATTGCTAAGAGAGAAGTTCTTGCAGACCCTATCTACAATAGCGTTGTTGTTACAAAGCTTATCAACAACATTATGCTTGACGGTAAAAAGGGTGTTGCACAGAAGATAGTTTATGATGCTTTTGAAATCATAAGAGAAAAGACCGGCAGAGACCCGCTTGAGGTATTCGGCGAGGCACTTGATAACATTATGCCTGTGCTCGAGGTAAAGGCACGCCGTGTTGGTGGTGCTACTTACCAGGTACCGATGGAGGTTCGTCCTGAAAGACGTCAGACTCTTGGACTTCGTTGGCTCACACGCTATTCTCGTGAACGCAATGAAAAGACCATGAGAGAAAGACTCGCTAACGAATTGATGGATGCATTAAACGGCACCGGCGGTTCTGTTAAAAAGCGCGAGGATACTCACAAGATGGCAGAGGCAAACAAGGCTTTTGCACATTACAGATGGTAATTTCTGCTCTATATATACAGATAATAACTACTATAAAACATTTCTATCAATTCTGAAAGGAGGAAATGAAAAATGGGAAGAGAATTTTCGTTGGAAAATACCAGAAATATCGGTATTATGGCTCATATCGACGCAGGTAAGACCACTACTACCGAGAGAATTCTTTACTATACTGGCCGTATCCACAAAATGGGTGAGACTCATGATGGTGCAGGTACAATGGACTGGATGGCTCAGGAGCAGGAACGTGGTATCACTATCACATCAGCTGCTACAACATGTCAGTGGAAGGGCAAGAGAATCAATATCATTGACACACCGGGACACGTTGACTTTACCGTTGAGGTACAGCGTTCACTTCGCGTACTTGACGGTTCTGTAACAGTTATGTGTGCTAAGGGTGGTGTTGAGCCGCAGTCTGAGACAGTTTGGCGTCAGGCTAATGAATACAACGTACCCAGAATGATTTATGTTAACAAAATGGATATTCTTGGTGCTGATTTCTATCACGTTATTGACATGGTAAAAGAGCGCTTGAAGGCAAACGGAGTACCCATTCAGCTTCCTATCGGTGCTGAGGATACCTTTAAGGGTATCGTTGACCTGATGACAATGAAGGCTGAAATCTACTATGATGATTTGGGTAACGACGTTCGCGAGGAGGATATCCCTGCTGATATGCTCGATAAGGCTGAAGAATATAGAGCAAATATGGTTGAAGCAATTGCTGAAACAGATGAAGAGCTTATGATGAAGTACCTCGAGGGTGAGGAGATTTCAATTGATGAGCTCAAAAAAGCTCTCCGTAAGGCTACTATCGCTAACGAAATCGTTCCAATGTGCTGCGGTACATCATACAGAAATAAGGGTGTTCAGCTTCTTCTCGATGCTATTGTCGATTATATGCCGGCGCCGACAGATATTGCTAACATCAAGGGTGTTGTACCCGATACAGATGAAGAGCAGGAAAGACCGTCATCTGACGAGGCTCCTTTCGCAGCTCTTGCATTTAAGATTGCAACAGACCCGTTCGTTGGTAAAATCTGCTTCTTCCGTGTATATTCAGGAACTGTTAATGCAGGTTCATACGTTCTTAACGCTTGCAAGGGAAATAAAGAGCGTCTCGGAAGAATTCTTCAGATGCATGCTAACCACAGAGAAGATATTGATATAGTATATTCAGGTGATATCGCTGCTGCTGTTGGTCTTAAGAATACAACAACAGGTGATACTCTTTGTGATGAAAAGCATCCAATTATACTTGAGTCAATGAACTTCCCCGAGCCTGTTATCCGTGTTGCTATTGAGCCTAAGACAAAAGCAGGTCAGGAAAAGATGGGTATTGCTCTTCAGAAGCTTGCTGAAGAAGACCCGACATTTAAAACTTATACTGATGAAGAGACAGGTCAGACAATTATCGCAGGTATGGGTGAGCTTCACCTTGAAATTATTGTAGACCGACTCTTAAGAGAGTTTAAGGTAGAGGCTAATGTAGGTGAACCTCAGGTTTCTTACAGAGAGGCTATCAGAAAGCCGGTTGACGTTGAGCATAAGTATGCGCGTCAGTCTGGTGGTAAGGGTCAGTACGGACATGTATTGATGAAGATGGAGCCGCTTGAGGAAGGTAAGGGTTACGAGTTCGTAAATGCTGTTGTCGGCGGTGCTATTCCTAAGGAGTATATCCCGGCAGTAGATGCTGGTGTACAGGGCGCTATGCAGTCAGGTATTCTTGCAGGCTACAACGTAGTTGACGTAAAGGTAACACTTTATGATGGTTCTTACCACGAAGTTGACTCTTCAGAAATGGCATTTAAGATTGCCGCTTCTATGGCATTCAAAGAGGGTATGAAGAAGGCTGATCCTGTTATCAAGGAGCCTATCATGCTTGTAAATGTTATTATGCCTGATGAGTACCTTGGCGACGTTATGGGTGACCTTAACTCACGTCGTGGTATGATCCAGAAGATGGAAGCACTTTCTGGTGCACAGAGAATCACAGCTATGGTTCCGCTTTCAGAGATGTTCGGTTACGCAACTGAGCTTCGTTCAAGAACACAGGGCCGTGGACAGTACACTATGGAGCCTTCACACTATTCTGAAGTACCTAAGTCAATCCAGGATAAGATTGTAAACGACCGTACAAAGAACTAAAATATTTTAAGTAAATTTCATAAAAAGACTTGATTTTTACAGTAAAAGATTGTAAAATATAAAGTAATTGGTTAATAATCCAAAACTAAAGGAGGAAATTCAAAATGGCAAAGGCAAAATTTGAAAGAAATAAGCCCCACGTAAACATTGGTACCATTGGTCACGTTGACCATGGTAAGACAACTCTTACTGCAGCTATCACAAAGGTACTTGCACTTAAGGGACAGGCTGAGTTCTCAGCTTACGACAACATCGATAAGGCTCCTGAGGAGAGAGAAAGAGGTATTACTATCTCTACAGCTCACGTTGAGTACGAGACAGAAACACGTCACTACGCTCACGTTGACTGCCCGGGACATGCTGACTACGTTAAGAACATGATCACTGGTGCTGCTCAGATGGACGGTGCTATCCTTGTTGTTTCTGCAGCAGATGGCCCTATGCCTCAGACAAGAGAGCATATCCTTCTTTCACGTCAGGTTGGCGTTCCTTACATTGTTGTATTTATGAACAAGGCTGACCAGGTTGATGACCCTGAGCTTCTTGAGCTTGTTGAAATGGAAATCAGAGACCTTCTTAATGAGTATGAGTTCCCCGGTGACGATACACCTATCGTAACTGGTTCAGGTCTTGCAGTTCTTGAGTCAACATCAACAGACCCAAATGCTCCTGAGTATGCTTGTATCCTTAAGCTTATGGACGAAGTTGACGCTTACATCCCGACACCTGAGAGAAAGGCAGATCAGCCGTTCTTGATGCCTATCGAGGATATCTTCTCAATCACAGGCCGTGGTACTGTTGCTACTGGTAGAGTTGAGAGAGGTCAACTTAAGCTTTCAGAAGAAGTTGAAATCGTTGGTCTTACTGACGAGGCTAGAAAAGTTGTTGTTACAGGTATCGAGATGTTCAGAAAGCTTCTTGATTACGCTGAAGCAGGCGACAACATCGGTGCACTTCTCCGTGGTGTTCAGAGAACAGAGATTGAGCGTGGACAGGTTCTTGCTGCTCCTGGTTCAATTCATCCGCATACAAAGTTCAAGGGTGAGGTTTACGTTCTTACTAAGGAAGAAGGCGGCCGTCATACACCGTTCTTCAACAACTACAGACCTCAGTTCTATTTCAGAACAACTGACGTTACTGGTGTTATCGAGCTTCCTCAGGGCACAGAGATGTGTATGCCTGGCGACAACGTAAAGATGTCTGTTGAGCTTATTACACCGATCGCTATCGAGAAGGGTCTTCGTTTCGCTATCCGTGAGGGTGGTAGAACAGTTGGTTCAGGTGTCGTATCTGAAATCGACGAATAATTCCCGTCTTATAATAAGTAATAATTATGCGATTTCCGCTTTGTCGGAAATCGCATTTTTTTGCAAAAAAAATAAAGAGCATTTGCTCTTTATTTTGAATATACTGTTTTCCCATTTATAATAGTAAGTACGTTTTCTGACATAAAATCAAGTGGGTGAGAGTCAAATAAAGCAAAATCTGCATCAAGCCCTTCTCTAATTGAGCCGACGGTATCGTCAATATAACAATTTGTTGCCGCATTAGATGTAATTGCAAGTAATGCTTTTGCTTTATCCATTCCATTCTTTACGGATAATTGAGCCATTAGTCTTAAATTACCAATTGTAATTTCCGGATGGTCAGTTATAATTGCAACGGAGACTCCCTTTTCTGAAAGTGTCTTGTAGATTGGAAAGCCAAGACTTGACAGCTCTGGTTTGCTTCTGTCCGTAAGAGTCGGTCCTAACATAACAGGCACGTTCTTCTCCTTAAGAATGTCTGCAATCAGCTCGCCATCGGTACAGTGCTCAATAGTTACATTGATGTCAAACTCCTTTGCAAGCCTTAATGCGCTGCATATGTCATCTGCACGATGAGCGTGTACTTTGGCAGGTATTTCTTTTCTGACAAGAGGGAGAAGTGCATCGTTTTTAATGTCAAAATCAACCTTATCACCATCCTCTTGAGCTGTTTGAAGTGAATTTGAATAGTCCTTCGCTTTATATAAAGCCTCTCTTATCAGTGCCATCGTACCCATTCTGGTTATAGGTGCTTCGTCCTTGTCGGAATAAATCATTTTTGGATTTTCGCCAAGTGCAATTTTAATTGCAACAGGGGCTTTTACTATCATATCATCAACACATATACCGGATGTTTTGATTGCAGCAAACTGTCCGCCTATTGGGTTTGCGCTGCCAGGACCTGTTACTACACAGGTAACACCTGCACGACGTGCTTCGTCAAATCCTCGGTCAAAGGGGTTAATTGCATCAATCGCACGCAAGTGTGGCATAATTGGGTCGGAATCCTCGTTCCCATCATCACTCTCAACACCTTGAGAATCACCGACCAGACCCAAATGGCAGTGAGCATCGATTAGTCCGGGTGTGAGGTATCCGCCTTTTGCGTCAATTATATTTGCATTACTTGGTATTTCGCCGTTTATGCTGATTATTTTATTGTCAAATATAACATTTCCCATTTCAAAGCTGCCATCTGCTGTCATTATATTTGCGTTTATAATTGCAGTCATTTGTAAAGTACCTTTCAGAAATTATAAAGATTTAATGTAATTTATTGCAGAAGTTGCTGCTATAGCGCCATCTGCCGCGGCTGTTATAATCTGCCTCAATGGTGTATTTCTTACATCGCCTGCGGCATATATACCGCTGATGCTTGTAGACATATGCTCATCACAGATAACACTGCCGTCATCTGCAATTTTTGCTGAATTCATTATCAGGGAATTTTCTGGGTTTCTGCCAACTGCAACAAAAACAGCATCAGTATTGATAACCTCAACTTTTCCTGATATTGTGTTCGCTGTAACAACAGATTTAACTGAAAAATCGCCCTGTATTTTTTCAATGCGTCTGTTTGTGAGAACATCTATTGTTGGGTTAGCCCTGACTTTTTCTATCAGAATATTGTCTGCCCTGAATTTTTCTGACCTGTGAAGAAGATAGACTTTGTTACAAAGGCCTGAGAGATATAGGGCGTCTTCAAAAGCTGTATTTCCTCCGCCTACAACTATTGCGGTTTTTCCTTTGGAAAAAGCACCGTCACAGGTTGCACAGTATGATACGCCTGCACCTGATAATTCGTCTTCCCCCTGAACACCAAGCTTACGAGGCTTTGCTCCGGTTGCAAGAATAATTGTCTTTGTTTCATAAACATTCTTGCGTGTAACAAGCTTTTTTACTGGTGCATTTATGTTTTCGATTGTTCGAATATTTTCTGTTTTAAATTCGCAGTCAAACTGCTCGGCATGTGAGTGCATTATATTTGCAAGCTCAAGACCTTTAATAGAAGGGAAACCGAGGTAGTTATCAACATCTGAAGTATAGTTGATTTGTCCACCAAAGCCTGTCCCTTCAAAAACAACTGTTTTCATTCCGCCTCTTGCGGCATAGATTGCGGCGGATAAGCCTGCTGCACCGCCACCTATAATTGCAATATCATATAGCATTAAAATCGTACCTCTTCAATAATATATCTGGGTCTGCGTTTAACTTCTTTATACATCTTACCGATGTATTCACCTATCAAACCTAATGATACAAGCTGTACCCCTCCGATAAACCATATTGACATCATAATAGAAGCCCATCCTGCATCGGTGTGACCGGTAAATTTCTGAATTAGTGTATATACAGCCATCACTACAGCAATAATACAAGCTGCAGTACCTATTGCACTTATCATTCTTATTGGGGTTATGGAGAAAGACGTAATAGCATTAAATGCAAAAGAAAGCATCTTTTTAAGTGGATACTTTGACTCTCCTGCAAAACGCTCGGCTCTTTCGTAATATACTGTGTCTGATTTGAAACCTATAAGCGGAACCATACCCCTCAAAAATAAATTTACTTCTGAAAATTCTGATAGGGCATTAAGAGCACGCTCGCTCATAAGGCGATAGTCAGCATGGTTGTAGACTGTATTAACGCCAAGACCTTGCATAAGCTTGTAGAACAGATGAGCTGTTGAACGTTTAAAAAATGTGTCTGTTTCTCTTTTTGAACGCACACCATAAACAACATCACAGCCGTTCTGGAATTTTTTAACCATTTCGGGAATTGCATTAATATCGTCTTGTAGATCTGCATCTATTGATATAACACATTCACAAGAATTTTTGACGGTCATAAGTCCTGCTAAAAGTGCATTCTGATGACCTGCATTTTTTGCAAGCTTAATCCCGTAAATCTCATCGTATTCGCTCGATAGTGTGTGAATAAGATTCCAGGTATTATCCTCTGACCCGTCGTCAACAAATACAATTCTGGAAAGACTGTCTATCAACGAAGCCTGACGCATTCTTTCAAATAATTGCAGAAGTCTTTTCGCAGTTTCAGGCAATACTTCTTCTTCGTTATAACAGGGGAGTACAATATACAAGTTTACGGGTTTTGTAATCATATGATTTCTCCGTTGGATTATTTAATAAATATTGGTGTTGTGTTGAGATAAAGCTGGCCTGCAGTTTGCAGATTAATAACCTTACTGTCTGTGGAAAGGATAACGACTGTATCATATCCAAGTGAAGTATAGCGGTCAGAAAGCTTGAACTCTCCACCCTTTTCGTCGGTAACCTTAAAGAATAGTTCTACAATTGTACCGTCGGTTGGTGCTGCAAACAATGTTGGGTCAAAAAGATATGTAAGCTTTACTGAATCGTTGTGGAAATATTCGTTTACAGCAAAAGCTTCTACTTGTACTTCTGAACCGTCTTTATAGATTTTTGATTTATCGAATTTAAAGCTGGTATTGTCATAATACACTGTTAAAAATGCTCCGAAGTACATATCCTTGTGCGTTGAGATATTTGACAGGTTTACCTTTACAGATACAGTATCACCTACTTTGATGTCTTTTGCATCAGAAGCAATAGAAACTGACGGGAGGCAGGAATTCATAACCTCTTCGCCGCCCTCTACCCTGTTGATAAGGGTTAAAAGCTTCTTTGAAGTAAATTTCACATGTCTGGTTTCAGGAATCCATTCTACGCTGTTGTTCATATAATCCGCAATAAGATAAATAGGTACCATTGTGCGACCGTTAATTGCTTTGGGAGCAACCTCGCTTGTGTGTGTTTCTTTTGTTACATCAAAGAAGCTCTTAAAGGTAAGTGTTGTAAATTCTTTGGAATCGAGGGTAAGAATGATTCTGTTAAGATTATCAGAAGAAAACACAGTTACCTGCTGCTTTTCCTGATTCCACATTACCTGTGCGTCCATTGCTTCAAAAACTCCGCGAAGCGGAACTAGAACTCTGTCGTTTTCGATTACCGGTTGTTGGTCGGCAAAATCAATAGTACGTCTGTCTACTGTAACAGTAACATCGCTGTCAGCAGCAGAGGCTGTTACACCAAGGAAAACAGATATAGACATAATAAAAGCGAATATAAAACTTTTTTTCATAATATTTATCTCCTTTTTCCGTTGCAAAAATGCAACTAAAACATATTATTTAGTCTATTATAGCATAAAGAAAAAAAATAAACAATAAAATATAATATTTTTTTGAAAAAAATATAGGCAAAAGCAAAAAAATATTGTATAATAAGAAAAAGCGATGAAAGTTGAAGGGAGAAGTTATGGATATCATATTAAGCTACATAACAAGATTTTTCCTTGTGTTAAAATTTAGCGATTTGATTGATATTGCAATTCTTGCTGTTTTGATATATCAGATAGCTAAGATTATAAGAGAAACAAGGGCTATGCAATTATTAAAGGGTATTTTTATACTGCTTGGCGTCCTGCTGCTTAGTGATTGGCTAAATTTGAATGCCCTCAATTATATACTTGGGAATACTGTTCAGGCAGGCTTGTTTGCGATTGTAGTAATTTTTCAGCCTGAGCTTCGTAATATGCTTGAGCGTATGGGAAGGTCAAAGGCGGGTAAGATATTTGATGTTGTGGCAGGTCAGAGCAGTAATGATAAAACAACTGCGGTTATTGATGAGCTTTGCGAAGCAGCTGCAAATATGTCAAGAAGTAAGACGGGTGCTTTGATAGTAATTGAACGCAGTACACGCTTAGGTGATGTTATAAGGACCGGAAATGTTGTAAATGCTGATGTATCTGCAGCACTCCTTGAGAATATTTTTGCGCCGAACACCCCGCTTCACGACGGTGCAGTTATTGTGCGTGGCGACAGAATTCATACTGCGGGCTGTCTGTTGCCGCTTACATCGAACCCTAATCTATCTCGTGAATTGGGAACACGGCATCGTGCAGCACTTGGAGTGTCTGAAGCTTCTGATGCAATGGTTGTTGTTGTCAGTGAAGAAACGGGCAAGATTTCTATTGCTATTAACGGCACGCTCACACGCAATCTTGACAGAGAATCATTGAAGCGAGCATTGGAACGGGTATTTACTACCAAAAATGATACTGATACCGAAAAATTTAAGTTCTGGAGGAGTGGTGGCAATGCTTGAGAAGGTTAAAAATATGAAGATTATAATGAAACTGCTCTCGGTGGTCATTGCTATTATTATCTGGCTCATACTTATCTACACGGTAAATCCCGTAATAACACAGACGGTAAAAAATGTGCCTGTTACCTTCTATGGCGAGCAGGAGCTTGTGGATAAGGGTCTTGTTCTTATCAATAAAGATGATACAGATGAAGTGGACGTAAGGATACGAGGAGCAAGGAGCTCGGTTATAGAGGCACTTTCTGTAATGGGAGCTTATATCAATGTTGCTGATATAAATGGAGTCGGAACGTGGAATAAGGCTGTAAGCTTTAATATGGGAGTTTCTGGCGTTGCAGTTGAAGGACGGATGGGTGAAATTATAACTGTACAGGTTGAAGAACTGGTGGATAAGGTTGTTCCTGTTCAAGTGAAGCAGACCGGCACTGACAAAAATAAAAATACAATTGTCAATTCGGTTCCCAAGTCTCAAACTATAACCGTAAGAGGTGCAAAAAGTGCTCTTGCAAAGCTTAAAGCCGTTGTTGTAAATGTTGATATTTCTGATATTACGGAATTTACCGAAAAAGAACTCTCGTATTACTTTATAGATAATTCAGATGCAGAGTATCGCGTTGACGGATTGATAAATCCGCCTGAAACCCTTGTGGTAGAAAATTATGTTTACGAGAGAAAAAGTCTTGACACAGACTTCCTGCTTTCCAAAAACAGAGATAAATATATGCTTGATGTAAAATCTGCATCTAAAAACAAAATTGATGTTGGTATTAAGAGTGAAGAGGTTGATGTAGAGAAGATTTCTAAAATAACGTATATGTTTAATCCGGATGATTATACAACACAGGAACAGGAATATACACTTACTGCAGAGATTCCTGAGGGTATTTATATACCGGAGGATAACCGTTCTGTAAAGGCTAAGCTTGAGCTTAAGGAACTTGTAAGAACAGACATTTCCTTGAATGTTGAAGTGAGAAATGTTCCATTGGGAATGACTGCAACTTTAAGACCTGAAGCAGTCAATCTTACGGTCAGGGCTCCACAGGGTGCGGCGGAAAAGATAAAAGCTTATGTGGACGTAAGCGGACTTAAAGCTGGTTACCATGAGCTTGAGGTCAAGACGGAAAATGATAAGGGTGTAATTTTTGAGGAATCAGCACATATCAGAGTAACAATCAAAGAACAGAAAGGATAAACAAAGGACAATGAGTGATCAGCTTGTAAGAGGACAAAGTATAGACGGAGCAATAAGAGTTTTTGCTGCAGTGACAACAGAGTTATCGGAAAGAGCAAGACAAATACATAACAGTATGCCGGTGGCAGCGGCAGCTCTTGGCAGAACATTGACGGTTGCAGCAATAATGGGAGCACAGCTGAAGAATGAAACGGATTCTGTTACTATTCAGTTTGCCGGAGATGGACCTTTGGGTAAAATAGTGGCTGTTACAGACAGTAGCTCCAAAGTGCGCGGATATGTAGAAAATCCGCTTGCGGACTTGCCCTTGAACAGAAAAGGTAAGATAGATGTTGGTGGTGGAATAGGTAAGGGCAGACTCAGTATAGTGCGTGATTTGGGAATGAAAGAGCCATATGTCGGACAGGTTCCCATAGTAACCGGCGAAGTAGCAGAGGATATAACATATTATTATGCAAAGAGCGAACAAATTCCTACTGCAGTTGGTTTGGGCGTTCTGGTTGATACAGATTACAGCATCAAGGCTTCGGGAGGCTTTATGATTCAGCTTATGCCGTTCGCAACGGATGATACGGCTAAAAAGCTTGAAGAACAGGTGAGGAGCATTCCGAGTGTTTCGGAAATGATAACATCCGGAATGACTGCAGAGGATATACTATTTAAGGTTTGTGATGGCTTTAGTATGATGATGGATAATAATGCTGTAACACCTCTTTATGAATGTAAATGCTCAAAGGAACGTATGGAACGTGCTCTTGTATCAATAGGCAAAACCGAGCTTGAAAAAATCATTGCAGAGAATGGAGAAGCGGAGCTTACCTGCCAGTTCTGTGATGCTAAATATAAATTTGAAAAATCACAGCTTGAAGAAATTCTAGCACGTGCAAAATAATTTTATAAATCTTGACAAATACTGAAAAAAATACTTGACAACAGCAGTTGTAAAGTGTATAATAATTGAGATGTCCGATTTGTGCGCGATAAATCGGTTAGAACTGTTACAATAATTGGAGGTGTTAAGAAATGAAAAGAACTTATCAGCCTAAAAAGCGTCAGAGATCAAAGGAGCACGGTTTCAGAAAAAGAATGAGCACAGCTTCAGGTAGAAAGATTTTGGCAAGAAGAAGGTCAAGAGGCAGAAGAAAGTTATCTGCATAAGATTAAGGCGAGAAGTTGTGTGCTTCTTGCCTTTTTGACATTTTAAGTGATAATTATTTATTATGAAATTTACAGAAAGTATTACTGAAAACAGGATATACCGGCAGATGTACAATCGCGCTCAAAATATTGTCTGCAGAAATATTGTGGTATATTTAAGACGGAATAGATTTGGCATAAACAGACTCGGACTCACCTGTACGAAAACTGTAGGAAAGGCGGTCGAAAGAAACCGCGCAAAGCGTCTTATGAAGGAAGCGTACAGACTAAACGAGGAGAAGCTTAAAAAGGGCTTTGATTTTATAATTGTAGCCCGTACAAGAGCGAAGGATGCAAGCTTTGCTGAGGTGGAAAAGGATTTTCTTTATGCTGCACATAAGCTTTCATTTCTTTCAGAGGACAGATGATGAAAAGAATTTGTATGTATCTGATTAGGTTTTATCAGAGAAATATATCTGCGTTAAAAGGTACTCCCTCGTGCAGATTTATCCCTACTTGCTCCGAGTATGCGTATCAGGCAATAGAAAAATACGGCTTTTTTAAAGGCGGATATCTTGCCGTTCGCAGACTACTCAAATGCCACCCGTTCCATAAGGGAGGATACGACCCCCTTGAATAGCCTTATATGAAAGGAAATGTCAAATGTTTGAATTTTTTATAACAAAGCCGCTTGGCTTTATTATTCAGTTTATTTATAACATAGTACAAAACTACGGCTGGTCAATTGTACTTTTTACTGTTGTTGTTAAGCTGTTGCTGCTTCCGCTTCAGATAAAGTCGCAGAAGAGTATGAAGAAGCAACAAAAAATTCAGCCGATTATTGCACAGTTGCAGAAAAAGTATGCAAACGATAAGGAAAAGCTTCAGACAGAAATGATGAAGATTTATAAGGAAAATAATGTAAGTATGACAGGTGGTTGCCTGCCGCTTCTTATTCAGTTTCCTATACTTATAGGTTTGTATAATGTAATACAAAGACCTCTTAGCTATCTTTTGAATGTGGATTTTAAGCTTGATAGTGTTATTGCACGCATCAGCGATGTTATTGCTAAAATGGCGGCTGACCCTGTAGTTACTCATGCGGTTGAAGGTCTTAAAAATCTTGAGCCTGCAGCACTTGCGGAAAGAATTCACAAGACATATCAGATTCAATTTCTTACATGGACAAGATATCTTGAAGAAACAGTTGGCGGTTTTTCGGACTGGGTACTTAATTTTAATTTCCTCGGTCTGGACTTGTCAAAGAATCCTTCAGCAGGAATATCAGCAATCTTTAGCGGAAACTTTGAAAATTTAAGTACTATTTTGTTACTTTTAATTCCTGCGGTTGCTGTCTTTGCAACATGGCTATCTATGAAACAGAGCCAGAAAATGACATCGGCAAAGAATACGGACGATATGGCAGATACTGCGGCAACAATGAACTCAATGACAAAGTCGATGAATTATATGATGCCGATAATGACCGGTGTGTTTACTTTCACACTTCCGGCTGCTATGGGTGTATATTGGATAACATCAAGTATTATGCAGATTGTAACACAGTATATTCTTAATGTTTATTTAGATAAGAAGGAGGATGATTTCGTTGTTAAAATTCCCGAAAAAAACAGAAAAAACAGCAAAAAGCATAGATGAAGCTAAAGAGCTTCTTTTAGCAGAGCTTGGACTGTCAGAGAATGAGGTGGAGTTCACTGTCGTAGAAGAGGGAACTAAGGGCTTTCTTGGCTTAGGTGCCAAAGAAGCAGTTGTAGCTGCAGAGGTTAAGGACGTTGTATCATCAGTAGCAAAAAAGTTCCTCACTAACCTTTTTGAAACAATGAACCTCAATGTCGAGGTAAAAACAGACCTTAACGAGAATATGCTTAATATAGAGCTGGTAGGCGATAATCTCGGTATTGTAATCGGTAAGAGAGGAGATACCTTAGATAGTATCCAGTATCTTACATCACTTGTTGTAAACAGTATGACCGACGATTATATCAAGGTTACAATAGATGCAGAAAACTACCGTCAGAAACGCCACGATTCGCTTATTGCGCTTTCTGAGCGTCTTGCGCAAAAGGTTGCAAAAACCGGCAGAAAGCATACTTTAGAGCCGATGAATCCTTATGAACGCAGAATTATTCACGCAAATCTTCAGTCAAATGATAAGGTTACAACCTTCTCTGTGGGTGAGGAGCCTTACCGTAAGGTAGTAATTTCTCCTAAAAATCCGAGACCGTACTCAAGAAACAGATACTCGGAAAAGAAGAGCAGCTTCGGCGGCTATTCTAATGGTTACGAAGCAACAGAATACACACCGTCATATTCAGATAGTGTTGAAGATAGCGAAGAATAAGGAGTAGTACTTATGTCAGGACATTCTAAATGGAGCACCATTAAACGTAAGAAGGGTGCGAATGATGCTCAAAGAGCAAAAATTTTCACAAAAATTGCAAGAGAGATTATAGTTGCTGTTAAGTCGGGCGGGCCTGAGCCTGATAACAACTCAAGCCTTAAGGACGCAATTGCCAAAGCAAGAGCGGCAAATATGCCAAACGATAATATCAATCGTACAATCAAGAAAGCAGCCGGCACAACCGATGGTGACAACTACGAGAATATCACATACGAGGGCTATGGTCCGAACGGTGTTGCAGTTATTGTTGAGGCACTTTCTGATAACAGAAACAGAACTGCTGCTGATGTCCGCCACTATTTTGATAAATTTGGCGGGAATATGGGTCAGACAGGCTGTGTAAGCTTTATGTTTGACCGTAAGGGTGTAATTGTAATCGAAAATGACGATATTGACGAGGATACAATCACAATGGACGCTCTTGAAGCAGGTGCTGAGGATATTGAAATTGATGAAGAGTGTATTGAAATCACAACCGATCCTGATGATTTCCATACCGTAAGAGATGCTCTTGAAGGCAAATATGAATTTTCAAGTGCTGAAATCACAATGGTACCGCAGACAATGGTAACATTAACCGACGAGGAACAGATTAAGATGATGACGAAGCTCATCGAAAACCTTGAGGATAATGACGATGTTCAGAACATCTATCATAACTGGGATGCTCCAGAAGAGGAATAGTAATTTTTACCCGACTGAAAAGTCGGGTATTTTTTTATTTTGTGTCATATACATTATAGATAGGAGGGAGATAGATATGTTTACTGTTTTCAGTTTAAGGAAGCTTGCATATTACTTAGTTATTTTAGCTTGCTTTGTTATAGGTGCAGGTGCTATTCATACCGAAGAAAAAGATACTGAGCTTGTTGTATTAATGTATCACAGCATATTAAAGGATACAGAACGAACCGGAAAGTACATAGTAAGACCTGATAGTCTTGAATCGGATATTAAATACCTTAATGAGCATGGATATAAAAGTGTTTCTGCAAGAGATGTAATAAATTTTTCGAAAGGTGAAGGTTCTATTCCGCAAAAATCATATCTTCTGACTTTTGATGACGGTTGCTATAACAATCTTGTCTATGCTTTGCCTTTGCTCGAAAAATATGACGCATATGCAATTGTTTCAATAGTTGGTAAATACAGTGAAAAATTTTCCGAGCTTAATGAGGCGAATGCGGCTTACAGCTATTTAAGATGGTGTGATATTGAAGAGCTTATAAAAAGTGGCAGAGTAGAGATCGGAAATCACAGCTATGACTATCACGATATAAAAGGCGGAACAATCGGAGCAAAAATAGGAAAATATGAGGAAAAAGAAAAATATAGTAAGCGTTTTTATGAGGATATGAACAAAACTCATACATTACTTCAGAAAAATTGCGGTATAGAGTCGGTTGTTTACACATATCCGTATGGTGCTTATTGTGAAGAGTCGGAAAAGCTTTTAGCTGAAAACGGATACTTAATGACCTTTACCTGCACAGAAGGAAAAAATTTTATTGATAAAAGTTCTGAAAGTATAAAATTATTAAAAAGATTTAACAGACACGGAAACCTTAATACAAATGATTTTTTTGAAAAGTGCAAAATAGGCTGACCGCTCATTATGGGCGGTCTTGTTGTATATGTAGTAGATAAATTGCAGATAATAAATAAAAAGAAAGGTAGGGTAAAAAATGAAAAAATTAATTTCGATGATATTATCATTATCGCTAATAACGATAGTTATTCCTGCAAGTGCAGAAGATGTTGCAACGTCTGCAAAGGCATCAATTCTGATAGAGCAGGAAACTGGAAGAGTTCTTCAGGAAAAGGAAGCGGATACAAGACTTCCTATTGCAAGTGTTACCAAAATTATGACGATGCTTCTTATTATGGAAGAGATTGACGGCGGCAGACTTACTCTTGCGGATAAAGTAACGGTAAGTGAGTATGCAATGAGTATGGGTGGGTCGACAATGTTTCTGGAAGCAGGAGAGGTTTTGACGGTAAGTGATATGCTAAAGGGAATTGCGGTTGCTTCGGCAAATGATGGATGTGTCGCAATGGCAGAGTATATTTCGGGCAGCACGGATGCATTTATTTCGCTTATGAATAAGAGGGCGAAAGAACTTGGTATGAATAATACTAACTTTATGAACACAAACGGTCTTGATGCAGACGGACACTATTCATCTGCCAGAGATGTGGCTATTATGGCAAGAGAGCTATGTAAGCACGAAAAGATTTTTGACTATACAACAATATGGACGGATAGCTTAAGGGACGGTAAATTTGAACTTGCAAACACAAACAAGCTTGTGCGTTTCTACCGTGGTGCAACAGGACTTAAAACAGGCTCTACCGACCTTGCGGGCTGCTGTCTTTGTGCAAGTGCGACGAGAGATGGATTGTCGCTTATATCTGTGGTTTTGGGGGCACCGACGTCAAAGGAAAGATTTGCGGATGCAAGCGGGCTTTTAGACTACGGTTTTGCAAATTACAGAGTTGTCAGACCTGTTTCAAAGGGAGAAGCGCTTGGCTCTGTAAAGGTAAGAAAGGGAATTAGTGATGTTGTTAGTGCAGTAACGGCGTCGGATTTTTCGGAAGTGGTTAATAAAAATGATATGTCGGAGATAGAAACCAACGTAACACTGGCAGAGAATATTACTGCACCGGTGGCAGTGGGGGAGGTAATAGGAAGAGCGGAGTTTATAATGGGCGGTAAGTCAATAGGCTCGGTCGACTTGATAGCGGAATGTGATGTTGAAAAGAAAAGCTTTCTTGCAATTCTTTCCGATATTTTAAGAAGTATAGTTGGTGCATAAGGGGGAAACGGATTGTTAAACAGAACAGATTTGGCCCTTGAAGCACACGAATCTTCGTGGGGAGAGGGAGTGAAATTAACAAGAAAGAATCATAATGGTACCGAAATTGTTGAAGTTCTGGTAGAAACGGAGGAAGCTGCAAAGCGACTTCAAAAACCAAGAGGAAGATATATAACTATAAAAGCGAGGGAGCTTTTGTATGATACTGACGTTTATCAGACAGTATGCAAGGTGCTCTCTGAAAGCATACAAAAACTTACTGATACAAGAAAGGATATTCTTGTTGCAGGACTTGGTAATCGTGCAATAACTCCTGATGCTCTTGGACCCGAAGTTGTTTCAAGAGTATTTGTTACCAATCATATAAAAGAACAGCTACAATACGATTTCGTAGAAAAGCTTGGCAGAGTTTCTGCGATTGCCCCCGGAGTTTTAGGCACTACGGGAATGGAAACATCCGAAATATTAAAGGGTATAGTAAACGAAAAAAAGCCTGAGCTGGTTATAGTTGTAGATGCCTTTGCGGCAAGTGATGCAAACAATATTTCCACCACAATACAGGTTTCTGATACAGGTCTTACACCTGGAGGCGGTGTGGGAAACAGGCGAAGTGCGATAAATGAGGATATGCTTGGTGTACCTGTGATTGCAATAGGAGTACCAACAGTAGTTGATGCAGATATCTTAAGCGGCGGAAAATGGGGAGGAAAAAACCTTGTCGTTACACCTAAGGAAATCGACCTTGTTATAGACCGAGCGGCTAAAACGATTGCCAATGGTATTAATATGGCAGCACACCCCGACCTTACCATAGAAGAGATTGAAAGCTATGTCGGCTAATGGCTTGACAGCAAAGGAAAAAAGATGTAAAATATATCCATTATGTAAAGTGCTTTACTTTACTTTTCGGAGGTAATAAATGTTACAGACCAGAGCGATAAATGAAAATATTACTCTTTCCTATATCCCGATGGGAAAGCTTAAAACTACAACGATTGGATTTTATATCCATTGTCCACTTGATAAGAAAACTGCATCCTGTAATGCACTTCTTGCATCGGTGTTAAAACAAGGTTCAAATGAATATCCGACAAGAGAGCTTTTAACTAAAAGACTTGATGAACTATACGGTTCAACCCTTGCGGCTGGCGTCAGCAAAAAGGGCGAGGACCATATTCTATCTTTTGAGGCTGAGTGCATATCTGATAAATATACTATGGGCGGAGAAAAGCTTTTAAGTCAGCTTGTATCTGTTCTTTTTGGCGTGATTTTTTCTCCGGCAATGGTTGACGGAAAATTCAGGAACGACGTATTTGAGCAGGAAAAGAAAAACCTTATTGACCGCATACGAGCTTCTGTTAATGATAAGAGAACTTATGCAAATGAGCGACTTTGTCAGATTACAAGTGAGGGTACTGCTTATGAGGTTTCAAGACTTGGAGATGAAAAAATCGTTTCTGAGATAGATAATAGTGAGCTTTATGAATACTATAAGAATATGATTACTTCGTCTAAGATTGACGTTTTTGCGGCAGGAGAAACGGATGTTGATGCATTGGCTGGGAGTTTGTCCGATTTGGTGTCGGGAAAGACTTTCAAGAATGCGGAACTGCCAAGATGTGAAATTCTTACAAAAGCAGAAAAAGTTAAAACTGTAACCGAGAATATGGACGTAACACAGGGCAAACTTGCAATGAGCTTTACAACCGGTATAAAGCCTACCGATGAGGCTAACTGGGGAATGATAGTTGCAAACAGTATTTTTGGCGGCGGAGCACACTCGAAACTGTTTAACAATGTTCGTGAAAAGCTTTCTCTTGCATATTATGCCGGAAGTCAGCTTCATAAATTTAAAGGCTTTATAGCAGTAAATGCGGGAGTTGAGTTTGAGAATTTCAAGAAGGCTTATGACGAAATTTTAGTACAGCTTGATGAGCTTAAAAATGGAAACATAAACGACAATGAATTTACAGCGGCAAAGATGTCTCTTATAAACAGCCTTAATTCCTACTATGACGATCAACTTTATATGCAGAGCTTTTACCTAGGAGAAAAGGTTGCAGGTACAGGTTATGATATAGATTACTATATCAAAAAGATTGAAGAGGTTACTATAAACGATGTAACAAAAGCCGCTAAGAGCATAGAGCTTAACAGCGTTTACTATCTTGCGGGGAGGGAATAAGCCGATGGAAAAAAGAACAGACAAATTTACCGGCGAAAGACTTTATTATAGCAAGCATCCGAGCGGATTATCAATTTACATTATGCCGAGAAAGGATTATTCCTCAAGCTATGCGATATTCGGTACACGCTACGGCTCTGTTGACTCGGAGTTTCGTGTGCCGGGCGAGGATAAAATAACCAAAGTACCTGACGGAATTGCACATTACCTTGAGCATAAGATGTTCGACCAGCCTGATGGCAGTAATGTTTTTGACAAGTTCTCAAAATTCGGCGGTAATGCAAACGCATTTACCAGCTTTAATATGACCTGTTATCTCTTTTCTTGCACGGATTGCTTTAACGATAACCTAAAAACCCTTATGGACTATGTTCAAAGCCCCTATTTTACAAAGGAAAGCGTACAAAAGGAGCAGGGAATAATCGGTCAGGAAATTAAGATGTATGACGATAATGCACCGTGGAGAGTGTTCTTTAATCTGCTTGGCTGTCTTTACCACAACCATCCTGTAAAGCTTGATATTGCGGGCACAGTCGAAAGTATTTCAAAAATAGACGAAGAGCTTCTTTATAAGTGCTATAATACATTCTATAATCTTTCAAATATGGCTATATTTGTAACGGGAGATTTGGATGTTGAGGAAACTCTTTCAGTAATTGAGGGTTCAATTAAAAATAATGAGCCTTTTACAGAAGAGATTGAAAGAATTTATCCCGAAGAGCCTGATACGATAGCATCAGCATATTGTGAACAGAAAATATCCGTTGCACAGCCGATTTTTATGATAGGCTGGAAGGATACAGATGTTGGATATGGCGGCGAAAAACTGCTCAAGAAATCTATTGAGATGGATATTCTTTGCGAAATGCTTTTTGGTAAAAGTACAAAGCTTTATAACAGACTTTATGCAGACGGACTTATAAACAACAGCTTTTCGGTTGAATTTAATCCTCAGATTGCATATGGGTTTACGGCAATTGAAGGGGAGTCTCCTGACCCTAAAAAAGTGTTTGAAGAGATTAAAAAGGAGCTTTCGGAAACTAAGCTTGTCTGTGAGGATTTTGACCGGATTAAAAAGGTGGTATGGGGCGACTTTATCCGTTCCTTTAATGACATTGAGGGTTATGCTCACAGCTTTATAACCGAGCTTTTCACAGAGGGCGATTATTTCAGTTACCCTGAAGTTTTTGAAAAGGTTACGTTTGAAGATATAGACAGAAGATTTAAAGAACATTTTAATCCCGAAAAGGCTGCCTTGTCGGTAGTAAAACCAATCGAAAATTAACAAATTCCGCACAAAAATCCTGCAATATCAGTAATATGGTAACAGCAGGATTTTCTCTAAGGAGGCGGAATTTTAATGGAAAATGAGGTGCTGTTCGCATTGCTGCTGACTGTATTTGCCGGACTTTCAACCAGTGTCGGCAGCGTGATTGCACTTTTTGCAAAAAGACAAAACACCAAATTTCTTGCCTGCTCTCTTGGTTTTTCGGCAGGTGTGATGATTTATGTGTCTATGATAGAAATATTTAGCAAAGCAAAAAATTATCTGTCAGATGGTCTTGGTGATGTCAGAGGGGCTGTTTTTACGGTAATCTTTTTCTTTGCGGGTATTATTCTAATTGGTCTGATAGACTTTTTTGTGCCGTCGGCAGAGGGTGATATTGGTGCAAATGATAAAGAGAGCGGCGGAAAAATGCTGGAGAGAATGGGATTTATGACAGCGCTTGCAATAGGAATACATAACTTCCCTGAAGGTCTTGCGACCTTTACCTCGGCACTTAAGGATCCGCATCTGGGAATAGCTATTGCAGTTGCTATTGCTATTCATAATATCCCTGAAGGAATTGCCACATCAGCACCGATATACTTTTCTTCCGGAAGCAGATGGAAAGCGTTCTATGTATCCTTCCTGTCAGGTATGACCGAGCCTGTTGGTGCAATTATTGGGTATATGGCACTAAGACCGTTTTTCAACGACTTTGTGTTCGGTGCGCTTTTTGCATCGGTGGCAGGGATTATGGTTTTTATTTCCCTTGAAGAGCTTTTGCCGATGGCGAGAGAAATTGAAAAAAGCAGAGCAACAATTATAGGTGCAGTTTTGGGTATGCTTGTAATGGCAATTAGTCTGTTGCTGTTTATGTAAAGGAGAATTATGATGGAAATTACATCAGCTAAAAATGAAAAATACAAGTTCATAAAATCCCTGCTCTCAAAAAAGGGCAGGGATGAAAGCGGATTATATACAGTAGAGGGCAGAAAATCTGTATCTGATGCGATTATGGCTGGCACAAAGGTCAAGTACATAGTAAAGTCATCTGATTATCCGGAAGATGTAGTGGCAGACTCAGAGGTTATTACTGTAAAAGCGGAAATATTTGAAGGGCTTTGTGATACCAAAACACCGCAGGGAATTCTTGCTGTGATTGAAAAGGATGAAAAGACTGCATTCCCAGTGAATAACAAATATGTTTACTGCGACAGAATAAGAGACCCCGGAAATCTCGGTACGATTATCCGCAGTGCTGATGCGACAGGCTTTTCTGTTCTGTTGTCAGAGGAATGCTGTGAGCTTTATAGCCCTAAAACTGTAAGGGCAAGTATGGGTTCGTTTTTTCATACAGATATATATGAAGATGTTTCATATAAAGAATTAAGAGATAGCGGACTTCACCTTATTGCAGGCGCTTTATCTGAGAAAAGTAAGGACTATAAAGCTGCAGACTACAAAGACTCTCTTGCAATAATTGTCGGAAACGAGGCTAACGGTATATCGGATGAGCTTTTATCATTATGTGATGAGCTTGTGATTATCCCGATTTTAGGTAAGGCGGAGTCATTAAATGCTGGCGTTGCTGCGGCAATTTTGATGTACGAGGCAGTTCGCTTAAAATAATATAATTTTTTTTAAAAGAAAGGACAAAATAGTCTTTTCTTTTTTTGTGATATGTGATACAATAAAAAGAAGTATAGCTGTTGGGAGGATTACAATGGAAAAATTATATGTAAATCTCGGTGAAAATTCATATAATATCAGCTTTCATGCTGACTTTGACAAGCTACCGGAGGTGCTTGAAGAAGTCAATGCACCCAAGAAGCTGATGATTGTAACCGATTCCAATGTTGAAAAGCTATATGCAAGGGAGGTTCTTTCGCTATTGCAGAAAACAGGCTATGATGTGGCCTGTTATGCTTTTGAAGCGGGAGAGGAACATAAGACTCCTGAAACTGTACTTGATATATGCAGAGCTTGTATGGAGCATAAGCTTGACCGAAAATCTATGATTGTTGCTCTTGGCGGTGGGGTTGTAGGTGATATGGCAGGCTTTGCAGCGGCTATTTATATGAGGGGCATAAGCTTTGTTCAAGTTCCGACTACACTGCTTTCACAGTCGGACAGCTCTGTTGGCGGTAAGACGGGTGTTGACTTTGGTGGTGCAAAGAATATAATAGGTGCATTTTTGCAACCAAAGCATGTTTACATAAACGTTTCGACGGTAAGAACACTGCCTGAAAGAGAGATAATTTCCGGTATGGGTGAGGTTATAAAGCACGGTATTATAAGGGATAGTGAGTTTTTTGCCTTTTTGTCAGATAATGTAGAAGGTGTCAAGGAGCTTGATACAGACACACTAATACATATGTCAAAAACAAACTGTTCTATTAAAGCAAATGTTGTGGAGGCAGACGAAAAGGAAAACGGAGTAAGAGCGCATCTTAACTTCGGACACACCATAGGTCACGCAATAGAAAGTGCATCCGACTACACTCTCACGCACGGCGAATGTGTCGGACTTGGAATGGCAGCGGCTGCCTATATTGCTAAGGAGAGAGGGCTTATAAATAATACCGGGTTTACAAGTATTATCGCACTTCTTGACAAATATGGCTTTAACTTAAAGACAAAGCTTGAAGATTATGACAAGATTTTATCTTTGATGCTTTCTGATAAAAAAACTATCGGCGGTAAGCTGAGGTTTGTTCTGCCGGTAGCTATAGGTGCTGTTGATATTTTTGATGATATAACCGAGGGAGAAATAATCTCGGCTCTTGAATTTATAAAATCGGAGGAATGATATGTTTATATGGCTTATAATTGCTCTCCTGACTGTTATTTTAGACCAGATAAGCAAGGCGCTTATTGTTGCAAATTTCAGTCTTACAGACCATTTTACCTTTGTTCCGGGACTTTTTGATATTGTATATGTCAGGAATACGGGAGCGGCTTTTAGCATACTGGAAAACCATACGTGGATTTTGGGTGCAATATCGGTGCTGTTTAGTATAGCAATTGTTATTTATATGTTTAAAACCAAGCCGACTGATAAATTTTCAAGATTAAGTGCAGGATTGCTTTTAGGCGGAGCTTTGGGTAACGGTATTGACAGAATATTAAGGCATTATGTTGTTGATTTTATAGAATTTACACTTTTTAGTTTCCCGGTATTCAATCTTGCAGATGTGGCAATTACTGTCGGTGCGGCACTTATCATAATCAGAGTGCTATCTGAAAAAGAAAACAAAGAGGACTAATAATAATGGAAAAGATTGTGCTTTTGTCTGAAGAAGACGGAGTAAGACTTGATAGCTTTGTAAGCGCTAATGTCGACAATATATCACGTTCATATGCTGCGTCCCTTGCGGAAGAAGGACTTATTTCGTCGGGAGGGAAAAAGCTTAAAAAGAATTATAAAGTAAGTAAGGGTGAAAGTATCGAGATTGACCTTCCTGAGCCTGAGTCTCTGGAGGTAGTTCCTGAGGATATTCCTCTTGATGTGGTTTATGAAGACGATGACCTTATTGTTGTAAACAAGCCGCAGGGAATGGTGGTTCATCCCGCTGCCGGTAATTACACCGGAACTCTTGTAAATGCACTTTTGCATCATTGCGGCAACTCACTTTCTGCAATTAACGGTATTATAAGACCGGGTATTGTGCATAGAATTGATAAGGACACGGCAGGGCTTTTGGTAGTTGCTAAAAATAATGATGCACACCTTGCTCTTGCAGACCAGCTTAAAGAAAAGAAAGCAAACAGACGTTATCTTGCACTTGTTGTTGGTAATGTAAAAGAAAAGGGGACAGTAAACAAGCCTATTGCACGTTCGTTGTCAGACAGAAAGAAGATGGCGGTGGTAACAGGCGGAAGGGAAGCAGTTACACATTATACACCTATTGAACATTACGAGGGCTATACGCTATTGGAATGTGTGCTTGAAACGGGCAGAACGCATCAAATTAGAGTTCATATGGCATCAATTGGACACCCTATTGCGGGAGACCCTGTTTATGGTGCGAGAAATGATAAAACCAAATCTAATGGGCAACTTCTGTTTGCTAAGACACTTGGGTTTAACCACCCCAAAACAGGTGAGTATATGGAATTTTCTGCGCCGATGCCTGATTGGTTTGAAAGGATATTAGAAAAACTAAGAAAGATTGTATAATATTTGTGAAGGGATTGATAATTTTGTCTAAGCTTAAGGTTTGTGTTATTTTTGGAGGAAAATCTCCTGAACATAATATTTCGCTTAAATCTGCTACTTCTGTGATTACTAATCTTGATAGGGAAAAGTATGATTTGTATATGGTTGGCATAACAAAGGAAGGCGAATGGTACTATTACACGGGCGATGTTTCAAAACTTGAAAATGACGGCTGGCTTGAGGATGATACCAAGCTGACCAAGGCTATAATATCTCCCGATAGTAGTGATAAAGCGCTTATTATCTTTGGGGATAAGACTGAATTTGTTAAAATTGATGTTGTATTTCCTGTCCTTCACGGCGAAAACGGTGAGGATGGAACTGTTCAGGGACTTTTGGAGCTTTCCGGCATTAAATATGTAGGTATGGGAGTGCTTTCCTCGGCGGTTTCGATGGATAAAGCATACACAAAGATAGTATTTGAGTATGCGGGTATTCCGCAGGCAGACTGGATAACTGTACTTGACCGTGATATGTCTGATGAAGAAAAGGTACTTGATGCGATAGAGAAAAAGCTTGGTTATCCGTGCTTTGTTAAGCCTTGTAATACAGGCTCATCTGTTGGCGTGGGCAAGGCTCATAACAGAGAAGAGCTTTCCGGAATGCTTAAAAACGCATTTCAATTTGACAGAAAGGTTATTGTTGAAGAATTTATTGACGGACACGAGGTTGAGTGCGCACTTCTTGGAAACGGAGAACCTGATGCAAGTTGTATAGGAGAAATTATTCCGACGGTTGAGTTCTATGATTTTGATGCTAAATACAGCGATTCGTCCACAGTTCTTCAAATTCCTGCAAAGCTTCCTGAAGAGACAGTAAACGAGATAAAGGCATATGCTAAAAAGGCATTTGTTGCTCTTGACGGCAGAGGACTTACGAGAGCGGACTTCTTTGTTAAATATTCTGACGGAGGCGTTGTCATAAATGAGGTTAATACCCTGCCAGGCTTTACAAATATCAGTATGTATCCAAAACTATGGCAGGCAGAGGGAAAGACTTACAGCGGTCTTTTGGATGAGCTTATTAACCTTGGCTTAAACAGGTAATCTTAAGAGGTAGATGTATGAATAATAACAGTATTGGTGTTTTTGATTCTGGACTGGGCGGGCTTACGGCGGTTAAGAGTATTTCTACTGTGTTACCCAAAGAAAATATTGTATATTTTGGTGATACGGGACGGCTCCCTTACGGAACAAAAACTGAAGAAACTATAAAGCAATATGCGGCAAGTGATATAAGATTTCTGTTAAGTCATAATGTTAAGCTTGTTGTAATTGCTTGCGGTACTGCCAGCTCGGTTGCTCTTTCCGATATGAGAAAAATGTTTAAAACTCCGATAGTAGGAGTGGTAGAGGCTGCTTGCGGGGCGGCGGTAATGGCTACAAACAATAAAAAGGTTGGAGTCCTCGGCACAAGTGCAACTATAAAAAGCAGCTCGTATTTAAGAGGTATTGCAGAGCTTGATAGTAGCATAAAAGTGTTCCAGAAGGCTTGCCCGCTTTTTGTACCGCTTGTTGAAAATGGACATTTTGATACACAGGTTACCAAGCTTGTGGTTGAAGAATATTTAGAGCCTATTAAAAAAGAGGGCGTTGATACTCTTATTTTAGGCTGTACACACTATCCTCTCCTTGAAAAAGCAATTAGCGAATATATGGGCGATGGAGTCAAAATTATAAATGTATGCAAAGAACTTGCAAAGTCAATCGGAACTATACTCGGTAAGGATAATCTTGCCGAAAGGGAAGATAACGGAGTTTGCAAATATTATGTTAGTGATGACGAGAAGGGCTTTGCTGAGCTTGGTGGAGTCTTCCTCGAAAGGAAAATAAATGGTCAGGTGAAAAAAATTGACATTGAAAAATATTGATGAGAATGCTATAATAACAATAATATCAACCCAGGCCTCTATAGAAGGTGAGGAAACGGTTGAATTTGTGACCGATGGTACCTTTTATCAAAGGGGAAGTAAGTTTTACATATTCTATAACGAAAGCGAAGAAATGGATATGGCAAACTGCTCGGTTATGATAATTGCGGATGGCGAAAGGGTTACAATGCGTCGTAAGGGAGATTTTGAACTGAAGCTCAATTATGCTGCGGGTGAAACAGAGAACGTGGTATATTATATGCCATTTGGCGAAATGAATATGACGCAAACAACTCATTTGGTCAGCAGTAGCTTTGATGATGCGGGTGGTGTGATTAAAATCGATTACACACTGATTATAGGCGGCGGAGAGCAAAGGAACAGAGTAACGATTAAGGTGAAGAGAAAATAGATGTCTGTGCGGACAATACGAAAGGAATTGATTTTTATGACAATCAAATCAATTATTGCATCGGTAATGGCTGCAAGTATGATTGCTGTACCTGTTTCTGCAGAAAGAAACAATGAACTGATGTATTTGGATGCTGTGATAAATTATGCTTCAAATTTGTATATTGACAGCTCAATCTATTCTGAGGAAATGATGCGTGCGGCAATTGGGGCAGCCGTAAAAGATAATCCTGAGCTTATGTATGAGATGATAAAGGCGGCTTTTGGCGAGCTTGATGATTACTCGGAGTTTTACACTGCAGAAGAGTATCAGAAGTATTACGAAAATCTTACTAATGAGTTCTACGGTATGGGTGCAATCATTCAGATGAGAGAGGGAGAGGTTTGTGTTGTACGCTTGATTGATGGCGGCGGTGCACAGGCTGTCGGAATTAAGTCTGGAGATATAATTACAGAGATTAATGGTGTTGACGTTGCTGGAAAAACCCTTGATGAGGTTACCCAAATGGCAAGGGGAGAAAAGGGGACAACGCTTGAAATTAAGGTCAGACGTGATGGACAGGCTTTGACATTTACCGTTGAAAGAAGAGAAATCAGTAATAAGACCGTAGGATATACGGTTTTTCCGTCTGATATAGGATACATAGAGATTACTAATTTTTCTGATGATACTCCTTTGGAATTTGAGGAGGCACTGAAAGAATTTGACTCTAAGGGTATAACAAAGATAGTCCTTGACCTGCGTTCAAACCCCGGAGGACTTTTAACCTCTGTTGTAGATATAGCAAGAATGGTTGTACCCGAGGGGATTATTTTGCAGACAATGTACAGAAATGATACAAAGAATGAGAATTTTTACTCATATAACAAAAATCCAAAGTATAAATTCTCTGTTCTTGTAAATGGTGATACTGCATCAGCAGCAGAGGTTCTTACAGGTGCGTTGCAGGATTCGGGTGTTGGTTATGTTGTAGGTCAGACCACTTTTGGAAAAGGTCTTATTCAGGATGTATTTCTTCTGCCGAGCGGCGATGCTTTTAAAATCACAACAGGACATTATCTTACAAGAAACGGCAGAGATATAAACCAAGTCGGAATATATCCTGATGAAGTTGTCAAAAACGGGTCAAAAGGAATTGACATTGAAAAATACGAAAAGTTTGACTACAAAAATAAGTGGCGTGTTGGTGATACAGGAAAAGGTGTTCTTGCAACTAAGCAGAGACTTGCTGTGATGGGCTACTATTTTGGTGAAATAAATGAATATTTTGATGAAGAATTGAAGACTGCGGTTTATAATTTCCAGAAGGATGTCGGTCTTTATCCTTATGGCGTTATGGACTTTTCCACTCAGGCAACGCTGGAAAATCATTTCTATGTTCTTGAAGTCGTGGTTGATGATCAGCTCTATGCCGCTTATGAGCACCTGGGCGGAAATTGTGAAGATTTGGAATAAGAAAGACTATTCACCTCATACCAATAGGTATGGGGTGATTTTTATGAAAATTATTATGTTATTATTATTGGTTTTCTTTGCAACACCGACGGTATCCTACGGCTTGGAAATATCAGCGAAGTCGGCTTGCCTTATTGTTGCCGAAAGCGGCGAAATTGTATATGCAAAAGAGCCGGATATGAGGCTTCCTATGGCAAGTACAACTAAAATGATGACTGCTCTTGTTGCAGCTGAATCGGGCTGCTGGGAAGATGTAGCAACAGTTTCTGTAAATGCACAAAATCAGGAAGGCTCAAGTATATACTTACAAGAAAATGACAGAGTTAAGCTCTCAGACCTTGTTTCCGGTATGATGCTAAACTCGGGAAATGATGCTGCTGTTGCAACGGCAGAACATATTTCAGGAAGTAGCGAGAACTTTGCAAAATTGATGACTGAACGTGCAAGAAAAATTGGTGCAGTAAACACAAGCTTTGAAAATCCGAGCGGTCTTGATAATGAGAACCATTATTCAACGGCATATGATCTTGCACTTATAGGAAGCGAAGTGGTAAAGAATAAATGTTTAAGTCCGATAATTCAAAGCAAAGAAATGAAAATTACTAATCAGGATGGTGATGTAACTTATTTAAGAAACCATAATAAGCTTTTGTGGAGCTATGAGGGAATGATAGGGGTTAAAACCGGCTTTACCAAAAAGTCGGGGAGATGTCTTGTTACTGCAGCAAAAAGGGATGGAATAACTTTGGTCGCTGTAACCTTGTGCGACCCGTGCGATTGGAAGGACCATAAGGAAATGCTTGACTATGGTTTCGAACGGTGCCAAAACAGAGTTGAAATAAAAGAGGGAGCTGTTTTGAAAGAGGTGAGTGTCGGAAATGAGTTATTGAAAATTGTTGCAGAGGAAAGCCTTGCAACAGTTGATGTAATAGACATTAAGGAAGAGCGTGAATTAAGAGTAAGCATTATAAGAGAAATTGAAGCACCTATAAATAAGGGTGAAAAGGTTGGTGAGGCTAAGATGTACCAAAACGGCAGATTGATTGGGGAAATCAATTTGGTTGCAGAAAGGGATATTTTTGAAATTGAGAAAGAAAAAGAGGGGTTTTTCCATACTATAAAAGAGCTGCTTGGAATTTAAAGCAGCTCTTTGATTTTTACTCGCCCTCGGGTTTGAATGCGATATCTTCAGGAAAAAAGTTTGAAATTTCAGCATAAGAATCTCTCTCCTCGCTTGAGTCGGCAGGAGTCGGTGTAAGACCTGTACATTCTGTATTACTTGCAATATTGTCTATTGTAATTCTGCTCATATTATAATCTTCCCTGAAAGGTTTTTTATTCTTGTTTTTCATAACATCTTTCTCCTCAATTCTTTTTTTATAGTTTGCCCGCAGGGTTAAAGAAGATACCTTGTATGACATAAAATGTTGTTTGTAAAAAGATGATTTTATTTGTAAAAATCAGTAGACAAACTACGGATTATGATATATAATTTAGGTAATATTTAAGAAGGGGAGTGTTCTTTTGAAAAAACTTACAGGCAAAGATTTAGTGTTGGGAGCACAGCATATGTTCGCTATGTTTGGTGCAACGGTGCTGGTACCGCTTCTGACGGGACTCGATGTATCTACTACACTGCTGATGGCAGGCTTGGGAACTTTGTTGTTCCACCTCATAACCGGTGGTAAGGTTCCTGCGTTTTTAGGCTCTTCGTTTGCGTTTTTGGGCGGATATGCAGCTATTGCACCGTTATTGGACGGCGCACCCAATAGCGAGATGCTTCCATATGCATCATTGGGGGTTGTATTTGCAGGTCTTTTGTATCTTGTTGTTGCACTCTTGTTTAAACTTTTTGACATCAAAAAGGTTATGAAATTTTTCCCACCGGTGGTTACCGGACCAATCATTATTGCAATCGGTCTTATTCTTGCACCATCTGCAATCTCCAATTGCCAGACTAACTGGATTATAGCGATAATTGCGTTTGCTAGTATTGTAGTATGTAATATTTTCGGTAAGGGAATGATAAAGATAATTCCTATTCTTATAGGTATTGTTGTATCATTATTGGTATCGGTGGTATTCCAGCTTTGCGGTATGGAAGTGTTTGACCCGCAGAAGCTTCAGGATTTCAAGGATGCTGCATGGCTTGGCTTGCCGATAAATATGAGTCAGAGTGTGTTCGCAGTTAAAGATTTCTCAACTGCAGTAACATCTATAATAGCAATAATGCCTATTGCAATAGCTGCTATGATGGAGCATATAGGTGATATTTCAGCTATCAGCTCTACTGTTGGCAAGAACTTTATTGCAAATCCCGGCTTGCACAGAACGCTTCTTGGAGACGGTCTTGCAACATCAATGTCTGCTATGTTTGGCGGACCTGCAAATACAACCTATGGCGAGAATACCGGCGTGCTTGCACTTACAAAAGTTTATGACCCGAGAGTTATCAGAATTGCAGCGTACTTAGCAGTTATACTTTCATTCTCTCCCAAAATTGCTGCATTTATAAGCCTTATTCCTACTGCGGTTATCGGCGGTATCTCTTTGATGCTATATGGTATGATTTCTGCAGTCGGAACAAGAAATCTTGTTGAGAACAAGGTTGACCTTTCAAAGAGCAGAAATGTAATTATTGCGGCTACTATTCTTGTTACTGCCCTTGGATTTAACTCAATTGGCGGAATAACATTTAACGTTGCAGGTGCTACAATTACACTTACAGGCCTTGCAATAGCAGCCGTACTTGGTATTTTGATTAATGCTGTTCTTCCTGGTAAGGATTATGAATTTAAAGCAGAGGAAGAAGCAGGCGGCGTAGATTTTAAAGTTTGATTATAAAGGTGAATAATAATGAGTAATTTATATGTAATGGAGCATCCTTTGATAAAGCACAAGGTGTCAATTTTGAGGAATAAAGACACTTCAGTAAAAGAGTTTCGTGAGCTAATAAACGAGATTGCACTTTTGATGGGCTATGAGGCAACCAAAGATTTAAAGCTTACTGAAGTTGATGTTGAAACACCGCTTGTAAAAACAAAGGGTCAGGTGATTGAAAAGCAAGTTGCCTTGGTGCCTATTCTCAGAGCAGGTCTTGGAATGGTTGATGCACTTATGAGTCTAATTCCTGCTGCAAAGGTAGGGCACGTTGGCTTGTACCGTGATCATGACAGCTTACAGCCGGTTGAATACTACTGCAAGTTACCGACTGATATTGAGGAAAGACAGGTGTTGGTATTAGACCCGATGCTTGCTACCGGCGGAAGTTCTGCTGCGGCGATTGATGTTGTAAAGAAAAGGGGAGCAAAGAAAATCAAGCTTATGTGCATAATAGGTGCTCCGGAGGGTGTGAAAACTGTTCAGGACGCACATCCTGATGTCGACATTTATGTAGCTTCTCTTGATGAAAGGCTTAACGAAAAAGGCTATATTCTTCCCGGACTCGGCGATGCCGGCGACAGACTTTTTGGAACACTATAAAGTGAATAAAAGCACTTCTTACGAAGTGCTTTTATTTGTTATTAAGGTTTACAAAGGCATTGTTTTGTGGTAAAATAAGTTAAAGGAAGGTGGAGTTTTGATGAGAAAAGCCGGTATTTTGATGCACATTTCTTCGTTGCCGTCAGCATACGGAATAGGAACGCTCGGCAAAGAAGCATATAAATTTGTAGATTTTCTTAAAAAGGCGGGGCAGACCTATTGGCAGGTTTTACCTGTATGTCCGACAAGCTATGGCGATTCGCCTTATCAGAGCAATTCTGCTTTTGCCGGAAATCCTTATTTTATTGATTTGGATATGCTTTGTGAGGAAGGGCTTCTTAATAAGAATGAAATAGAAAATTATTATTTTGGCGATAATCCTGTTTCGGTAGATTATAAAAGGTTGTTCGACAACCGATATCCAGTGCTCAGAAAAGCATTTTCAAGATTTGAAAAGTGCGATAACTATTATGAATTTGAAAATGAAAATGCTTTCTGGCTTGATGACTATGCTCTCTTTATGGCAATAAAAGAGCATCATCATTTTAGGTGTTGGCTCTACTGGGATGAGGATATAAGAGTTTGCAAACGTGAAGAGGTAGAATATTACAAAGAGACACATTCGCGGAATATTGAGTTCTATAAATTCATTCAGTACCTCTTTTATAAGCAATGGAAGAAGCTTAAAAGATATGCAAATGATAATGGCATAAAAATAATTGGAGATATGCCTATTTATGTTGCACTTGATTCGGCGGAGGTGTGGCGAACACCGGAATTATTTGAGCTTGATGAACAGAGACTGCCAAAACGTGTTGCCGGTTGTCCGCCTGATGCTTTTACTGATAAAGGTCAGCTTTGGGGAAATCCTCTTTATAACTGGGATCTTATGGAAAAACAGGGATTTGACTGGTGGATAAAAAGAATAAGAGCAAGCTTTAAGCTTTATGATAAGGTGAGAATTGACCATTTCAGAGGTTTTGAGGCATATTATGCAATACCCTACGGCAGAGAGGATGCCGTAGTAGGTGAATGGGTTAAAGGTCCTGGAATGAAGCTTTTCAACAGTGTGAAATTGGCTCTTGGTGATGTGGATATTATAGCAGAGGATTTGGGTTTTTTAACAGAAGATGTTCACAAACTTCTAAGAGAAAGCGGTTATCCCGGAATGAGGGTTCTGCAGTTTGCTTTTAATCCGAATGAAGATAGTATGTACCTTCCGCACAATCTGACGGTTAATTCTGTTGCATATACAGGCACTCACGATAATAATACCTTTACAGGCTATTATATGTCTACAAAAGGGAAAGAACGAGAATTTGTAAATGCTTATCTTGGAGTAAAAAGAAAAACGGAGGCAGCATATGCTGCGATAAGAACACTTATGGCAAGCTGCTCGGAAACCGTAATTGTGCCAATTCAGGATTATCTTAAAAAGGAAAGCGAGTCCAGAATGAACACACCATCAACTTTGGGTGGAAACTGGCTTTACCGTGCTTCTGAAAGTGACATTTCGGACGAGCTTGCAGCCGTTATATACGAAATTACAAGCACGTACAGACGAATTTAGGAAATAAATAGAAGAATATACTTGAAAATGTAACAGATTTGTTATATAATTATATAAAATAAGGGATAATAACTTAAGGTAAATTATATTAACTATTATAGGAAAGGGTTGATGTAAATGGCAATTGTATTTAATAATGACCTTGGGGACATCACAATCAGTCAAAGTGCAATAGCAAAAATTGCCGGTGCAGTAGCTACAAACTGCTACGGTGTTGTTGGTATGGCATCAAGAAGCAAAAAAGACGGATTTGTAAGCCTTTTGAACATTGACAATATGGCAAAGGGTGTAAAGATAGAATCTGATGATGAGGGGATTTTGATAGACCTTCATATTATCGTAGAGTATGGCGTCAATATAAACGCAATCTGCGACAGTATAATTCATAATGTAAGCTACCGTATCGAAAAGTCTTTGGGTACGCCTGTTAAGAAGGTAACGGTACAGGTAGAATCGGTCAGAGTCGGACAGTAAGGTAAAGAAAGGAATTTGTAGTGATGATTGACGGTTCAATACTTGCTGCCGGCTTTATCTCCGGCGCAAATATGCTATATAACAAGCGTAATGAAGTGGACGCACTTAATGTTTTCCCTGTGCCTGACGGTGATACGGGAACCAATATGTCTATGACAGCCAATGCTCTTGCGAAGGCTTTGGCAGAGCTTAAAAGTGATTCTGTCAGCAAAGTGTGCGACACTATGTCATATGCAACACTAAGAGGTGCTCGTGGTAACTCTGGTGTTATACTTTCGCAGTATTTCAGAGGAATTGCTAAGTATATGAAGGGCAAGAATACCTGCTCTGTTCAGGAGTTTGCAGAGGGCTTAAAGAGCGGCTCTGATGCTGCATATGCTGCGGTAATGAATCCAACTGAGGGAACAATTCTTACAGTAGGAAAGGCAGCAGCAACCGCTGCGGTATTTACTGCAAAAGAGGGTGCTGACCTTAAAACTACAGTAGAAGCTGCTTTGGAAGAAGCTAAAAAGACACTTAACAAGACTCCGGAAATGCTTCCTGCTCTTAAAAGCGCAGGCGTTGTTGATGCTGGCGGTCAGGGATGGGTTTATATTCTTACCGGTTTTCTTGCCTCAGTTGCAGGTGTACCTGTTGAACGTGAAGGCGGAGCAGAAGAAGTTAAAACTGAAACAAAGGCACAGGCTGCATTTGATGGCGATAACATTAAATATGGTTATTGCACAGAGTTTATTATAGAAAAGAGCAAGCCTGATGTGAATGTCCTTTCCTTCCGCCAGAGTATAGAGGATAAGGGCGATTCTATGCTTGTAATCGACGATGATGAAATTGTAAAGGTGCATATTCATACAAATAATCCAGGTTATGTTCTTGAACGTGCAGTAAAGCTTGGCTCGCTTATCAATATCAAGATTGACAATATGCGTTATCAGCACCAGAATCTTCTTGAAGCTGAAAAGACAGAGGATAAGCCTAAGGCAGAAAAGAAAAAGTTTGGCTTTGTTGCAGTTTGTGCCGGAGATGGACTTGAGGCACTTTTGAAGGACCTTGGTGTAGATGTTGTTATCAAGGGCGGTCAGACAATGAACCCAAGCACTGAGGATATTTTAGAGGCTGCAAACTCAGTTAATGCAGAAACGGTATTTATATTCCCGAATAATAAGAACATAATAATGGCTGCGACTCAAGCGGCTGGAATATGTGAAAATAAAGCTGTTGTAATCCCAAGCAAGAGTGTCCCTGCGTGTGTTGCCGCAATGCTGAGATTTGACGAAAATATGTCGGTTGAGGATAACAGCGAGGATATGGAGGATGCTGCGACGACAATCAAAACTGCACAGGTTACTTATGCAGTTCGTGATACTGTTGCCGATGGTAAAACTATCCACGAGGGAGATATTATAGGTGTAGGCAAGGGTGGTATAGAGGCTGTGGGTGAAGATACTCAAGCTGTTGTATGTGAAATCGTTGAGAATATCTATGATGAGGATGAAGACGAATTTATCACAATCTACTATGGCGAAGATACTGCTGAAGATGATGCTAATGCTCTTTTGGAAAAGCTTGAAGAAAAGTATCCTGATGCAGAGGTTACACTCCGTTATGGCGGTCAGCCTGTATATTATTATATAGTATCGGTGGAATAATAGATAGCGGAGCAATTATTTGCTCCGCTCTTGTTTTATGAAAGAGGAAAGATATGTCAAAGCTTGCCGAAATAAAGGGTATAGGAGAAAAGAGAGCTCAGCTTTTTAAAAAGGTTGGTGTTGATAACACAGAGGATTTGCTGAGATATTTCCCTCGCGGATACGAAGACAGAACAAAAATATTCCAGTTGGGCGAAGCACCTTTAGGTGAAAATGTATGTATTCGTGCGAGGGCTTTTTCCGGTGTGCGTGAAACCCGTATCAGAAAGAATATGACAATATATTCAATGATAATAAACGATGATAGTGATGTTATGAGTGTTATTTGGTATAATAACAGATTTGTTAAAGGTGCATTTTCTGAGGGGCAAGAATACATATTCTACGGCAAAATCACTCTTAACAGAGGTAAACGAGAGCTTATAAACCCTGTTTATGAACAGGTGGAAAAACAAAGATTTGCCGGAAGAATTGTGCCTGTTTATCCCTTGTGTGAAGGACTTACACAGGCTGCGGTTAGGTCTGCGGTCGAAAATGTAATCGGTGAAAGAGATAGATTGATTGAATATATACCAAGAGATATTAGGTCTAATAATAATTTGTGCGAACTGAATTTTGCAATTTCCAATATACATTTTCCTGAAAGTGCGGAAAATTATGAAATTGCAAGAAGAAGGTTTGTATTTGAAGAGCTTTTTACCCTGCGGCTTGCGCTTATGCTTAAGAAAGGTAATAATCAGGTGAGAAAGAGAACACCGTATAAGAATATAGATTATAATGACTTTACTGAAAGTCTGCCATTTAGTCTGACGGGTGCTCAGGAAAGGGTCATTAAAGAGATTGCAAATGATATGCATTCAGGTACGGCAATGAGCAGACTTGTTCAGGGCGATGTCGGCTCGGGAAAGACTGCGGTTGCGGCTGCGGCAATTTATATGACGGTAAAAAACTCCTATCAGGCTGTGATGATGGCACCTACTGAACTTCTTGCAAAGCAGCACTATGAAAGCTTTTTGGAAATGTTTAAGCTGTTTGGAATAAGGGTTGTACTTCTGACTTCGTCATCAAAAGGGAAAGGTGAAATTCTTTCATTAATTGAAAACGGAGAGGCAGATGTTATAATTGGCACACACGCAGTTTTGCAGAAGAATGTTGTGTTTAAGAATCTTGCGCTTGCAGTAACTGACGAACAACACAGATTCGGTGTATCACAGCGAGGATTACTTATTGAAAAGGGCGAGAATGTGAATGTTCTTGTTATGACTGCGACACCAATACCGAGAACGTTGGCACTTATTCTTTACGGCGACTTAAATTTCTCTGCATTAGATGAACTGCCGCCTGGAAGAAAACCTGTAAAAACCTACGCAGTTGGCGAAAATATGAGGGAAAGAATATACGCATTTTTAGAGAAAAACGTAAAAAGCGGTATGCAGGCCTATATTGTATGTCCCCTTGTTGCAGAAACTGAAAAATCCGACCTTGAAAATGCCGAGAATTTGTCGCAAAAATTAAGTAAGGCATATCCTAATTTTAAGATAGGCCTTATTCACGGAAAAATGAAAGCTGCTCAAAAGGATGAGATAATGTCTGCATTTGTTTCGGGCGAGATAAATGTGCTTGTATCAACAACAGTAATAGAAGTTGGTGTGAATGTTCCCAATAGCAATATAATGATTATCGAAAATGCAGAGCGGTTCGGACTTTCACAGCTTCATCAGCTCCGAGGAAGAGTTGGAAGAGGTGGAGAACAGGCTCATTGCATAATGGTTGCTCATGGTAAGAGTGAGGTTACCAAAATGCGTATGAAAACAATGTGTGAGTCAAATGACGGCTTTTATATTGCAGAACAGGACTTGAAGCTTAGAGGTCCGGGTGATTTTTTCGGAACAAGACAACACGGATTGCCGGAGCTTAAGATAGCTAATCTGTTTAAAGACAGCGACCTGTTAATTATGGCACAAAATGCTGCAGATGCATTGATAAAAAAAGACCCTGAGCTAAAAATGGCAGAAAATAAGCTTTTAAAAGAGAGGGCTTTTGGTATAATAGCTAAAAACACTGTGATGAATTAACAAATTGGCATTAATTTCATGTAAGTAAAAACAATAAAATGTAAAAAAGTTAAAATTTTTTTTGAAAAAGGTTGACCTTTTTGGAATTATATTATACAATATAAGAAGTAGCTTGGGAGTGTGGGCAATGAGAATTATTTCAGGCAACCGCCGAGGCCACAAGCTTGTAGTGTTTGAGGGTGAAAACATTCGTCCGACAACCGACAGGGTGAAGGAATCGGTATTTAATTTAATTCAGGGGTATATAGCAGACGCATCTGTTCTGGATTTGTTTGCCGGCAGTGGTGCGCTTGGGTTTGAGGCGATGAGCCGCGGTGCCCGTGATGTTACTTTTGTTGATGCTGCTAAAGCATCAATTGAGGTTGTTTCAAAGAATGCAAGATCGCTCAATTTTGGCGATAGTGTTAAGATTTTGAATATGCCTTATCAGGAGTTTTTTAAACTCTCAAAGGAAAGCTTTGATATAATTTTTTTGGACCCGCCGTACAACAAGGGTTTTATAGAGCCGGTGCTCGTTGACATTGTTGAAAATGAACGTCTTAAAGATGGGGGCATAATTGTACTGGAAAGTGATGATACGGATATGCACTCGGACTTTGATGGACTTTCCGTTTTGAAACAGAAAAAGTACGGAAGAAGCTATATTACCGTTTACCAAAGAGGGTGAGGCACGTTGAGAATAGCAGTTTATCCGGGTAGCTTTGACCCGATAACTAACGGACATCTTGACATCATTAAACGTGCAGCTAAGGTTTATGACAAGGTTGTAGTGGGTGTGCTTGATAATATTAATAAAAAGCCGCTTTTTACAATAACCGAACGTAAACATATGATAGACAGAGTAATATCCGACCTTGACAATGTAGAATGTGATGTCTTTTCAGGACTCTTGGTTGATTTTCTCAAGATTAATAATGCAACTGTAATAATCAAAGGCTTAAGAACTGTATCAGACTTTGAGTACGAGTTTCAGATGGCACTTTTAAACAAAGCACTCAATCCGGAATTTGAGACGATGTTTATGATGACTAATTCCGGTTATTCATACATTAGCTCTAGTATGGTTAAGGAAGTTGCAAAGTATAATGGTTCCCTTGATGGACTTGTGCCGGAGGCAATCATTCCGGAAATTAGAAAAAAGTATATTTAAGTGATAGGAGTATGAGGTTATGGAAATCTTAGAAATTATTGATTTGATGGAAGAAAGCATTGACAAGTCACCTGTTGTTCCTTTAAGCGGAAAAATTTTGGTAGACAAGGAGGACCTTCTTGACTATATTCAGGAGATGCGCCTTGTATTTCCTGAGGAGCTTAAGGAAGCTAAGTGGGTTAAGGAAGAAAGACAGAGAATTCTTTCTGAAGCTGAAACCCGTGCGCAGACAATGGTTAAGAACGCTGAAGACAAGGTTCGTCAGATGATTGATGAGAACGAAGTTACAAGACAGGCTGTAGAACAGGCTAACCAACTTGTAAATGATGCTCAGACAAGATCTATGGAAATCAAAATAGACTGCGACCAGTACGCTGACGATGTTTTGGGTGATGTTGAAAAGCGTTTGGATATGTTGCTTAAGAAGGTACACGATGACCGTGTATACTTTAACAGTAAACAGTAATAATATTTAGTAAATAAAGGCTGTACCTTTAATGCTTTTCGGCAAGTGAATATGGGTATAGCCTTGTTTTTTTGTTAAATACTGAATAGTAAAATAAGGAGTTTATAATATGATTACAATCGGTATGCAGGGGAGTTTTGAGGTTGTTGTAAACGATTCCAACACAGCTTTTACTATGAAGAGCGGTTCGCTTGATGTGTTTGCAACACCTGCACTGGTAGCTGCGCTTGAAGCGGCGGCTGTTGATGCTATAGATAGTGAGCTTGATGATGGATACACTACAGTTGGATGCGGTATATCCATTACACATACAGCACCTACTGTTGTAGGGGTGAAGGTTACTGCTACTGCAACGGTTAAGGAGCTTGCTGACCGCAGAATTATATTTGAAGTGATTGCGAAGGATGAAAATGGCATAATTGGTGAGGGTGAACATACCCGTGCTATTGTAAATAAAGCAAAGTTTATGTCAAAAGCTATCATAAGGAGTGAAAGCAATGTTAACTGATATTGAAATTGCTCAGGGCGCAAAGATGCTTCCCATTAAGGAAGTTGCAGGAAAGCTTGGTATTGCTGAGGAGGAGATTGAACAGTACGGCAGATTTAAAGCAAAGATGTCTGAAGCTGTTATCGAAAAGTCAAAATCAATGCCAGACGGAAAACTTATTTTAGTAACTGCAATTAATCCTACACCTGCAGGTGAGGGTAAGACTACTATAACGGTTGGTCTTGGTGATGCTTTCACAAGACTTGGCAAGAAATGTGTGCTTGCTCTTCGTGAGCCATCATTAGGTCCTGTAATGGGGGTAAAAGGCGGTGCGGCCGGCGGCGGCTATGCACAGGTTGTTCCAATGGAGGATATTAACCTGCATTTTACGGGAGATATGCACGCTATTACGGCAGCGAATAATCTTCTCTCTGCGATGATTGACAATCATATTCATCAGGGAAACAGCCTTAATATTGACGTTGCAAGCATTGTGTGGAAGAGAGTTCTTGATATGAATGACAGGGCTTTGCGTGAGACTGTTGTTGCACTTGGCGGCAAGATAAACGGAAAACCTCGTGAAGAGGGATTTATGATAACAGTTGCGTCTGAAATTATGGCAATTTTGTGTCTTGCCGAAGGCTTGGAAGACCTTAAGAAAAGACTTGGTGATATTATAATCGGCTACAACCTTGACGGTGAGCCTGTATTTGCAAAAGACCTTAAAGCCCAAGGTGCAATGTGTGCCTTGTTGAAGGATGCAATTAAGCCAAACCTTGTGCAGACCTTGGAGAATACTCCGTGCTTTATTCATGGAGGTCCGTTTGCTAATATTGCACACGGATGTAACAGTATCACTGCAACACGTCTTGCATTAAAGCTTTCAGATTACACGGTAACTGAGGCTGGTTTTGGTGCGGATTTAGGTGCAGAGAAGTTCCTCGATATTAAATGCCGTTTTGCAGGACTTAAGCCTGATGCTATTGTAATTGTAGCAACTGTTCGTGCGCTTAAGTATAACGGGGGAGTGGCAAAACCTGACCTTAAGACAGAAAATGTTGTGGCGGTTGAAAAGGGTGTTGTAAATCTTAAAAAGCATATTGAGAATATGCAAAGCTACGGTGTACCAGTAATTGTTGCCCTTAACCGTTTTGACACAGATACTGATAAAGAGCTTGATGCCGTAAGAAAAGCTTGTGCTGAATATGGTGTAGAAGTATCTCTATCCGAAGTCTTTGCAAAAGGTGGCGAGGGAGGAATTGACCTTGCAGAGAAGCTTATTAAGATGATGGACGAGGATAAGTCTGAGTTTAAGGTTCTTTATGACGATAATCTTTCCATCAAGGAAAAGATAGAAATTATTGTAAAGAATATCTATGGCGGCAGGGGTGTTATCTACTCGAAAAAGGCAGAAAAGGAAATAGCCGCACTTGAGAAATTTGGACTCGACAAAAAGCCTGTTTGTATCGCAAAAACTCAGTATTCACTATCTGATGACCCGACACTTTTAGGCAGACCTGAAAACTTTGATGTTACTGTGTCAAAGGTAAGAGTTTCAAACGGTGCAGGATTTGTGGTTGTTGAAACGGGTGATATTATGGTAATGCCCGGACTGCCCAAAGTTCCTGCAGCAGAGAAGATAGATGTTGACGCGACAGGCAAGATTACGGGGTTATTCTGATGTTATATAAATCATACAGTCCGCAAGAGACGGAAAAGATTGCGTCTACACTCGCTAAAAAGCTTTCAAAAGGCGATGTTATTTGTCTTAACGGTGAGCTTGGTGCAGGAAAAACTGCGTTCACGAAAGGACTATGTTCGGCATTGGGAGTAACTGAGCACGTAACAAGCCCAACATATACCATAATTAATCGATATGAAGCTTCTGTACCTGTATTTCATATTGATGCGTACAGAATTGACGACAGCGATGAAATGTACGAAATAGGATTTGAGGACTGTCTTTCAGACGGTATATGCGTAATAGAATGGTCTGTTATGATAGAGGAGCTTCTGCCTGATAACCGTATAGAGATTGAAATTAGACGTGATATAAATGTACACGAGGATTATCGTGAAATAGAGATAAAGGAGCAAAAGGCATAATGCGAATCCTTGCAGTTGATACTTCCTCTGCGGTTGCAACAGTTGCAATCGTTGACGGAGAAAAGCTTGTTTCCGAGGAAATATTAAATAATAAATTAACACATTCTGAGACTATAATGCCAATGATAAATTCTGTTCTTAATAAGAGCGAGCTTCAAGTTTCGGATATCGATGTTTTTGCTGCAGTAACCGGGCCTGGCTCGTTTACCGGACTAAGAATTGGAGTATCTGCAGTCAAGGCACTTGCACACGCAGTTAATAAACCTTGTGTTGCAGTATCTACACTTGAGGCTATGGCATATAACTTTGTGCAGTCGGACAAGCTTATATGCCCGATAATGGATGCAAGGCGTGGCGAGGTTTATAACGCTGTTTATCGTTTTGATGGAGATGTATTAGAAGAGGTAAGAGCTGCTCGTGCGATTACTCTTGAAGAATGCTGTGCAGATATTAAGAGTATTGGCGAGAAAACGGTATTTCTTGGAGATGGATTACCTGTTTTTAGGGACAGAATTAAAGAGCTTTTAGGCGACCTTGCGCTTTTTGCACCTGCGAACCTTAATGCACAAATGGCTGCATCAGCTGCAGTTGCTGCAAGGGATAAAGAACAGATTGAATATACTCGGCTTGCACCGGTTTATCTTCGTAAGTCACAGGCGGAACGAGAAAGGGAAAATAGAAAAGGGGAATAAGAATGATAGCAATAGGAAGCGACCACGGCGGTTTTGAACTAAAAACACATATTATAAAGTATCTAACAGAGCAGGGATATAAGCTTTTTGATTTCGGTACATATACCGAGGATAGCTGTGATTACCCCGATATTGCGGAAAAGGTTGCAAAAGCAGTTGCAAGCGGTGAATACGAGAAAGGTATTCTTATCTGCGGTACGGGAATTGGTATTTCAATTGCAGCAAATAAAGTTGACGGAATACGTGCAGCACTTTGCGGTGATGTATATTCTGCAAAAATGACAATAAGACATAATGATGCAAATATACTTTGTATGGGTGGCAGAGTAACAGGCAGGGAGCTTGCGTTTATGATTTGCGATACTTTCCTTTCAGAGAAATTTGATGGCGGAAGACATCAGAACAGAATAGACAAAATTCACGCATTGGAAAATTAAATTACGTATAATTAAACGGCATACCTTATGGTATGCCGTTTATCATTATCTGTATTTATCCCAAGGGTCGGGAGTTCTCGGTGGATTAGAAGAAGGTCTTCTCGGTCTTGTGATTGTAGAAGACGTGGGTCTTCTTGTACTGTGCTGACTTGACGAGCTTCTTGTACTGCTGTATCCACCGCGTGATGAGCGTGTATTGTAGTTAGTTCTGCGTCTTGCGGAGGGGGTTGTTCTGTTTTGCTGTGTGTTATATGATGCACGCTGAATAGGTCTTTGAGATTTCATTCTCTTGCGTCTTATTCTTCTGCGCTTGCTGCGGTTGATTGCATTCATCACGAGAAATACTGCAATCAGAATAAGAGGAATAAGCACAAACGGACTTAAAAGTATATTTCCAACACCGTGGAGGAAATGGAGAAGATGGTCTCTTTTAACCTCATTTGCTGCCAACAAATCTACCTGAACTGCAAAAGTTGAAATGCCGTTAGCATCTTTGTATGTATATGTTGCACTACCGAGATTAACACCTTTTTCAATTGGTGCGCTGATGTTTTCTGCAGGTTTTATATCTTTAATTATATTCTCTTCTAAATAATCCTTTGGCAAAAGCATTATTATGTCTTTTGACGGTGAGAGGGCAACTCTTGTGCTGTCCTTTGCTTCGTATACCTTTGAGTCGGAAATAATATCTGAGGTTGTAGCCAATGTTACGCTTTTGTAGTTTTCAAATACATATTCAAACATCGCTTTTGAATCGACAAAGGAGTATGCGTTTTCTTTTTGGTCAGCATTCTCGCATCCCAGAACAATTGACATCAGGGACATTCCGTTCTTTTCTGCAGTGGAAACAAGACAATTTCCTGCTTCATCTGTTGCACCTGTCTTAACTCCGGTTGCATAAGGGTAGTAGTGAAATGTATTACGGTATCTGCTGATAAGGTGGTTGGTGGAGGAAAGCATACGTTCCTCGCTTAAGTTTGTAGCAGGAAGCTTTATGGTTTTGATTTTTACCAGTTCACAGAACTTAGAATTTTTAAGAGCTTCTCTTGCCATAATTGATATATCGGCAGCAGTGGTGTAATGATTGTCATCGTGAAAACCATGCGGATTGGCAAAATGTGTGTTTGTCATACCAAGCTCTGATGCTTTTTGGTTCATAAGTGCTACGAAGCTTTGTATGTCGCCTGAAATATATTCAGCAATCACATTTGCTGCGTCGTTAGCAGAGGCTACAAGCAAGCCTGTCAGCAGATTTTCGAGAGTCATCTGCTCGCCGGACTTCAAACCGATCTTTGAATGTAAATATGTAATATCGGCAAGAGCATTATCCGAAACAGTGACAACATCTGTCAGGTTACCCTTTTCAAGAGCAAGAAGTGCAGTCATAATTTTAGTAACCGACGCAGGATAATTGCGTTCTGAGGCGTTATTTTCGTAGATAACTCTTCCGCCTTTTAAGTCAAAGAGAAGTGCTGCCTTTGCCCTTGGCTCAGGAAAGGTTTTGGTTTCGATAACTTCTTCTGTATGTATTTCGGTAGGCACAGGTGTTGGTGTAGGCTCAGCACTGACGTAAAACGTCTGCGACAGAAGCATTGCTAATAGAGTCAGTATTGCGGTAATACGGGCTTTGGTCATTTTTAAAATCGCTGCCTTTCCGTCTGCTGATGCAGACAAATATATTCTTAATATGATTATAGCTGAAAATAACTTAATTTGCAACAATAAACGCAATATTTTTTACAAAAAAGTATGGAAAAATATTGCGGGAGATGTTATAATATAGAATAAGTATTTATATGCTGAGGAGGAGCGTAGAATAGATGAAAATATTGGTTGTTGATGATGAGAAATTGTTAGTTAAGGGTATAAAATATAATCTTGAGCAGGAGGGCTATCAGGTTGTAACTGCATTTGACGGAGAAGAGGCTTTGCATCTTGCACATGATGAAAGTATTGATCTTATTCTACTTGACCTGATGCTTCCCAAAATGGACGGGCTTACTGTTTGCCGTAATGTACGTGCATTCTCGAATGTGCCTATTATTATGCTTACTGCAAAGAGTGAAGATATAGATAAAATTTTAGGTCTGGAATACGGTGCAGATGACTATATAACAAAGCCGTTTAATATTAGAGAAGTTACATCACGTATCAAGGCTATTTTAAGACGTGTTAATCCCAAGCCTAAGGAAAATGACAGTATGACCTTTGTTTCTGGCGAGCTGGAGCTTGATTATAATTTCAGGAACGTTACTATACAAGGAAAAGTAATAGAGCTTACCGGTAAGGAATTTGACCTTCTTGAACTGTTTATAAAGCACCCGGGCAAAGTTTATACACGTGAAAATCTATTAGATATTGCATGGGGCTTTGACTACCCGGGAGATGTTAGAACTGTTGACGTGCACATCAGAAGACTCAGAGAAAAAATAGAACAAAATCCTGCTGAGCCTTTATATATTAAAACAAAATGGGGTGTAGGCTATTATTATAAACAAGATTAAAAAGCGGTTTTCATCAATGAGATGGGTTATGATGGTTACATATTTTGTGGCGATTCTTGTTACCCTTTCTTTGATGAGTGTATATATACTTGGCGTATTGGCTGAAAGCCTTCACAATAACGAGTCGATACTTCTGTTTGCAAAGGCGAATATAATTGCAGATACCGTTTCAAATGCAACGGATAATTTTGATGACGGAACAGATAAGCAGATAGAACAGATTATATCGGGAACTGTGATAAGAGCATTGGCGGTTAATCCTTCCTGTACGGTGCTGTATGATAGCAACAAAGAGGCATCTTTGAGAGGCAAGGTATTGATGCGTGATATAATCAATACTGCAATGCAGGGCAATCAGGCACAAACTCTCACGAAATCCGAAGAAGGAAACACAATGATGTCTGTGGCAGTTCCTGTAAAGGTTAATGATAAAATAACAGGAGTGGTTTATCTCGTTGAAACAATAGTTGATATTGATAAGACAATTTCTTATGTAAAGATGAATATGATAATATTTTCGGTTATTATCAGTATTCTTGTCGGAATGCTCAGTATGGGTATGAGTGCTGTCGTTACAGCAAGACTTGACCAGTTTATCAATGCGGCAAAGGAGATTTCAAACGGTAACTATAAAACAAGGGTTAATGTTAGCGGGGACAGTGAGCTTACTGAGCTTTCTGATGCTATGAATTCAATGTGTCAGGCACTTGAAAATGTCGATGAAACGCACAAAAAATTTATCTCTGACGTATCTCACGAGCTAAAAACTCCTTTGGCATCAATCAAGCTGATATGCGACAGCATTGTTGATACAGAAAACCCTGACATTGATATGATAAAGGAATTTCTTGCTGACCTTTCTAATGAAGTTGACAGGCTTACAAGAATTGTTGAAAGGCTTTTAACACTTACTAAAATAGGCAACGAGGAAGAACAGGCAACACTTACGCCTGTTGACTTTGTTGTAATGCTAAATGCAATAATGAACAGATTGAAGCCAAATGCTGAGGCTAAGCATATTTTGCTTTGCGGAGATTTTGATTCCGCACAAATTACACCGGTGCTTATTGATTATGATAAGCTGTGGGAAGCTATATATAACATTACTGACAACGCAATTAAATATACGCCGGAGTATGGGACTGTCAAGATGGAGCTTGTGTCTAAGTCAACAGAGCTTGCGGTTTCGGTTTCGGACAGCGGACCAGGAATACCGGAAGAGGAAAGAGAACGTATATTTGACAGATTTTACAGACTTGACGATTCTCGTACTCGTGAAACGGGAGGAACAGGACTTGGACTTGCTATTGCAAAAGAGGCGGTTCTTCTTCACGGCGGCAGAATTGAGATTACTGAATCTGAGCTTGGCGGAAGCAGGTTTATATTAAACATTCCAAAACGAAGTGCGGAGGATTAATTGTATGAGAACAGGACGAAAAATAATAGGCACACTTATAGTGATTGCTGTATTATTATCTGTGGCTTTTGCAGTTACTAATATAGATGACAATTATGCTGTTTTTTCTGCAAAGCTATATTTTATGAATGAGACTTTTACATCAATATGTGAAGAAGCAAGGGACATAAAGTATGAATCTGAAGAAACGCTTCCTGAGCTTGTTCTTTATGAACTTCAGAGCGGTCCTTCTCAAGCGGCTAATGTACCCTTTATCTCAAAAAAGACCGATTGGGAAATCACAAAAAAAGATACCAGTCTTACAGTTGATTTTACGCAGGATTTTCTAACCACAGATAATTCAAAAAATCTCCTTGCCACATATGCAGTTGTAAAATCTCTTTGCAGTATAGAAGGTGTAAGTGAGGTTAAAGTAACTGTTGATGGAGGAGAGCTTGTAACCCCTGATAACAGTACGCTTGATTTTCTCACTGATAAGGATATAAATCTTGAAACAGATGCAGAAACCAGCGAAAACAGGAATATTAAGCTCTATTTCCTGAATGAAGATGGTATTTTGACTGAGGAGTGGCGGAATATAAAAATATCTGATACTGTGCCTGTTGAGCAGTATGTTGTAAATGAGCTTATAAAAGGACCGTCGGATACCAATTTAAAGTCGGTGCTTGCATCAGACACAAAGCTTATTTCTGTTGAAGTTACAGAAGGAACTGCGTACATAAATATGACGCAGGGTTTTGTAGATAAGCATAAAGGAACACCTGAAAAAGAAGCACAGGCAGTATATGCAATAGTAAATTCTGTAACAGCTCTTGACGGTGTCGATAACGTACAATTTCTTATTGACGGAAAAAAAGAGAAAGGCTTTGACACAATTGATTTAACTATGCAGTTAAGCGTCAATGGCTAATAGAAAAATAACAGGTAGGGGAAATGCCCTACCTGTTGATTTTTTATTCATCAAACATTGTAATCTGGTCTGTTTCGGGAAGGTCTATGTATCCTTCAGCAACCAGCATTTCTATATTTGTTTTGGTAAGACCTGTTCTTGTCCTTAAATCCTCAAGCGTTCTGAACTCACCATCTGCGCGTGCTTCTACAATACTCTTTGCGGCATTTTCTGCCATTCCTGGTAGTGCAGAAAGCGGAGGACGTATTCCTTCGTCAGTCGGTAGAAAGTTTACACTGTCTGATTTGTATATATCAATTGGTGCAAAGTTAATTCCTCGTGAGTACATCTCAATACATATCTCAAGAATAGGGAGCAGGTTATCATCTTTTGGCGCGGCTGTACCATTCTTTTTGTTTTCGTAAATCTCTGCCATTGCTGCACGAGCAACGTCTACGCCTTTAGCCATTATTGTTGCATCAAAATCGTCTGCTCGGACAGAGTAGTATGCAATATAAAAGGCTGTGGGGTAGTGTACCTTGTAGTATGCAATACGGAAAGCCATTGTAACGTATGCAACAGCGTGAGCCTTTGGAAACATATACTTAATCTTTTTACAGGATTCAATATACCATTCATCGACGTTTGCAGCACGCATTGCAGCTTCATCCTCGGGCTTTAAGCCCTTACCTTTTCGGACCGATTCCATTATTTTAAATGCGTGTCCTGCCTCTACACCCTTGAATATAAGATAGAGCATAATATCATCACGGGTACAGATTGCCTCTTTTAGTGTTGTATAGCCTTCTTTGATATAGTACTGTGCATTGTTAAGCCATACGTCTGTTCCGTGAGAAAGCCCTGAAATTCTGACTAACTCTGCAAAGGTGGTCGGCTTAGTATCTACAAGCATCTGACGGACAAACTTTGTTCCAAACTCGGGTACTCCGTATGTTCCAACAGTAGAGCCGATATCGTCAGTAACCTTAAGAGCATCTAATGATGTAAAGAGACTCATTGTTTCGGCATCGTCTAAAGGAATGGTCTGCGGGTCAAGCCCTGTCAGGTCATAAAGCATCTTGATTACCGTCGGATCATCGTGTCCAAGCTCGTCAAGCTTCAAAAGATTCTGGTCGATTGAGTGATAATCAAAATGCGTTGTTATAATATCTGAATTGGGGTCATCAGCAGGGTGCTGAACGGGACAAAATTCGTGAATGTCGTTTTTGAACGGCACTACTATAATACCGCCCGGATGCTGACCTGTTGTACGCTTTACACCAACACAGCCGGAGGCTAAGCGTTTCATCTCGGCATTTCTTATTGATATGCCGTGCTCTTCGGCATACTTTTTAACATAACCAAAGGCAGTTTTTTCGGCAACAGTACCAATTGTACCTGCTCTGAAAACATAACCCTCGCCAAAGTATGTTTCTGTGTATTTGTGAATAGTTGGCTGATAATCACCGGAAAAGTTAAGGTCAATATCAGGCTCCTTGTCGCCCTTAAAACCGAGGAAGGTTTCAAAGGGGATATCGTGTCCGTCTTTAATGTACTTAGTTCCGCATTTTGGACAATTCTTATCCTCAAGGTCGCAGCCGTGAAGACCGGTACCTACTGGCAAAAACTCAGCATTTTTACAATTTGGGCAGACATAATGTGGAGGAAGTGAATTAACCTCTGTTATATCCGAAAGAAAGGCAACAAATGATGAGCCGACAGAACCTCTTGAACCAACCAAGTAACCATCACTTAACGATTTTCTAACCAATTCCTGAGCAATTTTGTACATCACAGAAAAACCGTATGTTGTGATAGAATATAGCTCTTTGTCAAGACGTTCTTTTACAACATCAGGTAGCGGGTCGCCATAAATTGCTTTTGCTTTTTTAAATGAGTCGTTGACAATATCTTCCTGAGCTCCGTCAATTTCAGGAGGACATTTCGTTGTGGGAATAGGGCGGACAGGCTCTATCATATCTGCAATTAGATTGGTGTTTTTTACAACAACCTCATATGCCTTCTCTTCACCGAGATATGAAAATTCTTCAAGCATTTCTTCAGTAGTTCTGAAATACAACGGTGCCTGAAAATCTGCATCGGAAAAGCCTTTATAGTGCATAAGTATCTTTCTGAATTCTGCACCCTCAGGGTCGATAAAATGTACGTCGCAGGTAGCACAAACAGGTTTGCCCACTCTTTCGCCAAGCTCGACAACCTTGCGGTTAAACTCCTGTAAATCCTCATCGGTGTTGACATCGGGAAAGTCCTCTGAACGCTTCATATACTCGTTGTTCCCGATTGGCTGAATTTCGAGATAGTCATAGAAATTCGCAATATTTTCAAGCTTTTCAAAGCTTGCACCATCGGTTATTGCGGTAAAAAGCTCACCTGCCTCGCAGGCAGAACCTACAATAATTCCCTCTCTTTTTTCTTCGATAAGACTTCTTGGAATACGAGGCTGTCTGTAAAAGTATTTAAGCTGAGACGCAGAAACCATTTCATAGAGATTTCTGACTCCTTGAAGATTTTTTGCTAAGAGTATAATATGATATGATTTCGTGCGCATTGAGGCTGCACGCATATCAAAGTGTGTATTAAGATCGGATAAAGCTATAAGCTCTCTAGACCTTAAATCCTCTATCATTTTTATAAACACATCGGCAGTTGCCTTTGCGTCATTTACGGCTCTGTGATGGTTTTCGAGCAGTATCTTAAGATGCTTGGTAAGAGTGTCAAGTCTGTGATTTTTAAGCTCTGGATAAAGGCATCTTGCAAGCACAACGGTATCGAGAGTTGTAAAATCATATTCCAAACCACATCTTAAAGCATCTGCCTTTATAAAGCTTGTGTCAAATGCGGCATTGTGTGCAACTAAAACCGCACCCTTGCAAAATGTGAGAAAATCACCTAAAATGTCATCTATAACAGGAGCATCTGCAACCATTTCATCGGTTATTCCTGTAAGCTTTACAATCTTTTCGGGAATGGGCATTTGGGGGTTTACGAAGGTAGACCAACGATCTACCACCTGACCGCCGGATATTTTAACAGCTCCGATTTCTGTAATTCTGTCTTTTGAGCAGGTAAGACCTGTTGTTTCTATGTCAAATACCACGAAATCGCTGTCGATTGTCTGGTCTTTTGCATTGTCGGTAATACCTTTGCTGTCATCAACAAGGTAGCCTTCCATACCATATATAATCTTGATTTTTTCGTTGTTGTCAGAAGCTTTAAGGGCATCGGGGAAGGACTGCACAACACCATGGTCGGTGATGGCGATTGCTTTGTGTCCCCAGCCGGCCGCGCGATTTATAAGCTCTTTAGCAGAACTAACAGCGTCCATTGCTGACATTTGTGTATGCAAATGCAGCTCTACACGCTTTTCTTCTGCGTTGTCTACTCTTGCAGGAGGTGGTTCTGTTTCACAGATACCATTTGCCATTACAACTGTTTCTCTTGCGTATTCATTATACTGTGCTTTTCCTCTTACAACAATATGCTTTCCAGGCTTTAATCTGTCTTTTACCTCGCCAAATGCAGCATCACCCTTTTCGTCAGCTTCAATAAACATCTGACAGGTAATAGAATCACTTCGGTCTGTTACATCAAAAATAACAAGATGAAAGGTTTTGCCGCTCTTTTTGCTTGTTATATCCTTGGTTTCAACACCAAAAACCTCGCCTCTAAAGCAAACACGACCGCTTTCGTCATCAATCAATTTTATGGGTGTAAGCTCCGAACGGATAGAAGAGCCGTATATAACTTCAGTAACCTTTGCTCTACCGAGAGTTTGCGGTTTGGTACCATCATTTTTTTTGACGGTAAGATACATTATCGGCTCTTCAGAATAGTTGTCTTCAGCAATTTCAGGCTCTTTGACTCTGACGCTGTTTAAATGATAACGTTGTTTTAATTCTTCTTCAAAACGTGTTAAAATATCATCCTGAACCTTATCCGAAAGGAGCAGTTCAATTTTTCGTCTGCGTTTGGATATTCTGATTTTTTCTACCTCTGCACTGATGCTTCCAGCGCTTTGTATATCAGGGAAGACCACTTCAACTCTTGGTTTCATTTATCTGCTCCTTTCTGTTAAATTTAATAGGTTATTATTTCCTTGCTTTAGCTTTTGCACGAAGGTCAGTTTGGAGAATACGCTTTCTCATTCTGAGGTGGTTTGGTGTAACCTCCAGAAGCTCGTCATCTGCAATGAAATCAAGACACTGCTCCAAACTCATCTGTCTTGGCGGAACAAGCTTTAAAGCATCATCTGAACCTGATGCACGGGTGTTTGTTGCGTGCTTCTTTTTGCATACGTTTACCACGATATCTTCAAGTCTTGCATTTTCGCCGACAATCATACCTTCATAAACATCAACACCTGCACCGATAAAGAGTGTACCTCTTTCCTGTGCGTTAAAGAGACCGTAGGTAATTGACTCGCCGTTTTCCCATGCGATCAGTGCACCTCTGTTTCTTGCCTGAAATTCGCCCTTATACGGACGATAATCCTCTAAAATACTGTTGATTACGCCTGTACCCTTAGTGGAGGTAAGCATCTCTGAACGATATCCGATAAGACCTCTTGACGGGATTAAAAACTCAAGTCTTGTGTATCCTGCTGTTGTAGGTGTCATATTGACAAGCTCGGCCATTCTCTTTATTGCACCGTCCATAATTGTACCTGTGTATTCGTCAGGTACATCAGCAGTAAGTCTTTCCACCGGCTCGGAGAGTACGCCGTCAATCTCTTTCATAATAACAACAGGATTTGAAACCTGAAATTCGTAGCCTTCTCGTCTCATATTCTCAATAAGCACAGAGAGGTGAAGTTCGCCTCTGCCGGAAACCCTGAACGCTTCGGTAGAGTCAGTGTCTTCAACCCTGAGACTTATATTTGAGTCAAGCTCACGATAAAGTCTGTCTCTTAAATGACGTGATGTAACAAATTTACCGTCTCTTCCTGCAAAAGGACTGTCATTAACGCTAAAAGTCATTGACAGAACAGGTTCGTCTATTTTTACAAATGGAAGAGGCTCAATGCAATCGTTTGCACATAAGGTATCACCTATATTAATGTTGGTAATACCTGAAATGGCAACAACATCACCTGCACTAACATTGTCTGTTACGGCTTTGTTTAGTCCGTCAAAGGTGTAAAGCTTTACTGCCTTTCCTGGTAACTGCTTGCCGTCTGCTTTGCATACCGTTAAAGACATTCCTGTTTTCACGCTGCCTCGCTGTATTTTACCAACGGCAATTCTGCCGGTATATTCGTCATAGTCGATATTTGATACAAGCATCTGGAAAGGTGCATCGTCCTCGCAGTCGGGGCAGGGGATATAGTTAACAATAAGATCAAACATTTCACGAAGGTCGCTGTTTGGCTGTTCGGGGTTATATTCTGCAGTTGCCCACCCGTCTCTGCCTGATGCGTATATTACAGGCGTGTCGAGCTGTTCGTCAGTTGCTCCGAGGTCAATAAACAACTCCAAAACCTCGTCTACAACCTCATAAGGTCTTGCGTTAGGACGGTCAACCTTGTTTACAACAATAATCGGCTTAAGATTTAGTGAAAGCGCCTTTGAAAGTACAAATCTTGTCTGAGGCATACAGCCTTCAAATGCGTCAACCAAAAGGAGAACACCGTCTACCATTTCAAGACCTCTCTCAACCTCACCGCCGAAGTCTGCGTGTCCAGGTGTATCTATTATATTAATCTTGTAGCCGTTGTAGTCCAGGGAGGTGTTCTTTGCAAGTATTGTAATGCCTCGCTCTTTTTCAAGATCATTTGAGTCCATTACTCGCTCATCAACCTGTTCATTTTCACGAAATGTGCCGCATTGCTTAAGCATCGCATCAACCAGTGTAGTCTTGCCGTGGTCAACGTGTGCAATAATGGCGATATTACGTATTTTTTCTCTTTGCATATATGTCATCTCCAAAAATATAAATTCTCATACAAAACCATACTATATCATAACACAAAAATCGGTTATTTGCAACAAAATATATTCTAATTTAAAATTTTTATTGCAATTGAATAGTTAGTGTGATATAATCCACATTGTATTTAGCAAATAGGTATTTTAATAATATATATAATGATGTTAGGAGAGATTTTAAGATGGTTTACTATGTTAAGCTGTCAAATTCCCGCAAAGTGTCCGAGTTTGTTGGGATTGCCAATACATTTGCGTGCACAATTAAGGCATTTTCAGATAAATATTCAGTTAATGCAAAGTCTATAATGGGTATGCTTGCACTTGATTTGGGTAAGGAAATTAAAATAGAAATCGAAGATAGTAGTGCACAGGCTTTTGGCGAAGCAATAGAAGAGTTTATAACAGAGTAAGAAAACAGGTTCAAAATGAACCTGTTTTTTCTTGATTATTCGGAATATTCAAATCGCAAAAGACCATTATTATATTATATCCCTCAAACTTTTAGTATTTGTAATATTGTAAGCAATAATGTTCCTATTTTGATTGCATAGCAAGAACTTCTTTTGCTGTTGCGGTAGAAATTGTGTTTGTTTCAGCCATAGTTTTAAGGACCTTTTCCTGTCGTTTGTGAGCAAGGGCAAGGTTTACCTTTGGAGAATATACAGAGGGAGCGTTTGGTACGCCTGCTAAAAGAGTTGACTCGTATATAGACATTTCGGATGGAATTTTACCGAAATATCCGACAGAGGCATCAAAAATACCATAATAGCCGCTGCCGTAATAAATGCAGTTAAAATACAGTTCAAGAATTTCATCTTTTGAATATTCCTGTTCGATTTTAAACGCAGTAAGGATTTCTGCAATCTTGCGTTCTACTGTATTATCCAAAGGGAAGTACATATTTTTAGCGAGCTGCTGTGTTATGGTGCTTCCGCCTTCTTTTAATGACATTTCCTTAATATCTATCCATATCGCACGTGCAGTTCCGATAATATCAAAACCGTTATGAGAGTAGAAACGTCTGTCCTCAACTGATACAAAAGCATCAACAAAAGCTTTTGGTAAATCTGATATTGTACAAAAGTTATCTTGATTTTGTATCTCAGATACCTTCTGCTCTAATGGCATTTTCTTTATGGCATCGCTGTATTTTAAATAACCGTGCGCAAACGCGAGTACGGCTACCGAAATAAGCATAACTGCTATAAAAGTAAAGAAGCTTTTTATTCCTCTCATTAAAGCTCACCGACCTTCTTATGCTCCGATAAACATAAATATAGCACTTAAAGCTAAAGGCACTATTAATGCAGCCGCAAGTGTAATACAGATTATTCTTTTTGTTTTATCATTAAAATTCATCTTTTATCACCTCTTGTTTTTTCGTAAGTCTTTAAAAAAACCAGTAAGTATTGCTTTACATTCTTCTTCCATAATACCCCCTTGGGTTAAGACTTTGTGGGGAAGAACTTTAGAAAGGTCACAGACGCTTGATGCTGCGCCTGACTTTTCATCGTATGCACCGAAGTATAGGCGGTCAATTCTCGCAGAAATTATCGCTCCCATACACATAGGACACGGCTCTAATGTAACATAGATTTCGCAATCAGGAAGCCGCCAACCGCCGAGCTTTTTGCACGCCTTGTTAATTGCGTCAATTTCTGCGTGAAGAAGTGCATTTTTCTTGATTTCTCTCTTGTTATAGCCTCTTGCAATAATTTTGCCGTTCTGGACTATAACAGCACCAATAGGAACCTCTCCGATGGCGGATGCCTTTTTTGCCTGTTTTATTGCTTCTGACATAAAGTACATAAAACAACCTCCGGTTTTTACTTATTTTATTGTAGCATAATATTGACACTATTGCAAATATATTTAATAAACTTAATAAAAAATTAAAAGAAAATCCTCCGATATGGAGGATTTTCAAGGTATTATTTAAAGTAGCTTACGCCTGCTTCGAAGAGACTCTGGTTTTTAGCACCGGGAACGTTCTTAGAAACATAGTCGCCGATACGTTCTGAGTGTCCCATCTTTCCAAGAATTCTTCCGTCAGGACTGGTAATGCCTTCAATAGCCGAAACTGAGCCGTTAGGATTCCAGTCGATATCGTAGGTTGCAATGCCTTCAGGATTTACATACTGTGTTGCAATCTGACCGTTTGCTGCAAGCTCTGCAATCTGCTCGGGAGAAGCGATAAATCTTCCTTCGCCGTGTGAAAGTGCGATTGAATGTACATCACCGACATTGACGTTAGCAAGCCACGGAGAATTGTTTGTTGCAATTCTGGTAAGTGCCATACGGGAAATATGTCTTCCTATTGTATTAAATGTAAGAGTCGGTGATGATTCGTCAAGGTCTCTGATTTCGCCGTAGGGAACAAGGCCTAATTTGATAAGTGCCTGGAAACCGTTACAGATACCGAGCATTAAGCCGTCTCTGTTTTTGAGCATTTGCATAACTGCGTCGCCTACAGCGGGGTTTCTAAATGCAGTTGCAATAAACTTACCGGAGCCGTCAGGCTCATCTCCGCCTGAGAAACCGCCTGGAACCATAATAATCTGTGAGTTGTCTATGCGTTTCTTCATTTCACGCATTGAATAAGCAACATCATCTGCGGATAGGTTGCGAATAACAAATACATCTGCAACACCGCCCGCTTTTTCAAACACGCGGGCTGAATCATATTCGCAGTTTGTGCCAGGGAACACAGGTATAAATATTCTCGGCTTTGCAAACTTTTCGTTTGCTACTGCAGGTGCACCCTTTGTAAAGCTATATGTTTCAGGCTCTTTTTCAAAGTTTCCTGCTTTTGTCGGGAATACCTTTTCAAGAGGCTTCTGCCATACCTTTGATGCTTCTTCAAGACCTATTTCTATACCGCAGGCTGAGAGTGTCTTATTATCAACTGTTTTACCAATTTCGATTGCTCCGTCGGTAGCGGTATCCATCTCGACTTCAAGGACAATTGAGCCTAAAGGTGCAAAGAACAATAGGTCATTGGTTACGTTGTTATTAAGCTCAACACCAATCATATTACCGAATGCCATTTTTGAAACAACCTCACACAAACCGTGTGATTTAACTGTGCAGGAGGAGAGAACCTTACCGCTTTCAATCAATGCATTTACTTTTTCGTACATAGCCTTGAGTGCATCAAAGTCAGGCATATCGTTGCTGTCTCTCTTTAATGTATAGAGAACAAGCTTGGTTCCTGATTTCTTTATTTCCTGGGAAATAACCTTGTCAGCCTTAACGGGAGCAACAGCAAATGAAGTGAGTGTGGGTGGAACATCAAGCTCGTTAAAGCTTCCGCTCATTGAGTCCTTACCGCCGATTGCTGCAATACCAAGCTCAAGCTGAGTTCTGTATGCACCCAAAAGTGCGGCAAAAGGCTTGCCCCAACGTTTCGGATTGTTTCCAAGACGTTCAAAGTATTCTTGGAATGTAAGGTATATCTTCTTGTAATCAGCACCCATAGCTACTGCTTTTGAAACCGACTCAATTACTGCATAAGTTGCGCCGTGGAATGGGCTCCAGCTTGAAAGATACGGATCATAGCCGTAAGTCATAACTGTTGCAGTTGTTGTATTGCCGCCGAGTACGGGGACCTTTGCTGCCATACCGTCGGTAGGAGTAAGCTGATACATACCGCCGAATGGCATAAGTACTGAATTTGCTCCGATTGTTGAGTCAAACATTTCGCAAAGTCCTTTTTGTGAGCAGACATTGAGGTTTGAGAGTGTATCAAGCCACTTGGCTTTAACATCTGTAACAACATGGGGTGCAAATGTGCGTTTGTCAGACTCAGGGAGTACAACTTCGATATCTGTGTTCTTGGTAGCACCGTTTGTGTTAAGGAAATCTCTTGAAATATCACAGATTGTTTTGCCTCTCCAGTTCATAACAAGACGATTTTCGTCAGTTACCGTTGCAACGATTGTTGCCTCTAAGTTCTCGGCATTTGCATATTCAATAAACTTTTCAGCGTCTTCGTTTCTTACAACAACTGCCATTCTTTCTTGTGATTCGGAGATTGCAAGCTCTGTTCCGTCAAGACCGTCATACTTCTTTGGTACCTTGTCAAGATTTATTACAAGTCCGTCTGCAAGTTCACCGATAGCAACAGAAACACCGCCGGCACCAAAGTCGTTACAACGCTTGATAAGAGTTGTAACCTTGCTGTCCCTGAACAATCTCTGGATTTTTCTCTCAACAGGCGGATTACCCTTTTGAACCTCACTGCCGCAGGTTGTTACCGATTCCTCGGTGTGTGCTTTTGAAGAACCTGTTGCACCGCCTATTCCGTCTCTTCCTGTTCTTCCGCCAAGGAGAACTATTACATCGCCCTTTTCGGGACATTCTCTTACTACGTTACTTTTGGGCGCAGCACCAATAACAGCGCCGATTTCCATTCTCTTTGCGGTATAGCCGCTGTGATAAACCTCCGAAACCTTACCAGTAGCAAGACCAATCTGGTTACCGTATGATGAATAACCGGATGCAGCGCCCTTGGTAATCTTTCTCTGCATAAGCTTGCCGGGAAGTGTTTCCTGAAGCGTTTTTCTCGGGTCGCCGCTGCCTGTTACACGCATTGCCTGATAAACATAGCTTCTGCCGGATAACGGGTCTCTTATAGCACCGCCAAGACAAGTTGCAGCACCGCCAAACGGCTCAATTTCTGTGGGATGGTTGTGTGTTTCGTTTTTAAACATAATAAGCCAGTCTTCGTCCTTGCCGTCTACATCAACGGGAACAACGATACTGCAGGCATTGATTTCTTCTGACTCGTCTATTTCTTTTAAAAGACCGCGCTTTTTAAGCTGCTTTACTATAATAGTAGCCATATTCATAAGGCAGATATCACGGTCAGGTGCATAAAGCTCTGCTTTTGCCTTTTTGTATTCGTTATATGCGTCAGAAATGATGTCTGAATATTTGCCTTCAGGGATTGTAACATTGTTAATTCTTGTTGAGAATGTGGTATGACGGCAGTGGTCCGACCAGTATGTATCTATCATACGAAGTTCTGTAACTGTAGGGTCGCGCTTTTCTGTATCTCTGAAATATGCACGGCAGAAATCTAAGTCGTCGCTGTCCATAGCAAAGCCCATCTTTGCGAGGAAAGCATCACTTGCAGCTTTATCCATTTCACAAAAGCCGTCCACTGTTTCAACATCCGCAGGAACATCTGTTACCATTTCAAGAGTTGCGGGCTTTTCTAATGATGCCTCTCTTGCTTCTACGGGGTTTATAATATAGGTTTTGATTTTGTTTAAATCTCCATCGGAAATATCGCCTGAGAGAATATAAATCTTTGCAGAACGTACGCTCGGGCGGTCTTTTTCAGTAAGAATAGAAATACATTCTTCACAGCTTGCAGCTCTCTGGTCAAACTGACCGGGGAGAAACTCTACTGCAAAAACCTTATCGGAAGCAGGGATTTCTATTTCCTCGTCATATGCATTGTCAACAGGCGGCTCTGAAAAAATAAGCTCTCTTGCACGGGCATACTCATCGTCGGAAATCCCCGAAACATCATATCTATTTAATACCCTTACGTTTGTGAGGGTATCAAGAGACAGATTTTCTCTTAAATCCTGCAACACACCTCTGGCTTCTACATCAAAGCCTTTTTTCTTTTCGACATAAATTCTTCTCACAAGTTCCATATTATATTTGTCCTTTCGCTATTAGATGAGCAAATTTATCTATATTATATTGTACATTGTTTTTTGTAATCTGTAAAGTGGTTTTAATGCTAAATTTTGATAAAAAAACAAATTTTTTTTCGTTGAAAAAATTTTAAGAAAAATACTTGACAAATAGATTTATGTGTGTTATTATATTTGCACAGTTTGATTAGCGGGAGTGGCTCAGTGGTAGAGCGTCACCTTGCCAAGGTGAACGTCGCGAGTTCGAATCTCGTCTTCCGCTCCATGTCAGAGTAGGCGATATATCGCTTGCTCTGATTTTTTTTTATTAAAAATTACAATTTTTTTTCAAAAAGGTATGTTAATTTTCAAAAAAGTGTGATATAATAATTTGAATAATGATAAAGTGGGGTGAATAGTGTGATAAAAAGTATGACAGGTTACGGCAGAAACGAGGCTGTAATTGATGGTAAAAAGATATATTGTGAGATAAAATCGGTTAATCACAGATACAGCGACTATTCGATAAAGGTTCCCCGAAACTTCGGTTTTCTGGAGGATAAGATTAAAAAGGTTGCGAGTGAGAAAATTTCAAGAGGAAAGGTTGACATTTATGTCGGCATAGAATATTGCGAAAGCTCGGACAGAAAGATATACTTAAACAGTGAGCTTGCAAAGGAATATCTTACGGCTCTCGGACAGATGAGAGATGAACTTGGACTTCGTGATGATATTTCTGTTATGAATGTGGCAAGACTGCCTGACATATTCCGTGCGGAACGTCTTGAAGAGGATGAGGACAAGCTTTGGGATGCAGTTTCATCTGTGGTAAGAACAGCTTTGGATGAATTTACAGCAATGCGTGAACGTGAAGGTGAGAGAATTGAAAAGGATTTGACAGCAAGGATAGAGTATATGAGAAGTGTTGCTGCAAAGGTTGAAGAACGTTCTCCCGAAACGGTAGAAGAATATAAGAACAAGCTCTACTCAAAGATAAAAGATGTTTTAGACGGCAAAGAGGTTGATGAGGCAAGGGTATTGACAGAGGTTGCTATCTTTGCAGACAAGATTGCAGTTAATGAAGAAACTGTACGTCTTTGTAGCCATTTTGATGAGTTCTATAAGATAATATCAAGCGACGAGCCTGCCGGAAGACGACTCGACTTCCTTATTCAGGAGATTAACAGAGAAATCAATACAACAGGCTCAAAAGCCAACGATATTGAAATTTCGCGTTATGTTGTTGAACTCAAGGGAGAAACAGAAAAGTTAAGGGAACAGGTCCAGAATATCGAATAAGGCGGTGTACAAATGAAGCTTATAAATATTGGATTTGGGAATATGGTTGCATCGGGCAGGGTTATTGCTGTGGTAAGCCCTGAATCTGCACCTATTAAAAGAATTATCCGTGAAGCTGAGGATAAGGGTATGATGATAAATGCCACTTATGGCAGAAGAACTCGTGCTGTTTTGGTAACCGATTCGGGACATATAATATTGAGTGCACTTCAGCCTGAAACGGTGTCGCACAGATTTGAAGAAACGGAGGAGCTTCAGGAGGATTATGAATAAGGGAGCACTATTTATAATTTCAGGTCCGTCAGGCACCGGAAAAGGCACAGTATGCAAGGAACTTATAAGCCGTGGAGATGTGTACTTGTCGGTATCTGCAACTACCCGTGATAAGAGGGTAGGCGAAACGGACGGTGAAACATATCACTTTACCGATAAAGCCAGCTTTGAAAGAATGATATCAAACGGCGAAATGCTCGAATGGGCAAATTATAATGGTAATTATTACGGAACTCCAAAGGCTGCTGTTGAAAAGACGTTGTTTGAGGGCAGGAACGTGATACTTGAAATTGAACCTCAGGGGGCACTTGCGGTAAAAGAAAAGATGCCTGAGGCGGTACTTATATTTGTTATTCCGCCGTCGGTAGAGGTTTTAAAGGGAAGACTTCTTGACCGTGGCAGAGAAAGTGAGGAGGAAATCTCGCAAAGACTTGCCGCATCTATATGGGAAATGGAACAGGCAGGAAAGTATAACTACATAGTAGAAAATGACGATTTGTCCGATTGCGTGGATAGAATTTCAGCAATTATGGCAGGCGTGGTTGATATGAGAAATAAGGTATATTCACTTCTTGAAGAAGCGAAAGAAAGGAAGTAAGAAAAATGATTATTAAACCGGGAATAAGCACACTTGAGAAATGCGTTGATGACGGCTGCAGATATATTCTTGTTACAATGGCTGCAAAGCGTGCAAGAATGATAGGCGAAAGCGGAGAAGGTCTTGTAGAGGCTGATTCAAAGAAGGCTGTATCTGTTGCAGTAGCTGAGATTGCTGCAGGCAAGATTGGATACACAAACGTAAAGCCTGAAACCCAAACGGCTGACGAGGAATAATGGTCGTTAAGGTAATAGTCAATCACGGCACCCGTGCGCCTGATAAGCTGTACGATTATTTTGCCAGCGAGAATTTTGAAGACAGAATTGAAATCGGCAGCAGACTTAAAGTACCATTTGGTGCAAAAAACCGTGAGGTTGAGGCATATGTTTTTGGCATTAAGAAGAAATCAAGTGCCAACAGACTAAAGTCTGTAACAGAAGTCTATGACCGTGCCTTTGACGAAAAAATGCTTCCGCTAATTGAATGGATGCGTGATAGTCTTCTTTGCACATACATTGATGTAATAAAAACTATTGTGCCAAGAGGGAGTATCAATAAGCCGGACGAATGGATTGAAATACTGTCTGAATCACAGGATGAAGTATCCCGGATGCTTTTACAACACGGCGGTAAAATGGAAATAAATGAGCTTTTGTCCTTCTTTGATATCGATATATCTCAAAAGGTCAACGACCTTGTAAGAAAAGGCATACTAAAACGTACTTATAAGGATAAATATGACGTTAAAAGTGCAAAGGTGCGTGTAGCATATTCGGTAGTTGACAGTGAGAATGTTGCAGATGTTATTAAATCGTTGCAAAATCGTGCGCCTGTTCAGGCAAAGATGCTTGATATATTGTCAACAACAGCATATGTTTCACTGGCTGATTTGGTACGTTTTTCGGACGGTTCTTACGGCGCTATTCGTGGATTACAGAAAAAGGGGTACATCGAGTGTAAGGATGTTCAGGTGTTCAGAAATCCTGTGCATAATGTAAAACATGATGAAAAGAAGATTTTGACACCTGAGCAAAAGATAGCATTTGACCGGATATACAATAAGCTTGGCGAAGGCTTTTATGAATTTCTTCTGCACGGAGTTACCGGCTCAGGTAAAACAGAGGTTTTTCTCCACGCAATTGATAGTTGTATCAAAATTGGGAAAAAGGCTATTATGCTTGTGCCTGAAATATCACTAACACCGCAGATGGTGTCAAGGTTTGCGGCAAGATTTGGTGAGAGAATTGCCGTGTTTCACAGCGGTCTTTCGATAGGTGAAAGATATGACGAATGGTGCAGAATAAGAGATGGTAAGGCTGATATAGTAATTGGTGCAAGGTCGGCGGTTTTTGCTCCGTTTGACGATATAGGAATGATTATAATTGACGAGGAGCACGAGCAAAGCTATAAATCGGAAATGCAGCCGAGATATAACACGCACGAGGTTGCACGTTTTCGTGCGAAACAGCATGGAGCTGTACTGGTACTTGCATCGGCTACACCGAAAATAGAAAGCTACTTCGATGCACTTTGCGGCAAAAAGGAGCTTTTATCCATTGAGAGCAGAGTAAATGACAGAGGGCTTCCGTCTGTATCAATAGTAGATATGAGAGAAGAGCTTGCTAAGGGAAATCGCTCAATTCTTTCATATGAATTGAAAACGGAAATAGAAGAAAATTTAAAGAGGAAAGAACAGACAATACTGCTTTTAAACAGGCGTGGATTTTCAACTTTTGTTTCCTGCCGTAGCTGTGGTTATGTAGCAGATTGTCCCAATTGCAGTATTTCGTTAACTTATCATAAGTTCAGCGACACATTAAGATGCCACTATTGCGGGCATACTATAAAAAACTATACAAAATGTCCGTCCTGCGAAAGTAAATACATACGCTACTTTGGCGGCGGTACGCAAAAGGTAGAGGAAGAGATTAAAATGCTTTTCCCAGATGCCGCTATTATTCGTATGGATAATGATACCACGAGCGGAAAAGGCGGACATGAGAGAATTTTGTCGGAATTTGAACGCACAGGAGCGGATATATTAATTGGTACGCAGATGGTGGCAAAGGGTCTTGATTTCCCAAATGTTACACTGGTTGGTGTGATTTCGGCTGATACATCACTTTTTGCAGACGATTTTCGTGCTGCGGAGAGGACGTTTGACCTTTTAGAACAGGTTACAGGCCGTGCAGGCAGAGCAGATAAAGCAGGCAGAGCTATTATCCAGACCTATTCGCCGGAAAATTCTGCGGTTGTTTTGGCATCAAGGCATAGCTACAAGGAGTTTTATGACGGTGAGATAAAGGTAAGAAAGGCAATGAATTATCCACCGTATTGTGATATTGTAAGCATTGGATTTTCGGGACCTAATGAACAGGCGGTCTCCGATTGTGCCAAGAAATTTGCAAGAGCAATATCAGACAATAACGAATTAAAGGAACAAACTAGGATTATAGGTCCTATAAGAGCAGCGGTAGCTAAAATACAGAACAAATACCGTTGGCAGATTATAGTAAAGCTTAAGCGGGGTGCAAATATTACGCCATATCTTGCATCTGCAACAGAGCTTTGCCGCAAGAATAGAAATTTTGAAAACGTAATTATAGTAACAGATAAAAATCCAAACGCGATATTTTAGAAAGAGGGGTATAAAGCTGATGGCGCTTCGGGAAATCAGAAAAAAAGGTGATGAAATTCTGGAGAAGGTATGCAAGGAGGTAAAGGTCTTTGACGAGAGGCTATGGACACTCCTTGACGATATGTATGACACAATGACTAACAGTGATGGTGTAGGACTTGCTGCACCTCAGGTTGGTATATTAAAACGTGCTGCAGTAATTGACATCGGCGAAGGGAAGATTGAGATTATAAACCCTGTAATTGTATCAGAAGAAGGTACGCAAAACGGCTCAGAGGGATGTCTTAGCGTCCCTGGAGTTTTTGGCGAGGTGGAAAGACCGCAAAAGGTTACAGTTGAGGCTCAGGACCGTAACGGCAACAAGATTACGGTAACAGGCGAGGATTTGCTTGCAAGAGCGTTGTGCCATGAGATTGAACATCTTGACGGAAAGCTGTTTCTTGAAAGAGTTACAGAATTTTTGGAGTAGGAGCTGAGGTTAGTTGAGGATACTGTTTATGGGAACACCGAATATTGCGGCCGGATGTATGGAAAAGCTGATAGACGAGGGCTTCAATATTGTCGGGGCAGTAACGAGAGTGGATAAACCTAAGGGCAGAGGACATAAAATGGTTCCCACTGAGGTTAAACAAGCTGCCTTAAATCACAATATACCTGTCTTTCAGCCTGAAACCTTGAAAAACGGAGAGCTTAAGATAGTTCTTGGTGAGCTTAAGCCCGATATTATAGTTGTTGTGGCATACGGCAGAATTTTGCCGGAATACGTGCTTGGCTATCCCAAGTACGGCTGCATCAATATGCACGCTTCAAAGCTTCCTAAATACCGTGGTGCAGCACCTATTCAAAGAGCGGTAATTGACGGCGAAGAGGAAACTGCTGCAACGGTTATGCTTATGGACGAGGGACTTGACACGGGAGATATCCTTGTTGAAAAGATTTTAAAAATTGGCAAAGAGGAAACATCGGGAGAGCTTTTTGACCGTATGACTATAGCAGGCGGTGAGGTTTTGTGCGAGGCTTTGAGGAACATTGAAACAATTACACCTAAAAAGCAGGAGGGCGAGCCGCTTTATGCGCATATGATAACAAAGGAAGAGGCGCATATTAACTGGTCGGAAAACAATCTTAGAATATGCAATCTCATTCGTGGAATGAATCCTTATCCGCTTGCTTATACTTATTATAAGGACGAGGCTGTCAAAATCATAAAAGCATTACCGGTAGGTCTTGATAAGGGAGCAGTTGGTGAGATTGTAAGTGTTAGTGATGACGGCATTCTTGTTAAAGCTATTGAGGGCGGGGTTCTTATTAAAGAAGTTCGTTTTCCGGGCAAAAAGACAATGGCGGTATCTGATTATATTAGGGGAAATAATATCGAAGAAGGTACAATTTTAAAATAAGGAGAAATTACTATGCCATTTTTTTATTATTATGACCCAACCTATGTACTTGTATTGATTGCATTTGCACTTTCTATGTTTGCATCTTTTGGAGTTAATGCAACATTTTCAAAATACAAAGAGGTGAGAAGCGGACGTGGAATTACAGGTAGCGAGGCTGCACGGAAGATTCTTGACGGAAACGGACTGTATAATGTGAGAGTTGAGCATATTTCAGGAAACCTGAATGACCATTTTGACCCCAGGGCAAATGTTATAAGACTTTCTGATGCAACATATAATGACAGCTCGGTTGCGGCGATTGGTGTTGCTGCACACGAGGCGGGACACGCAGTCCAGCACGCTACCGACTATGTGCCGATAAAACTCAGAAATTCGATAGTGCCTGTGGTAAATATAAGCACAAGCTTATCAATGCCATTGTTCCTTATAGGACTGCTGCTTGGGTATGCAGGACTAACTATGCTTGGAATTATTTTGTTTTCAGCATCGCTTTTATTTCAGCTTGTTACATTGCCTGTTGAGTTTAACGCATCAAACAGAGCTATCAAAATCCTTGATACGAGCGGTATGCTTGATGACGGAGAACTAAAAGGTGCTAAAAAGGTACTAAGAGCGGCCGGTATGACTTATGTTGCTGCGGCTGCGGCATCTGCATTGCAGCTATTAAGACTATTTATTATTGCAAACAGACGGAGAGATTAAATGAAAAGTTCAAGGGAAGCTGCTCTTGCAGTACTCTATGAAATTGAATATAACGACGGTTATTCTAATATCGTATTGAAGAATGTGCTAAATGAAACTAACCTCGACAGCAGGGACAGAGCGTTTGTATCTGCTATTGTTTACGGCGTTATAACGAAAAAAAGAATGCTTGACTATATGATAGAAAAGCTTTCTAAAATTAAGCTTAAAAAGATATCAAAGTATATTCTTCTAATACTGAGAATGGGCCTTTATCAGCTTAAATTTATGGATAAAATACCCGATAGCGCTGCTGTTAATGAGAGCGTACGTCTGGCAAGACGATATGGTCATAGCGCATCGGCGGGGTATGTAAACGGAATATTAAGAACTGCTGCAAAAACTGACTTTTCTGTTCCGGATAATATTGCGGTTAGAGAATCTTTTGCAGACGAATGTGCAAAAAAGCTGTCTATGGATTATAAAGAAAGGGCAGAAGGAATAATGTCTGCACTTAATAAAGAACCTAAAATGACAGTTCGGACAAATTTGCTAAAAACAACAACTGATGAATTAAAAAAGCTGCTCGATGCAGAAAATTGTTCCTATTCTAATGTTGGTTTATATGTAAAGAAGCTTGATACTTCATCAAGTAAGGAATATGAAAAGGGACTATTTACCGTTCAGGATGTATCCCCGATGGTTGCGTGCGAAGTTTTGGCACCTAAAAAGGGTCAGACGGTAATCGACCTTTGTGCCGCACCGGGCGGCAAAACTACTTATCTTGCAGAGCTTATGCAAAATGAGGGCAGAATTTTTGCCTTTGACATACATCCACACAGGGTGGAGCTTGTTATAAAAAATGCCAAAAGACTTGGTATTGATATAATAGATGCCAAGGTCTCGGATGCCACGGAGTTTGACAATAATCTTGAAAACACTGCCGACAGAGTTTTGGCAGATGTACCTTGCTCGGGAATTGGTATTGCAAGAAGAAAACCGGAACTTAAATATAAGACTGATTTTGGCGGGTTGCCTGAAATACAGCTGGCAATACTTAAAAACGGAGCAAGATATTTAAAGGTAGGTGGAGAGCTGGTATATTCTACCTGTACTCTTTATCGTGATGAAAATGAGAGGATAATTGAAAGATTTTTAAAGGAAAATGACGGATTTGAATTGGTAAGCTTTCAGGAGCTGTTGCCTGACGGATTTGAAGAGGATAAACAAGGCATTATGACGGTATTACCTGATAGAACCGACTGCGACGGGTTTTTTGTCGCGAAAATTAGAAGGTGTATGTAATGATTGATTTAAAGGATTTGTCATATGAAGAGCTACAAGAGCTTGTGACTGAAATTGGTGAGCCAAAGTTCAGAGCAAAGCAGATTTTTGCGTGGCTTTTACGAGGCGTTACAAGCTTTGACGAAATGACCGATATTTCAAAGAAAACTCGTGAAAAGCTTGCTGAAATATCCTTTGTTTCTACCTTGAAAATTCGTGAAAAGTTTGTATCAAAGATAGATAAGACAACAAAATACCTATTTGAGCTTGAGGACGGAAACTGCATAGAAAGTGTTGTGATGTATTATAAGCACGGCATTTCGATATGTATTTCCTCGCAGGTTGGGTGCAGGATGGGATGTGCGTTTTGTGCATCCACGATAGGCGGTCTTTATCGCTCGCTGACAGCGGGGGAAATAATCAATCAGGTTATATTTGCCCAGAAGGATATAGGGGAAAGAATAAGCAATATCGTAATGATGGGAATTGGCGAGCCGCTTGATAATTATGATAATGTAATAAAGTTTCTCCATAATGTGAATAATGAGGCTGGACTTAATATCGGATATCGTCATATTTCATTATCAACCTGCGGTGTTGTTGATAGAATTTATGACTTGGCGAAAGAAAAGCTTCCTATAACATTATCGGTTTCTCTTCATGCACCGAATGATGAGATAAGAAATTCAATTATGCCAATTAACCACAAGTATAATATTGAGGAGCTTATAAAGGCTTGCCGTGATTATATTCATACAACAACAAGAAGAATCAGTTTTGAGTATTCACTTATTTCTGGTGTAAATGATTCAAAGGAGAATGCAAAAGAGCTTGCAAGGCTGTTAAAAGGAATGCTGTGCCACGTTAATCTGATACCCGTAAACAAGGTAAAGGAGCGAGGCTTTGAAAAGGGTACTAAGGCCCAGATAGAGATGTTTATGAATACACTTATATCGTTAGGAATAAATGCAACGATAAGACGTGAGCTTGGAAGTGATATAAGTGCTTCTTGCGGACAACTGCGAAAAAAAATTATAGACGGGGAATAGAGGTATTTTATTCTAAAAGCGAGGTGATTGAAAAATGAGAATAGGCGCAATGACCGATATAGGTCGGTACAGAAAGCTTAACGAAGACAGCTATTTTATATATCGTAATGAGCTTTTAGTTGGCGGCATGGTTGCCGACGGAATGGGCGGACATAATGCTGGTGAGATTGCATCTAAAATGGCGGCAGAGCTTATTAAGTCAGGAATTATGGATGGATTTTATCCCGATATGGATTATATGGAGTTTTCTGAGCTTGTAAGACGTGTGTTTCAAGAAGTTAACGAAGAAATATACCGTATGAGCAAGGTTAGTCGCAACAATACAGGTATGGGAACAACTGCTACTGCTGCGTTTGTGTATAGAGGAAAGCTTATTACTGTGAATGTTGGCGACAGCCGTGTTTATGCTGTGAAGGACAAAGAGATAAAACAGCTTACCAAAGATCATTCATATGTAGAAGAGCTTGTAGAAATGGGTGAGATCAGTCCCGAGGTAGCAAAAAACCATCCTCAAAGAAACTACATAACCAGAGCGCTCGGCACGGAAGCGTTTGTTAAATCCGATATTCTCATAAATGATTACAACGGCGAGATAATTGTTATCTGCAGCGACGGACTTACCAATATGCTTGCGGATAGCCAGATAGCGGATATAGTAACTGAAAATGAAGATTTTGAAAACGCCGCCAAGGCACTTGTAAAGCTTGCAAACCAAAAGGGCGGAGCGGATAATATAACCTGTGTGGTATTTGAGGTGTAAGGAAAGGGGTTTATATAATGAACGGAGAATATCTTGTAGGAAAAGTTCTTGACGGAAGATACGAAATAGTAGAAATGATTGGTGTAGGCGGTATGGCTGCAGTTTACAAGGCTAAATGCAGACTCTTAAACCGTTATGTTGCAATAAAAGTACTTAAAGATTCACTTAATAACGATGCAGAAAGTATTAACAGATTTTTGAGCGAATCAAGGTCAACAGCAAAGCTTTCGCATCATAATATTGTAGGTATTTATGATGTTGGCGAGGAAGACGGTATGAACTATATCGTTATGGAACTGATTGACGGAATAACACTTAAGGAATACATTGACCGAAAGGGCGTTCTTGACTGGAAAGAGGCTTGCGAATTTGCAATGCAGATAGGTCTTGCACTTCAGTGCGCTCACGAGAATAATATAGTTCACAGAGATATAAAACCTCACAATATTCTTATAACCAAAGACCATATTGTTAAGGTTGCTGATTTTGGTATTGCAAGAGCAGTTACAAGTGATACAATGGTTACAGGTAAAGAAACAATGGGCTCGGTGAGGTATATTTCTCCCGAGCAGGCAAGAGGTGGCTATGTTGATTGCAGAAGCGATATATATTCGCTTGGTGTTGTGCTTTATGAAATGCTGACAGGCAGAGTTCCGTTTGACGGCGAAAATCCTGTCTCTATAGCAATGATGAAGCTTAACGAAACACCCATTTCCTGTAGAATATTAAATCCAGATATTCCTGCTGATGTTGCAGAAATTACAATGCGTGCCATTTCGAAGGAGCAGCACTCACGATATCAGACAGCGCTTGATATGGCCTCTGACCTTAGGAGTGTAGCAGAAGGAGCGCCGATTTCTATGATTGATAATGAAGAACATTATACAGGCAGACGAGCTGCTAAAAAGAAAAAGAACAGTTCAAATAAAAAAGGTGCAATAATAGCTGTTGCGGTTTTGGTAGCAGTATTGCTTGGCGTGATAGTGAATTTTGCAATGAGTGGCGGTGTTAAGCAGGTAGAAGTGCCCGAGGTTCTTGGTATGACTCTTGAGGAGGCAGTTGTATTTGTTGCAGAATACGGTCTTGAGATAGACGAAGAAAATGTCGAGTATGAACCTTCTGATGAGTATGAAGAAGATAAAATTATGCTTCAGGAGCCTGGTGTTAATCAGTATATGAATCCAAAGAAGAAGATTAAGGTTACAATAAGCTCCGGTACGGCGGAAGGAGATATTCCTGTCCCGTCATTGGTTAATAAGAGCTATGATGAGGCGATTAAAGAACTTGAAAAACTTAATCTTAAGGCTGAGAGAATTGACGAACCAAGTGATACAGTTGAGGCGGGTTATATAATTAAGCAGTCTCCGTCCAAGGGTGTCAAGGTTTCTGAGGGTAGCAGTATTTTGCTCCATGTTTCAGAGGGGAAGGGTGAGGAAAAGGAAGTTCCTGACCTTGTCGGTGAAACACTTGAAACGGCAAGAAAGCTCATTACTGCATCGGGCTTTAAAATCAGTATTACCGAAAGAGAAAGCGAAAGCTCGGTAGGTAAGGTAATATCACAGTCTCCTGAAGCGGAAGAAATGCTTAAGGCAGGAGAAGAGATTAAGATTGTAGTTGGTATTGAGCCGGAGGTTATTGAAACCCCGACCCCGACGCCAACCCCGACGCCAACACCAACACCTACTCCACCGGTTGAAAAACCCACCAGAAAGACATTATCAATACAAATACCAGAAGATTCACCTGAAACAGTTATGATTAAGGTTGTTGCAAATGGAAAGCAGATTTATGAAAAACAGCATAATAAATCTGAGGTAACAGTAGATATACCGGTCGAGGCGAGAAATGACGCAACTGTACAGGTATATATTGACGGAAAATTTATATTTGAACGAGTAATCGAATTTTAACCGATTATGAAAGGATAAAGAATTTGAAAGGTATAATAATTAAGGGCATTGGCGGTTTTTACTATGTAAAGACCGCTGACGGCTCTGTTACTGAATGCAGGGCAAGAGGTATTTTTCGCAAAAACGGGATCAAGCCTACTGTTGGTGACAATGTGGAGATAGAGAACGCAAGCGTTGTTAAAATATATGACAGACGTTCCTATCTTGTAAGACCAAGTGTTGCAAATATTGATAATTTAATTATTGTAATTGCGGCAGCCAATCCTGCACCCGACCTGCTTTTAACGGACAAGCTTACTGTTGCGGCAGAAGTGTCAGGGATTACGCCGGTAATATGTATAAATAAAACCGATCTGGCAAACTCGGAAGAAATCGAAAAAATTTATACGCTTGCAGGGTATAAGGTAATAACTGCAGCAGCAACCGAGCTTATTGGTGCAAAGGCATTGGAAGAAGTTGTAAAGGGGAAAATTTCGGCTTTTGCGGGACTTTCGGGCGTCGGCAAATCAAGTATTTTGAACCTTTTAAGCAACGAAAATGCTCAAACGGGCGAAGTGTCAAGGATTAACCGTGGAAAGCACACAACAAGACACGTTGAGCTTTTTGAGATAGACAAGGATACATTTATTCTTGATACTCCGGGGTTTAGTTCACTTGCACTATCCGATATATGCGATGTAAAGGCATCAGAGCTATCCGGTTATTATCCTGAGTTTGCATCGTATGCAAATGATTGCAGATTTAAAGGGTGCTCGCACATAAATGAGCCTGACTGTGCTGTAAAGGCACTTGTTTCAGACGGGCAAGCGGCAACATCACGTTATGAAAGCTATAAAGTACTTTATGAACAATTAAAACAAATTAAGGAATGGGAAAAAGATTGATGAAAAATTTCAAATTAGCACCGTCAATACTGTCGGCGGATTTTACAAAACTCGGAGAAGATGTAGCAGTGTGCGAAAGAGCAGGAGTACCGTGGCTTCATATTGACGTTATGGACGGTATATTTGTCCCTAATATCAGCTTTGGTACAGTTGTGTATGAAAAGCTCAGAAAACAGTCAAACCTTTTCTTTGACGTGCATCTTATGATTACTGAGCCTGAAAGATACATAGAAAGATTTATTTCGAGCGGTGCTGATAGTGTAACATTTCATATAGAAGCAACGAAGAAACCGCAGGAGTGTATTGATTTAATCAGAAAGTATGGTAAAAAGGTTGGTATATCAATTTGCCCTGAAACACCTGTTTCTAAAATAAAAGAGTATCTTAACAGTGTTGATATGGTACTTGTTATGAGTGTTCACCCGGGATACGGCGGTCAAAGCTATATCGAGGAGATTAATCCCAAAATAACTGAAATACGAAGTATTATGGGAGACGATTTTGATATTCAGGTTGATGGCGGTATATATAAGGAAAATATAAAAAGTGTAATAGACTGCGGTGCAAATGTTATTGTTGCAGGTACTGCTGTGTTTAAGGGAGATATTGAGAATAATATCAAAAATCTGGAGGCAGCTGTATGCGAGCGGTGATTTTTGCAGGCGGAGAGATAAAAGATTATGTATATGCAAAAAGCCTGTTAAATAATGAGGATATGCTTCTTGCGGCGGATAGCGGCTTGGAACATTTGATAAAAATGGGGCTTGAGCCTGATATTATGATAGGCGATATGGACTCGGTCAAATCAGAAGTTTTGGGTAAAGAGATAATCAGGCTTGAGGTTATCAAGGACGAAACGGACACAGAGGCTGCAATGAGAGTCGCAATTGAAAGAGGAGCAGATGAGATTTTACTTCTTGGTGCTATGGGAAGCCGCAAGGACCACTCGTTAGCAAATGTCTTATTGTTAAAAAGACTGAACGATTTAAAAATCAAAGCATCTGTGGTTGATGAAAAGAATGAAATTTATTATCTTGACAAAAGTATAACCATAAACGGCAATATGGGTGATACAGTTTCAATTCTGCCTTTATCCGACATTGAGGGTATTAGCACAGAGGGGCTTTTTTATCGTCTTGATAATGATGCATTGTGTATGGGGACTTCAAGGGGAGTAAGTAATGTTATGCTCCATTCGGAGTGCAGAATAACGGTCAGAAAAGGCAATGCCCTTGTTATTAGAAGCAGAGATTAGGAGATGTTTATTTAGTGATATACCTTGATAATGCGGCAACAACAAAGCCGTGCGACGCAGCAGTTAAAGCTGCTCTTGATGCTGTGGAGTGTTTTGGAAACCCGTCAAGCTTGCACAGGATGGGACTTGGTGCGGAAAAAATAATCAAAAACAGCAGAAAGACCATAGCTGATTTAATAGGCTGCCGTGATGAAGAGGTTATATTTACATCGGGCGGTACGGAATCAAATAATACGGCAATATTTGGCGTTGCTGCAAGAAGTAAAAAAAGACATCTTATAACATCGCAAATAGAGCATCCTTCTGTTCTTGAACCGTTCAAGCAGCTTGAAAAGAACGGATACAAGGTGGATTATATCGGCGTAGACAGTGAAGGAACTTTAGACCTTGATGAGCTTTCGACTAAGCTTGATTTAGATACTGCACTTGTGAGCCTAATGCACGTTAATAATGAAACAGGTACTATTCAGCCTGTTGAAGAGATAAGAAAGCTGATTGATGAAAAAACTGACGGGGGACTTTTCCATATTGATGCAGTTCAGAGCTTTGGGAAAATACCTTTGTCTGTAAAAAAGACAGGTGCGGATTTTGTTTCTCTTTCTGCTCACAAGATTAACGGTTTTAAGGGGACGGGGGCTATCTATATCAGGAACAAAAATAGCTTTAGTCCTATAATTGTAGGCGGTGGTCAGCAGAAAAATTTGCGTTCGGGAACTGAGAATGTGATTGGAATTGCTGCCTTTGGTGCAGCTGCTAAGGAAAAAAGAGATGTTGAAAGGATAAGGGATTTAAGAAAACGTCTGCTTGATGGCATTTTGTCCAATATTTCTGATGTAAAATATAACGGAAGTGAAGATTGTTTTTCTCCCTATATATTAAATGTTTCATTTGTTGGTATAAAGTCTGAGATACTTTTACATTCACTGGAAAGCGTTGGGATATATGTGTCAACAGGCTCTGCCTGTTCGTCTAACAAACCGATGCCGAGCCATGTATTGACGGCAATGGGATGCTCAAGGGAAGAAATTATGGGTGCGGTAAGGTTTAGTATTGGATATGATATTACAGAAGAAGATATAGATTTTACTGTTTCTGCACTTTCTGATAAGGTCGCAGAAATCAGAAAATATATGAGGTAGAATGTGAGGAATATATAGTGAAGGAAATAATACTTGTAAAATACGGTGAGATAATACTAAAGGGCGGAAACCGTCCTGTGTTCGAGAGAATGCTTATCAAAAATATCAGAGATGCTTTGAAGAGCTTTTCTGACTTAAGAGTAAGTATTGCTCAGGCTACAATCTATATTGAAACTGCTGAAGAAAACATTGACGAGGTTTGTGAAAGACTTGGCCGTATTTTTGGTATTGTGTCAATTTCACGTGCAGGCGTATGTGAAAAGAATATCGAGAGCATTAAAGTTGCTGCTGTTGAATACCTTAAGGATAAGCTTAAAGCGGGTATGAGCTTTAAGGTTGAGGCAAAGCGCTCGGATAAGAGATTTCCGCTTAATTCTATCCAGATAGCGCAGCAGGTCGGTGGTGCTTTGCATGAGGGTATATCGGGGATTGTAGTTGATGTCCATAATCCTGAGGTGCTTGTCCGTGCTGAAGTAAGGGATAATGCAGCATATGTTTACAGTACATTGGATAAAATAAACGGCAGAGGCGGTATGCCGATTGGCACAGGCGGTCTTGCAACACTGCTCCTTTCGGGAGGAATAGATAGCCCTGTTGCAGGTTATATGATAGCAAAACGTGGTGTGGAGCTTAATGCGGTAAACTTTTTTAGTTTCCCTTATACAAGCGACAGAGCGAAGGAAAAGGTAGTTGAGTTAGGCAGAATTCTAACAGGATATGTAACAAAGCTAAAGCTCTACGTTGTTCCTTTTACTGAAATCCAGCTTGAAATCCGTGATAAGTGTCCGGAAGAACATATGACACTCATTATGCGCCGTTTTATGATGAAGATTTCAGAAATTGTGGCTAAGAAAACAAAGTCATCTGCACTTATTACGGGAGAGAGTGTAGGACAGGTTGCGAGCCAGACTTTAGCGGCGCTGAATGTTACGAATAGTGTTTGCCAAATGCCTGTTTTAAGACCGCTTATCGGAATGGACAAGGAAGAAATCATAGAGCGTGCAAGAGATATTGGTACGTTTGAAACATCGATTCTGCCATATGAGGACTGCTGTACAGTATTTACACCCAAGCATCCGACAACAAAACCCAAGCTTGAGGATATTGAAAGGACAGAGTCGGTGCTTGATATCGATAAGCTTATTGAAAAAGCGGTAGAGGGAATAGAGGTAATAGAAATATATCCCGATATGGAGGATAGTAATGACTGATTATGCAGCAAGAACAGTGAGTCTGTTAATTGAGAAAAATCTTAAAATATCAGCAGCGGAGAGCTGTACCGGCGGATTGTTTACAAAGATGATAACGGATGTAGCCGGCTCATCGGCAGTTCTTGACGCGAGTGTTGTTGCTTATGCCAATGCTGCCAAAATAAAATTTTTGGGAGTGTCAGAAAGGAATATAAGTGAGCACGGTGTAGTAAGCGAAATAGTCGCATCGGAAATGGCGATAGGTGCCACCAAACTGATGGGTGCAGATGTTGGGGTGGGCATAACAGGAATTGCAGGTCCCGATGGTGGAAGCGCTGAGAAACCGGTAGGTCTTGTGTGGACTGCCGTATGCTACAAGGGCAAGGTCTATCCTGCAAAGCTTCAGTTTTCTGGTGATAGAGATACTGTAAGAGAAAAAACCTGTGAAGCGGTTTTTAATAATATTATTGAACTGATAGAAAAGTATTAAAAAAAATAGATTTTTTTAAAAAATATGTTGACAAACCAAATACTCTGTGCTATAATATCATTTGTTCGGTACTTAAGAGGGTATCCGATATGCGAGTGTGCTGGAATAGGCAGACAGGCACGTTTGAGGGGCGTGTGTCTTTGACGTATGGGTTCAAGTCCCATCACTCGCACCATGCGGAATAGTGTAAAGGTAGCACTAATGACTCTGACTCATTCTGTGAGGGTTCGAATCCTTCTTCCGCAGCCAAAAAAAGACGTATGCGAAGCGTACGTCTTTTTTTGTGTCGTGCGGTAGGATGAGAACCCGAGGGGTGAGATCGCGAAGCCACCAAGAAGACGAGCGAAGCGAAGTCTGATTGGAAAAGGCGTAGCATACAAGCGAGCGAAGCGAGTCGTAATCCTTCTTCCGCAGCAACGTCAGAGCAAGTTATATATTGCTTGCTCTGAATGTAATTATGGAGTGATAACCCAGTTGTGTTTATATCCTACAATTTTTTTGTCAAATATTGACTTTTTTTGTTGCATATAGTATAATAAAATTGCATTTTATGGGATTTCATTCTAAAAGTGCGTAATATAATATTTTGGAGGGGCATTATGGAACAACTATCACTCTTTTTAGGACTGTCAATTCTGACTTCTGCAGTTGCTTTTGCATTTGCTGCATACCTTTACCTTTGGGTTAAAAAGCAGAATACAGTTAATGAGAAAATTATAGAAGTATCTGCTCTTATTAAGCAGGGAGCAAATACTTTTATGCGCCGTGAATACAAAATTCTTGGTATGTTTGCTGCAATTATTGCGGTATTAATCTTTCTATTTCTCCCATCTCCTGTGTGGAAAACCGGAAACCAAATTACATCAAATATCGGGATGGCATTTTCCTATATTTTAGGAACTGTTCTTTCTGCTATTGCAGGTAAGATTGGTATTATGGTTGCTACTTTGTCAAACTCACGTGCAGCAGAGGCTGCTCAAAAAGGCATAAAGCCCGCGTTTCTTATAGGTTTTCGTGGTGGCGCAGTTATGGGGCTTTTAGTTGTTGGTTGCTCACTTCTTGGTGTGGCAACGGTTCTTTGGATTGTAGGGGATGCCTCGATTTTACTCGGTTTTTCATTTGGTGCAAGTTCTCTTGCTCTTTTCGCAAAAGCAGGAGGTGGCATTTTTACAAAAACTGCCGATGTTTCTGCTGATATCACTGGTAAAGTTGAATTGGGTATTCCTGAGGATGACCCAAGAAATCCTGCTGTTATTGCTGACAATGTCGGTGATAATGTAGGTGATGTTGCAGGTATGGGTGCAGATCTTTTCGACTCAAATGTTGCAGCTATGGCATCTGCCCTGGTTATTGCTCAGTCACTTTCTGGTACATATGCAAATACTTCGATGGTATTTTGTTATGCAATATTGGGACTTTTGGCGTCAATTATTGGTATTGCAACAGCAAGGTTGGGTAAAAAAGGTAATCCCACCAGGGCGCTTAACTCTTCTACATATGTTACAACGGCAATATTCTTAGCGTTTACTGCAGTTGCAACAGCGGTAGTTGAAGGTTTTTCATGGCGCATATGGGGTGCTTCTTCTGTGGGACTTCTTGTTGGCGTTATAATTGGTCTTGCGACAGATTACTTTACGGATGATTCAAAGCCTATTGTAAAAAAAGCTGCCCATGCTTCAGCCTCTGGACCTGCATTTACAATTTTGTCTGGTGTGTCCTATGGATTTATTTCGGCACTTCCTGCGATGGCTGGTATCGCTATTTCTGCTCTTGCTGCTTACAAAATCTGTGAGCCTATGGGCGATGGATACGCATTGTTTGGTATTTCTATGGCTGCTGTTGGTATGCTTTCTATAGTGGGTATGATTATCTCGAATGATGCTTACGGTCCCATTGTTGATAACTCTCGTGGTCTTGCCGAAATGGGCGGACTGGGAGAAGAAACTATCCGTATTGCTGATGAACTCGACAGTGCAGGTAACACGGTTAAGGCTGTTACTAAAGGTTTTTCAATTGGCGCGGCAGGCCTCACAGTTATTTCGCTTTTGGGTGCATTTATGTCTGAAGTAAACGAAGCTATCAAAGCTACAGGCGGTACAGAACTTATTACAGGCTTTGATATTATGGATCCTACGGTGTTCTTTGGAATCTTGATTGGTGCTGCAATTCCCGCAGTATTCTCTGCTATGCTTATATTGGGCGTAGATAAAAATGCTCAGCGTATGGTTGCAGAAATTCATCGTCAGTTCAACAATATTGTGGGTCTTAGAGAAGGTACTGCAAAGCCTGAATATGATAAATGTATTGACATTGCAACGACAGGTGCGCTCAAAGAGCTTATCCCTGCAGGACTTATGAGTATTATTGCAACTGTTATTGTTGGATTTATTGGCGGTCCTTCAGCTGTTGGTGGTTTCCTTTTAGGTAATATCGTAAGTGGACTTTTGCTTGCACTATTTATGTCTAATTCCGGAGGGCTTTGGGATAATTCTAAAAAGTACGTTGAAGCAGGCAATGAGGGCGGTAAGGGTAGCGACGCTCATAAAGCAGCTGTTATTGGTGATACAGTAGGTGATCCATTTAAGGACACCGCTGGACCTTCAATTAATACACAAATTACAGTTGTATCCTTAGTGGCATCATTGCTTTCAACATTATTTGTGGCATTTTCAATTTTTGGCTAATACATATTTATATAACTATATTATCGGTAGAGAAGAACCTTGTCAGAAAAAAGAAGTAGGTGTTAAGAAAATAATTGAATTAAGCACAATGTAATTTAAAAAGATTTCTGAGTGTTATAAATAATATTGTAGAAGAAGCATATAAATAATATATGCTTCTTTCTTTGTTTTGGAAAGTAAACTTTGCGAAATATTATTGAAATAATTGATCTGTTGTGATAATATTAAAATATAAACATAATAATGCAACCATAGGTTGCCTGAAAATTCAAATATAAGTTGGTTGATATATTAAAACAATGTTGGTAATATTATACCCAATAATAGATATTGAAGGACCGGTGATTAAAAAATGACAATTGGTGAAAAAATTACAAAGCTCAGAATGAATACTGATATATCTCAGGAACAGCTTGCGGAAAAAATATCAGTATCCCGTCAATCTGTTTCAAAATGGGAAATGGATCAGGCTATTCCTCATATAGATAAGGTGCTTCAGCTTTGTGAATTGTTTAAGATTTCTACTGATGAATTACTTCGTGATACTGTCAGTATTGACCGTGTTTTACGTGAGTCAAAGGATGGTAATAAATATTTCGGCACGGATGGCTTTAGAGGTGAGGCGAACGTAAATCTTACCTCTATTCAGGCATATAGGGTGGGCAGATTTCTTGGCTGGTACTATTCTTCAACATTATCAGGATGTAATAATCCCGGTTATCGTCCGAGGATTGTAATAGGAAAGGATACCAGACGTTCAAGCTATATGCTTGAATACTCAATTGTTGCGGGAATAACAGCATCAGGAGCAGACGCGTATATGCTTCATGTTACTACCACTCCGAGTGTGTCCTATGTTGCAAGACAGGAAGAATTTGATTGCGGTATTATGATTACTGCGTCACATAACCCTTATTACGATAACGGAATTAAGGTGATTAACCGTTATGGAGAAAAGCTTGATGACAGAACGACTGCCCTGATTGAAGCTTATATTGACGGAGATATGAGCAGTATTGGACTGAATATGGAAGACATTCCATTTGCAAAAAGGGATAATATTGGACGTATTATAGATTATGTTTCTGGCAGAAACAGATATGTAGGCTATCTTATTTCGCTTGCTTCTAATTCTTATAAAGAGCTAAAAATCGGTCTTGACTGCGCGAACGGTGCATCGTGGATGATTGCAAACTCAGTGTTCGGTGCGTTGGGAGCAAAGACGGTTGTAATAGGTGCTCAGCCTGACGGCCTTAATGTAAATAATGGCTGTGGCTCGACTCACATTGAAAATCTGTGCAGACTTGTTAAGGAAGAGCATCTTGATGTTGGCTTTGCTTTTGACGGAGATTGCGACCGTTGTATTGCAGTTGACCAAAACGGCAATGTTGTTGACGGCGATGCAATGATGTACATTCTCGGAAAGAGACTGAAGGCAAGAGGTATGCTCAATAAGAATACTGTTGTTACAACAGTAATGTCAAACAGCGGACTTATGGCAAGTTTTAAAGAAGTGGGAATTTCTTGCGAGCAGACTGCCGTCGGGGATAGGTTTGTGTATGAATGTATGCAGAACAATGATTATTCGTTAGGCGGTGAGCAGTCAGGACATATTATAATGAAGAAATATGCAACAACAGGTGATGGACTCTTAACTGCGATAATGATTTCGGAGGAGATTTGCGATTCAAAGCTATCCCTTGCGAAGCTTGCAGAACCAGTTAAGCTTTACCCGCAGTACACGAAGAATATAAGAGTAAAAGATAAGGCGGCAGTTCTTAAGGATTCAAGCGTAATAGCAGAAACTGTTGCGGTTGAAAAGCTTATAGCCGGAAAGGGCAGAGTCCTGTTAAGACAAAGCGGTACAGAGCCGGTAATTCGTGTTATGATAGAGTGTGAAACGATGGAAAAATGTATAGAGTATGCAGACAGAGTAATAAATAAAGTCATTGAAGGGGGATATGGAGTTGATTAAAAAGGTAAAAACAAGTGAGTTATTTAGCTGTGAAAATGAGTATCTTAAAGACGTTTTTGAGAAATCAGAATATCCGTGGGAGATACTGCCCAAAATTAAAGAATATATAAATAACCTCTTGGAAAAAGGCATTTCTGGTTATGAAAAGATTTCAGAGGGGGTTCTTGTAGGTAAAAATGTTAAAATTTATCCGACAGCAACTATTGAACCTCCGGCTATAATTGGTGAGGGAACAGAAATCAGGCCTGGTGCATTTTTGAGAGGATATGTAATCACCGGTAAAAACTGTGTTATAGGAAATTCGAGCGAACTTAAAAACTGTGTTTTATGCGACAATGTTCAGGTACCGCACTATAATTATGTAGGAGATTCGGTTCTTGGATATAAGGCGCATATGGGTGCAGGGTCTATTTGTTCAAATCTCAAGAGTGACGGCAAGTCGGTAGCAATTCACGCAGATAAGGATTATGAAACTGGTATGCGTAAAATTGGAGCTATTCTGGCTGATGGCGCAGATGTCGGTTGCGGCTGTGTTCTTAATCCCGGTACCGTTATAGGAAAGAACACATCTGTATATCCACTAAATAGCTTAAGGGGTGTTTATCCTGCTGATTGTATTGTTAAGAGCCAGACAAATGTTGTAAAAAGAGAAAGTAGGTAAATTATGAATTATATTAAGGTAAACAGCTATGATGAGTTGAGTCAAAAAGCAGCAAATATTATTGCTGCACAGGTTATTATGAAGTCCTGTTCGGTTTTGGGCTTGGCAACAGGATCTTCTCCGCTTGGCACATATGAAAAGCTTGTGCAAATGTGCAAAGCAGGAGACCTTGACTTTTCGGCGGTAACATCGGTTAATCTTGATGAATATGTAGGACTTGCTGCTGATAACAAACAGAGCTACCGTTATTTTATGGATACTAATTTATTTTCAAAGATAAATATTGACAAGTCAAAAACATATGTTCCCAACGGCTGTGCAGATGATATGAAAGACGAGGGGGACAGATATGATGCCTTGATAAAAGGTCTCGGTGGTATTGATTTACAGCTCTTGGGAATTGGTCTTGACGGTCACATCGGCTTTAACGAGCCTGATGAGTTTTTTACTAAGGAAACGCATCTTGTAACCCTTGACCAGTCAACTATTGAAGCAAATGCAAGATTTTTTGGCTCAAAGGACGAAGTTCCTACAAAAGCGATTACGATGGGCATGATGTCGATTATGCAGGCTAAAAAGGTACTCCTTATTGCTAACGGAAAGAATAAAAAGGATATTGTAGAACAAGCCTTTTTTGGACCTATTACTCCCAAAGTACCAGCATCAATCCTACAGCTGCATCCAGACCTTACGGTTATATACAGCGAAAACTAAACTAAAGGACGGCATTATTGCCGTCCTATTTTGATATAAAAAGGAAGAATGCAACTGACAAGGATACTGTGATAAGTGCTGTAATTACAGCGGTTAATGAGGCGGATAACTGTTTCTTATTATCTTGCGGAATTTTTGGTAGATCGGACATATAGGATGCAACAATTCTTTCGGCGTCTGCAATTACTCCATGATGATTTGAACTAATACCATCTTTCAGAATAAAAATTGCCTGAGAAATGTATGGTGATTTACATTCATTAAGAATAAAAGCGCGTTTTTGAGTTTTTTTCATAATTAATATAGCTCCTTTGACTGTAATAATTTTGTGACAAATTTTTATAATGTTATTTTTGCCTGTGTTTTAGAAATTTATACCAAATAGATGTAAAAAGTGGCTTAAAAACGTCGTTTTTTATATTACGCATTTTCATAAAAGGTACATTTTTTTGTCAAAAATAGTCAAAAATCACTAAAGAATTTATTGCGAATTAATGTAAAATATTTAAAAAATGTAACAACTTCGTAATAAAATCCTTGACAAGTGCGTATAAGTGTAGTATAATACTGCTTGTATAGGATTGGAGGTTGGAAGTATGTTTTCAATGAAGGCATGCACTGCTTCACTGAAAAACACTCGCAAAAGAACTATTTTACTTGTGCTGGTTGTTTCGATGCTCAGCACGGTATTGATGGGAGCAATGTACGATTCACAGCGTAAGAGTGTCAACATTATGGTGTTTGACGATTTCTCAGGTGTGAATATGGTTGAAACAGTTTCGACGAGGCAGTCAACAGTAGAAGGCTTGTTGAAGGAACAGAATATGGTTCTTACAGAAAAGGACTCTGTAACCCCTGCACTTGATGAGGCTATTTCAGACAGATGCAATGTTATCATCAGAAAGGGAAGAAGCATTAATCTTGAGTATGATGGTATGTATGTAACAGCTGCTACTACCAGTAAGAAAGTTTCAGATTTTCTATCTCTTGCAGGTATTGAAGTTAACCCTGCAGATATTGTAACACCGTCTTTGGACAGTAATCTTAAAGAGGGTGATACAATTAAGATTGTACGTGTTACAAAGGAAGACAGTGTAACTACTGAGAGAATTCCGTTCTCTGAGGTTAAGGTAGAGGATAATAACCTCTACGTTGGCGAAACTGCTATCCGTCAGGAAGGAGCAGACGGTGTTAAGGAAGTAATCACCTCAACTGTTTATCATGATGGAGTAATGGTTTCGGATAAGGAAATAACTGAGAAGGTTATCACTCCTGCAACGGATAAGATTATTGCAGTAGGTACAAAACCGAAGGTAAATACTCATAAAGGCTTTACTTACAAAAGAAAAATTACGGTTAATGCGTCAGCATATGAGCCGTACAATTGTGGTGGAGACGGCAGAGGTATTACAGCCAGCGGTATCAAAGCTCAGTTTGGAGTAGTAGCGGTTGACCCGAGAGTTATTCCGCTTGGCACAAAGCTTTACATCGAATCTACCGATGACGGTGCTTCTTGGACATACGGTTATGCTATTGCAGCTGATACCGGCGGTGCTATCAAAGGTAACAAAATTGACTTGTGCTATAACACAAGAGGCGAGTGTATTCAATTTGGAAGAAGAAGTGCAAACGTATATGTACTAAACTAAACAATTATTAAATCTGTTCCTGCTCAGAATTGCAGGAACAGATTTTTTGCTATATTCTATATAAAATGAGTATCAATACTGGAAAATTTAGTAACACTTGCACTAAGTTAAACGGTGCTTTCAAAAAAGTTTGAAAAAAATCTTGATTTTTAATAGCCTAAAGTGTATAATTATTTTAGTTTTTGATTTTTTCGGAAACTGAAATTTTGGAGGTGTAAGTATATGAAAAATGAGTATCTTTCAAGTGTTCTTGAAACTGTTAAAAAGCGTAACGCAGGGGAGCCTGAGTTCATTCAGACAGTAACGGAGGTTTTAGAGAGTATTGAGCCGGTTGTAGATTGCCGTCCCGACCTAGTTGAAGCAGGTGTTATTGAGAGAATGGTAGAGCCGGAAAGACAGATTGTATTCCGTGTACCCTGGGTTGATGATAATGGCAAGGTGCAGGTAAACAGAGGTTTTCGTGTACAGTTTAATTCAGCTATCGGACCTTATAAGGGCGGTTTGAGATTTGCGCCCAATGTATATTCAGGTATTATTAAATTCCTCGGCTTTGAGCAGACATTTAAGAACAGCCTTACATCACTTCCTATGGGTGGCGGTAAGGGTGGTTCAGACTTTGACCCTCAGGGTAAGTCAGATAACGAGGTTATGCGTTTCTGCCAGAGCTTTATGACAGAGCTTTACCGTCATATCGGTCCCGACCTCGACGTTCCTGCAGGCGACATCGGTGTAGGTGCAAGAGAGGTTGGATATCTTTTTGGTCAGTATAAGAGACTTAAGAATGAGTTCACAGGCGTTTTGACAGGTAAGGGTATAAGCTTCGGCGGCTCACTTATCCGTCCTGAAGCAACAGGCTATGGCGCAGTTTACTATACAGTTGAGATGCTCAAGCATTTCGGCGACGATATCAAGGGTAAGACCTTTGCGATCTCCGGCTTTGGTAACGTAGCATGGGGTACAGTTAAAAAGGTTACAGAGCTTGGCGGTAAGGTTGTAACAATCTCAGGTCCTGATGGCTATATCTATGATGAAGACGGTATCACAACAGAAGAAAAGATTAACTATATGCTTGAGATGCGTGCATCATGCAGAAACAGAGTACAGGATTATGCTGATAAGTTTGGTGTACCTTTCTATGCAGGTGAAAAGCCATGGGGAGTTAAGGCTGATATCATTATGCCTTGTGCAACTCAGAACGAGGTTGGTATGGCTGAGGCTGAGAAGATTGTTGCTAACGGTGTTAAGTATTATGTTGAGGTTTCAAATATGCCTACAACAAATGAGGCTGTTGCATTCCTTAAGTCTAAGAATGTAATCGTTGCTCCTTCTAAGGCTGTTAATGCCGGCGGTGTTGCTGTTTCAGGTCTTGAAATGAGCCAGAACTCAATGCGTTACAGCTGGACAGCAGATGAGGTTGACGAAAAGCTTAAGGGCATTATGAAGAACATCTTCGGTGCATCAGTTAAGGCTGCCAATGAATATGGTCTTGGTGATGATTTGGTTGCAGGTGCTAATATCGCCGGCTTCCTTAAGGTTGCTGAGGCTATGAAGGCTCAGGGTTGTGTCTGATAATTTTAAATAGAGTTAAAGGCTGTTGCTTATGTGCAACAGCCTTTTTGTGTTAAAAAAAGAGACAACCAACCGGTGATATGCACCCCAAAAGTTAGACACTTTTGGAGGTGCATATTTTTATGAGCAAAAAAGGACAAAAACAAAGAAAGTACTCGCCAGAATTCAAAGCATCTGTTATAATGG
>JAXJXP010000046.1:0-11347 GCA_036307445.1 Clostridia bacterium
AAATCCGTTTAGTTTGCAGGAACAACACCCGCACCGCTGATTACTTCATTTGCGTCTTTAGAAGTGATGTAATCAAAGAACTTCTGTGCGTCGTCGGAAAGCTTTGTATCTTTCTTAGTTACGAGAATGAAAGGACGCTGAACCGCATAACTTCCATCTTTTACGGTTGCTTCGCTCGGCTTAACACCGTCAACAGATACTGCTTTTACGCTATTTTTAACAGAAGCAAGGGAAGCATAACCAATTGCGTTGGGGTTACTGGATACTGCTGTGATTACGTCACCGGTAGAGGTGCATTCCTGACGGTATTTGCACTTATCCTCGGTATCGGTGATGGATTCAAAGCCATCTCTTGTACCACTGTTTGCCTCACGTCCGATGAGAACAATTTCCCCATCCTTACCGCCAACGTCCTTCCAGTTGGTGATTTCACCGGTGTAGATCTTAGCAATCGTCTCGATGCTGAGATCTGCTACGTTATTGTCAGGGTGAACAATGATTGCGATACCATCATATGCAAGGGTGGTTCCTTCAAGACCTTTAGACTTCTCTTCATCCTTCAGGTCACGGCTGGAAAGACCAATGTCGCAACGACCTGCGAGAACTGCTTCAATACCTGCACCGGAACCTGTAGCATTGTAGGTTACCTCAATGCCTGTACCTTCAGCGAACGCTTCGCTCAGAGACTCAATCACCTTACTCATGGATGTGGAACCATCGGTTGCCACGCTTTCGGACTTCGAGCAGCCTACCATTGCAATGCAAATAAGGACTGCCACAACGAACAAACTAATTACTTTTTTCATTTTTATGATCTCCTTTCAAATTAGACCTGTTTCATTGCTACGTCCTTATTATAGTTCCCAGGAGTAAAATCCGTAATCAAACTGATGTAAAATCGAGGTAAAACTATAAATTGTTTGAAACAAGGAAAAAGGCGCCGCATTGCTGCGACGTCTTTAAGCAGATAATTTATTTCATTAAATCAATTAATGTGATACCGTCAAAATAATTGCTTACTATGCTATAAAACTCGGTCCACATAGGAAGCGTAGGACAGGTATCAGCACGATCACACTTTTCGGCATTGCATTGAAGGCAAGTAACGGGGGCGAGATCCCCTTCGGCAAGTCTTAAAATATCGCCTACTTTATAATCTTTCGGCTCTCTTGCCAAGCGGTAGCCTCCACCCTTGCCGTGAACACCATCTACATAATTATTCTTTGATAGCACGGGCATAATTTTTTCGATATATTTAAGTGAAAGCCCTTGGCGTTCAGCTACATTTTTCATTGCGATATAGCCATCGTCCTGATGTTCCGCGAGATCAAGCAATACGCGCAAGGCGTATCTGCCTCTTGTAGAAATAAGCATTATTCTTTACCTCCATTTATAATCTCTTCAGCATAACGAACACTTTCCATCGCATCCTTTGCATATTTATCCGCACCTATTTTATCGGCATATTCTTTAGTTAAAACTGCACCGCCTACCACGATCTTGCACCAAGGGGCTTTTTCCCGCAGAAGCTTAATTGTTTCTTCCATTGCAGGAACAGTGGTTGTCATAAGCGCACTTAAGCCTACAAGCGGTGCGCGAAGTTTTATCGCTGTCTTTGCAATTATTTCGGGCGGAACATCTTTGCCTAGATCCACAACATCAAAGCCGTAGTTTTCAAGCAAAAGCTTTACTATATTTTTACCTATGTCATGAATATCACCGTAAACGGTAGCAATTACAATTACGCCCTTGGTCCCAGCTTTTTCTTTGCCCGACATAGAGGCTTTTATAACCTCAAAAGCACTTTTTGCAGCTTCAGCACTCATAAGCAACTGAGGAAGATAGACCGTTTTCTTTTCAAATCCGTCACCTACAATATTAAGCGCAGGGATAATTTCGTTATTCACTATTTCAAGCGGGTCAACACTTGAAAGTAAGTTTTTTGTCAACTCCCCTGCCTTATCCTTGAAGCCTTTTATAACTGCATGCTGAAGTTCAGATGAATATTCCTCAGTAGTTTTTGGTGCGGCGGCAGCCACAGATGTTACTGTAACTACAAATGATTCAGCCGAACCGATATATTCGGCACAGTTTTCATCAAGACCCTTGAGTGCTCTGTAGGCATAGTAAGTTTTCATCATATCCACAGAATAAGGGTTCATAATAGCGGCGGAAAGACCGTTTTGGAGTGCAAGTGCAAAGAATGTACCGTTTACTGCATCACGGTTAGGAAGCCCAAAAGAAATGTTTGAAACACCGAGAGATGTATGGCAACCAAGCTCATTCTTTATAGTTTTAAGCGAAGACAGAGTTGCAACAGCCGCTTTGTTGTCGGCACTGATGGTCATAGCAAGGGTATCAAAAATGATGTCCTTTTTATCTATTCCGTATTCGTTCGCAACCTTTAGTATGTTTTCGGCGATTTTGACTCTGCCCTGGGCGGTGTCAGGAATACCGCTCTCGTCAAGGGTTAGGGCAACTACCAATCCACCGTATTTTTTGACAAGCGGAAAAATCGCTTCCATACTTTCTCGCTTGCCATTAACGGAATTTATCATGGCCTTTCCGTTATATCGGCGTAAAGCCTCTTCCATAGCGGCGATGTTCGAAGTATCTATCTGCAACGGCAAGTCGATAATAGCCTGTAGCTCGCAAACAGTATTTTTTAGCATCTGCACTTCATCAATGTCGGGAAGTCCCACATTCACATCGAGAATATGCACGCCCTTTTCCTGCTGATTTACACCCTCAGACAAAATATAGTCGATATCGTTTTCAAGCAAAGCCTGTTTAAAGCGCTTTTTACCCGTAGGATTGATACGCTCGCCGATAAGAATGGGACTTTCTCCAAACTCTATTGCGTGGGTATAGGAAGATACTACCGTTATTTTTTTATCAGCAATAGGAACAGGAGCAAGTTCAGATGTTTTACTATAAAGCGAAGCAATGTATTCGGGGGTTGTGCCGCAGCAACCGCCAACAACACGAACACCTTTTTTCACAAGAGCTGCTACTTCATCTGAAAACTCATCGACAGTTACATCAAATACTGTTTTACCGTTTAAAGACTTCGGAAGCCCTGCGTTGGGCTTGAGTATAACGGGAACAGATGCTTTTTGGAGCAGTTCCTCTGCAACTCCGCGGAGTTGTCTGGGTCCAAGCGAACAGTTAGCACCGATTGCATCCGCTCCCATACCTTCCAGCATTGCCACCATTGCGGCAGGAGCCGCACCTGTCATCAGCTTACCGTCCTCGCCGTAGGCGTTGGAAACAATTACGGGAAGATTACTGTTTTCCTTTGCTGCAAGTAGGGCTGCCTTGGTTTCATAAGAGTCATTCATCGTTTCGATGATAATCAGGTCGACACCATATTTCACACCGAATTTGACTGTTTTTGAAAATACGTTTACCGCATCCTCAAAATCAAGATCACCAAGCGGCTTTAAAAGCTTTCCCGAGGGGCCGATATCAAGTGCTATGAACTTTTCACCTTTCTGTACCGACTGTTCCCTTGCTTTCTTAGCATTGGCGACCGCCGCTTTTATTATTTGTTCAAGCTCATCATCAGCAAATTTAAGGCAGTTTGCGCCAAAAGTGTTGGTACAAACAACATTACTGCCTGCATCAAAATAAGCCTTATGTATGTCGATTATTACATCGTGGTGGGACAAGTTCCATCTTTCAGGGTACTCACCCGGTTTTAAACCCCCAGCTTGCAGAAGCGTTCCGATACCGCCGTCAAGATAGACAATATGATTCTTTAAGTAATCTTTGAAATTCATTAGACACCTCTTAACGTACAGTCTGTTTTTTCACAAAGACTGCATTTATTTGAGCTTGTTTTTTCTGTGCTCCCAAGCCCGACAAAAGCCGTAACCGATTTTGACGGTGACATAAGCAGACTGCTGTTTAAAGTCAGTCCAATTCTTCGCTCTGGGTCGAGGACGGCAAAAATATTCTTTTGAGCCGAGAGCGGCAAATCACCGTAGCCCGGACTGAAACGTGGCTCTAATCCCGTATTGTATTCTTTTTTTATATCCGCGCAAAAAGCATCGCACAACGCCTCTATCCGTTCAGCACCGATTGCCTGAAAAAGCAATGCCTTTGTGGGAGAAAGTCTACCATATTTCCCTATTAGACGGTCGATTTCCACACCCACCGTTGCAGCAAAAAGGATAACCTTTTCACAGCCTTTGAGATTACGCGCAAGCTTTTCTGAATGCACACTAAAGACCTCAAAATCACAAGTATCGCCGACCGTTTTAATGGAAAGTTCACGATAGCAGACTTTATAGGCAAGCTTTTCCTTCACTTCATCTATGCACTCTTTAAGAAGAACGGATATCTCTTCGCGCTCTCCCCTACAGCCTGCATAACGCAAAATTTCTTTTTCGCAAAACGGCGGCTCGATATATGTTTTACTTAAAATCACAGAATTCATTTTCCTAATATACAGCTTAAGTTGTTTTGGATTTTGGCAGCAACATCAGGCTTGTTCATCGAATATACGTGCACGTTGGTGATGCCGTTAGCATATAAATCAATAATCTGATCAGTAGCATACGCAATACCGGCCTGCTTCATAGCTGCAGGATCGTTGCCGAATTTATCCACAAGGCTTTTGAAACGCTGCGGCATAAACGAGCCCGAAAGCTTGATGGCACGTTCTACCTGATTGGCATTTGTAATAGGCATAACACCCGGAATGATGGGAACGGTAATTCCTGCTTCACGGATCTTATATAGAAAATTATAGAGCAAATTATTATCAAAAAACATCTGTGTAGTTAAAAACTCACAGCCTGCGTCTACCTTTTCCTTAAGATGTTTAATATCCTCTTTCTGGTTTTCGCTTTCGGGGTGTATCTCAGGATAACACGCGCCACCTATGCAAAAATCTGCACCCGATTCTTTCAGTTCTCGTACAAGTTCTATAGCGTGATGATAGTCCCAATGACTACGGTCAGCATTCTGAAGTTCAGCCGGAATATCGCCTCTGAGTGCCATAACATTCTCAATATTTGCCGCTTTCATATCGGCAATACGATCACGTACTGTCTCTTTGGTTGAAGAAACGCAGGTAAGATGTGCCAAAGACGGCACATTGTAAAGCTCTTTTATCCGCTTTGCAATATCCAAGGTATATTTACTTGTTCCACCTCCTGCACCGTATGTAACGCTCATAAAACTGGGGCGAAGTTTAGCAATCTCCTCGGTAGCAGTTCGTACATTTGCAAAGGCAGTATCTGTTTTGGGTGGAAAAACCTCAAAAGAAAGAGAAAGAGTATCTCTTTTAAGTAAATCAATAATTTTCATAAAAACATTCCTTTTTTTATCTTCCGTTTAATTATACACCCAAACGGGTAGGTAAATCAAGTAAATATCATTATTTTATCGTTCCTCCGCCCAACACAGTATCTCCGTCATAAAAAACAGCGGCTTGTCCGGGTGTGATTGCCCGTTGCGGCTCGTCGAAAACGATATGAACGGTATCTGCTCCCGTAGGGATAACGGTTACCCACTGTTCCGGTTGACGGTAGCGTATTTTGGCCTTGCAGCGAAACTCGCTCCCAGGTACTTCACCGCTTATCCAGTTAAAATCGGATACATCTGCCTCACGGCTGAACAGATCGTCATTACTGCCGAGAACAACATTGCCATCTTTCGGGCAGATATTGCATACATACAGAGGCTCTGTGCTCGAAACACCAAGCCCTTTTCGCTGACCTATGGTGTAATGAATCACACCCTTGTGCCGTCCGAGATTATTACCTTGTTTATCCACAAAATTTCCCTCGGCAGATTCTTTTCCTGTTTGTAACTCTATCACGCTTGCATAATCTCCATTCGGTACAAAGCAAATATCCTGACTATCGGGTTTGTCAGCATTAACAAACCCGCTTTCTTTGGCTATGGCACGGACTTCAGTCTTTTGCATACTGCCAATCGGAAACATGGTGTGCACAAGCTGATCCTGTGTCATGGAATATAGGACATAGCTCTGATCCTTTGTTTCGTCTAATGCTTTTTTCAGTACAAATTTACCGTTTTCTTCTTCTATTCTGGCATAATGCCCCGTTACGATATAATCGCAACCGAGTGTTTTCGCTCTTTCGTATAGCTTGTCAAACTTCATATAGCGGTTGCAGTCTATACACGGATTCGGGGTAATTCCGTTTTCATAGCTTTCGATAAATTTTCGAATGACCGTATCACGGAAGGCATCAGTAAAATTGAACACGTAGAACGGCATCCCGAGCTTATAGGCTACACTCCTTGCATCCTCAACATCGTCAAGAGAACAACAGGTGCGGGAGCTCTCGATTCCTGCATCTTCATTGTGATAGAGCTTCATCGTGCAGCCGATACAATCAAACCCTTTGTCCTTCATTAACTTCGCCGCAAGGGAGGAGTCCACTCCTCCGCTCATAGCAATCAGCGCTTTCATGATATCTCGCAACAACGACCACAGCTCTCACAGTTGGGAAAGAGTGAGTGGTCATATTCAATTCCGTTTTTGTCGTAGTAGTCCTTTAGTGCAGCCTTGATCGCCTCTTCCGCAAGGACGGAGCAATGCAGCTTATGTGCAGGAAGGCCGTCAAGAGCTTCCACAACGGCTTTGTTGGTAAGACTTAAAGCCTCCCCGACAGGCTTGCCCTTAATAAGCTCAGTTGCCATTGAACTGGATGCGATAGCCGAGCCACAACCAAAGGTCTCAAATTTTACATCTGTTATGATGTCATTTTCTATTTTTAGATAGATCTTCATAATATCGCCGCACTTGGCGTTGCCAACTTCACCGATTCCGTCAGCATCTTCAATCACGCCTATATTACGGGGATTGCGGAAATGATCCATTACTTTTTCACTGTATAATGCCATAATAACAGCCTCACTTTATAATAAATTCTTTCTTGCCGTTTACAAGATCTCGCCAAATTGGTGAAATACTACGCAGATATTCTACAACCTCTTTTACGGCACTTATTGTGTATTCAATCTCTTCCTCTGTGTTTTCATCACTCAAAGACAGCCGCAGTGAGCCGTGAGCGATATCGTGTACTCTGCCAATGGCAAGGAGCACATGGCTCGGATCAAGAGATCCCGAAGTGCAAGCTGAACCCGACGAAACACAAATCCCCTTATCGTCGAGAAGCAAGAGTAAGGATTCACCTTCAATGCCCTCAAAGCAGAAGTTCACATTGCCGGGCAGTCTCTTTTTTGCATCACCATTGAGGATAGAATGAGGAATCTCCGAAAGTCCGGCAATCAGTTTATCCCGCAAAGCTGTTAATATTTCTGCGTTTTCATCTATACGGCTGCAGGACTCTTCAAGAGCCGCCGCCATTCCCATAATGGCGGGAATGTTCTCGGTGCCTGCACGCTTGCCTCGTTCCTGTGCGCCGCCTTCAATAAGGCTTGTAAGTCTTATTCCTTTTCTTGCATATAAGGCACCTATTCCTTTCGGACCGTGAAATTTATGCGCCGACAAAGACAGCATATCTATATTCTGTTCCTTAACATCAATATGCAGATGTCCAGCTACCTGCACCGCATCGGTATGAAAAATTACACCTTTTTCACGGCAAATGTCACCGATCTCTTTAATGGGCTGAATGGTGCCTATTTCGTTATTGGCATACATAATTGTAACAAGGCAGGTGTTTTCTCGAATGGCTTCACGCACCTCTTCGGGAGTTACAAGCCCGTTTTCATGAACGTCAAGAAGTGTAATTTCAAAGCCTTCCTTTTCAAGTTTACTCAGTGTATGCAAAACGGCATGATGTTCAAAAGCGGTTGAAATAATATGCTTCTTCCCTTTGCTTTTGCCAAATCTTGCGGCAGAAACAATTGCCTGATTATCCGCTTCGCTACCGCCCGATGTAAAAGTGATTTCTCTTGCCTCGCATCCGAGAAGTTTGGCAATGCGCTCACGAGCATTTACGAGCGCTTCATTTGCTCTTTGTCCTGCGGAATGAAGGCTTGACGGATTACCGTAAATGCTATCCATGTAGGGTAGCATTGCGTTAATTGCAGACTTACTCATTTTTGTTGTTGCGGCATTATCAAGATAAATCGTCTTTTCTGTCATCTCAACAATCCTTTCTTGTTAAACAGTTCTACGAGCTTGCACTTCCAGCAAAGTATCATGCCGACTATAGCACCGACTCCTGCCTGCAAAATCTGATAAGGCAGTTTGAGAACAGCATATTCCGGTGTGCTGTAAATAAAGGCTCTGCCGAGAGAATAACCTACTACCATAATAACGGCACCGATCGTTACACCGATTCCGGAAGAGAGCACCGGATGCTTTTTGAGTACGTAATGGGAGAATATCGAAATTACTACCGCCTGCAGGCCGTGAGTTACGAGGGAAACAAACATCGGAAGCGGATAGAAGAATAAGTCGCCCAAAAAGGCGCCTACACCGCCGACCATAAATGCGGCTAGAGGATCTAATATGATGGCAGCGGTACAGATGATAATATCATTCATATACAGATGACCACCGGGAACAGGAACGCCAAATGAACTCATTGCTACATTAAGTGCCATAAAAACAGCGGTAATGCACAACCAATAGGTTGTACGCTTAATATTTTGATTTTTTTCAGCAGACATAACAGTAAACTTCCTTTCTTCAAAAAGACCGGCGCCTTAGTCTAAGGCACCGGTGCTTTTCATTATTCTGCAAATAGCGGTGTCGATAAATATCTGTCGCCGGTATCGGGCAAAAGTACTACAATGGTTTTGTCTTCGTTTTCAGGGCGTTTCGCAAGCTCTATAGCCGCAAAGGTAGCAGCACCGGAAGAAATGCCTACAAGCACACCCTCACTCTTGCCGATTAGTTTTCCGGTAGCAAAAGCGTCCTCGTTGGATACGGGAATGATCTCGTCGTAAATGCCGGTGTTAAGAACATCGGGAACAAAGCCTGCGCCAATGCCCTGTATCTTATGAGGTCCAGCGACACCTGTGGACAGTACCGCAGAGGCGGCAGGCTCGACCGCTACAACCTTGATATTGGGATTTTTAGATTTAAGATATTCACCAACACCTGTTACTGTACCGCCGGTACCTACGCCTGCAACAAAGATATCCACCTTTCCGTCCGTATCTTCATAAATCTCAGGACCCGTATTTTCCCTGTGTGCTTTTGGATTGGCAGGGTTTACAAACTGACCGGGGATAAAGCTGTTTGGAATTTCTGCCGCTAATTCTTCAGCCTTTGCGATAGCACCTTTCATTCCCTTGGCGCCTTCGGTAAGGACAAGCTCCGCACCGTATGCCTTCATCAGTTGACGGCGTTCAACCGACATCGTTTCAGGCATTGTCAGTATAATGCGGTAGCCTCGTGCCGCCGCTACAGATGCAAGACCAATTCCTGTGTTACCGCTTGTGGGCTCAATAATAACCGAATCGGGCTTCAGCTTGCCGCTTGCCTCGGCATCGTCAATGATTGCTTTGGCAATACGGTCTTTAACAGAACCTGCGGGATTGAAATATTCAAGCTTTGCGACAATCTTCGCTTTCAGTCCCAAGTTTTTTTCAATATGTGTGAGCTCAAGAAGTGGGGTTTTGCCGATAAGCTCTGTGGCAGATGTATATACTTTTGACATAATAATTACTCCTTTACTGCATCAAAACCGCCCTTAAGGTCGGCGATAATATCATCAATATGCTCGGTTCCAATGGAAAGACGAATGGTGTTAGGCTTAATGCCCTGATCAGCAAGCTCCTCTTCGCTGAGCTGGCTATGGGTGGTGGTTGCCGGGTGGATGACAAGGCTCTTGGCATCGGCAACATTCGCAAGCAGAGAAAAAATTTTAAGGTTGTCAATAAATTTGTGAGCCTCTGCCTGGCCACCTTTGATTTCAAATGTAAAAATTGAACCGCCGCCGTTTGGAAAATATCTCTGATATAGCTCATGGTCGGGATGGTCTGGGAGCGACGGATGATTAACCCTTTCAACCTGCGGATGATATTTTAGAAATTCAACCACCTTTTTGGTGTTCTCTGCGTGACGTTCCAAGCGAAGTGACAGAGTTTCAATACCCTGTAAAAGCAGGAACGCTGCAAAGGGAGAAATAGTTGCGCCCGTATCACGCAAAAGTATCGCACGAATATAGGTAACAAACGCGGCAGGGCCTACCGCCTTAACAAATGATACACCGTGATAGCTGGGGTTGGGATCTGCAATAGCAGGATATTTTCCGCTTGCCGCCCAATCGAATTTACCCGAGTCAACAATTATACCGCCAAGGGTAGTACCGTGACCGCCGAGGAATTTAGTAGCAGAATGAACTACGATATCTGCTCCGTGCTCGATGGGACGGATAAGATACGGAGTGCCAAACGTGTTATCTACAACAAGCGGTAAACCGTGCTTGTGAGCAAGTTCTGTCAAAGCATCAATATCGGGAATATCGCTGTTGGGATTGCCGAGTGTTTCAATATAGATCGCACGGGTGTTATCCTGAATAGCCGCCTCGACTTCTGCAAGATCATGAATATTCACAAAGCTTGCGGTAATGCCGAAGTTGGGAAGCGTGTGTGCCAGCAGATTGTAGCTGCCGCCGTAGATGGTCTTCTGTGCTACAAAATGGCCACCGTTTTGACCGAGGGCCTCAAGGGTATATGTAATTGCCGCCGCACCCGAGGCGAGTGCCAATGCCGCTACACCGCCCTCAAGTGCTGCCACGCGCTGCTCTAAAACATCCTGTGTGGAGTTAGTAAGCCTACCGTAGATATTACCGGCATCTGCAAGACCAAAACGTGCCGCTGCGTGAGCGGAGTTTTTAAATACATACGATGTAGTTGCATAAATCGGCACCGCGCGGGCATCGGTTGCGGGATCGGGATTTTCCTGACCCACGTGGAGCTGTAAAGTTTCGAATTTGTAATTAGACATAATCATTATTTCCTTTCATAATCGAATATTTGATGTGTTTTTGATGGTTATATACATCGACACATTCGACCAAATCGGAAGTTTGCTCTGACGAGCTTTTCAAAATAATTTTCCATGAGATTTCTTACCTGCCTTACAAAAAATAAAAACCGGAAGACTCCGATAAAGTCTCCCGGGCGTAAGAGATTGCTATTCCGCCAAAATTAGGCGGCACAAGGGTTTACTCTTTGAGTGGAGAGTACATCGGAAAGATAAGCGCAACAAGTCATGCACATGAGCTGGGTCCACATACACATCTCCATCATCTAAGAAAAACCATCTGTCAAACCATACAGATGGTTTTTACAGTTATGCTTGTTTTGTTGTAAAAAGTTCTTCACGAGCACTTTTTCTGCCCTCTTCTTTGATATCCCCTGCTTTGGTAAGGGCAATTTTTGT